>NZ_JBVHFW010000021.1:0-128628 GCF_055562135.1 Actinoplanes sp. NPDC021490
GCCAGCGCCTTGGACAGCTCGGTCTTCCCCACACCGGACGGGCCGGCGAAGATGAACGAACCGGACGGCCGCTTCGGGTCCTTCAGACCCGCCCGGGTCCGGCGGATCGCCTTGGACACGGCCTTGACCGCGTCTTCCTGGCCGATGACCCGCTTGTGCAGCTCATCTTCCATCCGCAGCAGCCGGGAGGTTTCTTCCTCGGTCAGCTTGTACACCGGGATACCGGTCCAGTTGCCCAGGACCTCGGCGATCTGCTCGTCGTCGACCTCGGACACGACGTCGAGGTCGCCGGCCTTCCACTCCTTCTCCCGCTGCGCCTTCTGACCCAGCAGCTGCTTCTCCTTGTCCCGCAGCTGCGCGGCCCGCTCGAAGTCCTGCGCGTCGATCGCGGACTCCTTGTCCCGGCGGACCTGGGCGATACGCTCGTCGAAGTCACGCAGGTCCGGCGGCGCGGTCATCCGGCGGATCCGCATCCGGGCGCCGGCCTCGTCGATCAGGTCGATCGCCTTGTCCGGCAGGAACCGGTCGGAGATGTAGCGGTCGGCCAAAGTGGCCGCAGCCACCAGGGCGGCGTCGGTGATGCTGATCCGGTGGTGGGCCTCGTAGCGGTCGCGCAGACCCTTGAGGATCTCGATGGTGTGCGCCAGCGACGGCTCACCGACCTGGATGGGCTGGAAGCGGCGCTCCAGAGCGGCGTCCTTCTCCAGGTGCTTGCGGTATTCATCCAGCGTGGTCGCGCCGATGGTCTGCAACTCGCCGCGGGCCAGCATCGGCTTCAAAATGCTGGCCGCGTCGATCGCGCCTTCGGCGGCGCCCGCACCGACCAGGGTGTGGATCTCGTCGATGAACAAGATGATGTCGCCGCGGGTGCGGATCTCCTTGAGGACCTTCTTCAGGCGCTCCTCGAAGTCACCGCGGTAACGCGATCCGGCGACCAGAGCACCGAGGTCGAGGGTGTAGAGCTGCTTGTCCTTGAGCGTCTCGGGCACCTCGCCCTTGACGATCGACTGGGACAGGCCCTCGACGACGGCGGTCTTACCGACGCCGGGCTCACCGATCAGGACCGGGTTGTTCTTGGTGCGCCGCGACAGCACCTGCATGACCCGCTCGATTTCCTTTTCCCGGCCGATCACCGGGTCGAGCTTGCCCTCGCGGGCGGCCTGGGTCAGGTTGCGGCCGAACTGGTCGAGGACCAGCGACGTCGACGGGGCGGCCTCGCCCGCTGCCGCGCCGGCCGCGGCCGGCTCCTTGCCCTGGTAACCCGACAGCAGCTGAATAACCTGCTGGCGGACGCGGTTGAGGTCGGCGCCCAGCTTCACCAGGACCTGGGCGGCGACGCCCTCACCCTCGCGGATCAGGCCCAACAGGATGTGCTCGGTGCCGATGTAGTTGTGGCCCAGCTGCAACGCCTCACGCAGCGACAGCTCAAGAACCTTCTTGGCTCGGGGCGTGAACGGGATATGCCCGCTCGGCGCCTGCTGACCCTGGCCGATAATCTCCTCGACCTGCTGCCGCACCCCCTCCAAGGAGATGCCCAGACTCTCCAGAGCCTTGGCAGCGACGCCCTCACCCTCATGAATCAAGCCGAGCAAGATGTGCTCGGTCCCGATGTAGTTGTGGTTGAGCATCCGGGCCTCTTCTTGGGCCAGGACGACAACCCGTCGCGCTCGGTCGGTGAACCGCTCGAACATGCCCTCGTGCTCCTCACGTGCCGTGCGCCAATTGAACTGGCGGGGCCAGCGCACGGGCATCGGTGATACCCGTGCTGATAACTCTATCGCCGCCGAGTGGTCTTGCTGGGCCCTCGCGACCCCTTGAAACCGTCCGCAGCGTTGTTTTAGCCAACTTCGCACGCTCAGAGGCTGTTCCCCCAGCCGATCGGCTACGCGGACAGCGAAATCGCGGATCCGTCGTCCACAGCCTGTGGACAACGTCGTCCCCACCTGTGGATAACCCTACGACGGCCCACCGAAGATCGAGCGAAAAAAGCAGCGGGTCCGCCGCACACTGTGCGGCGGACCCTGCTGCGTCGGTCGGGCGGTGGTCAGTTGCGACCCGGGCCCTTGGCGTGGAACTCGTCCACGATCTCCTGCGGGATACGACCCCGGTCGGAGATGTCCTTGCCGGCCTTCTTGGCCCACTCGCGGATCGCCTTGTTCTGCTCGCGGTCGGCGGTGGCGCCGCCGCGGCCGCGAGCGGCCCGGCCACCCACGACCACTCCACCGCGGGCGACCCGGGAACCGGCGACCACGTACGGGTCGAACAGCTCCCGCAATTTGGCGGCGTTCTTCTCCGACAGGTCGATCTCGTACTGAATCCCGTCGAGAGCGAACTTCACCGTCTCGTCGGCGTCGCCCCCGTCGATGTCATCGACCAGCTTGTGAATGATCTGCTTCGCCACGCGACGTTATCCTCCCGAACACAGGTTCTTCCCCACAGCAACGCACAGACAATAACGCCAGGGCGCAGTCGTCCGTCAATGGCGGTCGGGACATTTCCGCGTTTGGATTTTTGGCACGCCGGCCCGATCCTTACTCGGGGCGGACGAGCGGGAAGAGGATCGTTTCGCGAATACCGAGCCCGGTGAGCGCCATCAGAAGCCGGTCGATTCCCATTCCCATGCCACCGGACGGCGGCATTCCGTACTCCATGGCCCGGAGGAAATCCTCGTCCAGCTGCATCGCCTCGGCATCGCCGCCGGCGGCCAGCAACGACTGGGCCAGCAGCCGCTCGCGCTGCACGACCGGGTCGACCAGTTCGGAATAGGCGGTCGCCAGTTCGAAGCCCTTCACGTACAGGTCCCACTTCTCGGTGAGGCCCGGTGTTTCCCGATGCGCGCGGGTCAGCGGAGCGGTCTCTTCGGGATAATCCCGTACAAACGTCGGCGCCTGCAGGGTGTGCTGCACCAGGTGCTCGAACAGCTCCTCGACGAGCTTGCCGGGACCCCACTTCGGGTCGGCGGAAAGGTCGTGCTTTTCGGCATACCGCAGCAGTTGCGCGATATCGGTCTCCGGAGTGACTTCTTCACCGAGCGCATCCGAGAGGGAACCATAGAGAGTCACCGAGGCCCACTCGCCACCGAGATCCAACTCGCTGCCGTCGAAGTGCGTCACCACGTGTGATCCGGTGACTGCGAAGGCGGCCTCCTGAATCCACTCACGGGTCTGCTGTTGCATGACGTTGTAGTCCGCGTACGCCTGGTAAGCCTCGAGCATCGCGAACTCCGGCGAGTGGGTGGAGTCCATACCCTCATTGCGGAAGTTGCGGTTGATCTCGAAGACCCGGTCGATGCCGCCGACCACGGCCCGCTTCAAAAACAGTTCCGGCGCGATCCGAAGATAGAGATCGGTATCGAGAGCGTTGCTGTGCGTCACAAACGGACGGGCCGTCGCGCCGCCGTGCAGCAACTGCAACATTGGCGTTTCGACCTCGAGGAAATTGCGGCGGAACAGCGACTCACGCAGACTCCGTACGACCATGGCCCGGGTGCGGACGGTGTCGCGGGCCTGCGGCCGGACGATCAGATCCACGTACCGCTGGCGGACCCGGGTCTCTTCCGAGAGGGGCTTGTGGGCCACCGGGAGCGGCCGCAGCGCCTTGGCGCTCATCGCCCAGGTGTCGGCCAGCACGGACAGCTCACCACGCCGGCTGGTGATCACCTCGCCGGTGACCGAGACGATGTCGCCCAGGTCGACGAGCTGCTTCCAGTCAGCCAGGCGTTCCTCGCCCACCTTGGCCAGCGAGAGCATGGCCTGGATCTCGGTTCCGTCGCCGTCGCGCAGGGTGGCGAAGCACAGCTTGCCGCCGTTGCGCACGAAGATGACCCGGCCCGCGATCGACACCTGGTCGCCGGTGGCCGCGTCGATGGGCAGTTCGGCGTACTGCTCGCGGACCTGCTTCAGCGTCGCCGTCCGAGCGACGTTCACCGGGTAGGGGGACACCCCTTCGGCGAGCATCCGGTCCCGCTTCGACCGGCGGACCCGCATCTGCTCGGGAAGGTCCTCGGCGGGATCAGGGACGGGCACATTCTGCTCGGTCACGGCACGACTCTCTGTACGAGGGATTGGGCCGCTAAAGCCTACTCAGGGCCTATCCGCGGCGGAAAACCGAATAAACTCGATGAAGCTCAGACGTTCCGCTCATATACCATCCGGAGCCCGATCAGCGTGATCATCGGCTCGTGGGCGGTGATCGTCCGGCATTCGTCCTTGACCAGCCAGGCCAGGCCGCCGGTGGCGATCACGGCCGAGACCGGCCCGATCTCGTCGATCATGCGCGAGACGATGCCGTCGACCTGCCCGGCGAACCCGAAGTACATGCCGGACTGCAGACACTCGACCGTGTTCTTGCCGATCACCGACTTGGGCCGGGCCGGCTCGACCTTGCGCAGCTGGGCGGCCCGGGCGGCGAGCGCGTCGAACGAGATCTCGATGCCGGGCGCGAACGCCCCGCCCAGGAACTCGCCCCGCTCGCTGATCACGTCGAAGTTGGTGGTGGTGCCGAAGTCGACCACGATCGACGGTCCGCCGTAGAGCGCGTGCGCGGCCAGGGTGTTGACCACCCGGTCGGCCCCGACCTCCTTGGGGTTGTCGATGGCCAGCTGGACGCCGGTCTTGACGCCGGGCTCGACGACCACGTTGGGCAGATCACCGTAGTAGCGGGCCAGCATCGTGCGCAGGCTGCGCAGCGCGGCCGGCACGGTCGAGCAGGCCGCGACCCCGGTGATCTCGACAGCGTCGCTCGCCAGCAACCCGCGGAACATCAGGCCGAGCTCGTCCGCCGTGGAGCGGGCGTCGGTCTTGATCCGCCAGTTGTGCACGAGCTTGTCGCCGTCGAAGGTCGCCAGGACCGTGTTCGTGTTGCCAATGTCGATGCAGAGCAGCACGGGAAACCCTTTGTCTCGGGCCCCGGCGGTCAGCGGGGGCGCAGGTCCATAGCGATGTCGAGGATGGGGGACGAGTGGGTGAGGCCGCCGACGGAGAGATAGTCGACGCCGGTGGCGGCGTAATCCGAAACTGTCTCCAAGCGTAGGTTGCCGGTCGCCTCGAGTTCGGCCCGGTCACCCACCTCGGCCACGACCTCGCGCAGCAACTCCGGCGTCATGTTGTCGCAGAGAAGGAACGTCGCCCCGGCCTCGACCGCCTCGACCGCCTCGGCCACCGTGGTCACCTCGACCTGCACCGGCACCTCGGGGAACTTCTGGCGGACGAGACGGTAGGCGGCGGTGATGCTGCCCGCGGCCAGCTTGTGGTTGTCCTTGATCATGGCCACGTCGTAGAGGCCCATGCGCTTGTTGGTGCCGCCGCCCACGCGTACCGCGTACTTCTCGAGGTAGCGCAGCCCGGGCGTGGTCTTGCGGGTGTCGAGCACGGTGGCCTTGGTGCCGGCCAGCGCGTCGGCCCAGCGGCGGGTGTGGGTGGCCACTCCGGACATGCGGCTGAGCAGGTTGAGCGCCGTACGCTCGCCGGTGAGCAGGGCCCGGGTGGGGCCGGTGATCACGGCCAGCACGTCGCCGCGCGCGACCCGGTCGCCCTCGGCCACGTTCTGCTCGAAGGTGGCCACGTGGCCCGACGTGTCGTTGAAGACGATCGCCGCGACCGGGAGGCCGGCCACCACGCCGTCGGCCCGGGCCACCAGCTCGGCCGTGTCGACCTGGTCGGCCGGGATGGTGGCCTCGCTGGTCACGTCGCGTGGCGGCGACCCGAGGTCCTCGGCCAGCGCGGTGCGGACGATCATTTCCACTTCGGCGACGTCGAGCTCGTTCATGGTTCCCCCTGTGGTCAGGCCATCTCTTCGAAGGACTGGGTGAGCCGGGTTCGGCGATCGAGGGTGTGCAGCAGGTGGCCGCGCCACTCGTCCTCGGCCGCTCCGAAGTCCTCGCGCCAGTGGCAGCCGCGCGTCTCGCGGCGGGTGCGGGCCGCCGCCACCAGCACGGACGCGACGGTGAGCAGGTTCGTCGCCTCCCAGGCGGCGTTGCGGGGGGTGTCGCGCTGCTCGGCCAGCCGGGTGAGTTCCTTGGCCGTGGCGTCCAGCGAGCCGGCCGAGCGCAGCACGCCCGCGCCCCGGGTCATCGCGCGCTGCAGCTCGGGACGCGTGGCCGGGCCGACCACCCAGCCGGGCTCGCCGGTGTCGGGGGCCGGATCGGACTGCGGCGGCAGCTCGTGGGCGATGTCGTCGGCGATGCGCTTGGCGAACACCAGGCCTTCGAGCAGGGAGTTGCTGGCCAGCCGGTTGGCGCCGTGCACGCCGGTGCAGGCGACCTCGCCGCACGCGTACAGGCCGGGAATGCTCGTGCGTCCCCGCAGGTCGGTGCGGACCCCGCCGGAGGCGTAGTGGGCGGCCGGGGCGACCGGGATGAGCTCGGTCGCCGGGTCGATGCCGGCCGCGCGGGTGGAGGCCACGATCGTCGGAAAGCGCCGCTCGAGGAACGGGCCGCCGAGGTGCCGGGCGTCGAGATAGACATGGTCGGCGCCGGTGGCCCGCAGCACCCGGTGGATGCCCTTGGCCACCACGTCGCGCGGGGCCAGCTCGGCCAGTTCGTGCTGCCCGACCATGAACCGGACGCCGGCCTCGTCGACCAGGTGGGCGCCCTCGCCGCGCAGCGCCTCGGAGATCAGCGGCCGCTGCACCGACGTGACGCTCGCGGTGACGAAGGACGTGGGGTGGAACTGCACGAACTCGACGTCGGTGACCACCGCGCCGGCCCGCAGCGCCAGGGCCACGCCGTCGCCGGTCGAGACCGACGGGTTGGTGGTGGAGGAGTAGATCTGGCCCATGCCGCCGGTGGCCAGCACGACCGCGCGGGCCAGGATCGCGCCGACGCCGTCCTCGCTGCCCTCGCCCAGCACGTGCAGGGTGATGCCGCAGGCCCGGCCGTCGGCCGCGCGCAGCAGGTCGAGCACCAGCGCGTGTTCGACCAGGCGGATCCACGGGTCGCGGCGCACCGCCTCGTGCAGGGCGCGCTGAACCTCGGCGCCGGTCGCGTCGCCGCCCGCGTGCACGATCCGGTCGGCGCGGTGACCGCCCTCGCGGGTCAGCATCAGCGAGCCGTCGGCGTTGCGGTCGAAGGCGGCGCCCCGGCGGATCAGTTCCCGTACGCGGGCCGGCCCCTCTGAGACCAGGACGCGTACGGCCGCGGGGTCGCACAGCCCGACGCCGGCGATCTCGGTGTCGTTGGCGTGCGCGTCCGGGGTGTCGAGCGGATCGAGCACCGCCGCGATGCCGCCCTGGGCCCACCGGGTCGAGCCGTCGTCGATGTTCACCTTGGTGACCACGGTGACGTGCAGGCCCTGCTCACGCAGGTGCAGGGCGGCGGTCAGACCGGCCACGCCGGAGCCCACGACCAGCACGTCGGTGGTCTCGCTCCAGCCCGGCTCGGCCGCGGCGAGCCGGCGGGGCAGCTCCGGAAGGTCGGCGACAAACATCCGCTCAGTACACTCCGCCGGTGCGGCACCGCGCGGCCGGGGTCGGGCATTCGTGGTCACCGTTACTTGTACTGGACCGGAAGGCTCTTGACACCCTTGCCCCGCAGCGACGACGTCAGCTCCACGCCGTCCAGCCAGAGGTAGCAGCGCACCCCTCGATCGCCCTGCGCCCAGACGTCCGCGCCGCCGGGCAACGAGACCACGCCCGTACGGTATTGAAGGTCGGCGTCCTTGGGCACGCCGACGTAGTCCGCGATCAGATTGCGGCAGCCGTCGTGGAACTTGGCCCAGGTGGCGTCGTCGTCGGGATAGTCCAGGTCCTTGGCGTACCAGACCCCGGCGAACTCGCCGTTGTGCTTGGCCGTGCAGGCCACCGCGGGCATGGTGGCGATCGCGCCGTTGCCGTCGAGCTGGATGGCGTAACAGCCGAGCACCACGTCGGAGCTGCCGTCGGCCAGCGCATCGCGCAGGGTGCCCTCCCGCTGCACCAGGCCGCCGTCGTCCTCGACCGAGTTCAGCTCGAGCACCTCGCAGCGGAACCACCGGGCGCCGCCGCTCCAGGCCGCCTCGGTCGGGCGGGTCACGCCGATCCACAGCCGCCCGTTGCGCCACGGACCGCCGACGAAGGTGGTCGTTTTCTGATCACAGATCGAGTACGCCGTACGGGCACCGGCCGAACCGTCGGCCGGCGGGACGTCGGCGTCCGCGGCCGGCGACTCGTACGTGCCGACGAAGACGGTCTCGGTGCGGTGCTTGGCCGCGCAGTCGACCTCCTCGTACGTGCCGCGGGGGCCGACCGGGTTGAAGTTGGCGTTGTGGCACGCGCCCTCGTTGGGCTCGAAGCCGGTCGCCGGGGCCATCGCGCCCCACCCGTTGGTCAGGTTGCCGTCGACGCCGCCCGGCTTTCCGCAGCCCGCGACCAGCAACACCGCGCCCAGGACGGCGGTGATCCCGAGCCGGAGGCCGAGCCCGTGTCGCATGAACCCACGCCTTCCCCACGCGCCGCCGATGTCCGTTTTCCAATCATATGGTGATCGAAAACGGGAGTGGCGGCGTTTAGGGAATCGTCAGCCGGTGGTGACCTTGTCACCGCGCCGCAGACCGCCCGGCATGCCCTCGGCCGCCGCGGCCGGGTCCACGCCCAGCTCGATGATCTTGTTGGCGGCGTCGACGTGCACGATCCGCGGCTGATAGGCGCGCGCCTCGGCATCCTCCATCTGACCGTACGAGATCAGGATGACCAGGTCAGCGGGGTGCACGAGGTGGGCCGCGGCGCCGTTGATGCCGATCACGCCGCTGCCCCGCTCTCCCGGGATCACGTAGGTCTCGAGCCGGGCGCCGTTGGTCACGTCGACGATCGCCACCTGCTCGCCCGGAATCAGGTCGGCCGCGTCGAGCAGATCGAGGTCGACCGTCACCGAGCCCACGTAGTGCAGGTCGGCCTGGGTCACGGTGGCCCGGTGGATCTTGGATTTGAGCATGGTCCGGAACATCAGGCGGCCCTCTCCAGGGTCAGTGGCACGTTGTCGATCAGCCGGGTGGCCCCGACCCGGGCGGCGATCAGCAGGCGGGCGGGGCCCTCGTCGGGCGGAGCGCCGAGATCGGCCCCGGTCAGCGCGAGGTAGTCGACGCGTACGGAAGGCTCGTCATTCAGGATCTTGTGAGCGGCCGCCAGAGCCGCCTCGGCCCCGGTGTGGGCGGCGCCCTCGCGCAGGGCCCGCGAGAGAGCCAGCGCGGCCCGCCGCTCGTCCGCCGACAGGTAGCGGTTGCGGCTCGACATGGCCAGGCCGTCCGGCTCGCGGACGGTCGCCACGCCCACGATCTCGACGCCCAGCTCGAGGTCGGTGACCATCCGGCGGATCAGCGCGAGCTGCTGGAAGTCCTTCTCGCCGAAGAAGGCGACGTCGGCCCTGGTGAGCATGAGCAGTTTCTGGACGACGGTGAGCATGCCGGCGAAGTGGCCGGGGCGGCTCGCGCCCTCCAGGATCTCGCCGAGCGGACCGGCGTTCATCGTGATCGAGGGCGCGCCGGTCGGATAGACCTCGTCGCGGCCGGGCGCGAAGACCAGGTCGACGCCCTCGGCCCGGCACGCCTCGACGTCGGCCTCGAGCGTGCGCGGGTACTTGTCGAAGTCCTCGTTCGGGCCGAACTGCAGCGGGTTCACAAAGATCGTGACGACCACGAAGGCGGCACGCTCCCTCGCCTCGCGCATCAGCCGGCGGTGCCCCGCGTGCAGCGCGCCCATGGTCATCACGACCGCGACCTGGCCCGGCGCCGCCGCGAGGTCACGGCTCAGTTCGTCCCGGGTGTGGATCACTTGGGTCATGCCGGGCTCCCCACGGCCGCGCGGCTCAGCACATCGAGCAGCAGAGCCGCGTCCTGCGGGCGGAGGCGGCCGGCGGCGAGCGCCCGGTCGGCGGTGCGGCGGGCCAGAGCCAGATAGGCCGGCACGGCCTCGGGCGGCATGCGGTCGAGGTGTTTGCCCACGGTGCCGGCGTCGCCCCGCGAGACCGGGCCGGTCAGCGCCGCGTCGCCCATCCGCAGGGCGTTGTCGAGCGCGGCGTGCAGCAGCGGGGAAAGCAGGCGTGACGGCTCCGCGATGCCGGCCGCCCGCAGCAGGTCGGCCGCCTCGTTCACCAGCGTGACCAGGTGGTTCGCGCCGTGGGCGAGGGCCGCGTGATAGACCGGCCGGGCGTCCTCGGCCACCCACTCGGGCACACCGCCGAGATCGGCCACCAGCCGGGCCGCGAACACGCGGTCGGCCGTGGTGACCCCCCAGGCGATGCCCGGCAGCCGGTCCAGGTCGTTCTCGGTGCCGGTGAAGGTCATCGCCGGGTGCAGGGCCATGCCCTCGACATCGCCCAGGACATCGAGCCCGTGCGCGCCCGAGGTGTGGGCCACCTTTTGCCCCGGACGCAGCGCGCCGGTGGCGGCCAGCCCCGAGACGACGCCGGCCAGCGCGTCGTCGGGCACGGCCAGCAGAAGCAGGTCGGCGGCGGCCCGGGCGACCTCGTCGGCGGGCCGGATCGCGGCGGTGGGCAGCAGGCGGGCGACCCGAGCACGGGAAGCGGCGGAGACGGCCGCGGCGGCCACCACGCGGTGCCCGGCGGCGTTGAGTGCGGCGCCCAGCACGGCGCCGACCCGGCCCGCGCCGACAACGCCCACAGTAAGACGCGACGATGCGCTCATATCCAGATCCAGTCCTCGAAAGGGGTACCGGTCGAGCGCAAGTATGCGCCGCCGAAACATGCCGGTGACAAGACGGTGTGAACAACCCCATCTCGCCTCACGTCCGGCCGCCACCCCTGATCGGGCGGGCGCTCCCCAGCTCTCCTCACCGGCGACGGGCCTAGGGTGAACGGTGTGCAGGGGTGGCGGGCGGCCATGGGGGCCGGGCTCTACGGGCCCGGCGGGTTCTTCGTGCGGGCCGATCAGGGGCCGGTCGATCACTTCCGCACCAGCGTGCACGCCTCGCCGCTGTTCGCCGGGGCGCTGCTGCGGCTGATCGAGCGGATCGACGACGCGCTCGGGCGACCCAAGACGTTCGACCTGGTCGACGTGGGTGCGGGCCGCGGGGAGCTGCTCGCCTCGCTGCGGCCGCTGCTGCCCGAACGGGTCCGGCTCACCGCGGTCGAGCTCGCCCCGCGACCCGGCCGGCTCCCGGCGGGCATCGCCTGGCGGCCGGACGTTCCGGACGACATCGCCGGGCTGCTGATCGCCACCGAGTGGCTCGACAACGTGCCGCTCGACGTGGCCGACCTCGACGATCAGGGGCGGCTGCGCAAGGTGCTGGTCGATCCGGCCACCGGGGCCGAATCGCTGGGCGGGCTGGTCGACGCGGCCGACCTGTTCTGGCTGCGGCGCTGGTGGGCCGAGCCGGGCCGGGCCGAGATCGGCTGGCCCCGCGACGCCGCCTGGGCCGATGCCGTCCAGCAGGTGCGCCGGGGCTGCGCGCTGGCCATCGACTACGGGCACCGGCGGGGCGAACGGCCGCCGCTCGGGTCGCTGACCGGCTTCCGGGATGGACGGCAGGTGCCGCCGGTGCCCGACGGGTCCTGCGACGTCACGGCGCACGTGGCCATCGACGCCGTGGCGGCCGCGGCCGGGGTTCCGTACGAGCTGATCCGCCAGCGTGAGGCGCTGCGGGCGCTGGGACTCGACGGCGCCCGGCCGCCGCTGGAACTGGCCCGGACCGATCCGGGGGGATATGTGCGGGCGCTGGCCGCGGCCGGGGCGGAGGCCGAGCTGATCGAGGCGGCCGGGCTCGGCGGGCACTGGTGGTTGCTGCACAGCGTCGGGCTCGGCGAGCGTGGGAGCATGCTGTTGTGACAGACCAGCTGCGGGAAATGACGGTCGGGACCGGCGCCGGGCTCGAGACCGCCGACATGGTGCTCAACATCGGCCCGCAGCACCCCTCGACGCACGGCGTGCTGCGGCTCAAGCTGACACTCGACGGCGAACGGGTCGTCACGTGCGAGCCGATCGTCGGATACATGCACCGCGGCGCCGAGAAGCTGTTCGAGGTGCGCGACTACCGGCAGATCCTGATGCTGGCCAACCGGCACGACTGGCTGTCGGCGTTCTCCAACGAGCTGGGCGTCGCGCTGGCGGTCGAGCGGCTGATGGGCATCGAGGTGCCCGAGCGCGCGACCTGGCTGCGGATGGCGCTGGCCGAGCTCAACCGGGTGCTCAACCACCTGATGTTCCTGGGCTCCTACCCGCTGGAGATCGGCGCGATCACGCCGATGTTCTACGCGTTCCGCGAGCGCGAGACCCTGCAGGCGGTCATGGAGGAGGTCTCCGGCGGCCGCATGCACTACATGTTCAACCGGGTCGGCGGTCTCAAGGAGGAGGTGCCGGCCGGGTGGACGGGCCGGGCGCGCGAGGCGATCAAGACCGTCCGCACACGACTGCCCGACCTGGACCACCTGATCCGCCGCAACGACATCTTCCTGGCCCGTACGGTCGGGGTCGGCGTTCTGACGGCCGAGCAGGCGGCGGCGTACGGGGCGTCGGGGCCGGTCGCGCGGGCCAGCGGTCTCGACTTCGACCTGCGCCGCGACGAGCCCTATCTCGCGTACGGGGAACTGGATGTGCCGGTGGTGACGCGCAGCTCCGGCGATTGCCATGCCCGGTTCGAGGTGCTGCTGGAGCAGACGTTCGTCTCGCTCGATCTCGCCGAGCAGTGCCTGGACCGGGTCGACCGGATCTCCGGGCCGGTCAATGTGCGACTGCCCAAGGTGGTCAAGGCGCCCGAGGGTCACACGTACGCCTGGACCGAGAACCCGCTCGGCATCAACGGCTACTACCTGGTGTCGCGGGGCGAGAAGACGCCGTGGCGGATGAAGCTGCGCACCGCGTCCTACGCGAACGTGCAGGCGCTGGCCACGCTCATTCCGGGGTGCCTGGTGCCCGACCTGATCGCGATCCTGGGGTCGATGTTCTTCGTGGTCGGCGACATCGACAAATAATCAGCGGCGGTCGTCCGGGCCGGGTTCGGGAGACCAGCCCCCGTACGAGGCGAAGTCGCTGAGCGAGCCCACATTGGTGTCGTTGGCCGACGGGCGGTGGCGGCGGGCCCGGTAGTGCGGATCGCCCGTCGTGGTGCCGGGCTCGCGCGGGCCGTGCTCGGCGCCGTAGCTGGGGGCGCCGTAGCCGTTGTACTCGTCGGAGTCGAAGTCGTTGCCACCGCCGCCGTACGTGCCGGCGGGCGCGCCGTACGTGTTGCTGCTCGCCGGTGAGCCGTAGACCCCCGGAGGCTGGGCGGCGTAGCCGGTGCTCGCGCCGAAGTCGTCGGCGAGCGAGTCGGGCGGCTGTCCGTACGCGCCGGCGGGTCCCGTCGCGCGCGGCGGAAGAGGCGGAGGCACCGGGGCGGCGCCGCGTTGCCGCGGGACCTGGGGTGGAGGCGGCACCGAGGCGGCCGCGGCGGCCACCGCACGGCCACCGGTCGACGTTCCGGGCTCCGGGGTGATGCGACCGCCGGTGGTCATGCCGGGGCCGGTGCGGGCCGGCGGGCGCACGGCGGCCGAGGCCACCGGAACACCGGCCGAAGCGACGGGGGCACCGGCTCGACCGCCGGCCGGGGGCCGGGCCGAACCGGTGGGCGGCGGGCCCACGGGGGGCCGGGCCGAACCGGTCGGCGGCGGGCCCACGGGAGGCCTTGCCGTGCCGGTCGGCGGCGGGCCGACGGGCACCGGCGGCGGGGCGAAGTCTTCGTCGGGGTAGCCGTCCGGCTGGTAGCCGTTGTCGGCGTACTCGTTCCCGGCGTATTCACCGGCGTACTCATCGGCCGCGTAGTTCTGCGGGTAGCTGTTGTCCGGGTAGGCGTTTTCCGGATATGCGTTCCCCGGGTAGACGTTCTGCGGCTGGCTGTTCGCGAACGGGTCCGGATATTGGCCCTCGGCCGCGAAGTCGGAGAAGAAGCCGGACGGCTCCTCCTCCGGGGGCTGCTGCCGCATCTGCGCCGCGGCCGCGGGCGCCGGCATCGGCGGGATCGGCGCGCCACGCTGTGGACTGCCGTGGATCTGGGCCGCGCCGCGAACCGGGCCGCCGCCGCCGAACTCGGCCCGCAGCTCCCGGCGCAGCGTCGCCACCTCTTCGGCCACGCGGTCCTCGATCTCCATCCGGCCGAGCACGGGATCGTTGCGGACCAGCACCGAGGCGCCGATCAGCACGATGGCGACCGCGATGAGGAGCACGGCGAACCGCACGCTGTTGGAACTTGGGCCGAGCAGCACGACAGCCGCGGCCATCGGGGCGAGCAGAACACCCGCCCAGATGAGGCCGCGGAGCAAGCGTGCGTTCCCCGCCACGGATTCCCGGTCCGGCATGGCCGCCGATACTACTCAGACGCCTCGTTCGGGCAAATGTTCGACCGCCGACCTTCAGATGGTCGAAATCCCTGCCATACCGGACAACCCCGTGGAGTTAACCTTTGACCTGCCACGACACCGGAGAACAGACCCGGGTGGGCGTCAACTGTTCGCAGTTGCGAACTCTTGCCGAACGGCCCGCCACCCGGTCGCCAAGGCAACGGGAGGCGGGCCGCTCCGGAATCATCGAGTGCCGCGGTAGCCACCGAGAGTGGCGAAACCAATGATCCAGCCGACGAACAGCCCGTACGCGGCGCCGTTGCCGGCTGCCTGGAACGCGCCCAGCAGCGACGGGTTGGCCAGGAACAGCGTCGTCAGCAGCGCGGCGAATCCACCGGCGAAGACGTAGGACGCCCAGCCGGCGAAGAACTGGCTGATCGTGCCGCGGGCCCGGGCCAGCTGCGAGCCGGGCAGCAGGTACAGGAAGAGCAGGGTCAGAATGACCAGCAGGATCGCCTTGAGGTCGCCGACGACGATCTCCCGCAGCGAGTCGCTCGAGTCGAAGGACCAGCGCGGCCAGGCGAGCAGGCGGAGCCACCAGCCGCCGGCCGTGTTGGGGTTGGTGTTGTCGCTCGCCCAGTCGGCATACCACGGGCTGCCGAAGACGAGAACCAATATGAGCGCGGCCAGAGTGCCCGCACCAGGCGCAGACTTGTACCGGTTACCGAGAGCCATGGGCCGCTAGTTCCCAGAGCGGCGCACTTCCCAAACGACGCCGGTGGATACGAAGCGCAGCCTTTAGTCGTTCTTTGGGTGGCGGGCGGGGCGGTTGGATGGGTTCTGGAGGTAGTCGATGAAGGCGGCGCGCAGCAAAGGCTCGTTTTCGCCGTAGCCGTGGCCCTCGAGCTCACGCCACAGCGCGACCGCCTCATCGACGGTGGGTCCGATCGAGTTGGGCGCGCCGTCGAGCTGGGCGGCCTCGTCGGCGTCGGGCAGGTGCTTGAAGACCGACCAGAAGAAGCCGATGTCGCGCCGCTCGCGAGCCCGGTGGAAGGCGCGCTCGCGCAGCTCCTCGGTGGGCAGGGCGTCCAGCTCGGCGAAGCTCGGAATGGTCATGACCATGAGCATAGGCGGAGCGCCGGACCGGTTACCGGTTGGTTCCCCAGGGCCCGGCGTCCCAGCGGTCGGTGCGCGGGCTGGCGTTTCCGGTCGACCACGTCTCGGGCAGGTCGGGCGACCAGTTCGCGCTGGTCGTGGTCGCGGCGGCGGTCCAGTCGGCCGGACCGGCGGCGGGCAGCGGACGCCCGTACGTCTCGACGAGCCGGGTGACGACCAGGCCGCCCGCGAACACGCAGGCCGCGATCGCGAACAGGGCGATGTCGAAGTTGCGCCGGGCCGAGTAGTCGAGGAACAGCGTGAGGGCGGCCACCGCGAACAGCGTGCCGAACAGCCCACCGCGACGCCCGTACGCGCTGGTGCCGGCGAGCAGGGCCAGACCGAGCGCGATGCCCGTCCACTCCAGGCCGGTGCCGGGCACGACCGGGGCGTCGGACAGGGCGGCGAACAGCACGCCCGCGGCCACCGCGAACACCGACGAGAGCAGCAGCGAGCCGATCACCGGCAGCGCGACGACCGGGCCACGGCGACGGGCCGGGTCGCCGGTCGGGCGCATGCCGCCGAGCCACCGGCGTACGGGGGTGGCCGCACCCAGCGCGCCGCCCAGCACGGCCAGCAGCGCGAACCCGCCGAACAGGAAGAACGCCTGGCCGGTCGGGTCGTAGTCGCCCTGTACGGCGACCGGCGTGACGCGCAGCTGGTCGAAGACGATCACGCCGAGCCCGGCCGCGAGCGTCGCGGCCCACCCGGGCACGTGCAGCACGACGATGATCAGGCCGATCACGATGGCCCCGGCCGCGGCGAGGACCAGCGCCGGGACCACGGCCTGGGGCAGCCCCTTGTCGCCCTGCTCGGCGTACTGGAAGGAGGCGGCCAGGGCGATCGGGCCGAGCGCCAGGTTGGGCACACCGGCCCGCAGGGTCAGGCCCGCGCCCAGGGTGAGCACGCCGATCGCGGCCCCGGTGATGAGCAGGGTGTCGAGGTCGGGTCGTTTGAGGCTGTCGGGCTCGAGGCGCCAGAGCAGGAAGCCGATCGCCGCGGCCGCGACCAGCAGCACGACCTCCCAGCCGAGGTGGATGCCGAGCCGGTCGCGGCCGTCCTCGTCGGTGTCGGCGCGGCGCAACAGGTCGCCCGTGGTGTCGCCGGCGCCGTCCAGCTCCTCGGCACGCCGGCGCTGCTCGGCCGCGGCCAGCGTGTTGGCCCGGTAGGCCGCCGGATCGGTGGGCGTGGGCTCCTCGGTCTGCCGACGGTAGGTCGCCTCGTCGTACGCCATCGCCGCGCCTCCTCGTGTGCGTCCGCACCGTGCGGTGAAGCACGCACGCCGATACTCGCCGGGCGCATGCCCGTGCCCAGAGCATACGGATACGAGCCGGTCTCAGTTCAAGGCTGAAAAGAGGCGGACCCGCCCGGGATCACAGCAGGCCGGACGGCCGGTCCGAATCGTCGGCGTCCTGCGAGTCGGGCTGCTCCGGGATGCGGCACGAACGTTCAAGCCAGAGGGCCGCCCCGACCAGCGCCACCGCCGTGATCACGCCGCCGACCGCCACCGGAAGATCGCCGTGCGCGGCCTCGGTGGGCTCCATCGCGAGCCAGGCCAGCAGGCCTATCGAGAAGCCGGCCGAAATCGCGCCGACGAGCGAGGAGGCCTTGGCCAGCGCGACATAGCGGGCGACGGCCAGCGGGTCGACCCGGGGCGTGCCCGGCTTGCGCTGGATGCGGGCCGCCGTGTTCTGCGCCAGCAGACCCTCGGCCACGGCCAGCACGGCCAGCACGATCACCGGCGACCAGGGCAGGTCGGGCAGGGTGGAATAGGAGAAGCTCAGCAGCAGCCAGCCCAGGGCGGCCGCGCCCAGGCCCGCGACGATCAGCACCGAGATGCTGGTCGGGCGCATCGACGGATCCGACTTGGGCGCCTGTGGGTTGCTGCTCACGACGTCGACTCTAGTGCGAGATCGAGCCGGGGGGTCAGCGCGGCGACGTCGCCCGCCAGTCCGGGGTCGTCGAGCAGCCGGGCGACCGGTCCGTGCCCGGGCACCTCGGCCGCGGGCTCCAGGTCGAGCCAGGGCCGCAGCACGAAGGCGCGCAGGTGGACACGCGGGTGCGGCAGCGTCAGCTCGGGATCGTCGCTGAGCACCGGTCGCCCATCGGCGTCGCACACCGCGATCACGTCGACGTCGAGAGAGCGCGGGCCGAACCGGCGCTCCGGATCGCGTACCCGGCCCGCCATGGTCTCGGCCGTCCGCGCGCGTTCGAGCCAGTCGTGCGCGGTCGCTTCCGAATCGGCGACCAGGACAACCGCGTTCAGGTACGCCGGTTGGTCGGCATCGCCCCACGGCTGCGTCTCGTAGATGCCCGAGGCGCGCACCACGCTGCGGCCGAGCACCCGGATCGCCTGCCGCAGGTGGTGCTCGCGGTCGCCGAGGTTGCTCCCGAGGGAGAGAACGGCCCTGGTCACGTACGGCTCCGGCGCAGGGTGACGGCGACGTCGGCGAACTCGAGCGGGATCGGCGCCTGCGGCTTGTGGACGGTGACCTCGGCCGCCGACACTCGCTGGTCGTCGAGGCAGGCGGTGAGCAGCCGGTCGGCCAGCGTCTCGATCAGGTTGACCGGTTCGCCCCCGACGATCTCGGCCAGGCGGCCCGCGAGTTCGCCATAATGCACGGTGTCGGCCACGTCGTCGCTGGCCGCCGCCGGGGCGAGGTCGAGGTCGAGGCGTACGTCGATCACGAAGTCCTGGCCCTGCTCGCGCTCGAAGTCGAAGACGCCGTGCCGCCCGCGGACCCGCAGCCCGGTCAGCGTGATCTGGCCTTCCACGCGTTCACTCCTCCTCATTCACCCGGACCGCTCTGCTTGATCCTCCAGTCACAGGCGGTCACCGTGGCCGGAGCCGAGGCGAGCCGGTCGCCCTCCAGACCGCGAGCGCGTCGGCGGTAGCGGTCACGTCGTGCACGCGTACGCCCCAGGCCCCGGCGGCCACGGCGAGCACCGACGTGGCCAGGGTCGCCGCCTCGCGGTCCTCGACCGGGCGCGGGGCGCCGTCCGGGCCCGCCAGCAACCGGCCCAGATAGGTCTTGCGGCTGGCCGCGAACAGGACCGGGTAGCCCAGATCGATCAGGACGTCGAGGTGGGCGCTGAGGGCCCAGTTGTGCTCGGCGGTCTTGGCGAAGCCCAGCCCGGGGTCGAGAATGATCTGTCCCGGGGCGACACCGGCGGCGAGCGCGTCGTCCACCCGCTGCCGCAGCTCGTCGCGGACCTCGGAGACGACGTCGGCATAGACGGCCAGCTCGGTCATGTGGCGCGAGTGCCCGCGCCAGTGCATCAGGATCCACGGGCAACCGGCTTCGGCGACCACCCGGGCCATGCCCTGGTCGGCGAGACCCCCGGAGACGTCGTTGATCACCGCGGCGCCCGCCTCGAGGGCCGCGCGGGCGACCGCGGCCCGGGTGGTGTCGATGCTGAGCGGCACTCCGGCGCTCGCGAGGGCCCGGATCACCGGGACGACGCGGGAGATTTCCGTCTCGGCGTCCACCCTGCCGGCCCCGGGGCGGGTCGATTCCCCGCCCACGTCCACGATGTTCGCACCTGCGTAGTGCAGCTCAACGCCGTGCCGGACGGCGGCTTCCACGTCCGTGTATTTCCCGCCGTCCGAGAAGGAATCCGGGGTGACGTTGAGGACGCCCATCACGACCGGGTGATCCACATGCATCAACGCGCGGCCCGCGACCTGCGCTTCCGTCGGCTCAGTCGTCACTGCACGAGGGTACGGCGGGCGGGGTTGTCGCACGTGCGTACGATGGACTGTAACTCAATTTCACGCACGCCATCACCTTGCGTAACGTTTCGGACGCTTGTAGCCAAGAACGGCGGGCCGTACTCTTCGGATCTGGGCATCATTATTGGAACCGGAGAGAGCAGACGAGCATGGCAATGCCCGAACGGCTCACTCGACGCGCAGGGTGGGAAGTAGCACGATATGGGCGGTGCCGTGAGGCTTCACAACTGCAGCGTGCCCGAAACCCCCTAGCCGGGCACGGGGAGGTTTACCAATGATCGCCACTGAGCTCGCCCACCAGGCCGCGGCCATGCTTCAGCAGGCCACGCTGGCTGCGCCCGAACCCAAGGGCATCAACACCGAAGGCATCGTCACCTTCTTCGCCAGCAACATCGCGCCGATCCTGCTCGCGGTGCTGGGCGTGATCTTCATTGGACGAGCCAGCCGCGGTGAGATCTCCAAGGTCCTGACCAGTTCGGCCATCGCCATCGTGGGCCTGGCGTTCATCGCCGGCGCCGCGACCCTGTTCTTCGTCGGCGACTACCTCATCGACCTGATCTTCAACTGAGATGCGGCTTCGTACCGACGACGACATCTACCGGGCGCGCCTCGTCTATCTGGGCCCCCCGGGTTACACCCTGCCCATCCACCTGCCATACGCGCAGTACGGCATGTTCGTGGCGCTGGTTCCGCTCTTCATGGTCATGCACTACCTGCTGACCTGGGAGTTCGACCCCTTCCCGGCCTGGGAGATCGCCCTGGCCATGGTCACCACGTCGTACGTGTTCCGGCACGTCGACCCCGACCGGCCGGCCCGGGTCGTCATCCGGACCGCGCTCACCGACTGGCGCCGCACCCGCGAGCCGGCGGTGGAGCGCCGCGATCCGAGACTTGTCGCCACTCGCATCCGGGTTCGGGAGGAGTTGGTATGACCATTTCTGTCGCGTACTCCCTCGGAGCCGGCGCATGACCGGACCCGTTCCGCACGGGAATCCCCGCGCGGGTGCAGACACCCAGGGCAGGCAGAGTAACGGAGTGCGCTCGAACCACTACTCACCGTCCGATCCGGGCGACGAGGTCGCCGAGGAATTCGTCACCGCCCCCGGCCACGGCGCGGTCGGCGTCTTCCAGTCCCCTCAGCCGGTGCGGCCGCACGGCGGGCCGGTGGACACCACACTGGACATCGATTCGCCGTTCCTGGATCTGTTCGGCGGGGCCGCCCCGCCGACTCCGGTGTCCACCCCGGCGAGTGAATCCTCACCGAAGCCGCCCGCGGACGAGCCCGACCTGGATTTCGACTTCGGGTTCGACTTCGACGACCGGCCGACGGTGGCCAACGGGTCGGGCCCGGTCTCGGCTCCCCCGGCCGCCCGGTCCACCCCCTCCGCTCCCGCTCCGGCCATTCCGCCTCCCCCTCTGGCCCGGCCGGAACCGGCTACCCCGCCGGCGCCGATCGAACCGCACGCGGTCTCTGCGGCTCCGGTCCCGACTCCGGTTACTGAGCCGCCGGTGGCCGGGCCGCCGTTGTCCGAGCCCCCGGTCGCCGGGCCCCGCATCTCGGAGCCCCTGGTCGTCGAGCCCCTGATCGCCGATCCGCTGATCCCCGAGCCGCTGCCTTCCGGGCCACCGGCGCCGCGCGTGCCCGACCCCGGCCTCGACGACGACCCGGACGGTCCGTGGGGCACGCCCGAGCCGGCCACGCCGTTCAGCCGCGCGCCGATCGGGCCCAAGGCCGACTTCTTCGAGGAGTCCGGCGCCCCGGCCGACCCCGGGCTCGACGAGTGGCCCGACTTCGACAACTGGCCCCCCACGCCGCAGGCAAGTGCCGCGCCCGCCGCGCCGGCCCGGCCCGTCTCCGCGGCCCCCGTGTCAACGCCGCCGCTGTGGCAGACCGTGGGCGGTCAGGCTCGCCCGCCGCAGCCCGGCCCGGTGGAGGCGTACGCGCCGCCGTCCGAGGACGCTCCGGCCGAGGCCGCGCTGCCGGTGCCCGTACCGGAAAAGGCGCCCGCCAAGCGCAAGGAGAAGGTGCCGGCCCGGCGCCAGAAGGACTCCAAGCTGCCCGTACGGCAGGAAGTGAAGCAGCCCAAGCCGGTGGCGCTGCGGCCGCACAAGCTCAAGTTCAACGACCGCGACCCGGTCATGGAACTGGCGATCAGCGAGATCGCCGGCCACCTGACCTTCACCCAGAGCACGGTCACCGCCTGGTACTACCTGCCCGAGGTCCGCTGGGCGTTCCGGCCCGACGCCGAGCGCGAGGCCCTACTCAGCGCGATCTCCGAGCAGTACGCGGGCCTGGCCGGGTTCCGGTTGCATCTGCGCCGCACCAACCGGCCCTTCCCGGCCGACGAGTGGGCGCGCACGGTCGACTCCTTCACCGCGAAGCCGCTGCCCGACGTGCGCGGCGGCACCTCCTGGTCGGATCACCTGGTGGCCGCCCAGCGGCACCTACTCTCGGTCAACCACGCCGAGGGCCAGACCTACCTCGGGGTGACGTTCGCGCGGCGCTCGCTGGGCGACACGTTCTCCGAGCGCATCCTGCGGATCTTCGGCCGGGGCACCTCCGACGGCGAGCGGCGCAAGCTCAACCGCGCGGTCGAGCAGTTCGACGAGGTGCTCAACGCGTTCGGCATGCGCGGCCGGCGGGTCACCCCGCAGGAACTGGAATGGCTGCTGTTCCGCTCGGTCGCGCTCTGCATGGCCCCGCCCGGGCCGCTCAGCCCGGTGACCAACGGGCAGTGGGACACCGGCGACCTGCTCGCGCTGACCGAGCAGGTGGAGCGCTACCGGACGCCGTACGGGTCGACGGTGAAGCTGGTCAACCGGATGACCGGCGAGGAAAGGCACGTCGCGGTGCTCTCGGTCGGGCGCATGGAACCGCTCGAGATCCCCGAGAAGCACGAGCCGTGGATGCACTTCCACGAGCGTCTGCCCTGGCCCATGGAGCTGTCCTCCCGCATCGACATCCTCGGCTCGAACAGCTCGTTCAAGAACCTCGAGCACCGGCTCCGGATGATCCGCTCGCAGCAGCTCGACTACGCCGAGCACGGCATCGACGCCCCGCCCGAGCTGGAGCGTCTGGCCAAGCGGGCCCTGGTGATCGGCGATGAGATGACCACCGGGCTGCCGGTCGAGTCGGCCCGCGCGCACGGCTGGCACCGGATCGCCGTCGGCGGCGCCACCCGCGAAGAGTGCCTCGAGCGGGCCCGCCGACTGATCCAGCTCTACTCGCGCGAACTGCGGATCTCGCTGCAGCACCCGAAGAACCAGGACCAGCTGGCCCGCGAGTTCATCCCGGGTGAACCGATCGCGAACACCGGCTACGTGCGGCGGATGCCGGTGAAGCTGCTGGCCGCGGCCCTGCCGCAGGCGGCCTCCACGGTCGGTGACCGGCGAGGCGACCTGATCGGGCGTACGGCGGGCACGTGCCGCCGACCGGTCTTCCTCGACCTGCACTTCCCGATGGAGGTGCGCGAGCGGTCCGGCCTCGGTGTGTTCGTGGCCGAGCCCGGCGGTGGCAAGTCGACGCTGATGGGCGCGCTCGGCTACCTCAACGCCCGCCGCGGCGTGCAGGTGACCCTCCTCGACCCGTCCGGCCCGCTGGCCCGCCTGTGCCAGATGCCGGAGCTGCGCCCGTACTCGCGTGTGCTCAACCTGACCGGCTCGGAACAGGGCACGCTGGCTCCGTACGCGTTGATTCCCACGCCCGTACGCTCGGAGTTCGCCACCGGGCCGGGCGGCGATCGCGAATACGAGATCGCCGTCTCCAACGCCCGGGCCGAGCGCCGCATGCTGGTGCAGGACATCTGCTCGATGCTGGTGCCGCCCCAGGTGGCCAAGGAGGCGTCCACGGCGACGCTGCTGCGCCACGCCGTACGCCAGGTGCCGGCCGAGGAATCGTCCACGCTCGACGACGTCGTACGGACCCTGCAGGGCCTGGACGACGACGAGGGCCGCGAGCTGGCCAACCTGCTGCTCGACACGGCCGAGATGCCGCTGGCGCTGCTGTTCTTCGGCTCGCCACCGCAGCACCTGCTCGGCGCGGACGCCGCCCTTACCGTGATCACCATGGCCGGCCTGCGCCTGCCCGACCTCAAGATCGAGCGCGAGTACTGGTCGGCCGAGGAGTCGCTGGCCCTGCCGATGCTGCACACGGCCCACCGGCTCGCGGTGCGGCGCTGCTACGGCGGCTCGATGTCCTCGCGCAAGATGGTCGGTCTCGACGAGGCCCACTTCATGGAGGGCTGGCGGTCCGGGCGTTCCTTCCTCGTACGCCTCGCCCGCGACTCCCGCAAGTGGAACCTCGCGGCGTTGGTGGCATCGCAGAACCCGCGCGACATCCTCGGCCTCGACGTGCAGAACCTGGTGTCGACGGTCTTCGTCGGCCGCATCGCGGAAGACCAGGAGATCGCGTCCGAGGCGCTACGGCTGCTGCGGGTGCCGGTGCACGACGGCTACGAGGCCACTTTGGCGTCGCTGTCGCAGATCGACACCTCGTCGTCGTCGCGGCTCGGATTCCGTGAGTTCGTGATGCGAGACGTCGATGGACGCGTCCAGAAGGTCCGTGTCGACGTGTCGTACGTTGAAGGTCTGCTGGAGCACCTCGACACGACGCCGAGCGCCGCCAAGGCGACCCCGGCGATTCCGATGTTGCCGTCCGACCTGGAGGTTTGAGATGGTGCGGCGGGGGTTGGCGCTACTGATGACCATGTTCGTCATGGTGGTGGCGTCGATCGTGTGGGCGGTCGCCGCGCCGCCTGCGTCGGCGGCGCCGGCGCGGGCTCCGGGCGGCGCGTGCAGCGTCGAGGAGTGGCAGCAGGACTTCAAGGGCTGCGTTAGCCGCCTGACCAAGGTCAGCGCGAGTCGCGCGTCGTGTCTGAAGCCGCCCACGCCAAGCACTCCGGACTCGGGATTGGCCGGGTGGTTCGCTGAACGGCCGGCGTCGTCCAAAGGCGACGGGCCTCAGGGCCTCTACAGCGAGTACGGCTACGCGGGATACAGCTACACGACCTACGATCTCGACAGTGGCTGCGCCTCCACATTGGTCGACCCAGACTATAAGTTCGAAACAACGGTCGCCAATGGCGAATTCATGATGGCCACAGCGATCATCGGCGCATCAAACGCGCTGCGCGAACGGGCATGGAACCCCGAATCCCTCTGGGGTTGGGCCGACCCGCTAGTCCAGCAGGCAACGACGGCGGTCTACGAGAAGGTCTTCAGCGTCTTCGGCGTAATTACCCTGGGCATTGTCGGAATCTATCTGATCTGGCGGTCCAGGCAGGCCGAAATGGGCGCAGCAATGACAACTGCCGGCTGGGCTCTTTTGGTCATGGTTGCGGTGACAGCAATCGCCGCCTGGCCGGTCCGGTCAGCCAACATCGCTGACCAGACGCTGATCGGCACCCTGAGTGTGGTGCACGACGCGGTCGGGCCGCGCCCAGAAAACGGGACTGGTAACGGCTGCCGCCTCGGAGGTACCGACGCTTGTGAGGATCAGCGGCCACCGGCCGTCCGGGCCAGTGACACATCCACCGAAACCATGCTTTATCGCAATTGGCTCCGCGGCATTCTTGGCTCCGCTACCAGCGACACCGCCAAGAAGTACGGCCAGGCACTTTACGATTCGCGGTCACTGACCTGGGACGAAGCGCAACGAATTCGGGACAACCCGGCCACCCGCGACGGGATTCTAGAAGGCAAGCAGACCCAATGGGAAACGGTTGCCGAACAGATCAAGCAGGAAGATCCTGAGGCCTACGAATATCTGCAGGGCGTCAACGGCATGGATCGCATTGGCGCCGGCTTTATCGCCGTTCTGGCAGCAATCATGTTTGCCATGTTCGACCTGACTGCCTCGGTTCTCGTACTGCTCGGCTTCCTGGTGTTCCGATGGGCAGTCATCGCCGCACCCATTCTAGGAACCGTAGGCCTGCTGCGCCCGGCCAACTCGGGGATCAAGCGACTTGGCAACGCTGTCGTCGCCGCCATCTTCAACATCGCAATCTTCGGAACAGGCGCAGCGATCTATCTGTTCGCCGTAGATCTGATCATGAATACGGCGAGCCTGCCGGGCTGGCTCCAGGTCGTTCTGGTCTTCCTCTGCGGTCTGGTCGGCTGGATGCTGCTCCGGCCGTACCGACGAGTCACCCAACTCGGAGGCAAGGACAACGCCCGCACCATAACCACTGGTTCGTGGACACGCAGGTTCTTCCAAGACATGCGAGAGGCTTCCAAGGTCGAAACCAGCGACGCCCGCGACGGTCAGGTGGTCGCCAAGGGCGGTGGCCGCACGGTCTACGTCGATCAGGGCAATCTGCGACCCGAGGCTCGTCTGGAGGATCCCGCCCACGCGCCGAAACGCGCCGAGCCGCTACCCGTGTCTCACGGCGTTTCGACGCCGACCCGGCCGGATGGCACCGAGTCCGGCCGCGACGAAGCTCCGGTAACAACGGCGCCGGCCACGAAGGCGCCGACGAACCGTGAACGGCGCTCGCCCGGCTGGACCGAACCAGAGGTATCCGAACAACCGGCGTCCTACGCCATCTACCGGCCGGAGACCGGCAGCACCAGTTCCGAGCCGTCCACTCCGCGCATTCGCTCCGAGGCCAAGTGATCGCATGCCCCGTACTCTCGAACTCGGCCTCAATCGAATCTTCCGGTCGCGGTGGGGCGTAGCGATCGTTCTGGCCGTCATCGTCCTGGCGATCATCGGCATCGGCCGGTTGTTCGCGGGCGGTAACGACTCGCCGCCACCCCTGGGCAACACCTCGGCCGGTCCGACGGTGAGCGTGGATCCCAAACAGGACGACAGCATCATCGACACGGAGCCGCCGCCGAGCCCGTCGACCACCCCGGGCCGCGCCCAGCCGGAGGCGGTCGCCTACGCCTTCGCGTCCGCGTGGGCCGATCACCAGAACGTCACGCCCAAGGCGTGGCGTGCGCAGCTGTTGCCCAATTCCACCTCGAAGCTGGCCAACGAGCTGGACGGGGTCGACCCGTCGTCCGTGCCGGCCGAGCGCGTGATCGGTCGGCCAAGCCTGGTTCCGATCAGCGAGACCGTGGTGAACGCCGTCGTCACCATGGACACCGGGAAGCTCAGCCTGCGCCTGATCTCGCCGGACGGTCACTGGCGGGTCGACGGGATCGACTGGGACTCGGCGTGAGCATCCCCCGGCCGCGAAAGATCGTTCTCCTCGTCGCCCTGGTCGCGACGCTGGCGCTGCTCTGCTGCGGTGGAAGCATCACGGCCCTGCTGGTCGGCGGTCTCACCGACGAGGGCAACGACAAGCTGACCGCCTCCGGCGGCTGCGGCAAGGCCGGGCCGATCGACCCGGACACCAAGCTGCCGCGGGTGCGGCCGTACGGCGCGGAGCAGATCCGCAACGCGGCCGTCATCATCAACGTCGGCGCCAACCTGAAGATGCCGCCCCGGGCCTGGGTCATCGCGATCGCCACCGCGATGCAGGAATCCCGGCTGAACAACCTGGGAAACCTCGGCGCCCGCAACGACCACGACTCGCTCGGCCTGTTCCAGCAGCGCCCGAGCACCGGCTGGGGCACGCCCAAGCAGGTGCAGGACCCGGTGTACTCGAGCACGAAGTTCTACAACAAGCTCAAGACGGTCCAGGGCTGGGAGAAGATGCCGCTGACCCGGGCGGCGCAGCGGGTGCAGATCAGCGCCTACCCCGACGCGTATGCGAAGCATGAGCCGATCGCCACCCAGATCGTGAACATGCTGGCCGACGGGGCGGCGAACGCGGCCGGCAACTCGGTGGCGATGGTCTGCGCCTCGGCCGGTCAGATCGCCGCCTCGGGCTGGACGCTGCCGGTCGGCGCGGTGGTCGGCTCCGGGTTCCGCAGCGCGTCCCGGCCGACCCACCAGGGCGTCGACCTGATCGCCGGAAAGCAGACGCCGATCACGGCGGCGGCCAGCGGCATCGTCTCCAAGGTGAAGTGCGACGAGGACCACAGCGGGCGGCACACGTGCAACGTCGACGGCTACCCGGGCAAGGGCGGATGCGGTTGGATGGTGGAGATCCAGCACGCCGGCAACGTCATGACGAGGTACTGCCACATGATCGTGAGGCCGTTCGTCCGCGAGGGCCAGGAGGTCGCGGCCGGTGAGACCATCGGCCGGGTCGGTAGCAGCGGCAACTCGTCCGGGCCGCACCTGCACTTCGAGGTCCACCTCAACAACGACCGATCCAGCGCGGGAGCGATCGACCCGGTGCAGTTCATGCGCGAGCAGGGCACGCCGCTGGGCGGCTCGGGATGAGCCGTGAGCCGTTCCCCGACCCGTTCGCCGGGCACCCCGAGTGGGAGCTGCAGCCGCCACGCCCGATCGTGCCGACGCCGGCCACCATGAGCGGACAGCTGCGCGGGCGGCGGGTCCTCATCGGCCTGCCGGGGCACGGGTGGCGCTCGGATCTGCGCGCCGACGAGAAGGTCGTCCAGGGCAGCCGCACCTATGTGCCGGTGATGTCGGAGGGCGAGTGGTATCGCGCCGAGGCCGAGCAGACCGAGATCTTCGCGCCTCTCGTGCCGGTCGAGCGGGTCTGGGTCGAAGAGTTCGGAGTCGCGGGTATCGCACTGCCCACCGACGACGCCAATTCGCGGCTGGTGTCTCTGGACGAGCCCGCCCGGCGCACACCGGTACCGGCGCTCGACGCCTCGTCACTGTCCGGGCGTCGTGTAGTGCGGCTGCTGGATGATGGCGGCGAAGAGCGGGACCTGCGCGCGGTGACCGAGCTGCACACCAATCACGAGGGCGAGATCTGTGCCCGTGTCACCACGGAACTCGACTGGTATCGCTGGGGGTGGAGCGGTCATGCACCACGAACACTCGAGGTGACCGCGCACTTGCTTTGGTCCGAGTAGGCGCTAAGAAACCTGCTGGGCTCCGCACACCCGCCAACCGTCTTGGTCGACCATCGGAAGTCGCCAAGATCTGGTGAACCGCTCGCTGCCGTCTGAGATCGCCTGGCGCAGCTCGGTGGTGGCCACAGTCTGGCCGCCCTCCTGGCTGACCACGATGCTGGTCCACGTGACTCGGATGCCGATGGAGAACTTCTGTTGCCGGCTGACGATGTCGTTCCGCACCGCCGAGATCTCGGCGAAGTCTCCGCCGGATGTGCACTGATAGAGCGCGGCCTCTTTGTCGTCGCGGTTGACGAGATAGGCACGTAGGAAGTTGTCGGCCACCGCGTCGGGCTCGGCTCGCTCGATCTTTGTTTCGTCGTCGTAGAGCAGCACAGCCACCCCCACGCCTCCGAGGCAGAGCAGCCCCAGAACCCCGGCCCCCAGCGCCAACCACAGCCGCAGCCGGCGGTTGCGCGGCTTCTTGACCGGGGCCGCCGCCGGCGAGGTCACGCCCGGTGGTGGGGTCGCGGGTTCGGGCACGGGCTCCTGCGGTTGCACACATACGACAGTAGTGCCTCCGCACACCGATCACCCCGGACGGGCCGCGAGCGGCACAAGCCCGACGACGCGGACATCGATCCGGCTACCGGGAACGCGATGCCCCGCCACGTCTGGGATAAGTTTTATCCGCACACAGGAGGTGAGAGCGGTGGTGGATTCAGCTCTGCGGGTCCAGCAGGCTGCCGCTTTGCACCGGCAGGCGGCGGCGCTGGCCGATGCCGCCTCGACGGCGCTCGATGGTGACGCGTCGTCGCCCGATCCGCGCGAGCAGCATCGCCTGGCCGAGGATCTGCGGGCGGCGGCCGGGGCGCTGGCTCCGGGCTGGCTCGGCGCGCCCCTCGACGCGCAGTCGGTCAACACGCCGCTGGGCGGTGTCTACCCACCGCAGTTCGTCCGGCTCGGGTCCGCTCAGCTGCTCGACGACAGCCGTTTCCCGGCGATCGTCCCGTTGCTGGGCACAGGCCACCTGACCATCGACGCCACCGCCACCGATTCTCGCGTCTTCGGGCTGCTGCGCGCGATCCTGCTGCGCCTGCTGGCCGCCGCTCCGGCCGGTTCGCTGCTGGTCCGCGCGGTCGACGGCATCGGCGGCGGTGAGGTGTTCGCGCCCTTCGCCGATCTGCGTGACGCGGGCCTGCTGTCGCCGCCCGCCACCGATCGTCAGGGCCTGCGTGACGTGCTCGCCGAGGCCGAGAAGTGGCTTCGTCCGGGGCGTGGGGTGGCCCCGCGGCGCACCCGGCGTGACCGCATGATGCTGGTGGTCATCGCCAGCCTGCCCGAGCTGACCGAGGGCGAGGAACTGCGCCGCATTGCCGCGCTGGCCCAGCAGGGTCCCGATTCCGGCCTGCATCTGATCGTGGCCGGCTGGCCCCCGCCGCCGCTGACCGCCGAGACGACCCAGGCGCCGCTGCCGCGGACGACGATGGTGTCGGTCCGGAATCCGTACGCGGTGATCGGTGATCCGCCCGGGGCGACGTTCGGCTCGACGCCCGATGTGTCGTGGCTCAACGCTCCGGTCTTCCTCGACGAGGATCCGCCGCCCCACCTGATCGACTCGGTGTGCCGCGAGCTGGCCGCCCACTCGGCCGCGGCGTCCCGGGTGACGCTGGCCGACCTGCTGCCCGAGCCGGGTGAGGAATTGTGGTCGGGCGACGCGGCCGAGGGTCTGAGCACGGTCGTGGGCCATGACGGGGACACGCCGCTGGCGTTGCGGTTCAACGATGTGACCCCACATTGGATCGTCGGCGGCCGGGCCGGCGCGGGCAAGACCGCCTTCCTGATCAACGTGCTGTACGGGTTGGGCGCCCGTTACAGCCCGTCCGAGCTGGCCCTCTATCTGCTCGACTTCAAGGAGGGCGTCACCTTCGCCGAGTTCGTGCCGACCCGGCGCGACCGCACCTGGCTGCCGCATGCGCGGGCGGTGGGGGTCGAGGCCGACCGGGAATACGGTCTGGCCGTGCTGCGCGAGCTCAACGCGGAGATGTCGCGCCGCTCGACGGCGTACGAGAGGGCGGGTGTCTCGACTCTCAAGGAGCTGCGCGTCGCCGCGGCCGAGGACGGGCTGAAGCGTCCGTTGCCGCGGATTCTGTGTGTGGTCGACGAGTTCCCGGTGCTGCTGGGCGGCGGTGATCCGGTGGCGGCCGAGGCGACGGCGCTGCTCGACTCGCTGGCCCGCACGGGTCGTTCGTGCGGCATCCATCTGGTGCTGGCCAGCCAGAACACGACGGGCGTGTCGGCGCTGTATGCCAAGCGCGATTCGTTCTTCGGCCAGTTTCCCGTACGCATCGCGTTGCCCGGCGGCGGCGACGTGCTGGAGCCGGCCAACGACTCGGCGGCGGGTCTGCCCCTGGGCACGGCGGTGGTCAACACGGCGGGCGGCCTCGGTGGCCCGCGCGGCGCCACCCGGGGGCATGAGCGCATCATCCGTTTCCCCGACCCGCACGCCGACGAGGAACTGCTCAGCGACCTGCGGCACAAGCTGTGGGGCGCCCGCGATCCGGAGTCGCAGCCGCCGCGCATCTTCGCCGGGTACGCCCATCAGCATCTGGCCGACGACCCGACGTATCGGGCCGCGCTGGCCGGTCGTGGGACGATCCCGTCCGCGCTGCTGGGCCGGATGCTCGACGTGGGCCTGTCCACGGCGGCGTTCCCGCTCGACGCCACGCCCGGACGGCATCTGGCGATCTTCGGTTCGCAGGCGTCGGCGTCCGAGGTGCTCGATGCGGCCGCTCGCAGTGTGGCCGCGTTCCACCCGCCGCGTACGGCACGCTTTGTGATCGCGTCTCTGGTCGCCGAGGGTGACCGTCTCGCCGAGGGCCTGGCCGCCGAAATCGGTCATCGGCAGGAGGTCGTGCTGGTCGACCGGGCCGGTCTGGCCGACGAGTTCGATCCCGGGCGTCCGGGCTATCGCGTGGTTTTCGGCATGGACGCGCTCGCCCCCGGGGTTCTGCCGGCGTTCCTGCGGGACGGCCCGTCGCGGGGTGCGCATCTGCTGGCCTGGTGGCGTGATCCGCGCGCGTGCACCTCAGGTGTCGACGTGGCCGGGCTGCTGTTCCTCAACGTGCCGCCGGCCGAGATCGCGGCGACGATCGGCGAGCCGGTGGAGTGGCTGCCCCGGCCGAACCGCGCGCTTTTGCACGATCGCCAGTCCGGCCGCACGGTCACGCTCGTGCCGTTCCTCGACCCCGGTGTGGGCGACGACTGGGGTGACGAGGCGTGACCGATCAGCAGCAGGCGACCAGTCCGATTCCGGCGCAGCCGACACCTCCGGCTCCGGGTCCGTGGGCCGATTATCTGGCGGCCGCCCAGCGCCTCGACTCCGTGCGCCGGGCCGCGAGCGCCGCGTCGGCCGAGCATCAGGCGGCGGTCATGGCGGCGAGCCAGGAGCTTTCCTCCGTACGATCCCGGCTCGCGGCCCAGGAGGCCCGGCTGGCTCAGGAGCTGGGCGTCCCGGTGCTCGAGCTGCGCCCGCAGCCCGCCGACCTGCAGGTGGCCGCGCAGGCCGCCGGTTCGGGTCCCGCGGCCGCGCTGGGCGCCTTGCAGCAGGCCCGGCGGGCGGCCGACGCCGGCGACGCGATCCTGGCCGAGACTTCACCGGCCCGCAGGTGGCGGCCGTGGGCGCGCAACCTGCTCATCTACGGCCCGTTCGCGGCCGTGGTGCTGATCGTGCAGATCGCGCTGTACTTGGTGGCGTCGCCCGGCACGGTGCCTACGTACGCCCTGCTGTGCGGCCTGACCATGCCTGTTCTGGCCTTCGGCCTGGGCTGGGTGACGATCGGTTTCGTCTACGGCGGCGAACCGGGCGGCGTCGACCGCACCCCGATCATCGGCGCGGTCGCCTGCCTGGTGCCGGTGCTGCTCACGTGCATGGGCGTGGGGCTGGCGAGCTTCTTCAACTGAGGGTGGCGGTCAGGTCGACCTCGACCAGTTGCCCGCGGAAGCCCAGCACGGTCACGCCGAGCAGCGTCGACGCCGTGGTGAAGGCCGGGGCCAGCGGCGATTCGTTGAGCCGGTCCCACACGGCCGCGAGCTGGGTGCTGTCGGCGCTGACGACGTAGATCACCGAGCGGACCACGTCGCCCGGCGCGGCGCCGGCCGCTTCGAGCACGGCCAGGCAGTTGGCGATCACCTGGTCGGTCTGGGCCTCGAAGTCGCCCGGTTCGCCGACGACCTTGCCGTCGAGGTCGAGTGGGCACTGCCCGGCCAGGTGGGCGAGGCGGCTCTCGGACGAGATGGTGATGTGGGAGTAGCCGGGGGGCTCGTGGACGGTGGCGGGATTGAGCTTCTTCTCGATCACGGCCCCAGTATTCCGAGGGTCACCGGAGGCGAACACCGATTAACCGATCCGCCCGGCCTGTCGGCCTCTGAGCCCGGCTTCTCGCCCAACCAGGCCTGTCGGCCCTGAGCTTCGGACCCCGGTCAGCCGAACCAGCCGGGCACGTCGACCGGGAAGCCTGCGGCGGGCACGACCGTACGCAGGGATGACTCGAGCGACGCAACGCGCTCGGCGCCGAGGCGTTCGACCCAGCGCGCCCGCAGCCGGTCGAAGATCTCGGCCGACTGGGTCAGCATGTCGAGGCCGAGCGGGGTCAGCCTGATCAGCTTGCGGCGGGCGTCGTGCGGGTCGTCGGCGCGTTCGACGTAGCCGAGGGCGGCGAGGCGGTCGACGGTCTTGCCGGCGGCCTGTTTGGAGACGCCGAGCCGCCGCCCGACCTCGCTGGCCGTGGCGCCGCCCGGCCCGATCGCCTGCATGGCGAATCCGTGCACCGGACGCGCGTCGGGGTGCCCGCGTTCGGCCAGTTCGGCATGCAACTCGTCGATGAGCGAGCGGAAGCCCGCGAACAGCAGCAACGGCAGTTCGAAGCCCGGCGGCTCGAAATCAGCCATTGGCAAACTCGACAACCTGGTTTACGGTTTCGACAACCACGTTGACGAGTTTACCGGAGGCACGATGTTCATCCAGCACACCCTCGACTCCGCCCCGGCCGGTTCCCGCCCGCTGATCGAGTCGACCGTCCAGCATCTCGGCCATCTGCCCGCCGCGGTGGGCCTGCTGGCCGAGTCACCCGAGATGCTCGGCGGGTTTCTGCAGGCCAGTTCGCTGTTCGAGGCGAGCACGCTCGACCCGCTGGCCCGCGAGGTCGTGGTCATGGTGATCGCCGCCCGCAACGACTGCCGGGTCTGCCTGGCCATGCACACCGGCCGGCTGCGCACCCTGGACGCCGACGCCGCGCTGATCACCGCCCTGCGTACGGGCGCACCCCCGGCCGATCCTCGGCTGGCCGCGCTGCGGGACTTCACGCTGCGGGTGCTGGGCACGGCGGGCGAGGTGCCCGACGACGAGATGGCGGAGTTCCTGGCCGCGGGCTTCACCCGGCGCAACGCGCTCGAGGTGGTGCTGGGCATCGGCACGTACACGATGTCGACGCTGGCCAACCGCATGGTCGGCGCTTGAGCCCATTTGGCCTAACGGGCGTTGATCAGCGCCATCGCCTCGGCGCGTACCTTCGCGTCGGTCTGATAGGCCCCGCGCACGGCGGAGGTGACCGTGCGGGCGCCGACCTTGCGGATGCCGCGCATCTCCATGCACAGGTGCTCGCACTCGAGCACCACTATCGCGCCGCGCGCATCCAGCTTGGCCATCAGCAGGTCGGCTATCTGGGAGGTCAGCCTCTCCTGCACCTGCGGCCGGCGGGCGAAGACCTCGACCAGACGGGCCAGCTTGGAGAGCCCGGTGATCCGGCCGTGCGGGCCGGGGATGTAGCCGATGTGCGCCACGCCCTTGAACGGGAGCAGATGGTGCTCGCACATGCTCATCACTTCGATGTCGCGGACCAGCACCATCTCTTCGTGGTCGGCCTCGAACGTGGTCCGCAGAACCTCGGCCGGATCGACGCGCAGGCCGGCGAACAGTTCCGCGTACGCCCGGGCCACCCGCGACGGGGTGCGTTCGAGACCATCGCGGTCGGGATCTTCCCCGACCGCGATGAGGATCTCGCGAACGGCCTTCTCGATTCGCCCGAGGTCGACGGCGTGCTCGACCGGAGATCCGGTGAGCTTGCCGTCGACCAGCCGGGCGGCGAGATAGTCCAGTTCGTCGTCGTCGCTGATCAGTTGCTGCCTTCCGAGCTGCTGCCGTTCGGGTTGGGCCCGACGGCGATCTGACCGTCGGCCTCGGCCTGCGCCTTGAGCTTGTCGCGCTCGGCCGGGGTCAGCACCGGGGGCGCCTCGGAGGGCAGACGCTTGCCGAAGCCGTTGAACGGCGACATCGGCGGGCGCTTGACCACGCGGGCGCAGATCCGGTCCATGTCCTCGCGGGTGATGGTTTCCTTCTCCATCAGCTCGAGGACCATGCTGTCGAGTACGTCCCGGTACTCGACCAGGATCTCCCAGGCCTCGTCGTGCGCCAGCTCGATGAGCGCGCGCACCTCGCTGTCGATGTCGGCCGCGACCGAGTCGGAGTAGTCCCGCTCGTGGCCCATGTTGCGGCCCATGAACGGCTCGTCCCCGCTGGTGCCGTACTTGACCGCACCGAGCTTCGAGCTCATGCCGTACTGGGTGACCATGGCCCGGGCCAGGCCGGACGCCTTCTCGATGTCGTTGCCGGCACCGGTGGTGGGCTCGTGGAAAACGAGCTCCTCGGCGGCCCGGCCACCCAGCGCGTAGGCCAGGGTGTCGATCATCTCGGCGCGGGTCTGGGTGTACTTGTCCTCGGTCGGCAGCACCAGCGTGTGACCCAGCGAGCGGCCACGCGGCAGGATCGTCACCTTGTGCACCGGCGCCGAGTGCGGCAGCGCGTACGCCACCAGGGCGTGACCACCCTCGTGGTACGCGGTGATCTTCTTCTCGTTGTCGCTCATCGCCCGGGTGCGGCGCTCGGGGCCCGCGATGACCCGGTCGATCGACTCCTCGAGGAAGTAGTTCGAGATCGCCCGCTTCTCGTTACGGGCGGTCAGCAGCGCGGCCTCGTTGATCACGTTGGCCAGGTCGGCGCCGGAGAAGCCCGGCGTGCGGCGGGCCACCGAGTCGAGGTCGACGTCGGGCGTGAACGGCTTGCCCTTGGCGTGCACCCGCAGGATCGCCTTGCGGCCTTCCATGTCGGGGTTGTCGACCGGGATCTGGCGGTCGAAACGGCCGGGACGCAGCAGGGCCGGGTCGAGGATGTCGGGCCGGTTGGTGGCCGCGATCAGGATGACCCCGCCCTTGGTGTCGAAGCCGTCCATCTCGACGAGCAGCTGGTTGAGCGTCTGCTCGCGCTCGTCGTGACCGCCGCCCATGCCGGCGCCGCGGTGGCGGCCGACGGCGTCGATCTCGTCGACGAAGACGATCGCCGGGGCGTTCGACTTGGCCTGCTCGAACAGGTCGCGGACGCGGCTCGCGCCGACACCCACGAACATCTCGACGAAGTCGGAACCGGAGATCGAGTAGAACGGCACCCCGGCCTCGCCGGCGACCGCGCGGGCCAGCAGCGTCTTACCGGTTCCGGGCGGGCCGAACAGCAGCACGCCCTTCGGGATCTTGGCGCCCAGAGCCTGGTACTTGGCCGGGTTCTGCAGGAAGTCCTTGATCTCGTGCAGTTCCTGGACCGCCTCGTCCGAGCCCGCCACGTCGGCGAACGTCGTCTTGGGCGTGTCCTTGGTGATCATCTTGGCCTTGGACTTGCCGAAGTTGAGCACCCGCGAGCCGCCACCCTGCATCTGCGACATGAACAGCAGCAGCAGGATCACGAGAATCGCGATCGGAAGCAGGTTGATCAGCAGGCTGAAGAGGATGTTGTCACCCGAGACCGTGGCGTTGATCGTGCCGGTGATCCGGCCCGCGGTCTTGGCTTCCTGCACCTCGTTCCAGATCGCCTGTGTGACCTCGTACGGATACTGGGTCTCGATCTTGTCGGTGGTCTTGCCCTCGAACCGCTCGGGCGAGGCGAGATCGATCTGGAGCGTCTGCTCCTTGTCCTTCTGGACGACCTTCTCGATGCCGGGCTGGTTCAGGCGCTCGAGCGCCACCGAGGTATCTACGCGCTGGTAGCTGGGACCACTGGTGAAGAACGAGCTCAGCGCAATCACGCCGATGATCACCAGAATGATCCAGACCACCGGGCGGCGGAAGAAACGCGTACGTTCCATACTGTTGTCGGGCGCCAAGCGCCCGGACCCTCCTGATCGGCGTCCTGGTCACCTCAACGTGCCGCTCACCGGCGGCTCCGGTCTGATACCCCCGCGGTAGCGAAGAAACCCCCGGCCCCTCCGGCGCTTGTGACGCTGCGCCATCGGTCACTCGACGGTACACCGTGGGTGCTTCTTGCGAACCCATGAGCCCGTCGCCCGGACATCCGCAGGCCGCCGGCCGTTCAGCAAGCTTTGGTGGCAAAACCGCCCATAAGGACGGATTTCTGAGAAGAGGCTGAGAAACGGTTCAGCTACGGGCGTAGACCTCGGGCTTCAGCACCCCGACGTACGGCAGCTCCCGGTAGCGCTCGGCGAAGTCCAGGCCGTAGCCGACGACGAACTCGTTGGGGATGTCGAACCCGACGTACTTGACCGGGACCTGCACCTTTACGGCGTCGGGCTTGCGGAACAACGCGACCACCTCGACGCTGGCGGCCGAGCGGGACTGCAGATATTTCATCAGCCACGACAGCGTCAGACCGGAGTCGACGATGTCCTCGACCACGACCACATGCCGTCCGGTGATGTCGCGGTCGAGATCCTTGAGGATGCGCACGACCCCCGAGGACGTGGTGCCCTGCCCGTACGACGAGACGGCCATGAACTCCATCTCGGTGGACGGCCCGTGGCCGGCCAGCGCCCGGGCGAAGTCGGCCATGAACATGACCGCGCCCTTGAGCACGCACACGAGCAGGATGCCGCCCTCGGCGCCGGTGTGGTCGGCGGAGACCTGCTTCGCCAGTTCGGCGATCTTTTCCCGGATCTGCTCCTCGGAGATGATCACGTGATCGATGTCGGAGTCGTACCAGGACCCGTCAGCCATGGCCCAAGCGTGCCGCATGAAGGTTGCCGTCCGCCGCACGGGGCACCGATCAAGTCGGCCTCAACCGCAGGAAAATGGCCGCTTCCGCCCACGGTGACGGCCGAACACGACATCGGGAGTGACAACTCTCACAAGCCGTCAGGGCACTCGAACGAGTGCGCCATGGTCGCGGACCACCCGAATGCCCCCCGGGAGGTGCACCGCGCCCTGCCCGTGCCACTGCGTGACGAGGGCGTCGAGGGCCTCGACATGACGATGCGAGAGGGCACCGCCGGGCGCGCCGAGCTGCCGGGCCCACATGTGCAGGACTCGCCGCCGTAGAGCGGGGTGCAACGCCGACAAATCCGAAATATCGAGATGGGGCCGTTTTACCGGTTGGAGCAGCCGCCGCCTCCCCCGCCCACCCAGGGAAAAGTGGGAGGAACCTACACCCGTGTCAAGCGGATCAGGCTCGGTTGTCCACAGCTCGTCCGCCGAGTCGGCTGAACCGGGCTCCGTTGTCCACAGGGCGTACATGGCCGGCTCGTCCACAGCTGGAGCGTTCGGGGCCTGCGCATGTGCACTTAAAGCGTCTGCGGCGGTCCCGTCTGCGGTCAGAGCGTCCGCGGCCTGCGCGTCCGCAGCCACGGCTTCCATAGCCCCGGCGTCCGCACCCACTGCTTCCACAGCGCCGGCATCCGCAGCCACGGCGTCTGCACCCACCGCTTCCACAGCCACGGCGTCTGCACCCACCGCTTCCACAGCCACGGCGTCTGCACCCACCGCTTCCACAGCCACGATGTCTGCAGTCGGGGCCTCCGCGGCCGGGGCCTCCCCGGCCAGAGCCTCCGCCGCCAGCGCGTCCAGCGCCTCGTTGTCGGCCGCGATCAACGCAGCCGAGCGGGCCAGATTGGCCACCACAGCCGGCCCGAGCGCCTCGACCAGAGCCGGAAGAGCCTTCCCCCGTACGCGGGACCGGGCAAATGCCGGATCCGAATTGTGCGGGTCCTCCCACGGGGTGAGCCCGAGATCCGCGCACGCCTTGCGGGTGTCGGCCCGGGCCACGTCGAGCAGCGGGCGCACGAAGATCCCCTTGCGCGACGGCATGCCCGCCAAGCCCCGCGGCCCGGCTCCCCGCGCCAGCGCCAGCAACACCGTTTCGGCCTGGTCGTCCCGCGTGTGTCCGAGCAGCACCGCCGCCGCGCCCGCCCGCGAGGCGGCCGCCTGCAGCGCCGCGTATCGGGCGGTTCGCGCGGCCGCCTCCGGCCCGCCCGGCAGTCCGGACACCGAGACCGTCTCGACCACGACGGGGTCGAAGCCGGCCGAGGAAGCCCAGGCCGCGACGTCGGCGGCCCGGGAAGCCGATCCCGCCTGCAGGTCGTGATCCACGGTGACGAGACCGACCGAGGACCCCACGAACCGGGCGGCGGCCGCCAGGGCCAGCGAATCGGCCCCGCCCGAGCACGCCACCAGCACCAGACCGTCCGGCGGCAACGCCCGGCGCACGGCCAGCCGCACCGCGGCGACAGCGGGCGGGATCCGGGCCACTACCCGCCGATCGCGGGCTGCGGTCCGTGGACTCGGGTCACCCAAGCGTCCGGGTCGCCGAGCTCGTCGAGCCGCGGCAGCGTGAGGGGCGAGTCGAAGATCTTGTTGAAGCCGTCCATGCCGACCCGCTCGACCACGCCGTGCACGAACTTGCGGCCCTCGGCGTACTGCCGCATCTTGACCTCGATGCCGAGCAGCCGCCGTACGGCCTTCTCGAGCGGGTTTCCGGTCTCGCGCCGCCGGTTGAACTTGGACCGGATCGACTCGACGCTCGGGATGACCTCGGGGCCGACGCCGTCCATCACGAACTCGGCGTGCCCCTCGAGCAGGGTCATCAGCGCGGTCAGCCGGTCGAGCACGGCTTTTTGCCCCGGGGTCTGCACGATGTCGAGCACGGACGAGCGCGAGTCGGGGTCGCGCAGCGCGTCGGACAGGGTGGCCACGCCGCGGCGCATGCGCTCGAGGATGTGCTCGGTGCTCTGCGACGCGTCGACGAACGCCTGCACCTCACCCAGGAAGTAGCCGCGCATCCAGGGGACGGCGGTGAACTGGGTGCGGTGCGTGACCTCGTGCAGGCAGACCCACAGCCGGAAGTCGCGCGGGTCGGCGCCCAGCTTGCGCTCCACGTCGACGATGTTGGGCGCGTTGAGCAGCAGCTGGCCGGGGTTGCCGGAGAACACCTCGTATTGCCCGAGGACCCGGCCGGAGAGATAGGCCAGGATCGTGCCGGCCTGCACGCCGGTGACCCGGGAACCGATCGCGTCGGCCAGGCCGCCGGGCTGCTTGTCGCCCGAGAGCCGGGTCACGAGCGGGATGATCACCTGTTTGAGGCCCGCGATGTTGACCGCGGCCCAGTCCTTGCGGTCCACCACCCGTACGGGCGGGACCTCGACCTGTGGGTTGAGCCCGGTGTACGCCGCGACGTGCCCCGCCGCTTCGTCGGTGAGATTCCGCAGCTCGGACACCACCGCCATCGCGTCGTCGTAGGAGACCGCGGGGCCGGATTTAGACAGCGCGCCCGCGGTGGCGGCGGCCAGATCCCAGTCAACGAACTGCGCCATGCCCACCACCGTACCCGCGGCGATCGAGCCCCGACCTCAGGTGAAACCCGGAGATCGAATCAGGAGCAGCCACAGGCGACGAGCTTGGCCGCGACCCGGTCGAGGGCCGCGCGCCCGGGCACCGCGCCGGCCGAGCCGCTCGCCATGATCGCGAAGACCAGCAGGCGGCCATCGGCCGTGGTCAGGACCCCGGCCATCGTGTTGACGCCGCTCAGCGTGCCGGTCTTGGCCCGTACGACGCCCCGGCCGACCCGGTTGGGCGCGGGCGAGACGAACCGCTTGGTCATCGTGCCCGACCAGCCCGCCACCGGCAGTCCGCCGAACATGCTGCTCAGCGCGGGCTGTTGCCCCGACGCGGCCAGCGCCAGCAACTGTGTCAGCATGGTCGGGCTGATCCCGTTGTTCCGCGACAGCCCGCTCGCGTCGTACAGGTTGGCCTCGTCGGCCGGCAGCCCCAGAGCACGCAACCGGGCGATGATCGATTCGGTGGCGTCGTCGAACGTGCCCGGCTTGCCGGCGGCGATCGCGACCTGCCGGGCCAGCACCTCGGCCGCCGTGTTGTCGCTCTGCTCGAGCATCCAGTCGGTGAGCTGCACCATCGGCGGCGACTGCACGACTCCGAGCTGCTGTCCCGGCGTTACGCCACCCGCCGCCGCGGACGCCACTGCCGCCGGCGCCTTGCCCTTCCGGACCGCCGACGAGGGCACTCCGAGCATCTTGGCGAACGCCCGGGCCGCCGCGTCGGCCGGATTCGACGAGCGCGGGTCGCCGCCGAACTCGTTGTGGATCGGCCTGACCCGGCCCGCGTTGACCATCAGCGCCTGGATCCGCGACACCTGCCCGTACGAGATGTCGCCGGCGTCCCACCCGCGAGCCGTCTCGGGGCCGCTGAACAGCGACGTGTCGTACCGGAGGCTGGTCGGTCCGGTCGGGCCCAGCGCCTTCTTGACCTGCTCGGCCAGCAGATCCAGCCGGGCCGCCCCCGGGAACAGGTTGTTTCTGGTGGTCGCCAGCGTCGGGTCGCCGCCACCGATCAGCACTACCTCGCCCGGCTGGCTGCCCGCCACCACGCGCGTGCTCAGCCTGTGCGAGGGCCCGCGCGCGTCCAGCACAGCCGCCGCCGTCAGCAGCTTCGTCGTCGAGGCGGGCGTGGTCATCGTGTCCGCGTTCCGGGCGTAGAGCAACTCGTCCGAGGCCACGTCCAGCACGGCCACGTGCACCTTCGAGCCCAGCACGGCCGACTTCACGAGGGGGTCGATCGCCCGGGTCACGCCGTCGCCGGTGAGTGCCGCGCCGCCACCAGTCGCCGCCATCAGGACCGGGGTGGGCGACGGATCGGGTGTGGTGGGGGCCGGGGTCGGCGTGCTCGTCGGATCGGCCGACAACCACCTGTCGACCGGGTCGGGGCGTAGCAGTGCGACAACGCCGGCCGCGGCCACCAAAAAGATCACAATCGAAAGGACAACCAATTTCGTACGAGTTCCGGACCCGGCTCGCGCCGCACCTGGCCGGCCACCGTCGCTGGTCGCGGCCGAATCGCCCGCTACGGGGGACAATGCCGGGTCCGGCCCATTCAGCGCGCCATTTCCGGCGGCCTCGCCGACATTCGCGGCCGGCACCGGTGACGTAGGTCGCACATTGTTGATCGGCACAGCAGCCCGTCCATAGGTTCCGCCAGTCTCACCAGTCGGACTGTTGTGAGATTGTCCCGCCCCATTTCCGAGCCCGGGCGGAGATTGTCGCGATTCGCGAGAAACGTGGGCCGGACCGGCCGCGGATTCCGGCCGAACGGATGGCGGACCCGCGGATTGCGGTGCCTGCTGAGGCTTTTGTCCGGCTGCGTGACCCCTGAGGTCGACCGTCGGACCGGGCTGTGCCGAAGAATCACCCTCGCGGGCCGCTGCCGGGTTACCGTTTCCGGAGTCCCGATGCGACTCGGACACGCCGTCGTAGCCGGGACCGTCGTGTGAATCTTGCCTCCCCACGAGCCCCTCCTAGAACGCGGCGTAAGACTTAGGGGAGACTAGCGACATCCGGCACACCGTCGCGCGCGGATCCTGTCGGCCGCCAATGTCCGGCCGCAGTTTTCCCCGCCCGTGGGACCGGTTTCTCTCAAGCGGGCGAACAAGGGAGTCACATCATGGATTTCGATGTACTGGTTGAGATCCCCAAGGGAAACCGCAACAAGTACGAGGTCGACCACAAGACTGGTCGCATCCGGCTCGACCGGACCCTCTTCACCTCGACTCAGTACCCGGCCGACTACGGCTTCATCGAGGGCACCCTGGGCCAGGACGGTGACCCGCTGGACGCGCTCGTGCTGGTGCAGGAGCCGACGTTCCCCGGCTGCCTGATCCGGGCACGGGCCATCGGCATGTACCGGATGACCGACGAGAAGGGCCGCGACGACAAGGTCCTCTGCGTGCCCTTCGAGGACCCGCGTCAGGAGCACCTGCGCGACATCCACCACCTGGGCGAGTTCGACCGGATGGAGATCCAGCACTTCTTCACGGTCTACAAGGACCTCGAGCCCGGCAAGTCGGTCGAGGGCGCCACCTGGACCGGGCGGGTCGAGGCCGAGGAGGAGATCCGGGCGTCGTTCAAGCGCCAGGAGGCCGCCGAGGCCGAGGGCCACGAGCACTGATCTGACCGAGCAGAGGTCGCGCACCGCCGTCGCCCGCCGACGTCGCGCGATCCCTTGACGTCATCGCACGCGCGGACGGCAGCCTTCGAGCTCCGTCCGCGCCTGCTTTTCCGCCGCGCTCAGCCGCCGATGCCGGTCACGGCGTCGTAGAGGCCGACGACCGCGCACGCCACCGGGATCACCGACACGACCACCAGCGTGTCGAGCAGGTCGGCGCCACGCCCCAGGTACGGGGAGGGCGGCTTGCGCGAATAGGTCGCCCCGGCCACCACGGTGATCAGGGCCAGGGCGAGCGCCGCCGCGGTCACGCCGAGCAGCACCGTCGCGTTCGCGCCGCCCAGCAGGTCGATGCCGAGCGCGGCCACCCCGGCCAGGCCGCCCACGACCAGCGGCACCCGCTGGCGCAGCGTGACGAACAGCCGCGAGCGCAGCAGCAGCGCCGCCGCGGAGACGCCCATCAGGATGCGGGCCGAGAGCGAGCCGGCCACGGACAGCACGCCGAACGCGGCCACGGCCAGCACGGCGTGGCCGAGCAGCATGCCCGCCAGCAGTTCCTCGGTGCGGCTCACGGCCGCGAACACGGTGGCCCGGTCGGGACGCTCGCGGGCGGCGTCGAGCGCGCTGGCCGCGCTGACCCCGGTGAAGCCCTCGGCCGCCTCGGCGCCGGTCGGCAGCGCGACCGGCGGCATCGGCACCTTGCCGAAGCGGATCGCGAGCAACGGCATCGCGCCGATCCCGCAGACCAGGATCGAGATCAGCACCGCGGCGGCTCCCGCGGCGCTGGTGACCATGCTGGTCAGGGCGGTGATCGCGCCGAACAGGCCGACCACGGCGCCCGCCGTGAACAGTCGCAGCTGACCGGCCACGCCGACCCCGCCGAGCGCGGCGATCAGCAGCAGCGCCACCGAGCCGGCCAGCAGTTCGGAGCCGCCGAGCCAGGGCAGCAGCCCGAGCACGCCGACCCGGTCGCCGGTCGCCACCAGGACGGCGCCGCCGGCGAAGGCGAACGGCATCGCGTACGCGCCGAGGGCCGCACCGGCGCGGGCATCCCCGTACGCCCGGGAGGCGGTCACCCCGGCCAGCGCGAGCAGCAGCGCCAGCCCGAGCCCGGCGAAGGCCCCGCCCGTCCATCCTGGACCGGCGGCGAGCACCGCGATCAGGCCCAGCGCGAGCAGCACTCCGGCCCCGACCAGCGAGGACGTGCGGGTGGAGGCGGGCGTCCAGGCGTTGCCCCGGCGGCGGGCGCCCTCGGCGATGGCCTCGACCACGTCGTCGTACTCGAGCTCGGGCCACTCGTCGTGGGCCGGCACCAGGTGGAGCACCTCGCCGTCCCGTACGCCCTGGGGGAAAAGACCTTGGGCGGTGGCCAGGGCGACGCCGTCGGTGCGCCGCAGCACCCAGCCGCCGTGTTTCTCACCGTCGTCGGCGAGGCCCTCGCCCGCGTGCCGCAGCACCTCGGGCAGCAGCTCGGCCAGCGGCACGTGCTCGGGCAGCGCCACGTCGATGCGGCGCTGCGGAGCACTGATCGTGACCCGCGCCAGTCCGATGCTCATCGATACACCTCCCCCATGTGCCCGCTTTCTCCATCGACGAAGACGAGGCTGCGGACGCAAGCGCACTTTACCTACCATGAGGCCAGCACCGCGCCCACCGGCGTAATCGCTCCATTGTCGACGAAAGGGATAAAAGGCGGAATGAGTACGGTAGTGATCAAGCGGTCGGCCCGGCGCCCCGCGCCGGAGATCCCGACCGGCGAGATCGCCGTCGAACCGCCGCCCGAGATCCCGCAGGCGGCCGGCGGCCGCTGGCAGCAGGCGATGATGGCGCTGCCGATGCTGGGCGGCTCGGTCGCGATGGCCATGATGATGGGACGCGGCAGCACCGGCCCCTACGCCTATGTGATCGGTGGCCTGTTCGGCGTCTCCTCGATCGCCATGCTGGTCACCAGCTTCGGCTCGAACGGCTCGCCCAAGAAGGCCGAGATGATGGCGGCCCGCCGCGAATACCTGCGGCACCTTTCCGGCCTGCGCAAACGCGTCCGCGAGACGGCCCGCAAGCAGCGCGTCGGCCTGCTCTATCGGCACCCCGACCCGACCAAGCTGTGGTCCACCGCGGCCAGCCATCGCGTGTGGGAGCGACGCACCAGCGATCCCGACTTCGGCGTCGTGCGGCTGGCGATCGGCCCGCAGACGCTGGCCACGCCGCTGCTGCCGCCGGTGACCCGGCCGCTCGACGAGCTCGAGCCGATGACCGCGGGCGCCCTGCGACGCTTCCTCGACGCCTATTCGGTGGTGCCCGACCTGCCGGTGGCCGCGTCGCTGCGCGGGTTCGCCCGGGTGTTCCTGCGCGGCAGCGGTCCCGGCACGACCTCCGACGTGCAGGGGCTGAGCCGCGCGGTGGTCGCCCAGCTGGCCACGTTCCACGCCCCCGACGACCTGATCGTCGCGGTCTGTGCCGGCCCCGAGCGCCGCGCGTCGTGGGAATGGGCCAAGTGGCTGCCGCACAACCTGCACCCGGCCCGCACCGACGCGCTCGGTCACGTACGGCTGGTCGCGAGCACCGGGCCCGAGCTGGAGAAGCTGCTCGAGGACGTGATCGGCAACCGGCCGCGGTTCAATCCGATGGGCCAGAGCGTGAGCACGCCGCACGTGGTGATCGTGCTCGACGGCGCCGACCTCAAGGGCGCGACCCAGCTCGACGACGGCATCGACGGCGTCACCGTTCTCGATCTCGACGAGCAGCCCCCACGGCTGCTCGACCGCTCGCTGCTCGTGCTCGAGGTCGCGCATCACGGCGGGCGGCGGGTGCTCAACACCTATTCGATGGAGCACGAGGCCGAGGTGGGCACGCCCGACCGGCTCAGCGTCGAGGAGGCCGAGGCGGTCGCGCGCCGGCTGTCCCCGCTGCGCCTGGCCGCGATGTCGAAGTCGTCGGACACCCCGCTGGCCACCGAGATGGGCCTGGCCGAGCTGCTGGGCATCGGCGACCCCGAGACGTTCAGCGTGGCCCAGGCCTGGATGCCGCGGCCCAACCGCGACAAGCTGCGGGTGCCGATCGGCGTGGGCGCGGACGGCGCGCCGGTCGAGCTCGACCTCAAGGAGTCGGCGCAGGACGGCATGGGCCCGCACGGCCTGCTCATCGGGGCCACCGGCTCCGGCAAGTCCGAGCTGCTGCGCACGCTGGTGCTGGCCCTGGCCACCACGCATTCGTCGGAGATGCTGAACTTCGTCCTGATCGACTTCAAGGGCGGCGCGACCTTCTCCTCGCTCGACCGGCTGCCGCACACCGCCGCCGTCATCACCAACCTGGCCGACGAGTTGCCGCTGGTCGACCGCATGGTCGACGCGATCGACGGCGAGCTGATCCGGCGGCAGGAGGTGCTGCGCAAGGCGGGCAACTACGCCAGCCTGCGCGACTACGAGAAGGCCCGGGCCGGTGGGGCCGCGCTACCACCGCTGCCGTCGCTGCTGGTGATCTGTGACGAGTTCTCCGAGCTGCTGTCGGCCAAGCCCGACTTCATCGACCTGTTCGTCCAGATCGGACGCCTCGGCCGGTCGCTTGGCGTGCACCTGCTGCTGGCCAGCCAGCGCCTCGAGGAGGGCCGGCTGCGCGGGCTCGACACCCACTTGTCGTACCGAGTGGGCCTGCGGACCTTCTCGGCCCTCGAATCGCGGGCCGTGCTCGGCGTGCCCGACGCGTACGAGTTGCCGCGTTCCCCCGGGCACGGTTACCTCAAGTTCGGCACCGAGCCGCTGGTGCGCTTCAAGGCGGCGTACGTCTCGGGCCCGCTGCCCAAGGCCCGCGCTCGCGCCGCCTCCGGGGGCGCCGGCGACGAACCGCTGGTCCTGTCCTATTCGACGCGCTACGTTTCCGCGCCCAAGCCGGTGAAGCCGGTCGAGCCCAAGCTCGAGGAGATCCCGGCCGGCGAGAGCGTGCTCGACGTGACGGTCGACCGCCTGGGCGGGCAGGGACCCCCGGCCCATCAGGTGTGGCTTCCGCCGCTCACCCAGTCGGTGGCGCTCGACGAGTTGCTCGGCCCGGTCGTCGCCGACCCGGTGCGCGGTCTGGCCTTCGCCAACCCCGAGCTGCACGGCGCGCTGCAGGTGCCGATCGCGATGGTCGACAAGCCACGCGAGCAGCTGCGCGACGTCATGTGGCTGCAGCTCTCGAGCGCGGCCGGTCACGTCGCCGTGGTCGGCTCGACGCTGAGCGGCAAGTCGACGGCGCTGCGGTCGATGGTGTGCGGGCTCGCGCTCACCCACACCCCGGCCGAGGTGCAGGTCTACTGCCTCGACTTCGGCGGCGGCGCACTGGGCACGCTGCGCGACCTGCCGCACGTGGGTGGCGTCTCGGGCCGGCTCGACTCGGTGGGCGTCCGCCGCACGGTGGGCGAGATCTCCACCCTGCTGGCCGAACGGGAGGCCCGCTTCGGCACGATGGGCATCGAGTCGATGGCCTCGTACCGGCGTCGTCGTGCGAACACCGCCTCCCAGGACGGCGACAACGACCCGTTCGGCGACGTGTTCCTCGTCGTCGACGGTTGGTCCACATTGCGCAAGGAGTACGAAGAGCTCGAAGCGGTCATCACCGACATCGCTACGCGCGGTCTCTCGTACGGGATCCACGTCGTCGCCGCGACCTCGCGCTGGATGGACTTCCGGCCGGCGATCCGCGACCTCTTCGGCTCGCGTCTCGAGCTGCGCCTGGGCGATCCCAGCGACTCGACGGTCAACCGCCGGGCCGCGATGACCGTGCCCGAGAAGCCCGGCCGCGGCATCATCGAGCACCCGACGGACAAGAACAAGTTCCTGCACCTGCTGACGGTCCGGCCCGAGCTGAGCTCCATGGCCGACACGAGCGACCTGGTCAAGGAGATCGCGGCCAACTGGCACGGCGCCCCGGCTCCCCGGGTGCGCATGCTTCCGGCCTCGGTCCCGTACGCGGAAATGGATCTGAACCGCAGCGGCGGACTGCGCCTGCCCATCGGCATCTCCGAGGCCGACCTGCAACCCGTCGAGATCGACTTCGCCTCGGACCCGCACTTCCTGCTGTTCGGCGACGCCGAGTGCGGCAAATCCACGTTCCTGCGCGGGCTGGCCACCACGATCACGCAGCGGTTCGCGCCCGAGGAGGCGCGGATCATCCTGGTCGACTACCGGCGCTCCCTGATGGACCTGCCCGAGACCGAACACCGCATCGGGTACGGGATCCAGGCGCAGAAGACGCTCGAGCTGATGCAGTCGGTCGCCGGCTACATGGAGCGCCGCCTGCCCGGCCCCGACGTGACCGCCCAGCAGCTCCGCGAACGCTCGTGGTGGACCGGTCCGGAACTGTTCGTGCTGGTCGACGACTACGACCTGGTCGTGGCCGGGCCGACCAACCCGCTCACCCCGCTGCTCGAATACCTGCCCCAGGCCCGCGACGTCGGCCTGCACCTGATCCTCACCCGGCGCGCCGGCGGCGCGGCCCGGTCGCTCTACGAGCCGATCATCCAGCGGCTACGCGAGCTCTCAGCGCCCGGCCTGGTGATGTCCGGCCCGCCCGACGAGGGCGCGCTCATCGGCCCGATCCGGCCGACCCCGATGCCACCCGGCCGTGGGCGGCTGATCACGCGGCGTGAGGGCGTGCGGCTGATCCAGCTGGCCCACCTGCCCCCGTACTGACATGCGCGAAGATTTAACAGACAGGCGGTGCGACAACCATCGACGGATCCTCTCCCTAAAACCCGGTTTCGGAGTAATCTGCATCGACCGTGTTCCCGGCCTTGAAGGCGGTGCGCCTTGGTGAGTGGTCGCCGACTGGCCGCTGCTGCGATGGCTGGGCTGTTCGTATTCGGCCCGGTCAATCCGGTCTCCGCCACGCCTGGTGTGCCCGCCGAGCCGAGTCCGCTGCAAGGCGATTCCGTCCGCGCCGACGAATGGCACCTGGCCACGCTCGACATCACCGAGGCGTGGACCTATTCCACCGGCGCCGGCGTGACGGTCGCGGTGATCGACTCGGGTGTCGACGCCGACCATCCCGACCTGCAGGGCCAGGTGCTGCCCGGCCTCGACCTGGTCGACGACAAGGGCGACGGCGACACCGATCTGGTCGGCCACGGCACCACGGTCTCCGGCATCATCGCGGGGCGCGGCGACGATCAGGCCGGAGTCGTCGGCATCGCCCCCAAGGCCAAGATTCTTCCCGTACGCGTCCTCGACGAGGACAACCGCTACAACGACGCCCTGATCGTCGCGCAGGGCGTCCGCTGGGCGGTCGACAAGGGCGCCAAGGTCATCAACCTCTCGCTCGGTGGCTACGGCAGCAGCGCGGCCCTCGCCGCGGCCCTCGACTACGCGTTCGCCAAAGACGTGGTGGTCATCGCCTGCACGGGCAACACGAGCGCGTCGTCCACCACCGGAGTCTGGTATCCGGCTCGCGAGCCCGGCGTGCTCGCGGTGGCCGGCATGGAACGCGACAGCAACACCCTGTGGTCGGGTTCGATCACCGGCAAGGAAACGGTCGTCACCGCCCCCGCCACGCAGCTGGTCGGCGCCAATTCCGGCGGCAACTACTGGAAGGTCCAGGGCACGAGCTTCGCCGCCCCCATGGTCTCGGCCACCGCCGCCCTGATCCGTTCCCGCTGGCCCGACATGCCGGCCGGCGAGGTCATCAACCGCATCATCCGCACGGCGAAGGACAAGGGCGCCCCCGGCCGCGACCCGGTCTTCGGCTTCGGCCTGGTCGACCCGGTGGGCGCGCTGACGGCCTCCGTGCCCGCCGTCTTCGAAAACCCGCTCGACACCTCGCCGTCGCCCGGCATCGCCCGCTTCGGCAGCGCCCCGGTCCCCGGCCAGGCCCAGTCGGCCCCCGACGGCAAGCTGCAGGAACTGGTCCCCGCCTCCCCCAGCACACAGCCCGGAAGCGGCGCCGCTCCCACCGCCGCCGCCCCGACTTCGTCCTTCCAAAGCTGGTGGGCGGCCGCGGCCTTGTTCTTGCTCTCCGCCCTGGCCGCGGTCCTGACCATCCGCCGCTTCGCCGGCACCACCTAGGCCGACGGGTGATAGCGGCCGATCAGCCGTAGCTCCACGATCTTGTTGACGACCGGATAACCGTCGACCATCGATCCGCCGCCGCGCTGCTCAATCAGGGCCGCCAGACGCCCGCGCAGAGCCAACTGGTCGTCCCCACCGGTGCCGTTCCACATGTCTTGAACCAGCTTGAAGTAACTGCCGTAGCTGTGCCCGCCACCGGGCAGCGCCGTCCGATCGAGCACCGGAAACAGTCGCGGGGCAATGAAGTGCGACAGCTTCGACGGAAACACCCCTGACCCACCCCGGGTCGGTTTGATCAGCGCGGCCAGATCCGGCAGGGCCCGTACGTCGTCCCACGAGACTGTGGTGATGTCCTCGCGGAGCCGCGGTTCGATCACGGTCCGCCAGACATCGATCAGCTCGGCCCGATGCTTCTCGAACAGGCGGTCGAGATCGGCCCGGCCGATGCCCCGGGTGGCCCGCCAGCCATGCAGCCTGCGGCGGGTGCCGGCCCACCAGTCATCGGTGAAGGCGCCGTCAGTGACCGCTCGCCGCTCCGCGTAGAACGCGTTGTGCAGATCCGCGGGCCATTGCGGCCGGCTCGCCCAGAACGCGACACCGTTATCGAACTCACGCAGCGGATCACCACTCACCCCGGCAGGCTACCGGCGTACCTTCCCACAGCCGGTCGGCCGATCCGGTGCTCAGTCAGGGGCATTGCGGCACACTTCGCAGCCCGCATGAGGCAGAGCCGGTCCGGCGGCCCAGATCGCGTCAGGCCGGGCCGCTAGCTGCCGGCACGCCACCACAGATAGGCGGCCAGGGCGAAGGCCGCGAAAGCGATCGCGATTCGCAAGGGCCGTTCCGGGAGGCGGCGGACCAGGATCGGGCCGAGCCAGCTGCCGAGCAGGCAGCCGATCGCCATCAGGCCGGCGGCGGCCCAATTCACCGGGGCGGCGACGGCGTAGATGAGCGCGGCCGCGAGGTTGGAGGCGCCCAGGACGATGCCCTTGATCGCGTTGGTGACGGGCAGCGGCTCGGTTGCGGCCACCGACAGGACCGCCAGCAGCAGGACACCCGCGGCCGCGCCGAAGTAGCCGCCGTAGATGCCGATCAGCAGGATCGCGACGCCGAGCAGTGGGACCGGCATCGAACGGTGCCCGGCCCACCGGCGCAGCTGATCGCGCAGCAGCAGGAGGGCCGCGCCGAGCGCGACGAGCACCGGCACGATCCGCTCGAAGGCCGACGACGGCGTGGCCAGCAGCAGGACGGCCCCGGCCAGACCGCCAACCGCGGCCACCGCGCACAGCCGCAAAAGCCGGCCGCCCTGACCGCGCAGTTCCGGCCGCGCTCCCGCCGCGGTGCCCACGGTGTTCGAGAGCAGGGCCACCGTGTTCGTCACGTTGGCCGCGATGGGCGGGAGACCGACCGCCAGCAGGGCGGGATAGCTGACGAGCGAGGCGAGCCCGGCCATGGATCCGCTCAGCCCGCCGCCGACACCGCCGAGCACCAGCACGAAGGCATCGCTCACCAGCACCCGGTCACCGTATTGACGCCGGTCACGGCGGCCGGCCGCGGGCTCAGCCCGGGTATCTCCCCTCACAACGTCCAGTAGCAGTACATGTGCCAACCGTCGGCCCGCCGGGCCAGCCCGGCCAGGCGGTGCACGAAGTCGGCGACCCCGGCCGGGTCGAGCCAGGCCAGTTCCTCGGTTGCGGCCAAACGGGCCGCGGCAGCGTCGATGGTGGCCTCCGGAGCGGCGGCGAGCGCATCACGGAGCGAGTCGGTCACCGCGACGATGACCTCCTCGACTTCTTCGGAGGAGACATCGCTGACCGCCTTGCCCTGCCGGGCTTGCCCGATCACCGCCTCGTACGGCCGGTCGGTGAGGATGGCTTCGAGATTGCCGAGGTTGACCACCGGATCCACGTGCTTCGCCTCGATGACGGGCAGCGAGGTCATCACCGGACCACCGTCGGCCATAGCTGTGGCCGCGATGGTGTCGTCGGGCGCCAGAAAGTAGTCGGTGAAGGACATGCCCGGATCGTAGATGCCCACGGAAGATCATCGATGGGGTCGGCGTGAGCAGCCCGGCTCGACTATCCTCCCGCTCGGATCTTGAAGTACGGGCACATTGAGGAGGTGCTGGTGGAGGTTTCGCGGCTTGCGGACCCGTGCCGGCTTTCCACGCCGATCGAGCGACAACTCGAGGTGCCCGAGTGAGAGCGGTGACTGTCGCCGCAACGGTGGCCTTCGTGCTGGCGCTGATCGGCACCCCCTTCCTCGCCAAGCTGATGTTGCGGTTCAACGCCGCCCAGCCCATCAGGGACGATCTGGGGCTCGCCTCCAACAAGACCAAGCAGGGCACCCCCACGATGGGCGGGCTGGCCTTCATCCTGGCCACCCTGATCGCCTACATGGCCGGGCACATTGCCCTGCTGGGCCTGCCCGAGGCTCAGCTCGGACAGATCCGGCCGACCATCACGGGCCTGGTCCTGCTGGGCATTTTCATCCTTTGCGGAGCCGTCGGATTCATCGACGACTACTTGAAGGTGGTCATCAAGAGCACGGCCGGACTGAGCGCCCGGGGCAAGCTCATCGGTCAGCTGCTGGCCGGCGTGCTCTGCGGCGTGATCGCGACGAATTTCCCGTCGACCAACGGCGAGACCGTCGGCTCCGACCGCATCTCGTTCATCAAGGACATCTCCTGGCTGAACGTCACCAAGGTCGGCGTGGTCATCGTGTTCGTCCTCATGGTTCTCTTCATGAGCAACGCGGTGAACATCACCGACGGGATGGACGGCCTCGCCACCGGGGCAACAATTCTGGTGATGGGCGCGTACGCCGTCATCGGCTACTGGCAGTACCAGCACTGGTGTGGTGACACCGCAGGCTATGCCGCCGACCCGAACGCCTACTGCTACGCCGTCCGCGACCCGCTCGAGGTGGCAATCATCGCCGCCGGGGTCGCCGGGGCCTGCCTGGGATTCTTGTGGTCCAACACTTCACCGGCCCGGATCTTCATGGGTGACGCCGGCTCGCTGGGCCTGGGCGGCCTGATGGCGGGCCTGGCCATGGCCACCCACACCATGCTTCTGCTGCCGATCATCGGCTTCTTGTTCGTCATGAGCGTGATGTCGGTAGTAATCCAGGTAATCTCGCGCCGCACCACCGGCCGGCGAGTATTCCGGTTGTCCCCGATCCACCACCACTTCGAACTGGCCGGCTGGACCGAAAGCAACGTCGTAATCCGCTTCTGGATCATCGCAGCGATGAGCGTCGGAACCGCGTTGTGCCTCTTCTACGGCGACTTCCTCCAGAACGCTTCTTGACTCCGTGACGAGCCGTCACCGCAGCGGCCCGGCTCCGCGGTTCCACGCCGGCCGACGGGCTGCTCGCGCGACTCGGCCCAAGCGCAGCGGCGGGACGAGCCCGCACCTCAGACCGGTCCTGCTCGGTGGTGCCGCCGCGATGGATGAGAACTTCCGCCCGGAGCGGTAGTCACCCAGGATGCAACAAGGGCCGTTTCCATGACTGGAAACGGCCCTTGAAACTGGTCGGGGTGGCCGGATTTGAACCGACGGCCTCTTCGTCCCGAACGAAGCGCGCTACCAAGCTGCGCCACACCCCGAGCTGCCTGGAAATACTATCCGACGTCGGGGCGGACGCGAAATCGGTATCCCCCTAAAGGCAAAACCGCAGGTCAGCGCGGGATCAGGGTGAGCAGGGAGGCCTCCGGGACGCAGCTGAAGCGGACGGGAGCTGTGGGGTGGGTGCCCAGGCCGGCCGAGACGTGCAGCCACGAGTCGGAGCCGGGCCAGCGGTGCAGGCCCTTGGCCATCGACCGGGGCAGGTCGCAGTTGGTGGTCAGGGCGCCGTAGAAGGGGACGCAGACCTGGCCGCCGTGGGTGTGGCCGGCCAGCAGCAGCTCGAAGCCGTCGGCGGCCATCGCGTCGAGCACCCGGGAGGCGGGGGTGTGGGTGACGCCCAGGTGCAGGTCGGCGCCGGTGGAGATCGGGCCGGCGACCGAGGGGTAGTCGTCGCGGTTGATGTGCGGGTCGTCCACGCCGGCGAGCTCGATCGAGCGGCCGCCCGCCTTGAGCACCGTACGGGCGTTGTTGAGGTCGGCCCAGCCCGCGTCGACCATGGCCGCGCGCAGGTCCTCCGTCGGCAGGTTGGGCCGCTTGAGCTGGTCCTCCTCGTATTCCGAGGACGGGCGCACCAGGTAGGCGAACGGATTCTTCAGGCGCGGTCCGCGGTAGTCGTTCGAGCCGAAGACGAACGCGCCGGGCACCGCGAGCAGCGGGTCGAGGGCGCGCAGCACGCCGGGCACCGACTCGGGGTCGGCCATGTTGTCGCCCGTCACCACGACCAGATCGGGGTCGAGGCCGCCCAGCGCGGCCACCCAGTTCTGCTTGCGTCGCTGGTCAGGCATCATGTGCAGGTCCGACAGGTGGAGGATGCGCAGGGGCTCGGCATCCGGTTCGAGAACCGGCACGTCGAAGCGCCGGAGCGTGAACATGTTGCGTTCGATCAGCGAGGCATAGGCGAACGTGGCGGCGCCCGCGGCGACGACACCGGAACCGAGGGCGAAAAGGGAGCGCTTGCGCATGGAAAGCAAGGGTAGTTTCTCCGTCCATGGGAACGCTGAAAGACCGCCTGAACGATGACCTGCACGCCGCGATGAAGGGCCGCGACGAGCTCACCACGGCCACGCTGCGGATGGCGCTGGCCGCCGTACGCAACGCCGAGGTGGCCGGGGCCGAGGCCCGCGACCTCTCCGACGACGAGGTGCTCGCCGTGCTGAGCAAGGAGTCGAAGAAGCGTCGCGAGGCGGCCACGGCGTTCGCCGACGCGGGCCGGGCCGAGCAGGCGGCCAAGGAGCGCTCCGAGGGCGACGTGATCGAGCGCTACCTGCCCAAGCAGCTGACCGACGACGAGATCGCCGAACTCGTGGCCGGGGCGCTCGCGGCCGGTGGTTTCACCGGCAAGGGCCAGATGGGTCCGGCCATGAAGGCGGCGCAGGCCGCGGTGGCCGGTCGGGCCGAGGGCGGCCGGGTCGCCGCCGAGGTGCGCAAACAGCTCGGCTGACCGCTTCGGCTCAGGTCCGCGGGTTGCCGGTCGATGCCGGGTCGACCTGCCTCCCGCGGAAAGAGCAGGCAGACTCCGCCGGAATCTCGGTGCCGGCCTTCCCGATCTTCGCCGGACCGCCGGCCGTGATTCTCGGCGCGGTCGGCCTCTATCGCAAAGAGCGCCTGGGCAAACTGGCGATGATTCTCGGCATCGCCGGCCTGGCTCGTTTCGGCAATTAAAAGGGGACACGGGTCAGGCCCGTGCCCCGAGGAAAGATTCAGATAGCGAGCTGCGGCCGGACCGGCACCGCCGTGACCGCCGGTCCGACACTGCGGCTTCCGGGCAGTTGCTGCTGCGGCACCGCGTAGGGCCCGAGCATCGATTCGATGGCCGGGGCGATGGCCGGGCGGTCGTTGAGCTGGATCAGGCGCGCGGCACGAGCCAGCGAACCGGTCTCGCCGTCGCGGAATCCCTCGCGGTACCCCTTCTCGTATCGCTCACCGCGGCCAAGTGCGCGGCCGAGGGCGAAACAAGAGGAGCCGGCGAGGGCGAGCAGGAAGAGCAACGCGAAGGGTGTCACCGTTATTTTCCTTCCGGGGCAAATGTACTAATTAGCCGAAAAGTACCCCTAGAGCATGGCTCATGCGGTAGAGCGGTGATCAAGTACGCCAACGGGTGACTCGGCTTGCGCTCGGGCCAAATAGTCGGGAACCACTTCCGGATCGATCGGCCGGCACAGGTGATAGCCCTGCCCGTAGCCGCCTCCGAGCCCGCGCAACGCCGCCAGTTGGGCCGCGTTCTCGATTCCTTCGGCCACCACGCGCAGCCCCAGAATCTGGGCGAGTTCGACGATCGTACGGACCAGGGCGAGATCCTCCCCGGTCAGCTCGGCCCGCGCGATGAACGCCCGATCGATCTTGAGCTCGTCCACCGGCAGCTCGCGCAGATAGGCCAGCGACGAATAGCCGGTGCCGAAGTCGTCGATCGACAGCTGTACGCCGAGCCCGCGCAGCACATGCAGGGCCGACTTGCCCAGGTCGGGCTCGCTCATCAGCACCGACTCGGTCAGCTCCAGCGTCACCGCGCTCGACGGCAGCCCGGCGATGGCCAGCGCCCGCATCACGTTGTCGGCGAACCTCGGATGTACGAGTTGATGGCCGGAGACGTTGACGTTGAGTCCCAGTTCGGGGAAGTCCCGCCGCCACTTGGCCACCTGGATCGCGCTGGTCTCGAGCACCCACTGGCCGATCTCGACGATCAGCCCGAACTCCTCGGCGATCGGGATGAAGTCGACCGGCGACACGAAGCCGCGCGTCGGGCTGTGCCACCGGATCAGGGCCTCGACCCCGGCCGTGTTGCCGTCGGCCAGCCGGACCAGCGGCTGGTACTGCAGGCGGAACTCGCCGTCGCGCAGCGCCCGCTGCAGGTCGCCGCGCAGGCTCAGCCGGTCGAGCGCCTCGGCGTGCATGTACGGCTGATAGACCAGCACCCGGCCCGGCCGGTCCTTCTTGGCCCGGTACATCGCCACGTCCGCGTTGTGCAGCAGTTCCTCGGACTTCTGCTCGGCCTCACGCGAGATCGCGATCCCGACGCTGGCGCCGATGAAGATCTCGCGCCCGGACAACCGGAACGGCTCCTTGATGGCCGCGATGATCCGTTCGCCGACCGACTCGGCCGCGTCGGCCGGGGAGTCGTGCAGCAGCGCGGCGAACTCGTCCCCGCCGAGCCGGGCCGTCGTGTCGCTGGCCCGTACGCATCCCCGCAGCCGCCGGGCGACGAGGGCGAGCAACTGATCCCCCGCGTCGTGGCCGAGGCTGTCGTTGACCGCCTTGAACCGGTCGAGGTCGATGAACAGCACGCTGGTCGGGTCGGCCGTGGTGCCCCGGGACGCCAGCACCCGGTTCAGGATCTTGAGGAACAGGGCCCGGTTGGGCAGCCCGGTGATCGGGTCGTGGTGGGCCTCCCGCACCGCCTCGACCGTGCGCGCGTCGGTCAGCGCCAGGCTCACCTGCTGGGCGAACGCGGCCAGCTGGTCGCGCTGCTCGGTCTGCTGCCCGCCGATCCCCGGCAGGTGCGCGAGCAGGCAGCCGGCCATCTCGCCGGTGACCCGGACCGGGGCGGCGATCATCCATCCGGCGCCGTCGGGCCGGACGACCACCGCTCCGCCCGCCATCGCGGCGCGGGCCAGGCTCTCCGGCGGCGGCGTCCCGGTGCCGCACTTGGAGGAGATGGTCAGCCGCCGCTCCGGACCGCCCTCGGCCAGCATCAGCGTGACCGTGGCCCCGCTCAGCAGCTCGGCCGCGCCGCTGGTCACCGCGTCGAGGATCTCGGGCAGCGGACGCCGGGCCGAGATCGCCCGCTGGATCGTGAGCAGCGACTCGACCAGCCGCTGCCGGGTCTGCGCGGTGGTCGCCTGCCGTTCCTTCTCGGCGCGCAACCGGCGTTCCGCGGCCAGCACCCGGATGCTGCGCAGGGCCAGACCGAGCACCTGACCCATGCCCTGCAGCATCTGGCGTTCGGCCGGCTCGAACGGCTCGGACAGCCGGGCCACGATCAGCGCGTCCCCGGTCTCGGAGCCGAGCGGGTTGCTGACGGCGTGCAGTTCCCCCACGTACGGGACGGTCAGCATCGGCTGTCCCGCGGCGACCTCGTGCAGCCCGGTCTCGGGCACGACCGGTCCGAAGCCGTACGCCCCGAAGATCTGCCCGTCCCGCACCACCGCGCCCACCTCGGCCTCGACCATCTCGGTGGCCCGTTCGACCGCGCCGGCGATCGCCGCGTTCTCGTCCGCGGCCGCGTTCACCGCGGTGAAGTATTCGGTAAGCAGATGTGAGGACCAGGCCGGCATGTCTCAGGCCAGGGCCAGGGTGACGAGGGTCAGGTGGTGGGTGCCGAGGGCGCCGCGGACGCGGGCGATCTCGCCGTGGGTGTAGAAGCCGGCGAACGGCGCGTCGCTCAGGGCCGTACGCATGGCCTGCATCTCCTCTTCGAGGCCGCCATCGGTCAGCCCGGCCCGTCGCCCGCCGCAGTCGAACGCCAGCACCCCGAGCGGGGGCATGCCCTCGAGCCGGGCCATCGCCTCGGTGCACGACCAGGCGGCGCCGTCGACCATCGACTGCCGGTCGCCCTCCATGAGCCAGACCATCGCCCCCTGCGGCACGTCGGCCGTGCCCCAGACCGAGCGGGCGTCGTCGTCGCCGGCGTGGATCACGCGGATGTCCTCGCCGCTGCGCCGAGACAGCCCGAGCGGCTGCAGGCTGCGGCCCCGGTCGAAGAACTCCTGGGCCGAGCCCTCGAAGTTGTTGCGGCGCAGCAGCACGTCCAGGGCCGGCTCGCCGTCGAGCTGATAGATGTGCGCGCCGCTGGCCTTGGTCACCACCATCGGTGGTTCGGTGCGCCGCCAGCCGTGCGCCAGCCCGATGCCGATCGGCCCGTCCGAGCCGAGCGCGAGCCCCACGGCGGCGCCGCTGAGCACGTCGGTTCCGTAGAACTGGTACGTCTTGTCGAACTTCCGATCGTCCGCGGCGAACCCACCGACCAGCGGAACACTGGCGCCGATGGCCGAGTACGCCCCGCGCACGATCTCATGTGGTTGCCCCGACATGCCGTCGGCCAGCAGGATCAGCACCTGGTTCTCGTCGTCCAGGCCGCGCAGGGCCTCGGCCGCCGCCGCTCCCGCGCTCCGCGGGTCGGACCGGCTGATCTCCGCGACCCGGGCCTGCACCGTGAAGCCGTCGCCGCCGAGGGCCGCGACCGCGACCCCGCCGTCGGTGGCTCCCGCACTGCCCAGCTCGCCCATCGTGGTGGCGCCGACGATCTCCGCGTCGGGGCCGGCCTCGAGCCGCACGCCGGCGAGGAGCTCGGGCAGGTCGTGGGCGACCGAGGCGAAGACGAAGACGGCCTTGGCCTCCCGGCCGCCGATCGCTTCCGCGGCCGCCTCGGCACCGGCCTTGCGGGACCGGGGCGCGACGCTCTGGCCCACGCCGAACCACCGGTGCGGGTTGGTCTGCATGATCCTCTGATCGGCACGGTTTGTCGGTTGCTGAGTGGTTGCGTGTGGGGTGCCGTCGGGTGTCCGGGAGTGGCCTGACAGGGTAGGGCCTTGTGACTGAATCTGACCTTGCGCGGCAGGTCCGCGCCGTGAGCCGGCTGACCGGCGAGTTCACCCTCCGCTCGGGCCGCGTCGCCAACGAGTACTTCGACAAGTACCAGTTCGAGGCCGACCCGGAACTGCTCGACCGGCTCGCCGAGCAGATGGCCGTGCTGATTCCGGAGGGCACCGAGGTGCTGGCCGGTCTCGAGATGGGCGGCATCGCCGTCGTGACCGCGCTGGCCCGGCACGCCAAGCTGCCCACCGCGTTCGTCCGCAAGCAGGCCAAGCAGTACGGCACCGCGCGGCTGGCCGAGGGGGCCGAGGTCGCCGGGCGGCGGGTGCTGATCGTCGAGGACGTGGTGACCTCGGGCGGCCAGGTCGTCATCTCGACCGGCGATCTGCGCAGGCTGGGCGCGCACGTCGACCACGCGCTCTGCGTGATCGACCGTCAGGAGGGCGGCGCGCAGGCGCTGTCGGCCGAGGGCATCACGCTGCGGGCCCTGCTGACCCGGGCCGACCTCGAGGCCGTGGCCTGACCCTCGAACCACAGCGGGCGGGACATCCTGGTGGATGTCCCGCCCGTTTCTGCGTGATGGGTCAGCGGCCCGGAGGCTTCGGCGGCCCCGAAGGCTGGCCGCCCGGGCCGGCCGGCGGCTTGGCCTTGCCCTTGCTCGGGTTGATGGTCACGTACCCGCCCTTGATGGTGCGGCCGTCGGGAGAGGTGCCCGCGGCGGTGCCGGCCGGGCAGTCCGACTCGACCTCGCTGCCGATCGAGACGTCGAAGCCGGCGCCCTCGATGCGGTCGCGCGCCTCGTCGAGCGAGTCGCAGGTCACGTCCGGGATCGACTTCTGATCACCGTAAGCGATCTTGCGATTCTCGGGCTCCTTGAACTGCTCCCTCGGCTTGCCCTTCATGTAGTCGCCGAGCGTCTGGTAGACCGCCGGGTTGACGATGTCGTGCGACATGCGGTCGCGGTGGTCGGGCCAGTCCGGGTTGACCAGGTAGCCCGCGATGACCAGCGACGTGGTGCCGGCGATCAGCGCGGCCGTCTTGTCGGCGTCGGTCGTGCCGGTCTTGCCGAACACCGGGTGCTTGACCGTCGACTTGGTCTGGCGCGCCGTGGCGCCGTTGCAGCGACCCATCTGGGCCGAGTCGCCGACCGGGCAGCGGGCCGCGTCGAGCGCTGCCCGGGCCACGTCCTTGCTGGTGGCCCGCATGCAACGGGGCTTGCCGACGTCGAGCTTGTCGCCGTCCTGCGTGGTGATCTGCTCGATCGGGGTCGGTTCGCAATACATGCCGTCGCCGGCCAGCGTGGCGTACGCGTTGGCCATGTCGAGCGGCGTCGACGCGGACACACCGAGCGTGAACGCGCCCCACTGGTTCGCGGAGACCGGGTCGTTCGCGTACTTGGCGTCCTGACCGACGCGGAACTGCACGCCGAACCGCTTGGCCACGGCGACCACGTTTTCCGCGCCGACCTGTTCCTCGAGCGGCACGAAGTACGTGTTGATCGACTTCGCGAAGGCGGAGTGCATGTCGTAGAGACCCTCGCCGCCCCCGCCGGAGTTGCTCGGGCACCAGAAGTGGGTGCCGGAGCAGGCGGAGTCGTTGCCGCGATCGATGATGTAGCCCGACTTGTACCGCTTCTCGGCCTTGATCGGATAGGCCAGCGGGTAGCCCTTCTCGAGCGCCGCGATGATCGTGAAGATCTTGAACACCGAGCCGGCCTGGTAGCCGCTGATGTCACCGCCCCCGCTGAGCAGCGGGTTGGTCGTGTTCGGGTACGTCGCGCGGACGCCCGCCTTGGCCTTCTTCCGGTCCGACGAGAGCGGGTTGGGGTGGGCCGGGTCGGGCAGCTTGTACTTCCGGTTCGCGGCGAGCAGGCGCACCTTGCCGGTGCCGGGCTCGGTCGCGGCCAGCAGCAGCGCGTTCTTGTCCATCTCGGCGATGTGGTCGGCGATCCGCTTGCGGGCGTCGGCCTGGGCCTCGACGTTCATCGTCGTGGTGATGCGGTAGCCACCGCTCTTGAGGCGACGCTCCCGGTCGTACGGCGTCGCGCCGAACGCTTCCTGGCTCATCCACCAGCGGTAGAAGTAGTCGCAGAAGAAGCCCCAGTTGTTGTTGGCCACCGAGACGCAGCCGTTGCCGACCGGCTTGACCTGGCGCGGGATCGCTTCCTTCTTCGCCTTGTCGGCCTGGGCCTGGGTGAGCGAGCCCATCTCGACCATGGCCGGGAGGATGTAGTTGTCCCGGCGCTGCTTGATCTGGTCGTAGCCCTCTTTGCTGGTCGGGTTGAAGCTGGTCGGGGCCTTGACCATGCCGGCCAGCATCGCGGCCTGACCGGGCGTCAGGTCCTTGGGCCGCTTGTTGAAGTAGACCTGGCTGGCCGCGAACACCCCGTACGCCTGGTTACCGAACGGCGCGATGTTCAGGTAGCGCTCGAGGATCTGGTCCTTGGTGAGCTCTTTCTCGACCTGAAGCGCGTACTTCATCTCGGTGATCTTGCGCTTGGGCGTGTCCTTGGTCGCGTCGACCACCTCCTGCGGGTTCGTCGCCGAATAGGCGAGCGACATCCGCACGTACTGCATGGTGATGGTCGAGGCGCCCTGCTTGGAGTCGGACTTGCCGCTGTTGTTGACGAACGCGCGCGCAACGCCCTTGAGGTCGACGCCGTTGTGGTTGTAGAACTCCCGGTCCTCGGCCGCGACCATGGCGTCCCGCATCGGCTTCGCGATGTCCTTCAGCGGCACGTCGCTGCGGAACTCGTCGTAGAACTGCGAGATCTGCGTCTTGTTGTCCGACGCGTAGATCCGGGTGATCTGCGGAGAGCTGAAATCCTTGAGCTCACTGGGCAGCTGCGCGAACGTCTCACCACCGGCCTTGGCGGCCAGGCCGGACATCGCGGCGGCCGGGAAAGCCGCGGCCGCGACGACGACGCCGGCGAGTAGACCGCAGATCAGCAACGAGGTCGCGTTCGCGAAAATGTTGTGATCGCGTCGGCGCATCCAGGAAGTCACCTGAGCAGGGTACGCGACAAGAGCACGTGGCCGCCCGTCGAGAAGGTCACGCTTCGCCCAGAATTAGTGTGCCTCTCCGGACCGAATCTTGGGGCGATTTCGACGAACGGCGTCGCGCTCGGGCCCACGCTGATGCCATGCCATAGGCGGCCTTTGCCCGGAACCACCGGGCTGTACGTATTTCAGGTACAACGTTGCGTAATCGCCCGACTACAGAGCATGATGGTCCGGCGAGCTTGTCGCACGACGTCTGCATGGCTTGGGGGACATGAGCCGCGGACGTCAGGGGGTAACGCAAGGGGGGACGTTTACACATGGGGATGATCAGCGATTGGCCCAGCATGGCGGCGTGTCAGAGTGGCGACCCTGACGCGCTCTTCGTGCAGGGCGCCGAGCAGAACGTGGCGAAGAGAATCTGCCGCAGCTGCCCGGTCCGCTACGAGTGCCTCGCCGATGCCCTGGACAACAGGATCGAGTTCGGTGTCTGGGGAGGCATGACCGAGCGGGAACGGCGCGCACTGCTCCGCCGTCACCCGCAGGTGGCGAGCTGGCGCAAGATGTTCGAGGCCGCCATGCGGGAGAAGGGCGCCGACAAGGTGCTCGTCCCCACCCGCTAGGCCGCACGAACAGGCTTACGCCAGGAGCGAGCCGATCGTCCGCAGCCCGTCGACGTCATGCACGTCGGCGGGCTGCGCCGTGACCGAGACCGTCGGCACGGCCGGGAAGGCGTCGATGAAAGTGGCCGCCACCCGCTGCTCGCGCTCGGTCTGGCGCAGCAGACCGGCGTGGATGCGCAGCGCGTCGGCGGTCAACGGCGAGTCGCCGGCCGCGGTCAGAGCGTCGGCGGCAGCCTCGCTCTCGTCGGCGGTGAGACCGGTCGCCTCGGTGCGGTGCATGCGGTTGAGCACCAGACCGGCCAGCGGCATCCGCTCGGCCACGAGACGCTCCGCGAAATACGCCGCCTCCCGCACCGCGTCCCGTTCGGGCGCCGCCACCAGCAGGAACGCGGTCTGCGGGTCCTGCAGGATCCGGTACGTCTGGTCGGCGCGCTGCCGGAAACCGCCGAACATCGAGTCGAGCGCGGCCACGAAACCGGACAGATCAGTCAGCAACTGGGCGCCGAGGACCTTCTGCACCGTACGGGAGAAAAGGCCGAACGACGCGGTGACCAGGCTGAACATGCTGCGGCCGCCGGACCGCGCCGGGGCCAGCAGCATCCGCAGCATCCGGCCGTCGAGGAACCGGGACAGCCGGGCCGGAGCATCCAGGAAGTCGAGGGCGGAGCGCGACGGCGGGGTGTCGACCACGATCAGGTCCCACTCGTCGGTGGCCCGCAGCTGACCCAGCTTCTCCATCGCCATGTATTCCTGCGTGCCGGCGAAGGTCGAGCTCATGGCCTGGTAGAACGGGTTCGCGAAGATCTCCGCGGCACGCTGCGGCGTGGTGTGCTGCTGCACCACCTCATCGAAGGTGCGCTTCATGTCGAGCATCATGGCGTGCAGCTCACCGCCGCTGTCGCCGTCGATCCCCTTGACCTGGCGCGGGGTGTTGTCGAGCTCGCTGAGCCCCATCGACTGGGCCAGCCGGCGCGCCGGGTCGATGGTGAGCACGACGGTGCGCCGCCCGTGCACCTCGGCCGCCCGCAGCCCCACGGCAGCGGCGGTCGTCGTCTTGCCCACCCCGCCGGCGCCGCAGCACACGACGATGCGGGTGGCGGGGTCGGCGAGCAGACCGTCGACATCGAGTCGTTCAGCGGTCACATCAGCCACTGCTCAAGCGTAATCCGTAGGAGATCGGGCGCACCGGGACTGTGGCGGGTCACGCACGCATGAGGGCGGCGGCCAGCTCGTCGAGCCCGTCCTGATCGACGCCGCGGGGCAGCAGCGGCAGCTCGACCAGCGGACGACCCGACTCGGCCAGCTCGGTGCGCAGCGTCTCCTCCAGCTCCTGCCGGGTGAGGTGCGCTTTCACCTCGCTGACGAGCCCGTTGACCGTGGCCGCGTCGGCCGGCAGCCCGGCCTCGGTCAGGCCCCGTTTGAGCTCGGCCTTGGTCACCTTGCCGGCCGTGGTGAGCGCCGGACGAGTGGCGTTGAGCACGATCCGGCCGACCGGGATCTGCAGGGCGTCGAGCTCGGCGATGGCATCCAGAGTTTCCTGTACGGGCATCTCCTCGAGCAGCGTGACCACGTGCACCGAGGTGATCGGCGAGCGCAGCAGCGACGCGACACCCTCGCTCTGGGTCTTGATCGGCCCCATCTTGGCCAGCTTCGCCGTCTCGGTCGTCACGTTGAGGAACCGGCCGATGCGACCGGTCGGCGGTGCGTCGAGGACCACCGCGTCGTACGCCCGGCGGCCGTCCGACGATCGGGTCGTGGCCTCCTTGACCTTGCCGGTGAGCAGCACGTCACGCAGGCCCGGCGCGATCGTGGTGGCGAAGTCGATGGCACCCACCTTGCGCAGCGCCCGGCCGGCCGCGCCCAGGTGGTAGAACATGTCGAGGTATTCGAGGAGGGCCTCTTCGGGGTCGACCGCGAGCGCGCGCACCTCGCCGCCGCCGGCCACCTTGGCGATCCGCAGCTCCTGATAAGGCAGCGGCTCGGTCTCGAACAGCTGGGCGATGCCCTGCCGGCCCTCGACCTCGACCAGCAGTGTGCGCCGACCACCCGCGGCCAGGCCCAGCGCCAGCGCCGCGGCGACGCTGGTCTTGCCGGTGCCGCCCTTGCCGGTCACCACATGCAGCCGCGCCGGCCATCTGTTGACGTGCTCACCCATGACGTCAAAGGTACGGCGAACGCTCAGCCGGTCACATCGCAGACCAGCCAGCCGGTCTTGCGGATCACGATGAACTCGAGCTCCTGCGACGACGTCTTCTCGTCCGCGGTCGACATCGTCAGCTCGACCTCGACCCGGGCTCGATCGTCGTTGTTCTCGGTCACCTCGGGGTCCTTCCAGCGGAACACCGGGTCGGTGTAACCGGCCGAGTACGCCTTGACGTCCGACACCCGATCGGCGATCTTCGCCTCGTCGCGGGCCTCGCGGCAGACCAGGTCGTCGGCCGCGGTGGCGTCCTGATCGGTGTAGACGGCGGTCAGGAACTTGCTGACCGCGGTGGACGGGTCGGGCGAACCCGGGTTGTCGGCGTCGCGCAGGAGGAAATAGGCCGACACGGCGCCGCCGCCGCAGAGAAGCAGTGTGCCGACGAGCGCGAGCGAGACCCAGAGGGCGCCGCGCCGCCGCGGCCCGCCCGGCTCGGCCGACGCCTGGGAGGGCAGCGGCGCGCCGGCCCAGATCGGCTCGGGCGGCGGCGGGGCCTCGGAGGGCACCGAGTGGTGGAACGCCAGATGCTCGGGTGGCGTGGTCTGCCACTCGCCGGGCGCCTCGTGCCGGGCATGCCAGGGAGCGATGGCGGGCGGCGGCTGCCAGCTGGCCGACCGGGTCTCGGATTCCGCGGGCACCGGCGGGATCACCTGGGTGCGGTCGTGCCCGCCGGCCTCGTCGGCGAACGTGCCCGGCGGCGGCCACTGCTGGTCGTTCGGATCCGGCGGCGCGTCGATGAAGTCGACCACAGGCGGGGGCGGACTCGGCGGCGCGTCGATGAAGTCGATCACAGGCGAGGGCTGCGCGTCGACGGAGTCGATCACAGGCGAGGGGGGCGTCACGGCCGCGGCGGCCGGTGGCCACTCGTGCGGCGGCCCGGGGGCCGGGACCGGCTCCGGCGGCGGGATGGGCTGCGGCGGCTCGGGCTCGGGCGACGGCACCGGGGTGGGCTCGGGATGACCCGGCAACCCGCCGTGCGGGTGCGTCATGTCGCCCTCCGTGATCTCCCGGTTACCGATCGGCCCTGCGGCTCGCTCAGCCTAGCCAAACGGGCCGGTCCGCGGGCCCTAAGCTGACCCGGTACCGACGATTAGGGAGTAGACGAGCGATGCAGAAGTGGGAGTACGTGACCGTGCCCCTGCTGGTCCACGCGACCAAGCAGATCCTCGACAACTGGGGCGAGGACGGCTGGGAACTGGTCCAGGTCGTCCCCGGGCCGAATCCGGAGCAGCTGGTCGCCTATCTGAAGCGGCCGAAGCAGTGACCGGAGTGACCGGCGCGGGCACAAAGCCGGAAGAGCACGGCAGCGGAGGCCGGGCATGACGACGCCGATCAGTGGTGAGGGCGGCGTCGACGCGTACGCAAGGCTCGCCGAACTGGGTCTGACGCTGCCGCAGGTCGTGCCGCCGCTGGCGGCCTACGTCCCGGCCGTGCAGACCGGTAATTACGTGTACGTCTCGGGGCAGCTCCCGATGGTCGACGGCAAGCTGCCGCTGACCGGCAAGGTCGGCGCCGAGGTCGCTCCCGAGCAGGCCACCGAGCTGGCCCGGCTGTGCGCGCTCAACGGCCTGGCCGCGATCGAGGCGCTGGTCGGCCTGGGCCGCATTGTCAAGATCGTTAAGTTGACCGGTTTCGTGGCGTCGGCTCCCGGATTCACCGGTCAGCCCGCCGTCATCAACGGAGCGTCGAACCTCTTCGGCGACGTCTTCGGCGAGCAGGGCCGGCACGCCCGCAGCGCCGTCGGCGTGTCTGAGCTGCCGCTCGGCTCCCCGGTCGAGGTCGAGATCATTGCTGAGGTGGCTTGAATCGGTCCCACGTCCGGTTGCTAAGAGTTACCTGAGCGGGCACTGAGATCGCACATCCGGTCCTCTTGAACGACCCCATGCGCGACGTAGGATTTCGCGCATGGGGGGCGCTGCGGTTGACGGGCTGCCGGGCTGGGTGACGCTGCTGCGCGCGCCCAACCCCGGCCCGATGACGCTCGACGGCACGAACACCTGGGTGCTGCGCGCTCCCGGCGAGACCCACGGCGTGGTGATCGACCCCGGTCCGCTCCACGAGGGCCACCTGACCCGGATCGCCGACCAGGGCCCGTACGCGTTCATTCTCATCACGCACGGTCACCACGACCACGTCGAGGGCGCCGCCCGGCTCTCCGAGATCCTCGGTGGCACCGCCGTGCTGGCCGCCGACCCCGCCCACTGCGTCGCCGGCGAGCCGCTCGACCCGGCCGAGCACCTGGGCACGGCCGCGATCGAGATCTCGGTTCTGGACACCCCGGGACACACGTCCGATTCGGTGTGTTTTCTGGCGCGACACGGGGACTCCCGCCTCATGTTCACCGGTGACACGATCCTCGGACGCGGCACGACCGTGGTCGCCCATCCGGACGGCGACCTGGGTGCCTATTTGGGCAGTCTCGAGCGCCTCGCCGCGTACGAGGAAATCATGATGTTGCCCGGCCACGGCCCGGCCCGCGAGGACGTCTCGGTCGTGGCGCGCGCCTACCTCGATCACCGGCGCGAGCGGTTGGCGCAGGTGGAGGCGGCTGTGGCGGCCGGCGCACGCACCCCCGAGCAGGTCGTCGACATCGTCTATCCCGAGATCGAACCGCGGGTCCGCTTCGCGGCGATCTGGTCGGCCGCGGCGCAACTGCATTACCTCAATCACAAAAACCGGGAATCAGGAACACCCGCAGGCAGGTTGGATCCGCTGTGACCTGTCCTGTGTGTGGAACCGTCGCCGTACCGGGCGCCCGCTTCTGCCACAACTGCGGTGCGGCTCTGCCCGCGGCGGCCACGCTTCCGGCGGCCGAGCGGCGCATCGTCACCGTGTTGTTCGGTGACCTGTCCGATTTCACCTCCTGGTCGGAAGACCTCGACCCCGAGCGGGTCGGCGCGGTCACCGACCGGGTCCTCGCCGCGCTCGCGGGCGCGGTCAAGACCTTCGGCGGCCACGTCGACAAGCTGACCGGCGACGGCATCATGGCCGTCTTCGGCGCCCCGGTGGCCCATGAGGACGACGCCGAACGGGCGGTCCGGGCCGCGCTGAGCATGCAGCGCGCGGTGCGCCGGGTGCTCGACGACGAACGCGGCGGCGGCGCCCCGCTGGGCCTGCGCGTCGGCCTCAACACCGGCGAGGTGGTGGCCGGGCTGCAGGCGGGCATCGAATACACCGTCATCGGCGACACCGTGAACACCGCGGCCCGGCTGGCCGACGCGGCCGCGGTCGGCGCCGTCTACGCCGGATCCCGCACGAGCGGCGGCACCCGGCACGTGGCGTCCTGGCGTCAGCTGCGCCCGCTGCGGCTCAAGGGCAAGCGCGAGCCGGTGCCCGCGTTCGAGCTGCTCGGCCTGCACGACGCGCCGGGCACCCGCTCGGGTCTGGGTGACGAGGCGCCGTTCGTGGGCCGCGAGACCGAGCTGGGCCGGGTGGCCGGGCGGCTGGCCGAGGCGATCGACTCCGGCACCGCCCGGGTGATGGTGATGACGGCCGAGGCGGGCATCGGCAAGTCCCGGTTCGCGGGCGAGGTCAAGCGGCTCGCCGCCGGTTACGACGTGGGCAACGGCCGCTATGCGGCGCACGCCGGGGCCCGGGTGCTGCGGGTGCGCTGCCGCGCGTTCGGCGAGCGCCGCCGGTTCGCTCCGCTGGCCGACCTCGTACGCAAATCGGTGGGTCTGCCCAAGGACGTGGTGGCCACCGTCGGTCGCTCGGTGGTCGAGGAACGGCTGCGCAAACTGGCCAACCGGCTGGGCCGCGACGGCGAACCCGTCCCGATCGACATCGACCGGCTGCTCGCGCTGCTCGGCTACGGCGAGGCCCCGGCCAACCCGGTCGGCCCGGCCACCGGCGCCGACTGGCAGCCCAGCAGCAAGCGGGCCGACGCCGAGGCGCTGTCCTCCGCGGTCGCCGAGTTGCTGACCGCCCTGGCCGCCGAGGCGCCGCTGGTCGTGATCGTCGACGACCTGCACGACGCCACCGCGTCGACCGTGGACGCCCTGGGCCGCACGCTGTCGCTGCTGGACGGCCCGGTGGTGGTGCTGCTGCTCGGCCGGCCTGAGCTGGTGCGCACCGCGGGCGCGCTGACCCGCCTGGCCGACGCCGAGGTGCACACGCTGCCCCCGCTGCGCGGCGCGGACGCCTCCCGGCTGCTCACCTCCTATCTGAACGGCGGGAAGCTGCCCCAGCCCGACACCGACCGTCTGCTCGCCACCGCGCAGGGCAATCCGTTCTATCTGGCCGAGATGGTCACGCTGCTCATGGAGCGGGGCGCGCTGACCCCGGCCGTGGGGGCCAACGCGGCCGGCAAGTGGCAACTCGCCGACGGCTCGCTCGGCCGGCAGCTGCTCTCCCGCGACCTGGCCGCCGTGCTCGCGGCGCGCATCGACGCGCTGCCGCCCGAGCCGCGTTCGGTGCTGCGGGACGCCGCGGTCGTGGGCGACGCGGTGCCGACCGGCGTCATCGAGGCGCTGCGCGAGCGGCGGGCCTCCAGCGACGCGCGGCCGGGCGCGGTGGCCGCGGTCGAGCTCGAGCGCTCGATCGACGAGCTGCTGCAGCGCCGCATGCTGCACCGGTCGCGCGGCGGTTACGCGTTCACCACCCCGCTCATGCGCGAGGCCGCCTATTCCGGCATCGGCAAGGCCGACCTGGCCGACCGGCACGCCTACCTGGCCAACTGGGCCGCGCCGGAGAACATGGGCCGGACCGGGTACGACAGCATGGCCCGGCTCAACCTGACCGACAACGAGCGCGACGCGTTCGTCGCCACGCACGTCGAGTGCGCGGTCGAGCTGGCCGACGCGGTGCGGCTGCGTCCCGAGGCGGCCGTACGCGATGTCGCCCCGCTCGGCGTGTCCGCGCTCGGCCGCCTGGCCCGGCGCGCGCTGGCCAACATCGAGCCGGCCGCCTCGATCGAATACGCCGAGCGCGCCTCGGCCCTGGCCCCCGAGGGCCTGCCGCTGCCCGACCAGCTCGTGCACGCCCGCGCGCTGCTGCGCCTGGGCCGCGCCGAGGAGGCGCTGTCGCACGGCGAGAAGATCGCCAAGAGCGCGGCCGACGAGCCGATCAACCGGGCCGAGGCCCTGCTGGTGGTCGGCCGGGCGCACGAGGCGCTGGGCGACAGCGGCCGCGCGGTCGCCGCCTGGCAGGAGGCGCTCGAGGTGGCGACCGAGGCCGAGTTGCTGCCCGAGCGGGCCAACGCGATGCGCCGGCTCGGCATGGCCGACTTCCTGGCCGGCCGGCTCAGCCAGGCCAGCAGCCGGTTCGCCGCGGCCTATCAGGTCACGCTGGCGGCCGGGGACCGGCACGGCCAGGCCTGGGCGCTGCAGAATCTGGCCTGGGTGACCACCACCCGGGGCGACTTCGCGGGCACCGACGCGGTGCTCGGCCGGGCCGCCCGCCTCTTCGCCGAGCTGGGCGATCCGGTCGGCCGCTCGTGGCTGCGCGGCACCACGGCGTTCGCCCGGCTGCTGGCCGGCCGTCTGCAGGAGTCGCGCCGCCTGGCCCGGGTGTTCCTGCCGTTCGGCGACCGGGTCGGCGAGGCCTGGGCGGTCGGCACGCTGCGCGCGGTCGAGGCGTACGCGGCCGCCGAGCTGGGCGAGCTGGCCGAGGCGGACGGCGAGGCGCGCCGGGCCTATCGCGACTTCAACGCGGTCGGCGACGACTGGGGCCGCGGTCTCGCACTGGTCGTGCGGGGCGCGGTCGCCCGCGGGCTGGGCGAGTTCGACCACGCCTACGACCTGCTCACCGACGCCCTCGGCTACGCCGACCGTACGGGTCATCCGCTGTTGCTCGGTATGGCCGGCACGCTGCGCGGGTTCATCGCGCTCAACCGCGGTGACCTGGCCTCGGCCGAGGCCGACGCCCGACGCGTGATGACCGCCGTCGAGCCGCATAACCCGATGGCCCCCGCCCAGGTCGGCCCGCGGGTGCTGCTGGCCGAGGCCCGGCTGCGCGCCGGCGACGCCAAGACCGCGATGGGGCTGCTGGCGCCGATCGCCACCGACACCGGGGTGCCGTCGCTGCTGTTCTCTCGCCGGCACGCGCTGGCGTCGTACGCGTCCGCCCTGCTCGCCGACGGCCAGATCGACGCCGCCGTCACGTGGATCGGCCGGGCCCGCGAGGTGAAGGCCGAAGACGTGCGCAGCGGCGTGCAGGCGGCCATGGTGCACGCCCGGGTTCTGGCCACGGCCGACCGCTGTGAGCAGGCCCGCGAGGCGGCCGAAGAAGCGGTGCTGCTGGCCTATTCCACCGAGCAGACGAGTGAGCGGGAGGCGGCCGAGGAACTGCGGGCCGCGCTCGCGACCACGGGGGTCGAGCCCGCCCCGGCCGCAAGTGTCGCGTACGCGTCCGATGGGCCCGGATGATCTCCGGCGTAACTGGCGTATTTTCAGACTCATGACAGGAACCGGCATTCGATGACCGAGACACCGCGCGGAGCGCTGCCTGCTCCGTACGTGCCTGGGATGTCCGGGTTGTCGGTGATGGCTCGCGGCGGTTACGCCACCGTCTATCGCGCGATGCAGGACTCGGTGGGCCGCGAGGTCGCCATCAAGGTGGAAAATCGCCGCCTCGAGAGCGACCGTGACCAGGCCCGCTTTCTGCGCGAGGCGCGCGCGGCCGGCCGCATGTCGTCGCACCCGCACGTGGTCGACCTGTTCGACGTCGGCGTGACGGTCGACCAGCATCCTTACCTCATCATGGAGCTCTGCGACGGGTCCTATCTCGATCGCATGCGCCGCTCCCCGCTCGGCGCGGCCGAGGCCAAGGATCTCGGCGTCAAGATCGCCGACGCGCTGGTGCACTCGCACGCCAACGGGGTGCTGCACCGCGACGTGAAGCCCGCCAACATCCTGTATTCGCAGTTCAACTCGGCCGTGCTGGCCGATTTCGGGCTGGCCGTGCTGGGCGAGATGCGCGATTCCTCGGTCACCCTCGAGGTGCTCACGCCGGCCTACGCGCCGCCCGAGATGTTCCGCCACGACGAGCCGAGCGGCGCGGTCGACGTCTACGCGCTCTGCGCCACGCTCTATGCCGTGATGCGGGGCCGCCCGCCGCGCTGGGACGGCGACCGCAGCCCCAGCCTGCTCACCCTGATGGATCTCTTCCACCAGCCGATCCCCGACCTGCCCGGGGTGCCGCCCGCGCTGACCCACGTGCTGCGCTGGGGCATGGCCAACGATCCGGCCCGGCGGCCGACCGCACAGCAGCTGCGCGAGCTGCTCACCAACGTGCAGCTCAACCCGCCGATCAACAACTACGTGCCGCCGCCCCGGCTCTCCTCGGGCGACGACACCCCGACCATCCGCAACCCGAGGTCCAAGACCCCGAAAAAGAAGTGGCCCTTCGGCGGGCTACTCGGGAGCCAGGACCGCTAGCAGCTCTCCGGTGTCCACCTCGGCCCCCGGGTGCACCGGCAGCGAGGCGACGACGCCGGCGCTCGGCGCGTGCACCGGGTGCTCCAGCTTCATCGCCTCCAGCGTCAGCAGCAGCTCCCCGGCGCGCACCCGCTGACCGGGCACGACCAGCACCCGGCGTACGGCCCCGGGCAGCGGCGCCATCAGCGAGCCCTCGACGGCGTCGGGCGCGGGCAGCGGGAACCGGGACAGGTTGCGCAGCGCGACCGAGCCCTCCGGGCTGTCCACGTACGAGACGTCGCCCACCCGGTGCACGTTGAAGGTCAGCCGGATGCCGTTGACGTCGAGCACGACCCGCTCGTCGCCGGCCTGCACGACCACCGTCTCGGGGTAGTCGGCGGCCACCGGCGCCTGCCCCAGGCCGGCCAGATCGAGCTCCTCGGGGTCGACCGTGCGCACCCACCAGCCGGCCAGCTCGCCGTGCCGGTTCATCCGGTAGCCGACCTCGATCGGGCCGACCGGGCCGTCGTACACGGCGGTCTGCGAGCCCGACGGCACATTGCGCCAGCCGGAGGGAATCGAACCGAGCACGGTGGCGGTGGCCCGGCGGGTGGCCGCGCCGGCCAGGGCGGCGGCCAGGCACGACAGGCGTACGGCGTCGACCGCCGACAGCAGCGGCGCGAACACCTCGGGCCGCCGGTCGAGGAACCCGGTGTCCACGTCGCCGGTGCGGAACGCGTGATGACGCAGGGCCCGGACCAGCAGGTCCCGGTTGGTGGCGACACCGTGGATCTGGGCGCGGGTCAGCGCGGAGGCCAGCATCCGGGCCGCCTCCTGCCGAGTGGGCGCCCAGGCGATCAGCTTGGCCAGCGTGGAGTCCTGGTGCACGCCGATCACCGAGCCGTCCCGCACGCCGGCGTCGAGCCGCAGGCCGGGGGCGGGCAGCGGGCGGAACTGCCCGGCCACGTCGGGCACGGCGAACCGGTGCAGGGTGCCGGTCGCGGGCAGCCAGGCGTACGCCGGGTCCTCGGCGCAGATCCGCACCTCGATCGCGTGGCCGCGGATCGGCGGCGGCCCCGGCATGGGCAGGCTTCCGCCCTCGGCGACGAGCACTTGCAGCCGTACGAGGTCGTAGCCCGACACACACTCGGTGACCGCGTGCTCGGCCTGCAGGGTCGGGGTGAGCTCGAGGAACCAGAAGTCGCCGTTCGGATCGAGCAGGAACTCGACCGCGCCCGCGCCGACATAACCGAGCGCCCGGACCGTGACGATGGCCGCGCGGCACAGCTCCTCGCGCAGCCCCGGGTCCACCGCGGGCGACGGCGTCTCCTCGACGATCTTCTGGTAGCGGCGCTGGATCGAGCACTCGCGCTCGCCGAACGGGATCACCGCGCCGTGCTCGTCGGCGACGATCGGCACCTCGATGTGGCGCACGTCCTCGACGTACGGCTCGCAGTAGACCTCGCCGCCGACCTCGCGCCGGGTGGAGGCGAGGGCGTCGACCAGCGTCGCCGCGTCCCGTACGACCCGCAGGCCGGCACCCCCGGCGCCGGTGTCCGGCTTGATCAGCACCGGGAAGCCGGGCACCTCGGAGGGGTCGGTGAAGCTCGGCAGCACCGGCACCCGGGCCTCGGCCACCAGCGCCTTGGTCTCCCGTTTGCTGCGCAGCACGCCGAGTGTCTTGGCCGGGGCGCCGACCCAGATCATGCCGGCGTCGGCCACGGCCGAGGCGAAGTCGGGATCCTCGGCCAGCTCGCCGATGCCGGGGTGGATCGCGTTGGCCCCGGAACGCTGGGCCGCGGTGATGATCAGGTCGCCGCGCTGGTACGACGAACGCGGGGTGCCGCCGTCGAGGCGTACGGCATAGTCCGCCTCGCCGACGTGGGGCGCGTCGGAATCGGCGTCGGAGTAGACGGCGACCGTCTCGATACCGACGAGGCGGCAGGTGGCGAACACCCGGCGGGCGGTCTCGCCACGATCGGCCACCAGAAGACGTCGGATCACTGGTCTACCTTTCCGGGTCGGAACGCACCGACGTGCCCGGCACCCTCGACGACCGCACTGTGCACGGCGGAGAGGCAGAGGCCGAGCACGGTGCGGGTGTCGCGGGGGTCGATGACGCCGTCGTCTTCCCCGCCGCTGACCGGGCCGTCGGCGGGCCAGCTGAAGGCGAAGCGGGGGTCGCCGGTGCGTCCGGTGTTGAGGGCGAGCAGTGGCACGGTGGAGTGCGCCAGCGCGTCCACCGCCCCGGTGCCGAGGGTGCCGCCGTCGTCGCGCTGGAGGAGCAGCAGCGACGTGTCGGTGGCGTTGGCGAGCTGGATGAAGTGCACCGCCTTCTGGGTGTCGGACGCGGTCCGGGGGGCGTCCGAGGCGGCCAGCACCCCGATCGGATAGCCGTGCAGCTCGCCCCAGCCGGCCAGCACGGCGGCGCCGACGGCCGGCTTGAACTCGTCGAACTCGCTGCCGTCGAGCAGCCGGGCCAGCACCTCGCGCGGGTCGAACAGGGTCGACGGCCCGGCCAGCGCGAGCAGGTCCTCGGCGTCGTACTTGGGTGCGGCGGGCGGGAACGTGCGCGGCGGTGGACCGCTTTTGCGCCAGTTCAGACGGCGTACGCACTGCCGGGCCAGACGCAGGGCGTCGCGTTCGTCCTCGGCCAGCTGGTCGGCCGGGGCACGGACCTCGGAGCCGTTGGCGCCGGGCCGGGGGCGGGGCGGGGTGAGCATCTTGGCGTGCCCGCGCACCATGATCGTGTAATCCGAGAGCGCCGGCAGATACGCCGTGTCACCGCTGGTCGGCCCGAACACCACACAGACCGTGGGCACCCGGCGGGTGGACAGCCGGCTCAGGTCGCGGGCGATGCTGCCGCCCGGTGGGGGCCCGGAGCCCGGGCTCTCGGCCGCCGATTCGACCAGGTTGACCAGCGGCAGGCGGTCGGCCGAGGCGATCCGGGCGGCCCGGCGGATCTTCTCCACGGCGTACGGGTTGGCCGCCGTTCCCTCGACGGTGGGATCGGTCGCGATGATCACGCACTCGACGGCCTCGACCACGCCGATGCCGGTGACCACGCCCGCGCCCACCGGGTACTCGGTGCCCCAGCCGGCCACCGGGGAGAGTTCCAGGAACGGGGCGTCCTGGTCGAGGAGCATCTCGATGCGTTCCCGGGGCAGCAGCTTGCCACGCGCGTGATGCCGGGTGACGGCCCGTTCGCCGCCGCCCGCACGGGCCTCCTCCAGCGCCGCCTCGAGCCGGTCGAGCCGGTCGAGGGTGGCGTTGCGGGCCTCCGGATAGCCGGGGGTGCGCGGGTCGACGGCGGTGCCGAGCAGGGTCACGTCGGCACCCCGTTGCGCTGTACGCCCCCCACCATGTTCAAAACCGCGCCCTCTCGTATCCGCCGGTGCCTCTCGACCACCTCCACAACGAGTGGTCGAGCGGGTGCGACACGGATGCAAAAGCTGCTGGTTTGTACCCTTTTTAGGGGGTAATGCACGAGTTTAAGGGGCCGCCCCCATGGGACGACCCCGATAAATCTCGGTGGGTCAGACGCGGGCCCGCCGCGCGAGGCGCTCGGGGTCCAGGATGATCACGCTCTTGCCGTCCAGCCGCAGCCAGGCCCGCGAGGCGAAATCGGCGAGCGCCTTGTTCACCGTCTCGCGGGACGCCCCGACGAGCTGAGCCAGCTCCTCCTGGGTGAGGTCGTGGGTGACGCGCAGCACACCACCGTCGCGGGTGCCGAACCGACCGGCCATTTGGAGCAGGTTCTTCGCGACCCGGCCGGGCACGTCAGTGAAGATCAGGTCGGCCAGCGCGTCGTTCGTGCGGCGCAGCCGGCGGGCGAGCACCCGGAGCAACTGCTCGGCGATCTCGGGCCGGTTGTTGAGCCACGGGCGCAAGGACGTCTTCTTGAGCCGGGCCAGACGGGCGTCGGTCACCGCGGTCGCGGTCGCCGTGCGCGGGCCGGGGTCGAAGAGCGAGAGTTCGCCGACCATGTCGGACGGGCCCATGATCGAGACCAGGTTCTGCCGGCCGTCCGCCGCGCGGCGGCCCAGCTTGATCTTGCCGGACAGCACGATGTACAGGCTGTCACCGGCCTCGCCCTCGTTGAACAGGACGTCGCCCTTGCGGACTTCGACCGTGTCCATCTCTTTGGCGAGCGCCTCGGCGGCCTCCGGGTCAACGCCCTGGAAGATCCCGCTGCGCGCCAGTACCTCATCCATCGTCCGCACCTCCGAACACGCGCAACGCCTGCGCTCGATCAGTCTAGGCGCACGCGGGCGGGAATCGGGCGGGCACCCCTTGATCTAGATACCGCAGGGTAACCAGTCCCGCCGTGACGGGCAGTATTTTTCGTCGCCGAGTGGAGACGACCACAAGCCTTTCGACGGTCGTCCGCGTCGCCACCTGAAGGTATCGTCGCCGTCGATGAATTCCCACCCCCCGCATCGAAGGACAGGCATTTTCGGGCGACCTGTCCTTACTGTCGCTATTGTGCTGGCGGTCCTGGCCGCCGTCGGCGTCGGAAGTGTCGCTTTTGCGAACCGTGATTCCGGCACCGGAACAGCTTCGCGATGGCAGGACCCCACGGCCCCGGCGGCCCCGCCGGCCACGTCCGGGTCCGCTCCGGCCGCACAGCCGACCGAGGCGACCGCCGCCGATGAGGACACGGTCACACTTTCGGCGACCGGCGACATCATGATGAGCAACGCGCCCGGCCGGATGCCACCGGCCAACGGCGAGGGGTTCTTTGACGCGGTCAAGCCGGCGCTCGCCTCCGACCTGGTGATGGGCAACCTCGAGCAGCCGCTGACCGGTGACACCGGCACCTCTAAGTGCGGGTCGCCGCCGTCACCCAACTGCTTCGCGTTCCGCTCCCCTCCGTCGTACGTGAAGCACCTCTCCGACGGCGGGTTCGACCTGGTCAACACGGCCAACAACCACGCCAAGGACTTCGGTACGCAGGGGGCCCGCAACACCCGGGCGGCGCTCGGCGAGGCCGGCATCAAGGCCACAGGCAACACCGACGAGATCACCGTGGCCGAGGTCAAGGGGACCCGGGTCGCGGTCGTCGGCTTCTCCTCGTACGCCGGGGCCAACAGCCTCCTCGACCTCGACCAGGCCCGGTCCGTCGTCGAGAAGGCCGGCGAGCAGGCCGACGTGGTCGTCGTGCAGGTGCACATGGGCGCCGAGGGCGCGGACCAGCAGCACGTGAAGCCGGGCACCGAGACGTTCCACGGCGAGAACCGGGGTGACCCGATCGAGTTCAGCCACGCGGTGATCGACGCCGGCGCCGACCTGGTCGTCGGGCACGGGCCGCACGTGCTGCGGGGCATGGAGTTCTACCGGGGCAAGCTGATCGCCTACAGCCTGGGCAACTTCGCGGGCGGCGGCCGCACGCTCTCGCGCACCGGCGTTCTCAAGTACGGCGGGATCCTGCACGTCACGCTGGGCCAGGACGGCTCGTACGCGGGCGGCAAGCTGCTCTCGACGTACATGAACTCCAACGGCCTGCCGACCCGGGACGAGTCGAAGGAGCAGGGCCGCAAGCTGGTCACCCGGCTCACCGCGTCCGACTTCCCCGAGACCGGCGCGAAGATCGCCACGGACGGTTCGATCACCCCGTCCGCGTGAAGATTCCTGTCGTAGGGGCGACGTACTCTTTAGCGGTGACTCCGGTGGTGGCGGCAAAGCGGTTCGCGACGGAAACGCCCATCGGGCGCAAGCGGCGGGCCCGCAAGATGGCCCGCAAGCTGACCGAGACGCATCCCGACGCGCATTGCGAGCTCGATTTCACCACCCCGCTCGAGCTGGCCGTGGCCACGATCCTGTCCGCACAGACGACCGACGTCCGGGTCAATCAGGTCACTCCCGAGCTGTTCAAGCGCTATCAGACGGCCGACGACTACGCCGCGGCCGACCGCACCGAGCTCGAGACCCTGCTCAAGCCCACGGGTTTCTTCCGCGCCAAGACCGACTCGCTGATCAAGCTGGGCCAGGCGCTGATCGAGCGGCACGCCGGTGTGCTGCCCTCCACGCTCGACGAGCTGGTCGCCCTGCCCGGCATCGGCCGCAAGACGGCGAACGTGATCCTCGGCAACGCGTTCGGCGTCCCCGGCATCACGGTCGACACCCACTTCCGCCGGCTGACCAACCGCTTCGGCTGGGTGTCCGAGGAAGACCCGGTCAAGATCGAGTTCCTGGTCGCTGACCTGATCGAGAAGCGCGACTGGACCATGCTGTCGCACCGGGTGATCTTCCACGGCCGCCGGGTCTGCCACGCGCGCAAGCCGGCCTGCGGCGCCTGCACCCTGGCTTCCATGTGCCCCTCGTACGGCACCGGCCCGACCGAGGCGGCCGCGGCGGCGAAGCTGCTCAAGGGGCCGCGGGCCCGTGAGCTGGCGGTGGCCGCCGGCGTCGACCCCGACCTCGTCCCGGCCGCGGCGGTCGTCGCGCCGGACGTTCCGTGAGCCCCGCCCGCCCGGCCGCCGCTTCCCCAAGCCGGTCGGCCGCCGCGCGGCAAAGCCCGCTGCCCGCCCCGCCCGGAAGCCGGACCCCCGCTGCTCCCGGAAGCCGGTCCACCGCCGCGCCCGGGAGGCGGCTGCTCGCTGCGCCGCTCGTGCTTCTGGTGGCCATGGCCGCGGCCGCCTGCACCAGTGACGAGCCGGCCGTCGCGGCGCCCTTCGGCGACTGCGGCGCCCTGACCGCCCCACCGCCGTCGGCCGCACCCGCGCCCGCGCCCGCTTCCGCGCCGGCCGATGCGGCGACGAGCATGCCCGATCTGACGCTGCCCTGCTTCACCGGCGACGACGACGTTTCGCTGCGCGAGCTGCGCGGCCCCGCGGTGATCAACCTGTGGGCGTCCTGGTGCGGACCGTGCCGGGCCGAGCTGCCCGTGATGCAGAGCCTGGCCGACCGGGCCGACGGGCGGCTCACCGTGCTCGGCGTCGACACCGGCGACCAGCGTGACAAGGGCGCATCGTTCGCCACCGACGCGGGCGTGCGCATGCCGACCCTGTTCGACGAAAAGAGCACGTTGCTCAACAACCTGGGCCAGATCCGGCTGCCGATCACCGTCTTCCTCGACTCGGCCGGCCGCCCGTACGTGCACCCGCTGCCCTTGAAAGCCCGCGAACTCTCGGAACTGGTCCGCAAGCACACCGGCGTGACGGTGGCCCCGTGAGCCGCGGACAGGTGCTGGCCCGTCCCGACGGCCTGCCCGGGTGGTTCGATCCGCTGCTGGAACGGGTCGCGACCTGCCGCACCGAAGACTTCACCACGCTGCGTCCCCCGTCCGGCGGCGGGCGGCCCAGCGCGGTGCTGGTGCTGATCGGCGAGGGCGAGACCGGCGACGGCCCCGACCTGCTGGTGCTGCAGCGCGCGGCGACCATGCGCAACCACGCCGGCCAGCCGGCCTTCCCCGGCGGCGCCACCGACCCGGGGGACGCCGACGCCGTGGCCACCGCGCTGCGCGAGGCCAACGAGGAAGTCGGCCTCGACCCGGCCGGCGCCGAGGTGCTGGCCCTGCTGCCCGACCTCTACATCCCGGTCAGCTCTTTCGTCGTCACGCCGGTGCTGGCCTGGTGGCGGCACCCGCATCCGGTGAGCCCGCGGCAACCGGCCGAGGTGGCCCACGTGGCCCGATTGCCGATCAGTGAACTCGTGGACCCGCAGAACCGTATCCGGGTGCGGCACCCCAGCGGCTGGATCGGTCCGGCCTTCCAGGTCCGGGGGCTTCTCGTCTGGGGCTTCACGGCAGGGGTGATCTCGACATTGCTCGACATGGGTGGCTGGGCCAAGCCGTGGGAACCGGGTGCCCTGGTCGAGCTGCCGGATGCCAGCGCGCCCGTGCCCGCCGCCCGGGGTGGGGCGCCCGACGAGGTTCTGCCGTGAGCCACGGCTGGCCGAGCGCCTCTACTGTGAGTGAATGTTCGTGGTCGATTTCAACGCCGGGTGAGGGTCCATGGTCGATGGCATCCTGATCCTGCTCATGCTGATCTTCGCGATCAGCGGCTACCGCCAGGGCTTCGTCATCGGCGCGCTCTCGTTCGGCGGCTTCTTCAGCGGGGTGCTGATCGGCCTGCAGGTCGGCCCGCTGATCGCCGACCGCTTCTCCGACCCCTCGGCCCGGCTCGTCGTCTCGTTGGTCACGATCTTCGCGCTGGCCGTACTGGGTCAGACGCTGGCCGGCTGGCTCGGCACCCACCTGCGCCGCGCCATCCAGAGCCCGCCGCTGCAACGGGTCGATGACGCCGGTGGCGCGGCCATCTCGCTGGTCGCGGTGCTGCTGGTGGCCTGGCTGATCGCGGTGCCGCTGGGCTCGACCCCGTTCCCGGGCCTCAACAAGGAGGTCCGCAACAGCGCCATCCTCGGCGGCATCAACAGCCTGATGCCCGAGCAGGCCCAGGCGCTGTCGGCCGCGCTGCGCGACACCCTCGACACCAGCGGCTTCCCCGACGTCTTCGGCGGTCTCACGCCGACCGACGCCAAGGAGGTGGCCGCGCCCGACCCGGCGCTCAAGGGCTCCCAGATCGTCCAGAAGTCCAAGCGCTCGGTCATCAAGGTGCTGGGCACGGCCCCGAGCTGCTCGCGGCGCATCGAGGGCTCCGGTTTCGTGTACTCCGACGAGCGCGTGATGACGAACGCGCACGTCGTCGCGGGCACGCGGGACACCGAGGTCGAGGTCAACGGCCGCCGCCTCCCGGCGACCGTGGTCGTCTACGACCCCGACCGCGACCTGGCCGTTCTCTATGTGCGCGGCCTGACCGCCCCGGTGATGCCGTTCGTCCGCAGCCAGGCCAAGACGGGGACGAGCGCGATCGTGCTGGGTTACCCGCAGGACGGCCCCTACGACGCCCAGTCGGCCCGCGTACGCGACGTCGGGCGCATCACCGGCCCCGACATCTACGACTCGGGCGACGTGACCCGCGAGATCTACACGATTCGCTCGCTGGTGCGCAGCGGCAACTCCGGCGGCCCGCTGATCAGCCCGAACGGGCAGGTGCTGGGGGTCATCTTCGCCGCCGCGGCCGACGACAAGAACACCGGCTTCGCCCTGACCGCCAGCGAGGCCGCCCCGGTGGCCCAGGCCGGACAGGCCCGCACCCGCGGCGTCCGCACCGGCGAGTGCGCCTGATCTGTTCGCGGGCCCGGCGCCTGTCTACGGTGAGCGCATGACGAGGTTCGCGCTGGCCGGTTTCGGCTTCCGGGCCGCGGCCTTCCACCGGGTGGCACGGTCGTTGCCCGAGGTCGAGTGTGTCGCGGCCGTGGTGCGCGATCCGAACCGGCGCTGGCTTCCGGTGCCCGCCTTCGGCGATCTGGCCACCTGTCTCCGCGAGAGCCGGCCGGATTTCCTGGTCACGGCCGTCCCCCGTACGGCGAACCCGGGTGTGATCATGGAGGCCGTCCGGCTCGGCCTGCCGGTGCTGGCCGAGACACCGCCCGCCCCCGACGCGCCCGGCCTGCGGGAACTCTGGGCGGCGGCCGGCGAATCGGGGCTGGTGCAGATCGCCGAGCAGTACCGGCTGATGCCCGCGCACGCCGCCCGGCTGGCCGCGGTCCGGTCCGGCATCATCGGCGCCCCGACCCAGGTGCAGGTCTCTTCGACGCAGCAATACCACGCGATGTCGCTGATCCGCGGCCTACTGGGAGTGGGTCACACCCCCGCCGCCGTACGGGCGATGCGTACGGTCGCGCCCCTGCTCGACCCGCTCGACCGTGGCGGCTGGACCGGCGACACGGAACCCAAGCCGGCCACCACGACGATCGCCACGCTCGACTTCGGCGACGGCCGGTCGGCGGTCTACGACTTCACCACCAATCAGACCCGCAACCTGCTGCGCTTCCGGCGGCTGCTGGTGCGGGGCACGCACGGCGAACTGCACGACGACGAGCTGGTGCATCTGGCCGCGCCGCAGACCATCGGCCGGGACACGCTGGTGCGCCGGCAGAGCGGGCACGACCTCGACCTCAACGGGTTCGACACCGAGACGATCATGCTGGGCGGCCAGGTGCTCCACCGCAACCCGTACGTGGGCTGCCGGTTCAACGACGACGAGATAGCCACCGCCACCCTGCTCGACGCGATGGCAGCCTGGGTACGCGGCGATGGTCCGCCGCCCTATCCGCTGGCCGAGGGCGCCCAGGATCACCTGCTGGCCCTGGCCGTCGAGGAAGCGGCGGACACCGGGCGCGAGATCACCACTACCCGGGAAGCGTGGTCTCCCGCCTGACCCAGTCGAGGTAGGCCGGATTGCCGGCCAGCACGGGCAGCGCGATCACGCACGGGACGTCGTACGGGTGCTCGGTGCCGGCCCGCTCGACGATGCGGTCGACCAGCTCGGCCCGGGTGTGCAGGGCGACCCGGGCCTCGGGGTCGTCGTGGACCGCGCCCTCCCAGCGATAGATCGAGCGGATCGCGGCGGTCTGGTGGCCGCAGGCGGCGAGGCGGTCGTCGATCAGGCGGCGGGTGAAGGCGGCCAGCCATTCGGGGTCGGCGGCGGTGACGACCACCTCGACCACGCCGGTCGTCATCGGGACAGCTCGGCGGCGATCAGCTCGGCGATCTGCACGGTGTTGAGCGCGGCGCCCTTGCGCATGTTGTCGCCCGTGACGAACAGGTCGAGCGCGCGCGGGTCGTCCATCGCGCGGCGGATGCGGCCCACCCACGACGGGTCGGTGCCGACGGCGTCGATCGGCATCGGGAACTCGCCCGACTCGGGGTCGTCGACCAGGATCACGCCGGGCGCGTTGCGCAGCACCTGACGGGCGCCCTCGGCGTCGACCTCGGCCGCGAAGACGGCGTGCACAGCGATCGAGTGGGCGGTGACGACCGGCACCCGTACGCACGTGGCCGAGACCTTGAGGGCCGGCAGGGCGAGGATCTTGCGGGACTCGTTGCGCAGCTTGAGTTCCTCGGACGACCAGCCGAGCGGCTCGAGCGCGCCCGACCACGGCACCACGTTGAGCGCGAGGGGGGCCGGGAACGGGCCGAGATCATCGCCGACGGCCTGGCGCACGTTGCCCGGGCGGGACCCGAGCGACCGGTCGCCGGCCACCTTGCTGAGCTGGTCGTGCAGCGTGTCGACGCCGACCTGACCCGCGCCCGAGGCGGCCTGGTAGGAGGCCAGGACCAACTCACGCAGGCCGTACTCGTGGTGCAGCGGCGCGACCGCCATGATCATCGCCATGACCGTGCAGTTCGCGTTGGCGACGATGTTGCGCGGGCGGTATTCGAGCGCCTCGCGGTTGACCTCGGGGACGACGAGCGGCACGTCGGGGTCCATCCGGAACGCCGCCGAGTTGTCGACCACGGTGACGCCGCGGGCCGCGACGATCGGCGCCCACTGCAGGGACACCTCATCGGGCACGTCGAACATGGCCACGTCGACCCCGTCGAACGCCGCCGGGGTCAGTTCGGCCACAGTGAGTTGTTCACCGCGACAGCTGAGCTGCTTGCCGGCTGACCGTGCGGAGGCGATCAGCCGGATCTCGCCCCAGACGTTGCGGCGGGAGGAAAGCAGCTCGAGCATGACCGTCCCGACGGAGCCGGTGGCCCCGACGACGGCGAGCGTGGGCTGCGCCATGCGGGCTTACCGGCCGGTGCCCGCGTAGACCACCGCCTGCTCGCCGCCACCCAGCTCGAACTGGTCGTGGACGGCCTGGACCGCGGTGTCGAGGTCACTGTCACGGCAGACGACGGACACCCGGATCTCGGAGGTCGAGATCATCTCGATGTTGACCCCGGCCTCCCCGATGCACGCGAAGAACGAGGCGGCGACGCCCGGGTGCGAGCGCATGCCCGCGCCGATCAGCGACACCTTGCCCACGTGGTCGTCGAAGAGCAGGCTCTTGAACTTGATCTGATCTTTGATCTTGTCGAGCGCGGTCATCGCGGTCGGGCCGTCGGCCTTGGGCAGCGTGAACGAGATGTCCGTCCGGCCGGTGCCCTCGGTCGACACGTTCTGCACGATCATGTCGATGTTGATCTCGGCCTGGGCGACCGTGTTGAAGATGCGGCCGGCCGCGCCGGGCTCGTCGGGCACGCCGACGATCGTGATCTTCGCTTCGCTCCGGTCGTGCGCGACACCGGTGATGAGCGCTTGTTCCACGGAAGGGTCCTCCATCGATCCGGTGACCATGGTGCCGGGCTTCTGCGAATAGGACGAGCGTACGTGGATGGGCACCTTGAAGCGGCGCGCGTATTCCACGCATCGCAACATCAGCACCTTTGCCCCGCCCGCGGCGAGCTCGAGCATCTCCTCGTACGTGATCTGCTTGATGTGCTGCGCGTCGGGGACGATCCGCGGGTCGGCGGTGAAGACGCCGTCGACGTCGGTGTAGATCTCGCACACGTCGGCGTGCAGCGCGGCGGCCAGGGCCACGGCCGTGGTGTCGGAGCCGCCCCGGCCCAGGGTCGTGATGTCCTTCGTGTCCTGCGAGACGCCCTGGAAGCCGGCGACGATGGCGATCGCGCCCTCGTCGAGCGCGGCGCGCAGGCGGCCCGGGGTGACGTCGATGATGCGGGCCTTGCCGTGCACCGAGGTGGTGAGCACGCCGGCCTGGGAGCCCGTGTAGGACCGGGCCTCGTAGCCGAGGTTGTGGATGGCCATCGCCAGCAGCGCCATCGAGATGCGCTCGCCCGAGGTGAGCAGCATGTCGAGCTCGCGGCCGGGCGGCAGCGGGCTGACCTGGTTGGCCAGATCCATCAGCTCGTCGGTGGTGTCGCCCATCGCGGAGACCACGACCACGACGTCGTCACCCGCTTTGCGGGCCGCGACGATGCGCTCGGCGACGCGCTTGATGCGCTCGGCGGTCGCGACCGACGAACCACCGTATTTCTGCACCACCAGTGCCACGGCGAACCCAATCTTCGGCTGACATACCGGCGGCGCCGGTCAGGACAATCGCCACCACAGTAGCCGCGCCCCGGGCGGGGACCGACAGCCGATCCCAGAATCCGGCAGTTCCACGTTCGCGGGGGTGGCCGGGCGACACGCGCGACACGCCGAAGCGACGAAGAGGCGCGCCACCGGGGCGATACGACCCACAGAGGCGAGAATGTCTCGGTGCGCCCACGCTCGATGTCCCGACGCGGTTTGTCCGTGTCCGCCGCTGCCCTGCTCCTGGCCGGGGTGACGGCGTGCTCGGGCGGGTCGGGCACCCCGGAACCGACGGCCCCGGCGTCGTCGGCCTCCTCGTCCGAGGCCGTTCCGGGCGCACGGGGAGCGCTGGCCGCCCGGGCGGCGATGGCGATGGACAAGGCGTACGCGGCTCTCTACACCCTCGACGACGGCCGGGGGCAGCCCCGCAACGTGGTCGCCACGACCGGTCGCGACGGCACGTGGCGCGTCGACGTCACCGGCGGGGCGCTCGGCGGCACGGCCGACGTGAGCATCGTCTCGACGGCGGCCGGCGTCTATCAGTGCACCCTCGGCTCGCAGTCCAACCCGATCAGCCCGACGTGCGTCAAGGTGGCCAAGCCGGGCAAGCGGGTGCCGGCCGAGCTCTCCCCCAAGGTCGAGCGGCTCTTCCGGCAGTGGCTGCCCGTCTTCACCGACCGGCAGGCCGCGCTGGCCGTCACCGAGGTTCCGCCGCTGACCGGGGCCACGGGCACGTGCTTCTCGATCGACTCGATCTCGGCGTCGCTGGCCGACCCGGTCGACATCGGCATCTACTGCTACGCCGACGACGGCGTGCTGACCGCGGCCCGGGTCGCGTTCGGCGAGCTGCGGGTCACCAACCAGATCGCCGGGCCGGCCACGGTGCCGCTGCCCGGGCCCGAGTCGGCCGGCCCGCCGATGGGGATGGACGCGCCCCCGCCGCCGCCCGCCGTGCAGCCGACCGGGAACGTTCCCTCGGCTTGAGGGTTCCCACGATCCGGGCGTACGGCTGGCAACGCCCGAGTTGATCACGTAGGGTCATTTTCGACATGTGGCAGGCGATTCTCCTTCTTCGCTGCCGCGACGAGGCCCCATCCCAGGCCGGCACCTCGTCGCGGGGCTGACGCGCGCCGCCTTCTCGTCTTCTCTCCCTTTGGAGCAGTTCCACATGTCCAATCCTTTCGCTGGGCAAAAAACCAGCAAGATGCCGTTCGAGCGCTACGTCCCGTACCAGAAGCAGTTCGGTATCGACCTGCCCGACCGGCAGTGGCCCGCGAAACACGTCGAGGCGGCGCCCCGCTGGTGCGCGGTCGACCTGCGCGACGGCAACCAGGCCCTGATCGACCCGATGTCGCCCGAGCGCAAGCGGCGCATGTTCATGCTGCTGGTCCAGATGGGCTACAAGGAGATCGAGGTCGGCTTCCCGGCCGCCAGCCAGACCGACTACGACTTCGTCCGTCAGCTGATCGAGCAGGACCTGATCCCCGACGACGTCACGATCCAGGTGCTGGTGCAGTGCCGGGAGCACCTGATCGACCGCACGTTCGAGTCGATCCGCGGGGCCAAGCGCGCGATCGTGCACTTCTACAACTCGACGTCCACATTGCAGCGCCGGGTCGTGTTCGGCCTGGACAAGGACGGCATCACCGACATCGCCACCACCGGGGCGCGGCTCTGCCAGAAGTACGCCGAGATCCACACCCCGGACACCGAGATCTTCTACGAGTACTCGCCGGAGTCCTACACGGGCACCGAGCTCGACTACGCCCTGGAGATCTGCTCGGCGGTGATCGACGTCATCGACCCGACGCCGGACCGGCCGCTGATCATCAACCTGCCCGCCACGGTCGAGATGGCCACGCCCAACGTGTACGCCGACTCGATCGAGTGGATGCACCGCAACCTGCCCCGGCGCGAGTCGGTCGTGCTGTCGCTGCACCCGCACAACGACCGCGGCACCGCCGTGGCCGCGGCCGAGCTGGGCCTGCTGGCCGGGGCCGACCGCATCGAGGGCTGCCTGTTCGGCAACGGCGAGCGCACCGGCAACGTCGACCTGGTCACCCTGGGCCTCAACCTGTTCTCGCAGGGCATCGACCCGATGGTCGACTTCTCCGACATCGACGAGATCAAGCGCGCGGTCGAGTACTGCAACCAGCTGCCCGTGCACGAGCGCCACCCGTACGTCGGCGATCTGGTCTACACCGCGTTCTCGGGCTCGCACCAGGACGCGATCAAGAAGGGCTTCGCCGCCCTGCAGGCCGACGCGGACGCGGCCGGGGTCGACATCGACGCCTTCACCTGGGGCGTGCCCTACCTGCCGATCGACCCCAAGGATCTGGGCCGCAGCTACGAGGCCGTCATCCGGGTCAACTCGCAGTCCGGCAAGGGCGGCGTGGCGTACATCATGAAGGAAGAGCACAAGCTCGACATGCCGCGGCGGCTGCAGATCGAGTTCTCCGGCGTCGTGCAGCACCACACCGATGAGGAGGGCGGCGAGGTCAGCCCGCAGGAGATGTGGGACATCTTCGCCGGCGAGTATCTGGTCGAGCACCAGACGGCCAAGGCCTTCACGATCGAGAACTACACGACCTCGATCCGCGACGGCAAGGTCGAGGTCGACGTCGAGATCTTCCACCGTGGGCAGCGCCGGCCGCTGGCCGGCGTGGGCAACGGCCCGATCGACGCGTTCGTCCAGGCCATCGAGCCGCTGGGAATCAAGGCCCGGGTGCTCGACTACAACGAGCACGCGCTCACCTCGGGCGGCGACGCGCAGGCCGCGGCGTACGTCGAGGTGGAGGTGGGCGACCGCACGGTGTGGGGCGTCGGCATCGACGAGAACATCGTGAGCGCCTCGATCAAGGCCGTGACGAGCGCCGTCAACCGCGCGCGCTGATCTTTCACCCGCGCGCCGTCACCCGGCGGCGCGCGGGCATGATCCACTGCGGCCGGCCGGGCACCCCGGCCCTACGCTGAGCGGGTGCCCCTACGTACCCCCCTGGTCCTCGCCGCTGCCGCCGCCCTGCTCGCCCTGTCCGGGTGTCAGCCGGCCGAGCCCGCGCCGACCGAACCACGCTCCACCCGGGACGCCACCACGTCCCAGACCGAACTCGACGCTCTCAAGGTGATCACCCGGGCCGGCTCGATGTCCGGCTACAAGCGAGACCTGTTCCCGCACTGGCGCACCACCGGGGAGAACTGCGACGTTCGCGACTCGGTGCTCAAGCGCGACGGGAAGAACGTCAAGACCTCCGGCTGCAACGTGGTCGCCGGCACCTGGAAGAGCCTCTACGACGGCAAGACCCTCAACTCGCCCGACAAGGTCGACATCGATCACATGGTGCCGCTGGCCAACGCGTGGCGGACCGGCGCCGCGAAGTGGACGACGGCCAAGCGCGAGGAGTTCGCCAACGATCTCGACGACCCGCAGCTGATCGCGGTGTCGGCCGGCTCCAACCGGTCCAAGGGCGACCAGGACCCGTCGACCTGGAAACCCACCGAGACCAGCGTGTGGTGCGAATATGCGCAAGACTGGATCGCCGTGAAGTCCAAGTGGAAGCTGGCGGTCACCGCCAAGGAGAAGACCGCGCTCGAGGACATGCTGGAGAGCTGCCGATGACGACCTCCCCCGCGGAGCCCGTGCCCGCCGCGGACCCCGCGTCCGCGCCCGTCGCGGACCCCGCGCCCACGCCCGCTGATTCAGCGCCGGCGCCCGCTGAACCCGCGCCTGCCGAACCGGCGCCCGCTGATTCCGCACCCGCTGATTCCACACCCGCCGCCGAGGCCGCGGCTCCGGCCGCTCCCCCCACCACCGACATCGTGGCCGGCCAGGGCGGCGTCATGACCGACGAGGCCGGCGTCGTGACCGGCGACCTGACGCTGCGCACGGAGCTGGCCGGCTCCGAGGTCGTGGTCCGGGTGCAATACAAGGACGCCGACGAGTGGTACACGGTGACCGGCGCCAAGGCGACACTCAGGGACCCTTCGGACATCGATGCGGTTCACGCTGTCGTAGTGGGCATATTGAATCGTCCGGAAGGCTGATCTTCCCAGGCGGTACGGGACAGCGGAACGGTCCCGTACCGTCCTATGATCTCCAGGCTTCGCAACACTCCTCGCGTAGCTGAAGCCCCAAGGAGAACCAGCCGTGAACAAGCGCAAGACGTCTGTCCGCGCCGGTGCGGGCGTGCTCGGTGCCGCCGCCGTCGCCGGAATCGCCTGGATCGCGATCCCGGCCGAGGCCGCCACCACCGGGACCGTCTCCAAGGTCAGCGGAAACGTGGTCGTCTACACCGCCGCGTCCGGCAAGGCCAACACCGCCGTGCTGACCCGCAGCGGTACCACGCTCACCGTCGACGACGTCTACGGCCTCAAGGCCGGCGCCGGCTGCGCCGCGGTCAAGGGCGACGTCACCAAGATCACCTGTGCGGGCGCCGCCTGGGTCCGCGTCGACCTCGGCGACGGCAACGACACTCTGATCAACAATTCCGGCGTCGGCATGACGGCCTGGGGCCGGGCCGGCAGCGACAAGATCACCGGCGGCTCCCTTCGGGACGACGTCTACGGCGGCGACGGCAACGACTCCATCTGGGGCAACGCCGGCAACGACACCCTCCGGGGCGACGCCGGCACCGACGCCATCTCCGGTGGCGACGGCGACGACCAGCTGACCGACGGCACCGGCAATGACCGGGTGCTCGGCGGCAACGGCGACGACACGATCGTCAACGACCAGGGCACCGACGTCTTCGACGCCGGTACCGGCAACGACGCGATGGCCTCGGTCATCGACTTCGCCGCGGGCACCGACCGTGACTCGTTCACCGGCGGCGAGGGCATCGACCTGGTCGACTACTACTTCCGCGACAAGGCCGTCTCGGCCGACGCCGACGGTGTGGCCGGCGACGACGGCTCGGCCGGCGAGGGCGACACCATCAGCGGCACGGTCGAGGGCATCGGCGGCGGCTACGGCAACGACCGGCTGATCGGCACCTCGCGCACCGACGTCTTCTTCGGCGGCCCGGGCACCGACCTGATCGCTGCCAGCACCGGCAACGACTACCTCGAGGGCGAGGAAGGCCGGGACACCCTGAACGGCGCCGGCGGCATCGACGAGTGCGTGTCGGACTCCACCGACACCGTCCTCAACTGTGAGGACACCGGGCTCTCGGCCGCGGCGACCAAGGCCGCCAAGGTGGCCAAGGCCAAGAACGCCAAGGCCGTCGCGGTCCTGTCGGAGCTCCGCGGCGCCGGCAAGTAAACAGACACGACGATTCACCCCGCCGCCTCGGTCGACTCGACCGAGGCGGCGGCCGTCTCTCCTCGTACGGGGAAAGGAATTGATGTGAGAGGCCGATCCACGTGGGCCGTCCGGACGGGCGTCGCCCTGCTCACCACCGCGGCCTTCGGCGTGATCGCGGCGCCGGCCGAGGCCCGCACCCTCGGCGCCGTCTCGGTCGACCGCGCGAACGTCGTGGTCTACGACACCACCGAGAACCAGTCGCACAACGTCGTGGTGACCCGGTCGGGCCGCACGGTCACGGTCGACGACTCGGTCGCCCTCAAGATCGGCGCCGGCTGCTCGAAGGTCAGTGGCGACAGCACCAAGGCCCGCTGCACGCTCAAGGCCGACCCGACCTGGGTGCGCATCATCCTCGGCGAGAAGAGCGACACGCTGGTCAACAAGAGTGACCTGAACATGTCGGCCCGGGGCGGCGCGGGCAACGACCGGATCACCGGCGGCCCCAAGCCCGACCTGATCGGCGGCGACAACGGCAACGACTCCCTCTGGGGTCTGGGCGGCAACGACACGATCTGGGATCCGGCCGGCAGCAACGCCCTGTCCGGCGGCGACGGTAACGACGACCTCCAGCCGGGCTGGCAGAACGACCGGGTGTACGGAGGCAACGGCAACGACCGCGTGACCGGTGACGGCGGCGTGGACGTCTGGGACGGCGGGCCCGGTGACGACGTGTTCTGGTCGAGCGACCGGTACGAGGTGGACGCCACCTCGTACATCGGCGGACCGGGGTTCGACACCGCGTCGTACGAGGGCCGCATGAAGGGCGTGGTGGCCGACGCGGACGCCGTCAAGGGCGACGACGGCGAGCCCGGCGAGCACGACACCATCGGCACGTCGGTCGAGTCGATCATCGGCGGCTGGGGCAACGACCGGCTGATCGGGACGCCCCGCGCGGACGTCCTCAACGGCGACGGCGGCAACGACGTGGTGGCCGGCAGCACCGGCAACGACACCCTGACCGGCGGCACCGGCCGCGACTACGTGAACGGCGCCGGCGGCAACGACCAGTGCACCCCCGACGCCGCCGACACCATCATCAACTGCGAACGGAACTGATCGTGAAACTGCTCGTCCGTGCCTGCGCCGCCCTGCTCGGCGCCGGCATCGCCGGCGTGATCGCCGCTCCGGCCCAGGCCGCGCCCAAGGGTGTCGTCTCGGTCGACCGCGCCAACGTCGTGGTCTACGTCGCCGACCAGGCGAAGGGGCACAACGTCGTGCTGACCCGGTCCGGCCGCACGGTCACGGTCGACGACGTCCTCGCGATCAAGGCCGGCGCCGGTTGCTCAGCCGTCAGCGGCGACAGCACCAAGGTCCGCTGCGCGCTCAAGGCTGAGCCGACGTGGATCCGCGCGATCCTCGGCGGCTACAACGACACGCTGGTCAACAAGAGCGACCTCAGCCTGTCGGCCAACGGCGGCGCCGGGCACGACAAGCTGACCGGCGGCCCGAAGTACGACATCCTGGACGGCAACGCCGGCAACGACGCCCTCTGGGGTCTCGGCGGCAACGACCGCATCTCCGACCCGGACGGCACGAACGCGATCTCCGGCGGCGACGGCAACGACGTCCTCTTCGGCGGCTGGGGCAGCGACCGGCTGCTCGGCGGGAACGGCGACGACGAGCTTAACGGCTTCCTGGGCAACGACATCGAGGACGGCGGCCCGGGCAACGACCGCTTCTATCAGAACCTCGACCCCGACCGGTCCGACGCCGACTCCTTCGTCGGCGGCACCGGCAACGACTACGTCTTGTACGACGGGCGGCGCAAGCCGGTCACGGCCGACGCCGACGCGGTCAAGGGCGACGACGGCGCGGCGGGCGAACGCGACACGATCGGCACGTCGGTCGAGGTCATCATGGGCGGCTCCGGCAACGACCGGTTGATCGGCACCGCGCGCGCCGACCACCTCGAGGGCGGCCCGGGCAACGACGTGATCGCCGGAAGCACCGGCGACGACCTCCTGCTCGGCGGCCCCGGCAGCGATTACGTGAACGGCGCCGGTGGCGACGACGAGTGCGAGCGCGGAGCCGGCGACACCATCTTGAACTGCGAACGGTGAGACGCCCGGCCCCGCTCGGGGCCGCGGGATGACCGGTATCGTCCTACGATGCTGGGGCTTCGATCTTCGGGAGAGGACCCTCAAGTCGTGAACAAGCGCAAGACTGCCCTCCGCGCCGGAGCGGCCGTGATCGGCTCCGCCGCCGTCGCCGCGGCCGCCTGGATCGCCATCCCGGCCGAGGCCGCGACCACCGGCGTCGTGCAGGTGGTCGGGGGCAACATCGTCACCTACACCGCCGCCACCGGCAAGGCGAACACCGTGGTGCTGACCCGATCGGCCAACACGGTTGTCGTCGACGACGTCTACGGCATCAAGGCGGGCACCGGCTGCTCGGCGGTCAGCGGCGACGTCACCGAGATCAACTGTGCCCTGTCGGTCGCCCCGATCTGGGTGCGCGTCGACCTCGGCGACGGCAACGACACGCTGATCAACAACAGCGGCCTGGGCATGACCGCCTGGGGCCGCGCCGGCGCCGACAAGATCACCGGTGGCCCGCTCAAGGACGACGTCTACGGTGGCGACGGCGTGGACGCCCTCTGGGGTCTGGGCGGGGGCGACACGCTGCGCGGGGACGGTGGCGACGACGCCGTCTCCGGCGGCGAAGGCAACGACTATCTCTACGGCGGCATCGGCAACGACCGCCTGCTCGGCGGCGCCGGGGACGACGGAGTGTGGAGCGACGCCGGGCGCGACACCGTGGACGGCGGCGACGGCGACGACGTGCTCATGGAAACCGTCGACCACGCCGCCGGCACCGACGCCGACGCGCTGACCGGCGGCAACGGCACCGCCGACATCGTCGTCTACGAAGGCCGCACGAAGTCCGTCACCGCTGACGCCGACGGTGTCGCGGGCGACGACGGCTCGGCCGGCGAGAAGGACTCGATCAGCGGCACGGTCGAGGTCATCTTCGGCAGCAACGCCGGTGACCGCCTGCTCGGCACCGACCGGCCCGAACGGTTCTTCGGCGGCCCCGGCAACGACACCATCGCGGCCGGCGGCGGCGACGACATCCTCGTCGGCGAGGAAGGCACTGATTACTTCAACGGCGCCTCGGGTGAGGCCGACTTCTGCTCCGACCCCGAGCCCGGCGAGACCGTGCTCAACTGCGAGCTCCTCGGCACGGGCACTCCGGCCGTGCTGTCGGCGGCCCGCAAGAAGGCGGCCAAGGCCACCAAGGGCGAGGTCGACCACATCTACGAGCTGGTCGAGCGCGTCTCCGCCGGGTCCTGATCCGGTAACGGCGAAGGCCGTTCCGCCCCTCGCGGGGTGGAACGGCCTTCGTGTTTTCCGGAGTCAGCGCGCGGGATCAGGCGGGGGTCGCCGCGGGGCGACGGCCGGCGACCGTCTCGTCCTCGACGACCGGGAAGTGACACGCGGTCAGGTGCGACTGCGGGTCGTCGAGCCGGACCGTCAGCGGCGGTTCCTCGGTGGCGCAGATGTCCTGCGCCTTCCAGCAGCGGGTGCGGAAACGGCACCCCGACGGCGGGTTGATCGGGCTGGGCACATCGCCGGTGAGCAGAACCCGCTCACGCTGCGCGCGGTCCCGGCGGGCCGGGTCGGGCACCGGCACGGCCGACATCAGGGCGACCGTGTACGGGTGGCGCGGGTTCTTGTACAGGTCGGCGCGCTCGGCGATCTCGACGACCTTGCCCAGGTACATGACCGCGACCCGGTCCGAGATGTGCCGCACCACGGACAGGTCGTGCGCGATGAACACGTACGTCAGGTCGAACTCGCGCTGCAGGTCGTCGAGCAGGTTGACGACCTGCGCCTGGATCGACACGTCGAGCGCGGACACCGGCTCGTCGGCGACGATCAGCTTGGGGCGCAGGGCCAGCGCCCGGGCGATGCCGATGCGCTGCCGCTGACCGCCGGAGAACTCGTGCGGGTAGCGGTTGTAGTGCTCCGGGTTCAGGCCGACCAGCTCGAGCAGCTCCTGCACGGCCTTCTTGAGGCCCTGCGGGGTCGGGATGCTCTGGATCTGCAGCGGCGCCGCGATGATCGAGCCGACCGTGTGCCGCGGGTTCAGCGACGAGTACGGGTCCTGGAAGATCATCTGCACGTCGCGGCGCAGGGGCCGGAGCTGGTTGACGTTCTTGTGGGAGATGTCCTCGCCCTCGAAGAAGATCTTGCCGGCGGTCGGCTCCAGGATCCGCGTGAACAGCCGCCCGGTCGTCGACTTGCCGCAGCCGGACTCGCCGACGAGGCCCAGCGTCTCGCCCGAGCGCACCTCGAGGTCGATGCCGTCGACCGCGCGTACGGCTCCGACCTGGCGCTTGAGCAGGCCCTTGGTGATGGGGAAGTGCTTTTCCAGTCCGGAGACCTCGAGCAGGTTCTCGCTCATCGTCTTTTTCTCTCCGCTCACAGGTTCGGGAGCACTTCCTCCTGGAAGATCCTGGTGCGATCCTCCGAGGGCAGGTGGCAGGCGACCTTGTGCACGTCGCCGCGCAGCTGGGGCACCTCATTGAACGACCGGTTGCCGTTGCGTCCCGCGTACGGGCAACGCGGGTGGAAGGAGCAGCCGTCGGGCAGGTTGATCAGGCTGGGCGGCGAGCCCTTGACCGGGTTGAGCCGGTCGCGCACCTCGCGGTCCAGGCGCGGCATCGAGCCGAGCAGACCCCAGGTGTACGGGTGCTGCGGGCTCTGGAAGACGTCGAGCGCGGGGCCCTTCTCGATGACCTTGCCGCCGTACATGACCAGGACCTCGTCGGCCAGCTCGGCCACCACGCCCAGGTCGTGAGTGATCATGATGACCGCGGAGTGGAACTCCTCCTGCAGATCGCGGATCAGGTCGAGGATCTGCGCCTGCACGGTCACATCGAGGGCCGTGGTGGGCTCGTCGGCGATCAGCAGCTTGGGGTCGTTGACCAGCGCCATCGCGATCATGGCGCGCTGCCGCATGCCGCCGGAGAACTGGTGGGCGTAGTCGTTGAAGCGCCGCTCGGGCTGGGGGATACCGACCCGGGCCAGCATGTCGATCGCGCGCTCGCGGGCGACCTTCTTGTTCACGCCGGGGTGGTGCACCCGGTACGCCTCGACGATCTGCGACCCGACCGTGAAGTACGGGTGCATCGCGCTCAGCGGGTCCTGGAAGATCATCGCCATTTTGCCGCCGCGCAGCTTGCGTACCTGCTCGTCGGTGGCGGTGACCAGCTCCTGCTCCTCGAGCCAGATCTCACCGCTGACTTTCGCGTTGCTGCGGGTGCGGTGCAGGCCGAGGACGGCGAGCGAGGTGACGCTCTTGCCCGAGCCGGACTCGCCGACGATGCCCAGGGTCTGGCCGGCCTCGAGGCTGAACGACGATCCGCTGACCGCCTGGACGATGCCGTCGTCGGTCTCGAACCGTACGTTGAGGTCCTTGACCTCGAGGAACGGGCGGGCGTTGGTGGCTCCGATGGACACGTGACTCTCCCTCAGGCCAGCCGGACGCGCGGGTCGATCCAGCCGTAGACCAGGTCGACGATGAGGTTCGCGAAGACGATGAAGAACGCGGCGATCAGCGTCACGCCCAGGATCACGGGCAGGTCGTTCTGCCGGATCGCGTTGAGCGCCTGATAGCCGAGGCCGCGCAGGTTGAAGACGTTCTCGGTGAGGACGGCCCCGCCGAGCAGCGCGCCGAGGTCGAGACCGAAGATCGTGACGATCGGGGTCAGGCCGGAGCGCAGCGCGTGCTTGCCGATCACCACCCGCTCGGTCAGGCCCTTGGCCCGCGCGGTCCGTACGTAGTCCTCGCCCAGCGTCTCGAGCATGTTGGCCCGGGTGAGGCGGGCGTAGGTCGCCGCGAACAGGAACGCGAGCGTGATCCAGGGCAGGATCAGGCTGGTGAACCATTGACCCGGATTGTCGAGGAACGGCACGTAGTTGCTCTCCGGGAGCCATCCCAGGGCGTACACGAAAATCGCCGAGGACAGCAGACCGGTGAAGTAGACCGGCAGCGAGACGCCGGCCAGCGCCGTGGTCATCGCGGCCCGGTCGACGAACGAGCCTCTTCGAAGCGCCGAGATCACGCCGAACGAGATGCCGATGATCAGCCACAGAACGGCCGCGCCGAGCGCCAGCGACAGGGTGACCGGAATGTCGTCCAGCAGCAGCGGGGTGACTTCCTGGTCGGTCGAGAACGAGTAGCCCAGGCACGGCGCCGGGCAGTGGGTGACGTCGGCGCCGTTGGCGTAGTCACGGCCGGCCACGATGCCCTTGAGGAACTTGCCGTACTGGACGTAGATGGGGTCGTCGAAGCCCATCTTCTGCCGGATGCCCTCGATGGCCGCGGGGTCCGACTGCTTGCCGATGTAGAGCAGCGCCGGGTCGGTGCCGATCGCCTTCGGAATGGCGAAGAAGATGCCGAACGTGACCGCGGTCACCACCAGCAGCGTGATGATCGCGTTGAACGCGCGACGGATGATGTATGACAGCACGACGTTCGGCCATGGGATGGGCGGACACCGATTCCCTCGCGGAAACCGATGCCCGCCCACTCCGGGCGGCCTTCACCAACCCTTCGAATTACCCGATGCCGTTAAGGGCAGAGCGAGGTCACTTACCGTCGCTGACGCCGAGCGCCTGGAAGTCCAGCATGCCGAAGGACTGGTGGACGTAAGCGTTCGTCAGCCGCGGGTTGCGGTAGTTGAGCGCCTTGTCGACCACGAACGGCAGGACGTACGCGCCCTCCATGACCTTCTGGTTGATCTGGGTGTAGATCGCGGCAGCCCTCTCCGGGTCGGTCTCGGCCGCGGCATCGTCGAACAGCTTGTCGATCGCCGGGTCCTTGATCTCCGAACGGTTGAAGTTACCGTTCTTGGTGATGAACCGGCTGTCGGCCAGCGGCTGCATGTAGCCGGCGCCGGTCGCGTAGTCGGCGCCCCAGCCGGTGATGATGATGCCGTAACCGCGCTGCTTCACGATCTCCGGCGAACCACCGATGGCCGAGTCCTGCGCGCCGTCGTACTGGTCGATCGTCGCGTTGATGCCGGCGGCCTTGAGCGAGGCCTGGAGCGCCTCGGCCGTCTTGACCTCGGCGGCCCGGTTGTTACGGGCGGCGATCTTCACGTTGAAGCCGTTCGGCTGACCACACGCGGCCAGGGCTTCCTTGGCCTTGTCGAGCTGCGGCTTGCCCTGCTTGCGGTTGTACGGGTCGTAGTTCGGGTCCGAGCCGGCGATGTTCGGCGGCAGGATGCTGGTGCCGATGTCGCCACCCGCGAACGGGCCACCGCGAGCGGTCTGGATCGACGTCGGGTCGGCGGCGTAGATGACGGCCTTACGGCAGTCGATGTTGTCCAGCGGCGCGACCGGCGTCATGTCGGCGAAGCGGAGGAAGCCCGTGTTCGGGGCGTCGGCGTTCGCCTTCAGGCTGTTGTCGGTCAGCAGCTTGGTGCGGGCCGCGGCCTGCACACCGGTCTGGCCGACGTCGAGGTCCGCCGTGCCGGCGAGCAGACGGTTGTCCAGGTCGTCGGCGTTGGTGGTGATCGTCAGGTTGATCGCGTCGGGCAGAGCCTTGCGGATCGGGTCGCTGGCCGGGTCCCAGTTCGGGTTCCGGACCCACGCGGCGCTCTTGCCGGGGGCGATCGACTTGAACATGTACGGGCCGGAGGCCGCCGGCTTCTGGCCGTACAGCTTGCCGGTGTCACGCTTCTGCGGCACCGGGCCGGAGCCGGGCATCGCCAGCAGGTACAGGAAGTCCGAGTACGGCTTGGCCAGCTTGAAGATGATCGTCTGGTCGTCCGGGGTGGTGACCGACTTCAGGCCCAGCTTGTCCGGGGCGGTGTCCTTGTACGGGCCCTTGTAGTTCTGGCCCTGGTCGAGCACGTTCGGCAGGTAGTACGGGCCGCCGGAGATCGTGTCGGTCGCCCACACGCGCTCGATGCCGTACTTGACGTCCTTGGACGTGATCGGGGCGCCGTCGTCCCACTTCAGGCCGCTGCGCAGCTTGAAGGTGTAGGTCAGCTTGTCCGCGCTGATCGTCGGCTCGGCCTCGGCCAGGTCGGGCTGGAGCTTCAGACCTTCCTTGCCGGGCGAGGCGGAGTAGTCCACCAGCTTGCGGGTGTAGAGGCGGTTGAGGTTCCAGACGAACGCGTAGTAGCCACGCGCCGGGTCCCAGCTGTCGGCGTCCTGCGACGACCACAGGTTGAGCGTGCCACCCTTGGTCGTGCTCGGGTTGACCACACCGGTGATGGCCGCGCCGAACTCCGACTTGCCATTGGAGCTGGTGCCGCCGTTGCTGCTTTTATCGTCCGAGCCGCCACCGCACGCAGCGGTGGTCAGCCCGAGTGCGAGAGCGACGCCTGACGCCGCCAGCACCCTTGTCTTGCGTGCCACCTGTTCCTACCTCCTCGAAAGCGAACCCGGCCGGTCCGCGGAAATTGCGGTGAATCTTCGTCCCGCGGGCTCAGCGAGCCTTGGGGTCGAGTGCGTCGCGCAGGCCGTCACCGAAGAGGTTGAAGGCGAGCACGGTAATGAAGATGACGGAGCCCGGAATGATCATGTACATCGGATCGATGCGGTAGAACTGCACCGCGTCCGACAACATGCCGCCCCAGGACGGGTTGGGCGGCGGGATGCCGACGCCGAGGAAGCTCAGGGCGGCCTCGGTCAGAATGTTGGTCGGGATGATCAGCGTCGTGTAGACGAGGATCGGCGCGGCCAGGTTGGGCAGCAGCTCGCGGAACAGGATCCGGCCCGACCGGGCGCCCAGGCTGCGCGACGCCTCGACGAACTCGCGCTCGCGCAGCGACAGGGTCTGGCCGCGGACGATGCGGCCGATGTACGGCCAGCCGAAGAAGCCGATGACGCCGACCAGCACGAGCACCCGCGACCAGCGGGGGCCGAGCCCCAGGAACTCGTCCGGCAGCACCGACAGCAGCGCGATGGCGAACAGCAGCTGCGGGAAGGCCAGCAGGAAGTCCATGATCCGGCTGATCACCGAGTCGACCCAGCCACCGAGGAAGCCGGCGGCCAGACCGAAGATGGTGCCGAGGATCGTCGACAGGAAGGCCGACAGGAACGCGACGGTCAGCGTGGTCTGCGCGCCGTAGATGATCCGGCTGAAGATGTCACGCCCGGTCTGCGGCTCCACGCCGAGCAGATAATCCCAGCTCATGCCGCCGAGCGAGCCCTTGGGCAGGCCCGTGCCGAGCTCGATGTCGAGCGCGTCGTTGTGATACTCGTCGACCGGGTGACCGAGCAACTTGATCAGCAGCGGGGCGAGGATCGCCACGAGGATCAGGAAGATGACGACGCAAGCGCCGGCAATGGCGACCTTGTCCCTCTTCAGGCGACGCCAGGCGATCTGCTTGAGCGATCGTCCGGCGATAGCCTTCTCGCCAGGACGGTCAGCCGCGTCGGCGGCAGGCGCGGTCTTCTCGTCGGTGACCGACGCCTCTGGGCCAAGCGACATCTATGCGCCGGTCCTCTCCCGGCGGCCGGACGAGCATGAGTCCACGGCCCCCGGTGCGCAGGATGCGAGACCCCCGCAGAACCCGGATGACGATGGCCCACGCAGCGAACGGCAACCGATCGGTTATCGCATGCCTCGAGTGCCGACCCTCGTCGCGCGGGTCAGATCAGACCGACGCCACGAAGGCACTCGACGGCGGGTGTGCCGCCATCGGAGGAACACTCACCTACTGCGGTGCTTCAGGTCAAGTTCACCGACCGCACACGCGCGGTTCCGTGTCCCCGTCGTGATGTCACCGTGACCTGTGCCGCCGACCAATCGGAAACTACCGCGTAGATGGCCTGCAAGCAGCGAATCCGGACTAAAACGCTATCTCTTCGTGATCATACGATCACGTTATGTACTTCTATACGGCGCGACGACCCTCAAAGGCGCGACCCAGAGTGATCTCGTCCGCATACTCCAGGTCACCACCAACCGGCAGACCACTTGCCAGTCGCGTGACGGCGATCCCCATAGGTTTGACCATCAACGCGAGATAGGTAGCGGTGGCCTCACCCTCGGTGTTGGGATCTGTGGCGAGAATCAACTCGCGGATCTCACCGGTGCCGAGGCGTATCAACAGCTCACGGATGCGCAGGTTGTCGGGGCCGATGCCTTCGAGCGGATTGATGGCCCCGCCCAGCACGTGATAGCGGCCCCGGAACTCGCCGGTCCGCTCGATGGCCACGACGTCCTTGGGTTCCTCGACGACGCACAGCACCTCGCTGGTACGGCGCGGGTCGCGGCAGACCCGGCACTGCTCCGACTCGGCCACGTTGAAGCAGGTCGTGCAGAACCGCACGAGCTCCTTGACCTTGCGCAGCGCGGTGGACAGCCGGTTGACGTCGGCCGGGTCCGCGGACAGGACGTGGAAGGCGATCCGCTGGGCGCTTTTCGGGCCGACGCCCGGCAGCCGCCCCAGCTCGTCGATCAGGTCCTGGATGGCGCCTTCATACACGCGATCAGAACCCCGGCAGGGACAGGCCACCGGTGGCCGGCCCCATCTTTTGCTCGGTGAGCTCCCGCTGCGCCTCGGCCGCGTTGTGGATCGCGGCCAGCACCAGGTCCTCCAGCGTCTCGACGTCCTCGGGGTCGACAGCCTTCGGGTCGATCTTCACCGACTTGTACTCCCCCAGCCCCGTCACGGTCACGGTCACCAGCCCGCCGCCCGCCGTGCCGGTCAGCTCGGCCGCAGCCAGCTCAGCCTGAGCCTGCGCAACTTGCTGCTGCATCTTCTGCGCCTGCTTCATGATCTGCTGCATGTTCGGCTGTCCACCGGGCCGCATGGCACCGCTCCTCAAATCCGCTGAAAGTCCCTGTTCAACGCTGACGCCCGTCAATTACCACCCCGGCCGCCAACGTAACCGCCGCCCAGCGTAGCCGCCCCCTACGCACACGACACAGAACGCCACGGGGGACAAAGCCTTCATCCCGTACGCGACGTGGCCCCCACAAACGCACCACCGCGAACCCGGCCTGCCGGCCCGGCTGACTGCAACACCGGGCCGTCCCCCGCCACCGGCGGCCTGCCTTCGCTCAGCTCTCGCCGATCTTCTCCGCGCCGAACACCTCTTGCAGCAGCCGCATCGCCTGCTGTTCGCTGCTCTCCCGCGCCGTCTTCTCGTCGATCACGTCATCCAGCGGCTCGTCACCCGGGTCGAACCCTTCGAAACCGCTGCCCCGCTTCGAAGGCGGCCCATCGAACTCAGGATCATAAGGAGCCTCTTCCGCCGGCGACCCGTCCGACCACGCTTCGCCGCTCGGCCGCGCCCCCGCGCCGGCACGCGCCCCCGCCGCGGCAGCCCGCGCCGCCGCAAGCCCACCTCCGGCACCGCCGCCTCGCGCAGCACCGCCGGCCGCAGCACCGCCGGCCGCTGCGCCTCCGGCCGTTGAGCCACCGCGTGTCGGGCCGCCGCCCGCTGTGCCCCCGCCCGCCGAACCGCCCGCATTGGCCGGACCACCGGCGGCCGCACCCGTACGCGCGGCGGCTCGAGCAGCCGCCGCCCGAGCAGCGGCAACGGCTGCGCTGCCCGGAGCAGCCCGAACCCCCGCGCTGCTTTCCCCGGCGGCCTCGCCCTGACCACTGCCGCCAGGCCGCCCGCCATCCGAGGCACCAGCAGCAGCACTGCCACCGGCAGAACCGACAATCCGAGCCGGCATGCCCGCCTCGCCACCCGGCGATCCGGCACCACCACTCAGCACATCGGCACCACCGCGAGGCACACCCACAACGCCGCCAGGCACACCGGCACTGCCGGAAGCCGCGCCATCGAACCCGCCTTCGCCGACGGACACCCCACCTGTGGCAGGGCCATCACTACCACGCGACAGTTCCACGCCAGAGCCACTGACGCCGACCGGTTGTCCGGCACCGGCACTTCCGACCTCACCGTGCCCACCAGCAGCGCCGCCGAAGCCGGCACCCCCCGAGGGCGCGCCGAGCTCCACGTTGTCGACGTGGCCCGAATCGACTCTGGCCTCCACGCTGTCAGGCGCGGCCCCGCCTCCGCCCAGGCCACCGTCCGGGTCCGGAGTGCCGCCGGAAGCGGAACCACCCTGCTCAGAGCCGACCGCACTCCCGGGCGCGGCCGGCGTCTGTGGCTCGGTGTCGGGCGGAGGGCCGCCGGTCGGGATCGCGCGGACCTCCGGCCAGTCCTCGTCGTCGTCCTCCTCGACCGCCGGTGCGGTGGAGAGGCCGCCCGGGCGGGCCGGCTCTGGCCAGTCGTCGTCGCCGGACGAGGACGGGGTCTCGGCCTGACGCTGCTGGGTGTGAGGGGACCGGCCCGCCGCCGCGGGTTGAGCCGTCTGCTGGGCTGCCCCCGAGGGAGCCGCTCCGGACCGGGCCGGAGCCTGGGAGTTCTGCCTCTGACCGGCGACCTCGGTCCGCTGGCCCGGCGCGCTCTGATTACGGCCCCGCGCCCCCTCGGACGCAGGACTGCGACCGCCCGACGCGCCGCCACCGCCCGAACCGCCACTGCCCGGGCCGCCACCGCCCGGACCGCTCGGCCCGCCACCGCCCGAGGGACCACCGCCGCCCGCCGGACCACCGCGGCCCGGCCCGGCCACCTCACATCGGATCTCCCAGCGCCCGCCGAGAATCTCGTACAGCGCGTTGGGCAGCGCCGACTCCTGGCTGATCCGCTGCGCGTGCGTCGCGGACGGCACGGTCAGGAACAGGGTCTGCCCATTGACCTCGCGCACGGTGGCGTCGGCCACCATCGCGCGCAGGACCACACCGCGAGGCTGCTTCTTGACCTCGTCGAGCACCTCGCCCCAGACCTGCCGAACCGCCTGCGCCGTCAACTGCCCGGGCACAGCCGCCGCCTCGACCGCAGCGGCCACCGGCTCTTCGGGCGCATCCGGCAGCACACCGGCCGGCTCCCGCCCCCGCGTGGGCTCGGCCCGCCGCGCGGAATCGGCGATCGGTGATCCTGCGCTCGCCCCCGGCTGAGCCGCCTGGGTATCCGCTGCGCCCGTCTGAGCGGCCGGCACCGCATTCTGAACAACCGGCGCGGCCGGTGCAGCGTGGTGGTCAACCGGCGCGCCCGGTGCAGCGTCGTGGACAACCGGCGCGGCCGACCCGGCGGCCGGTGCGGCGTCCTGACCGACCGGCGCGGCCGACTGAGCGGCCGGTGCAGCCGCCTGAGTGGCCCGCTCGGCCGCCGGTGCAGCCGTCTGAGTGGCCCGCTCGGCCGCCTGGGTAGCCGGCTCGATCACGCCGTCGACTCCCGCGGCGAGCCGCCCACCGCTGGACTGCGGCTCCTCCGGCTCCGGCTCGTCGTCCCACGGCGGTTCGTCGTATTCGGGCTCGGCGACAGCGGCACGCCCGGCCCTCGCGGCGACACCCCCGTCGGCAACGTCATTCCAATCCGGTTCGACACCGGCACCGGCCGACCCGCCCGCAGCCGGCGACGAGGGATAGGAAGCAGGCGCCGCACTGACCGGAGCGGCAGAGTCAGGAGCGGAACTGACAGGCAGAGCGGAAATCGGAGCGGCCGACACAGGCGCAGCGCTGACCGGAGCGGCGGAAACCCGCACCCCCGAGGCCGGCGCAGCGCTGACCGGAGCAGCCGAAACCGGCGCGGCGCTGACCGGAGCAGGAGAGGCCGGCGCAGCACTGACCGGAGCAGCCGAGACGGGGGCAGCGTTGACCGGCGCCGAAGCGGGAGCTGAGACCGGCGCCGCGGCCAAAACAGCATCGGCGGGAGTCGGCGGCTGCCCCGAGGCGGGCCGCCCGCCCCCACCACTGCCGGCTCGCCGAGCCGCAGCCAGAGCCGCGGCGCGGGCCGCCGAGCGACCACCCCCGCTAGCGCCGTCAGCGGCCGGGCCCACCTCCGGACTCGAAGCAGCCGCGGCCGGACCGGCCGAAACCGGCGCCGGCGCGTCGCCCTCGGGCAGGGTCAACGGCTCCCCGCCCAGCGCGAACCGCCGTTCCATCCGCTCGAGACGCTGCAGCAGAGCCCCGGTCGAGTCTTCGGCGCCGGGCAGGAGCATGCGGGCCGTGATCAGTTCGAGCAGGAGCCGGGGCGCGGTGGTGCCGCGCATGTCGACCAGGCCGTTGTGCACGATGTCGGCGCAGCGGGACAGGGTCGCCGGGCCGAGGCGGGCCGCCTGGGCGCCCATCGCCTCGAGCTGGTCGGCCGGACCGTCGATCAGGCCCTTGGACACCGCGTCGGGCACCTGCTGCAGCACGATCAGGTCGCGGAAGCGCTCGAGCAGGTCGGACGCGAACCGGCGCGGGTCGTGACCGGCCTCGGCCACCCGGTCGATCGTCGAATAGGCCGCCGCGCCGTCGCCGGCCGCGAGCGCGTCGCACATTTCGTCGATCAGCGTGACGTCGGTGACGCCGAGCAGGGCGACCGCCCGGGAGTAGCTGACCCCGTCGGGGCCGGCCCCGGCGATCAGCTGGTCAAGCACCGACAGCGAGTCACGCACGCTGCCCCCGCCGGCCCGCACGACCAGCGGGAACACCGCCGGGTCGACCTGAGCACCCTCGGCGTCGGTGAGCTGCTGCAGATAGGGCCGCAGCACGGCCGGCGGGACCAACCGGAACGGGTAGTGGTGGGTCCGCGACCGGATCGTGCCGAGCACCTTTTCCGGTTCGGTGGTCGCGAAGATGAACTTCACGTACTCCGGTGGTTCCTCGACCAGCTTGAGCAGCGCGTTGAAGCCGGCCGACGAGACCATGTGCGCCTCGTCGATCACGTAGATCTTGTAGCGGCTGTTGGCCGGGGCGAAGAACGCCTTTTCCCGCAGCTCGCGGGCGTCGTCGACACCACCGTGACTGGCCGCGTCGATCTCGATGACGTCGATCGAGCCGGCGCCGTCGTTGGCCAGCGAGCGGCACGAGGTGCACACCCCGCACGGCTCGGGCGTGGGGCCCTGCTCACAGTTGAGCGAGCGGGCCAGGATGCGCGCGCTCGACGTCTTGCCGCAGCCACGGGGGCCCGAGAAGAGGTAGGCGTGGTTCAGCCGGCCGCTGCGCAGAGCCTGCGACAACGGCTCGGTGACGTGCTCCTGGCCGATGACCTCCGCGAACGTGCGCGGACGGTACTTGCGGTATAGCGCGAGTGCCACTGCTGCCCCTCCTCGACGACCGCGCCATTGTCCGCCGGGGGTACGACAAGAACCAACCCAGGTACCGCTGAGGTGGGGGTGGGCAAAGAAAAGACCCCTCGTGCACCCGTCAGAGCCCGCTTATCCTTGCTGCCTTCCGGCCCTGGGGAGGTTCACGAGATGCACGCCGCACGAGAGGCTAGGGAAAGTGTAACCGGTGCCTCGGGGCGATGAGGCGGGGACCCGTGCGCCCCGCGGCACACGCATCTGTATCCTGGCTGACGGAGGATTCGCCTAGTGGCCTAGGGCGCACGCTTGGAAAGCGTGTTGGGTTAACACCCTCACGAGTTCGAATCTCGTATCCTCCGCCACCAAACGGATGAGCCGGGCTTGATGCCCGGCTCTTCGCTTTTCTCCAGGGGGTCCAGCGACCGCCGCGCCCGCCAGAGCGTGTGTTCCCGCGAGATCGCCCGCTCGCCCTCGCTGACATAGAGGCTCCACGCTTCGGCCTCGGCGGGCGGCTCGAGGCCGGCGATCAGGGTCAGCTCGTTCGCGGCCACCCGGTACGACTCGGCCAGGTTCTGGCTGTCCCGCGTCTGCACCCAGGCCAGCGCGCTCGCGGCCGCGGTCGAGGCGATGCCCAGCAGGTCGGCGTCGACCACGTTGGTGGCCTTGAGCCAGGCCAGCACCACGCCGGCGGCGTGGAAGGCGATCGCCCACAGGAACCAGCGTCGCGCCCGGCGGCGGTTCTCCTCGGCCTTGCGCGTGTAATACCGGTTCTGATCGTCGATGCGCTGCGCCCGATAGATCGCCTGCCGGTCGGCCAGCGGCAGGGCGCGCACCGTACGCATGCCCTCGGTAACGCTCTGGTTGGTTTCGTTGACGACGAGGCCGGCGTGCCGCATCGCCCGCACCATGGCCGCGACCTCGCGCGCGAAGAGGCGCTCGTCGCCGGGCGTGTCACGGTCCAGCGCGCCGCCCCGCATGCAGAACTGCCAGGCCAGCGTCTTGATCGACTCGGCCACGGCCCGGTTCTCGTACCAGGCCCGGTCCGGTCGGCGCCAGAAGAGGTAGAGCGTCAGCGTGCCGCCGGCCAGGAACGCCAGGCCCGAGATCGCGCCGCCGAGGTCGAGCCGGTCGGTGACGTCGATGGAGAGCGCGCTGCCCACGGACGCGACCACGGCCGCGATCAGCCCGATCCGGCTCACCGAGAGGTAGCGGCCCTGCCGTTCGGTCGCGATCAGGTCGGCCTCCCGGAACAGCGCGGGGAGGCCGCTTTCCACAGTCGAGAGTCCCGCCACACCCTCGACCTTAGAGAGGGCCGGGAACCTCAGAGCTGTGCGGCGGCGATCGCGTCGTCGACTTCGGGGAAGATGGCGAAGTAGCGACTTAGGCCCACCGTCTCCATCAACTGGGTGAGGAACGGATTGGCGCCGGCGAAGCTCAGCCAGCCGCCGCGGGCATTGATGACCTGTTTGCTGGTGATGAAGGCGCTGAGCCCGACGGAATCGCAGAACTTCAGGTCGGTGAGGTCGACCACGATCCGCGGAACCGGGCGTTCCAGCAGGTCGGCCAGCGTCTTGTGCAGCTGACCGGCGGTGGCCTCGTCGAGCTCGCCCCGCAGGTGAAGAACGGCGATGTCACTACGGTGATCGGTTACTGAGGCCTGCATGGGAATCGCTTCCTGGCGCTGTTGATGGCCAGTCCAGGCTAGATCCGCGCGACAATTGTCACCGGACAAACGGTCCGCTGGAACAGGAACGCAATGAGGGCCAGATCCGGTAAAGGACCTGGCCCTCATTGGAAAGTTCGGCTGGCCGATGTGGTCAAGCGTGCGGCGCAGCCTGGGCTCCTGGCGCCACTAAAGCTTGCGCCACTGCCAGCGTGGTCCACGCCACGCGTCCGCCAGGATCATGGCTGAAGCCCGCCCTGGACACTGCTGCACCTTGGACTTGCCCTCTGGTCCGCCCATCTGGGCTTCAACCTCCCAGAGATCGCCGTCGGTGCGGACGTAGACGTCACGGCGCGCAAGCCGGACGTCACCATTCCACCAGTGACTGTCAACTCTCACCAGTCAAATCTAGGACAGTTCCCAGAGATCGGCGTAGGGCAATCTTGTGAAATTTTCTCACCAGGCGGTTAAAGGGCATTGTCTGATCCGGTGGTTTTGGGCTGCCTGACTTGCGCGAGAGCGGAGGTATTTGAGCCGTCCCCACCTGGTCACCGTGAGTCATCAATACTGCCTGTGAATGCGGCAGTTGGACATCGAAACGGCGCCGTTACGTGCACGCTACCTGATCATGCAGAAGAGCCGATCGGACGACCCGGCGCTCAGACATACAGGCGACCCGTTCCGGGACACACAGAGTGATCACCAATGGTGATGCCGGGCAGAGACAAACCGGCATAGACAAACCGGCGGCTCCGTCATGACGGAGCCGCCGGTCGGTGGCGGTGGTGAAGGGATTTGAACCCTTGGAGGGCTTGCACCCTCACACGCTTTCGAGGCGTGCTCCTTAGGCCGCTCGGACACACCACCGGTAAGTACGTTACCGGACGCGGATCAGCGCTTGCCGCCGGGTTCCCCAATCCCCGCGCCGCCCCTGGACGACCCGGTTCGACCTGGCAGGATCGGGGTTATGAACGAGCGAGACGAGACGCGCCGATGAGCGTGCACATCGGCGGACAGCCGGGCGACATCGCCGAGCGGGTCCTGCTCCCGGGCGACCCGATGCGGGCGAAGTGGATCGCCGAGACCTTCCTCCAGGACGCCAAGTGCTACACCCAGGTCCGCGGGATGCTCGGGTTCACCGGCACCTATCAGGGCGTTCCGGTGTCCGTGCAGGGGTCGGGCATGGGCATGCCGTCGGCGTCGATCTACACCCACGAACTGATCAACGAGTACGGCATGAAGTCGGTCATCCGGATCGGCTCGTGCGGCGCGCTGGCCCCCGACCTGCAGCTGGGCGACGTGATCGCCGCGATCGGCTCGGCCACCGACTCCAACATGAACCGGTCCCGCTTCGACGGCCTGATCGACTACGCGCCGGTGGCCGACTTCGGTCTGCTGCGCACGGCCGTCGAGGTGGCCGAGCGGCAGGGCACGTCGATCCGCGTGGGGCCGATCCTGGCCGCCGACGCGTTCTACACCGACCGGCCCGACCTCTACGACTCGCTGGCCGACTACGGCGTGCTCGCGGTCGAGATGGAGTCGGCCGCCATCTACACGATCGCGGCCCGCTACGGCGCCCGGGCGCTGACCATCCTGACCGTCAGCGATCACATCAAGACCGGCGCGAAGATGGATGCGGCGCAGCGCGAGCAGGGCTTCGGCGACATGGTCCGGATCGGTCTGGAGACCGCGATCACGGGCGCTTCCTGAGCGGGTGCCGCGGCGCCCCTTCGTGCGGCGTCGCGGCCTTTCCCCGTACGGGGAAACTCAGCGGAAGAAGTCGCGCAGGAGCGCGGCGCAGTCGTCCTCGAGCACCCCGGCATACACCTCGGGCCGATGGTTGAGACGACGATCCCGTACGACGTCCCACAGCGACCCGGCCGCGCCGGTCTTCGGCTCCCAGGCCCCGAAGACGAGCACCGAGACCCGGGCCAGCACCAGCGCCCCCGCGCACATCGTGCAAGGCTCGAGCGTGACCACGAGCGTGCTCCCGTCGAGCCGCCACGTGCCGGCCTTCTCGGCGGCCCGCCGCAGCACCAGGATCTCGGCGTGCGCGGTCGGATCGCCGGTCGCCTCCCGCTGGTTGCCCGCCGCGGCCAGTTCCCGCCCGCCGGCGTCGAGCAGCACGGCCCCGACCGGCACGTCCTCCCCGGTCGCGGCGGCCACCTCGAGCGCCCGCCGCATCCAGGCCACGTGCTGCGGCCGGGCCACCAGACTCACGCGTCCCGCAGCTCTTCCATCTCGTCGCCGCAACCGATGCGCTGGCAGACCTCGGCGGTGACGTCGGCCGGCATCATGCCCTCGAGCCCGCACAGAGCGAGCAGCCGGTTCGCAGTGATCCCGAGGTCGTTGAGCAGTTCGGCGTCACCGACCGGATCGGCGTCGGGGTCGACGGCCGGCTTGTCGTCGTCCTCGTCGTCGTCACCCCCGGCGGTCAGCTCGTCGATCTCCAGCGCCGGCGCCTCGATCTCGCCCAGCAGCATCGCGCCGATCCGCGATTCGTCGGCGAAGGCCGAATCGGAACCGAAGACCCGCAGATCCTCGCCCTCGTCCAGCCGCAGAACGGCCAGATACTGGTCATCGCTCTCGACGAAGAGCAGCGTGACGTCCGCGTCCGGCTCCACCTCGCGCATCGCGTCGACGACCTCGTCGATGTCGGCCAGCCCACCCAGGTCCAGCTCGGACGCCGTCCAGCCGTTCTTGCCCCGGCCCACGGCGGCAGCGAATGTCGACAACTTTCCCCCCACGACTGATGGCTTCGCGAGTGACGGTAGCGGGAAGAACGGCGGGCGCGGCGCGCCACGCCTTTACCGGTGACGTAAGTCAGTTCACCAGGCGACGGCGCATCGCGATGAGCTCGCGCAGGCGCGCCCGGCGCAGCCGCTGCGGCTGCCTCGTCTCCCGTGCCGTTTTCGCACTGGCGAGGGCCGCCAGCAACTCGAGCCGGCGCCGGCGCCGATCCGGATCGAGCCGATTCGCTGAGGGGGACATGGCCCGAGGTTGAACCTTTTCCGGACCTTAAGTCAAGACCCAGTGCGGAGGGCGACGAGGAAGGCACATCCGGTCGCCGACAAGCCGGTCAAGATCGGACAATCACCACAGCGGCCAGTCCTCCGTCGTGATCCACCGGGTGCCGACGAAAGCCATGGCGATCGATAGACCGACGCCGCTCGCCAGGGCGACGCCGACGGCCACGCCCCGATCGCCGACGAGTGTCAGCAGGAATGCGACGGCCCAGGCGCTGACCGCGGCCAGGACCGTCCACCACGTGTAGGCGGCCAGGTCACGGGCGAGCACGCCGAACAGCGCCATCCAGGCCACCCCGGCGCCCACGCCGGCCAGCAGCGGACCCGCGGTCACCGGGTGCGGCTCGCGATAGGTCGGTCGCGACGGGCCCGGGAACAGTCCGGACGGCGGTCGCATCGGCACGCCCGGATGGGGCGGCGGCGCGGTCGTCTGCCAGACCTCGCGCGCGTCGGTCACAGCCCACCTCCAGCATCGACCGGCACGCCTCGACCGGCCCTCACATGTGCCAGCCTAGCCAGCACGGGTCGGCGGGACCGGCCCACTTCTGCCAGGATGGCCCGGTGCGATTGCTCCGTACCCTCTGTGGTTTGACCGTAATGGCCGTCTGCCTGGCCGGTTGCGGCGCCAACTCCGGCGATGTGCCGGTGGCCGCGACCCCGCAGTTCGTCGAGCCCTCGGCCACGTCGGAAGCGCCGGCCCCGGTGCCGTCCGCCACCGTGCCGAGCCGACCGGCCACCACGTCGCCGAGCGCGTCCGCGAGCGCCAGCCCGTCCGCGACGCCGTCCAGGTCCGGCTCCGCGGCCGTGACCCCGGCCGCGAAGAAGGTGAAATACGTCTTCCCGGTCAAGGCCTCGAACGTCGACTGGCACACCACGCACTCGAAATACAAGGCGACCGACATCTTCGCCGACTGCGGCGAGTCGGTGGTGGCCACGACCAGCGGCGTCGTGCTCGAGATCAGCCTCAAGGACGTCTACGTCAAGGGTTCGCCCGACGGCCCCAACAACGGTGGCCTCTCGGTGTCGCTGCTCGGGGACGACGGCGTGCGCTACTACGGCTCGCACCTGAGCAAGGTGCAGAGCGGCATCCGCAAGGGCGTCCGGGTCAGCGCCGGCCAGTTGCTGGGCAAGGTCGGTCACACCGGCAACGCGAACGGCGTCTGCCACCTGCACTACGGCATCTCCCCGGCGTGCGCCAAGGTCGGCGACTGGAAGGTCCGCCGCGGCGTCGTCTGGCCGTATTCGTACCTGGCGTCGTGGCGCAAGGGCGGCAAGAAGAGCCCGGTGGCCGAGGTCGCCGCGTGGAAGCGCTCGCACAACTGCAAGGCATAGACCCTTCCCGCGTACGCAAGGGGCCGCACCCTCGCCCGATGGGTGCGGCCCCTTGCTGCCGGGAATAATGCCTAGCTGAACTGCCCGGGCGAGACGCCGACAGCCGAAGCGGCGATCACCCGTTCCCTAGGGAGCAGCCTCCGATAAGTCACGAGATGACCCTAATGGCGGGCACCACCGCTTGAGCTGGTTCGAAACGGGCAAAACTCGCAGCTGGGACGGCCGATACCCGGCTGCCCGAACGGCTGATCTTGATCGTGGCCACCCTCGCGCGGTTATCCACAGGCGCCGACGGTTATCCACAGGCTGACGAAACAACTCCGAGCGCCGAGGGGCGCCTGTGGGAGAGTTCCGGGCGTGAACATCGCGATCGTCGGGCTCGGGTTGATCGGTGGATCTCTGCTGCGTGCGCTGGGTGCGGGCGGCCATCGGGTCGTCGGTTTCGACGCCGACCCGGTCACCCGGCAGCAGGCCGCCGCCGCCGGCTTCGCGGTCGCGGAAACCGTGGCCGCCGCCGCCACGGGGACGGAGCTTGTCGTCCTGGCCGTTCCGCTGCCGGCGCTTCCCGGGGTTCTCGACGAGCTGGCGGGCTTCGCCGGCCTGGTCACCGACGTGACGTCCGTCAAGGCGCCCGTCCGCGATCTGGCCGCGAAGCACGGCGTCGGCCGGTTCGTCGGCGGGCACCCGATGGCCGGCAAGGAGACGTCGGGGTTCGGCGCGACGGAGGCGACCCTGTTCGAGGGCTGCGCCTGGGTTCTGGCCGTCGAGGAAGACACCACCGACCTGTCCGACTGGCTCACGCTGGCTGCCCTCTTCACGGCGATGGGCGCCCGCGTGGTCCCGGTGACCGCGGCCGAGCATGATCGGGCCGTGGCCGAGGTCAGCCACGTGCCGCACCTGTTCGCGGCGGCGCTTGCCCTCCAACTGCGGGGCAACCCGCTCGCGGGCGCGCTGGCCGCCGGGTCGTTCCGCGACGGCACCCGGGTGGCCGCGACCAGGGCCGAGCTGATCGTGGCGATGTGCGGCGGCAACGCGCCCGAGGTCGGCGCGGTCCTGCGACGGCTGATCGGCGAGCTCGAGCAGATGCGCCAGGACCTCGAGCACGACCCGGTTCGAGACCTGACCCCGGCGGTGGCCCGCGCCGGAGAACTGCGCCGGGCCTGGCCCGCCCCGCCCGGGGAGCCGGCGGAGATGGCCGCCACGATTCCCGGTCTTCTCGAGCTGGGCCGGGCCGGCGGCTGGGTGGTCAGCGCAACGAACTCGACTGTGGCGGTAATGCGGCCAGAAAGTGGCCGCAATAGTTCCTACCGTTGAGGGCACAGGGTCAGACAGCAAACCTAGGGAGTCCGCGATGCCCGGTCAGGTCGGTTCGATCGACAATGAACAGCAGGGTCTGCTCGCCTACCTCGCGCAGATGCGTTATGTGCTGCGCCTGACGGCGTACGGCCTCAGCGACGAGCAGCTTCGAGCGACGCCGTCGGCCGGCGAGCTGAGCGTCGGCGGCCTGATCAAACACTGCGCCTCGACTGAGGCCGGCTGGATGGCGCAGGTTCGGGGTGAGCCGCAGGAGCTCGACTACGAGGCCTACGCCCGCAACTTCCGGCTGGCCGAGGGCGAGAGCATCGACGACGTGCTGGCCCATTACGACCGGGTGGCCGAGCAGACCGAAAAGACGGTCATCGAGCTCGACAACTTGGGGCACGCCATCCCGGTCGACCACTCGGTGCCGTGGAACAGCAAGGACATGTCGCACTGGACGCTGCGGTGGGTTCTGCTGCACCTGATTCAGGAGACCGCGCGGCACACCGGCCACGCCGACATCCTGCGTGAGTCGGTCGACGGCGCGACCGCTTATCCGCTGATGGCCGCGGCCGAGGGCTGGCCCGAGACCGATTGGCTCAAGCCATGGAAGCCCGCGCCTTGATCGAGGCCGTCCAAGCGGCCGCTTGAACCAGGCCGTGCAAGCCCGCCGCTTGAGCGAGGCCGTGGAAACTCCGCGGCCTGAACGCGGCCGTGTCAGCCCGCGCGTCGACGCAGGCCCGCGCCCTCAACGGGCGGGCAGCCGGACGGGTTCGGAGCGGTCCAAGTCCAGGCAGGCGCGCCTCAACGGGCGTCGGGCGGCAGGACGGTCTCGGCGCGGTCCAGGCGGATGACCCGGCGATCGGTCACGATGGCGGTGATCAGGTCGTGCGGGGTCACGTCGAAGGCCGGGTTCGCCGCCGGGGCCCACGGGGTGATCTCGTCGGCGCCGCGGTCCTCGATGGGCACGGCGTCGCCGGACGGCGTGCCGAGGTCGACCGTGGACTCGGGGGCGACCACCACGAAGGGCAGACCGGCCCGCCGGGCGCCGAGCGCGTGGGCGTACGAGCCGATCTTGTTGATGACGTCGCCGTTGGCGCAGATGCGGTCGGCGCCCAGGATCACCGCGTCGACCTCGCCCCGCGCCATCAGGAACGGGCCGGCCGAGTCGACCGCGACGCGGTGCTCGATGCCCCACTGCGAGAGCTCCCACGACGTGAGGCGGGCGCCCTGCAGCAGCGGCCGGGTCTCGCTGGCGATCACGCCCGCGAGCCGGCCCCGCTTGTGCAGCTCGTGGACGACGCCGAGCGCCGTGCCGACGGTCACCGCGGCCAGCCCGCCGGTGTTGCAGTGGGTCAGCAGCCGCGGCCGGTCGCCGCACAGCTCGGTCAGCAGGTCGGCTCCCCGGGCGGCCATGGCCTCGGAGGCGGCGATCTCCTCGTCGCGCACGCGGCAGGCCTCCTCGAGCACCGCCTCAGGCCCGCGCGGCAGGTGCTCGGCGGCGCGACGGGCGCCGCGGGCCAGGTTGACCGCGGTCGGGCGGGCGTGCTCGATCCGATGCACCGCCGCGGCGAGCGCCTGCGGGTCGTCGGCGTGCACGCGGGCCGCCAGCGCCACGCCGAACGCGCCGGCCACGCCGAGGGCCGGAGCACCCCGTACGGCCAAGGACTGGATCGCCGCGACCAGCTCGCCCACCGTGTGCAGGCGGAGGATCTTCAGCTCCTCCGGCAGCACCGTCTGGTCGATGATTTCGACAGCGCCGTCCACCCAGTCGATCGTCCGCATGCCCGCGATGCTAGCCACCACAAGTCCCGGGGCGTGGCTCGCCGCAGGCCGCCCCGGCTACGAAACACGTCTTAGGCTGTCGTCCATGGCTTCTCGTGACCCGGCGGCGGACCTGCGGCGCATCGCCTTTCTGCTCGAACGCGCGAACGAGGCGACCTATCGGGTCCGCGCGTTCCGCTCGGCCGCCACCAAGCTCGCCACGCTCGACGAGGAGGAGCTGGTCGCGCGGGCCGGCGAGGGAACGCTGGCCGAGATCAGCGGCATCGGCGCCGTCACCGCCCGCTGCATCGAGGAGTCGCTCAAGGGCGAGGAACCGGTCTATCTGCGCCGGCTCGAGTCGACCGAGGGCATCGACCTGCACGGCGCGGCCGCCAAGCTGCGTGAAGCGCTGCGCGGCGACTGCCACTGTCATTCGGACTGGTCGGACGGCGGCTCCCCGATCGAGGAGATGGCGCTGGCCGCGGCCGACCTGGGCCACGAATATCTGGTGCTCACCGACCACTCGCCCCGGCTGACCGTGGCCCGCGGTCTGCCCGCCGCCCGGCTGCGCAAGCAGCTCGACTACGTGGGCCGGCTCAACGACATGCTGCCCGACGGCTTCCGCATCCTCACCGGCATCGAGGTCGACATCCTCGACGACGGCTCGCTCGACCAGGAGGACGAGCTGCTGGCCCGGCTCGACGTGGTGGTCGGCTCGGTGCACAGCAAGCTGCGCGACGAGTCACCGCGGATGACCAAGCGGATGGTCAACGCGCTCGCCAACCCGCATCTCGACATCCTGGGCCACATGACCGGCCGCAAGGTTCCCGCGTCGGGCGAGGGCGACCGGGCCCACCGTACGGGCCGGACCCGCCCGCCGAGCACGTTCGACCTGGACAAGGTGGTCGCCGCCTGCCTCGAGCACAACAAGGCCATCGAGATCAATTGCCGGCCCGACCGGCTCGACCCGCCGAAGCGGATGCTCACGGTCGCGGCCGAGGCCGGCTGCCTGTTCAGCATCGACACCGATGCCCACGCGCCGGGGCAGCTCGACTGGCTGGGCTTCGGCTGCGAGCGGGCGGCCATGTGCAACGTCGAGCCCGAGCGGGTCGTCAACACCTGGTCGATGGAACGCCTGCTGGAGTGGACGGGGAGCCACGCCGGAAAACCCGCTTAAATACCGAAGCCGAGAACGTAGGGTCGGCGAGTGGGACGAATTGATGACCTCGCTGACCGTTATGTCGATGAATGGGCGAAACTTAGCCCCATCGGCGCCACCTATGTCGGCATCTCGGGGCACGACTCCAAGACTGACGACTTCTCCTCCGAGGGCTTCGAGGCCCAGACCGAGCTGGCCCGCCGTACGCTCAATGATCTTGATGTGATCGACCCGGAGCACGAGTCCGAGGCCGTCGCCAAGGACGCGATGATGGAGCGGATCGGGCTCGAAGTGGCCCGCGACGAGGCCGGCGTGGCCAAGAGCGAGCTGAGCGTGATCAGCAGCGGGCTGCACGCGCTGCGCGGCGTCTTCGACATGATGCCGACCGAGGGCGAGGAGGCCGTCGCCAACATCGCGACCCGGCTCAACGACCTGCCTCGCGCGCTCGATCAGTACCGCCGCACCCTGCTCGAGGAGGCGGAGGCCGGCCGGGTCAGCGCCCGCGCGCAGATGCTGGCCGTGGCCGAGCAGTGCGACGCCTGGACCGACCCCGACCGCGACGACTTCTACCGCGGACTGGCCGCTCGCCTCGAGGCCGGCGGCGCACTGGCCGCCGAGCTGGTCCGCGGCGCCGACGCGGCCACCGCGGCGACCGCCGACTTCGCCGAGTTCCTGCGCCGCGACCTGGCGCCGCGCGGCCGCGACAAGGAGGCGGCCGGCCTCGAGCGGTACGAGCTGGCCTCGCAGTTCTTCCTGGGCGCAAAGGTGGACCTGCAGGAGACGTACGAGTGGGGGTTCGCCGAGCTGTTCCGGCTCGAGGAGGAGATGCGGGCGACGTCCGCCCTGATCGCCGGCTCGGGGGCCTCGATCGACGAGGCGGTCGCCGTGCTCGACGCCGACCCGGCCCGCAACATCCCGGGCAAGGAGGCGTTCCGCGACTGGATGCAGGCCCTGGCCGACAAGGCGATCTCCGAGCTGAACGGCACGCACTTCGACATCGAGCCGCCCGCCCGCAAGATCGAATGCTGTCTGACGCCGACCAGCGACGGCACCATCTACTACACCGGCCCGAGCGAGGACTTCAGCCGTCCCGGCCGCATGTGGTGGGCCGTGCCCGAGGGCGTCACAGAGTTCTCCACCTGGCGCGAGGTCACAACCGTCTACCACGAGGGCGTTCCGGGCCATCACCTGCAGATCAGCCAGTCGCTGCTGCGCGCCGACAAGCTCAACCGCTGGCAGCGCCTGCTGTGCTGGTGCTCCGGGCACGGCGAGGGCTGGGCGCTCTACTCCGAGCGGCTGATGGACGAGCTGGGCTATCTGGCCGATCCGGGTGACCGGCTCGGCATGCTCGACGGCCAGGCGCTGCGGGCCACCCGGGTCATCGTCGACATCGGCATGCACCTGGAGCTGGAGATCCCCCGGGACAACCCGTTCGGCTTCCACCCGGGTGAGCGCTGGACACCGGAGCTCGGCTGGGAGTTCCTGCGGGCGCACACGCGCATGGAGGAGAAGACCCTGCGTTTCGAGTGGAAGCGTTACCTTGGGTGGCCGGGCCAGGCCCCGTCCTACAAGATCGGCGAGCGGATCTGGATGCAGGCGCGGGAGGAGACCCGGCAGCGCAAGGGCGCCGACTTCGATCTGAAGACGTTCCACCGGGACGCGCTGAACCTCGGTTCTCTGGGCCTTGATCCGCTCCGCAAGGCACTCGCCCGCATCTGACCCGTTTCGGGCTTTTCCCCGGTTCGTGCCGTAGAACGACGGGGAAAAGCCCGCCACTTTTCCGTATTAGGCGTGAGCACACCGCCACTATCGGCTACTTATGACTCACCGTAATGTGTCGATTACTTTTAGTTTTATCGATGTCGTTCTTTCCGGTCACGGCTCGATAATCTTGCGGCTTCTCGTCCGGCCGCTCTGCCGTTAACATCGCCGCGATAACTTTTCCGTCTTCCGGAACCGGCGTGGACTGGGGCTTCTGACCCCGGCAACGGAACTGAACGCTCGTTACAACGACGACAACCGCACCCTGTATCCCCCGATCAGCCGAGAGAGATGTGTCCCTTGGAAAGGGGTTCCTTGAGGATTTCTCGGATAGATTGGCCCGGATCCGTGCGCCTGACGGCTACGGAAAGTAGCCAAAAATACGGCTCATCGCGTGTGCATGGCGGAGGACTGAAGCAATGAACAGCCGGCGAACCCGTTTAGGTTCCGCGATCGCGGTGATTTTGACGGTTTTAGTGCTTGTGCCGACAGCGGTGCTTTTCAGCCGAGTCTGGACCGACAACGCTGACCAGCGGGACAACACAGAACTCGAGAAGAAGGGCGTGGAGTACATCACTGCCCTGACTCCGCTGGTCAGCGCGCTGGCCGAGTCCCAGTCGACAGCTATCCAGGGCGTCGTCGAGGCGCCGCAGACGCTGGCGCCCGCGGTCGCCGGTGTCTCCGCGGTCGACGCCAAGCTCGGTGACCAGCTGCGCACCAAGGAGCGCTGGGCCGACATCAAGGACAAGATCAGCAAGCTGCCGAACGCCAACGGCACGATCAACAAGCTCAACGCGCACGTCGAGGTCACCGACCTGACCCTGGCGCTGTATTCCGCCGTGCAGCGCAACTCCCGGCTGACCCTCGACCCGGACCCCGACATCTCGAACCTGCAGCAGGCCGTGGCCCAGCACATGCCGGACACCGTGGTCGAGGTGAACCGGATGGGCGACTACGCCACCCTGCTGCAGAGCCTGCCCGCGGCCAACCGCGCGCCAGTGCAGGCGCAGTTCGGCTACGAGGTCATCGCGGTGCAGGATGCGGTCAAGCGGCTCACCGAAGCCCTGCAGGCAGCGGTCGACAACACGACGAGCGCGACGCTGAGCAGCAGCCTGGTGACCGCCCTGGACTCGTTCCGGCGCAACATCGAGCAGGTGGTCCGGGGAGCCGACCCGATCGGCGGCCAGGCCGCCGCCGCGACGATCACCACCGCGCAGACCACGCTGCAGGCCGCGCTCAGCAACCTGGCCGGCGTCACGCTGCGCGAGATGGACGGTCTGCTCGACGACCGGCTCGACTCGCTGAACTACCGCCGGGTCGAGGCCATCGTGATGGGCGCGCTCGCCCTGCTGTTCGTGGCCGGCGCCCTGACCTGGCCGGCCTTCGCGCGCCGCCGCGAGGCCGAGCCCGCCGCCACCCCGGCGGAACGTCCCATCGGCGAGTCCACTCGCGATGTCGCGCTCAACCGGCCCGGCGGCCCCCCAGGTCCGTACGGCGCCCCCGGCCCGTACGACCAGGCGCCCGGCTACGGCGACTTCGGCCCGACACGGCGGGAGCAGTCCGGTGCTCTTCGGTAAGTTCCGCATCCTGGGCAAGCTCGCCCTGCTGGTGCTCGTGCCCCTGCTCGGCGTCGTGGCGCTGAGCGTGCCGATCATCGTCAACCGCATCCAGGCCGCCACCGACGCGCAGAACACGTCGGACCAGGTGGCACTGGCCTCCCGCGTCGGCACCGCCGTGCAGGAGCTGCAAGAGGAGCGACTGCTCTCCGTCGGCTATCTGTTCCGGCTGGTCAGCCAGAACGACCTGGCCGTGCAGAGCGCCGCCGCCCGCGACGCCGTGGCCCGGGTGAACGACGGTGGCGACGCCGTGTCCCGCGAGCTGGCCCGCGCGCTGCGCAACACGTCCAAGCTGGAGATCACCCGGCAGAACGTGCTCAACCAGGCCATCCCGCCCAACACGATCGTCGACGACTTCACCAAGGTCATCACGCCGATCATCGGCGGGCTCGGGTTGTCGTCCAACGCCGACCTCAAGACCAGTGTCGGCCGGCAGATGTTCGCCCTCGAGCAGTCCCTGCTCAGTGACGACCTGATCAGCCAGGCGTCCGGCCACCTGACCGCGGCCGTGGTGCTCAAGGAGGAGGGCGCCCCGCTGATCGGCCTCTTCACCCAGTCGCTGATCCAGCTGCAGCAGGTCATCACCAACGCGCAGGCCTTCTTCTCGCCGACCCAGTACCGGCTCTACCTGGGCGCCCAGGAGGCGTTCTCGGCCCGGGTCGGTCCGCAGTTCCTCCAGGACGCCGCGACCAATCCGGTCGAGGCGATCGGCCGCCTGAAGATCGGGACGCTGTTCCCGTCGCTGCAGTCCGTGCTCGTCCTCGGCGGCTTCGTCGAGAAGCGCGTGGCCGCGGACGTGGACGCGATCGTGACCAACAACCGCGACACGGCCATCCGCGACGCCTTCCTCATCGGTGGCGGCTCGTTCCTGCTGCTGCTCATCGTGATCGCGCTGAGCCTGTTCATGGCCCGTGCGGTCGCCCGCCCGCTGCGCCGCCTCACCACCTCGGCCGACCGGATCGCCCGCGCCGCCGAGGCCGAGCTCGAGAGAGTGGCCGACGACGACGCCGAGTCCGTACGCCCGATCCGGCTGGACCCGGTCGACGTCGAGGCCCAGGACGAGATCGGCGACCTGGCCCGCGCGTTCGACCGGGTGCAGACCACCGCCGTCCGGCTGGTGGAACGGCAGGTCCTCGGCCGGCGCAACGTCGCCCAGATGTTCGCGCACGTCGGACGGCGTACGCAGAACCTGGTCGGCCGGCAGCTGGCGCTGATCGACAACCTGGAGCGCCGCGAGACCGACAGCGACCGCCTCTCCGAGCTGTACCGCCTGGACCACATGTCCAGCCGTCTGCGCCGGAACGCGTCCAGCCTCGTCGTGCTCTCCGGCGGCGCCGGCGCCAACGAGCACATCGCCCCGCTGCCGCTGCAGGACGTCGTCCGTCTCGCCCTGGGTGAGATCGAGGACTACACCCGCGTGGACATCGACGTCCCCGAGGAGATCGTGGTCGTGCCGGCCGTGCTGGCCGACCTGACCCTGCTGCTCGCCGAGCTGATGGAGAACGCCACCGCGTTCTCGCCGCCGCACACCCGCGTCGTGATCAGCGCGAACGAGCTGCGCGGCGGCGCACGCCTGGCCATCATCGACCAGGGTCTGGGCATGCCGCCCGAGCGCCTGGCCGAGGAGAACGCCCGGCTCACCCGACGTGAGCGTCTCGACCTCGCGCCCAGTGAGGTGCTCGGCCTGTTCGTGGTCGGCCGGCTCGCCCGGCGGCACGGTATCGAGGTCACGCTGACCGAGACGCCCGGCGGCGGCATCACCGCGTGGGTCGACCTCAACCCGTCGCACCTGATCGCCCGGGTGTCCAGCACGCCGGTGCCGGAGGTTCCGCCGTTCCCGTCGCTGACCGGCCCGGCCGGTCAGACGGCGTACCCGTCCTCCGAGTTCGCCCAGGTTCTGGCCGGTTCGGCGGCGCGGGCCTCGGTGCCCGGCAGCCAGCAGCCGTTCGACGCCAACGCCCTGCATCGCGCCACGCAGACCCTCGAGACCGGGCAGTCGTGGAACGCGTTCGCCCCGATCCGCGGGACCGCCCCGGCCATCGAAGGACAGGCCCAGCCGTACGCGGACCAGCCCGTCTACGACGCCGAGCCGGTGTACTCGCCGTACCAGCAGCCGGTCGCCTATCAGCAGCCCTCGTACCAGCAGCCGGCCTACCAGCAGCCCACCTATCAGGAGCCTTCCTACCAGCAGCCGGTCTATCAGGAGCCGGTCGCCTTCCAGCAGCCGGTCGTCACGCCCGACTACGACCTCAACGCGCCGGTCGCCGGGCGGGTGCCGGCCGCGATGCCGGAGCTGCCGGCCGCCGGTCCGAGCGCGTGGCACCAGCAGTCGGCGGAGCCGCCGCAGGCCACCTGGTCGGCCCCCGCGGTCGAGCCGCCTCCTTCCCGGCCGGCGATTCCGCAGCAGCGCACGAGCGAAGAGGACTACCGGTACGCACCGCAGGCGTACCAGCCGCCGAACGCTTCCCCGCAGCAGCAGCCGCCGCAGGCCGAGCCGCAGCAGCCCAGCACGGGCAACACCGGTCCGCTGCGCCGGCGGGTGCCGGGCAGCCAGCTTCCGGCCGAGAGCGCCACGCCGCTTCCCAGCCGGCCGCCGTCGCAGGACGACGCGGTGGCCGCCCGGGCCGCCTTCGACGACTTCGAGGCCGGTGTCAGCCGCGCCCAGTGGGATGTCGCCGAGACGAACATGGCCTCGCCGCCGTCGGCCGGACACGCTCCCCTGGCTCGCCGGGTTCCCGGCGCCACCCTGCCGCGGGACGAGCCGAACTATCCGCCGCCCGCCTCACCGAGCTTGCCTCTGGATCCGGACGCGGCCCGAGCTCTGATGGAACAGTTCGAGTACGGAGTCGCACTCGCGCTGAACGAAACTCAGCCACAACCCGAGGGACAACCGCGATGACTTCCCCCTACAGCACCGACACCGGCAACGGCTACGCCCAGTCCCAGCTGAGCGCCGAGGCCAAGACGTTCAACTGGCTGCTGGACTCCTTCACCTCCGGCACCGCCGGGGTGATCGAAGCCATCGCGGTGTCGTCCGACGGCCTGCTGATGGCGATGTCGGCGATCAAGGACCGGCCGAACGCCGAACGCCTGGCCGCGGTCGTCTCGGGTCTCACGAGCCTGGCCGGCGGCGCCGCGAGCTGGTATCGGCTGGGCTCGCTGAACCGCGTGATCATCGACATGGCCGACGGATATCTTCTGGTCACCGCGATCAGCGCCGGATCGGTACTCGGCGTGATCGCGGACCGCTCGGCCAACCTGGGCACTCTCGCGTACGAGATGACGCTCTTCGCCACCCGCGCCGGTGGCGCCCTCAGCCCCCGGTTGATCGCCGAGTTGAAGAACGCCGTTCAGCAATGACCTATCCGGACTCCGACGACCCGGCGTACCCGGCTCGGCCGAGTGTCCGCCCGTTCCTGCAGTCCGGCCCCTTCTCGGCCGGCGGTTACCGTCCCGCGACCCGGGACGAGGAGCCGCCGGCCGCGGAGCAGACCTCTGGCTTGCGCCCGTTCGTCATCACGTCCGGGCGCACCGACGGCACCGATCCCGACATCGGGATGGAAACCCAGGTGACCGCCAACCCCGCCGCCGGTCCCGTGCGCCTCTCCCCCGAGATGCGCGCCATCGTGGGCCTCTGCGGCGAGCCCGTCTCCGTGGCGGAGATCTCCGCCCGGCTGCGCCTGCACCTCGGCGTCACGCGCATTCTCGTCGGTGACCTGCGGGCCGCCGGCCAACTGGACGTCCACGTGCTGGACAACGAGACCCCTGACCCTGAGACCATCATGCGAGTGATCCGTGGACTTCGAGCAATCACCTGACCGCCACGTCGGCACGGCCGCGGTCGGCAGCGGCGACCGTCCGAAGAAGGCGCCCGTCCCGGTCAAGATCATCGTTGCCGGCGGCTTCGGCGTGGGCAAGACGACCACCGTCGGCGCCATCTCGGAGATCTCGCCGCTGACCACCGAGGCCGAGATGACCTCGGCCTCCGTCGGCATCGACGATCCGGGCCAAGCCAGCACGAAGACGACGACGACCATCGCGATGGACTTCGGCGTGCTGACCATCGACCAGACCCTCAAGCTCTACATCTTCGGCACGCCCGGGCAGTCCCGCTTCGCGTTCATGTGGGACGACCTGATCAAGGGCGCCCTCGGCGCGCTGGTGGTGGTCGATACCAACCGGATCGACGACTGTTATCCCGCCGTGGACTACTTCGAGCGCGCCGGGCTTCCGTTCGTCGTCGGCGTCAACACGTTCAACGGTCAAATGAGCTACAGCCTGGATGAAGTGCGCTGGGCCCTGGCCGTACGCGAGGACGTGCCGATCCTTTCGTTCGACGCCCGTTTCCGCGGATCGGTGCGGGATGCGCTGCTCGTGGTGCTCGATCAGGCCCTCGACAAGGCGATCCGGCAGAAGTCCTCGTACTCCTGACGGCGGGTGTGTGGCGGGTCGCGCAGATCGAGGTTCCCAAATCAGCCCCCGAGCGGGCAGAGTGGTAACCGGCGAGACCCGCTACGAAGGGACGATCAGGTGCGAGGCGGACTGGATGACGCTCTCGACAAGCTCGCGCGTCGCGACGAGCTGCGCCGGCGTGCCTCGGGTGAGGCCCCGTCGGCCACCCCTCCGGCCGTGACCGAGCTCGTCGAGGCGATCGCGGCGGTCGTCGCGCGCCATCCGGAGCTGGGTGTGAGCGTGGGCGTCGAGGGCGCCGGCGATCCGCTCCTGCTGCACTTCTATCTTTCCGACGGCCAGGTGCAGGTCAACGCGGAGAACGCGGCGGCCCTGGCTCCCGACGAGCCCGCTCCCCGGCACGCCGATTTCGACATCGAGGCCGACGACTCGGCCGAGCGGCCCTACTCCGCGGCCCCCTACTCGTCCGCCCCGGCCGGCAGCGACACGCGCCGGCTCAACCAGGACGACCAGGATCGCTTCGGCCCTCCGCCCCGGCCCGCCGACGACCGCTATTCCGCCGAGTCCGACACCGCCGAACGACGCTACGGCTCGTTCGAGTCCGCTCCGGCCGCGGCCGCCACTTCCGGCGCCGGCGCTCCCGACCTGCGTTTCCCGGCCCGTGATCCGGGCGAATCGTCGCGCGACCTGGGCGCTCGCCTGCGTGACCTCGGCATGGCCTCGCCCGGTCGACCGGCGGCCTACCCGCCCCACCCGTACGCGGCCACGCCGCCCCCGCCCGTGCCACCGGCCGCCACCGTGCCGCCGCAGCATCGCCCCCAGGGGCCCTCGCAGCATCGCCCCCAGGCGCCCTCGCAGAGTGACGCGACCCGCCGCATCCACCCCGAGCAGCACCGCGCGCCGGCCGAGCCGTCCGCGGCCGAGCGCGGCGTCCCCGCGCGCGGGCCGGTGCCCGAGCAGCGCGGCATGCCGAGCCCGCTGCCGCACCCGATTCCGTTGCAGGTCGAGAAGCCGGAAGAGACCGAGATGGCGGCCCGCCGGCTGGCCGCGCTGCTGCGCGACGACCCCTCTCTGCTCGACGGCCCTCGCGGCTGAAAATCGCACACCGTAATGTCGGCGTCGCAACGCTGAGCATGGTGAGGCTGCCCGGTTTTGTCCGTGGATGACGCGCCTGAGATGTCTGGGTTAGGCCGTTCGGCCAGTTTGCGTCGCCAGCCCTTGAATCACGCTCAGTAACTGAAATAGCGTTCGAGCCGTTCCCATTACGGCGCGTGACCTTCACCGGCTCGCGGCCGACCTGCGTACGCCTCGGAGAGTTCGATGTCGTTGCCCGAAGTCCACCTGGTCGCCGGCACCCCGGCCGAGGCCGTACGGTTGGCGCCGATCGCGCTGGCCATGCGCGAGCAGGGCCGTCTCAACCCGATTCCGGTGGCCACCGGCACCGACCCGGACACGGTCGGCACGACCCTCGCCGCGTTCGGCCTGACTCCGAAGATCACGCTTCCGGCGGGCGCCGACGACACCGAGACGATGCGCCGCTTCGACCAGATGTGGGCCGCCCGTACGCCGGCCGCCGTGGTCGTCCGGGACGGGCTTGCTCCCGCTCTCGCGGCGTACTGGCGGCGCGTGCCGATCATGACCGTGGACGCGGGCCGCCGCTCGGGCGAGCTCGGCTCGGTCTCGGCCGTCGAGTCGCAGCGGCGCATGCTGGCCCAGATCACCACCGTGCACCTGGCCGCCACCCCGCTGGCCGCGATGAACCTGCTCGACGAGCACGTGATCGCCGGCGACACCCTGCTCACCGGCGGAACCGCGCAGGACGCGGCCCAGCTGCTCGCGGCCAAGACGATTCTGGCCCGGCCCCGCGAGCGCCGTACGGTCGTGCTGGGCGTGCCCGCCGAACGGGCCGAGGCGATCGGTCCGGCGCTGCGTTACCTGAGCGCCCGCTACCCCGATCTCGAGGTCGTCCAGGCCGCCGGCACCGCGCCCGGCCTCGACCTCGCCACGCTGCTGACCCAGGCGTACGTTCTGGTCACCGACGACGAGGACCTGGTCGAGGAGGCGCTGGCCGCGTACTGCCCGGTCCTGATGATCGGCATGGCCGCCCGGCACGCCGAGGCGCTGCACGCGGGCAGTGCTCGCCTGGTCGAGCCCGACCCGGCGGCGATCAGCAGCGAGGTCGCCACGTTGCTCGAGACCCGGGTGCACCGCGATTCGATGGCGCTGTCCGGCAACCCGTACGGCGACGGTCTCGCCGCGTACCGCGTCGCCCAGGCCACCGCCGCTCTGCTCGGACACGGGCGGTTCCCCGACCCGATGCCCGCGAAGCCGGTGGCCGGTGTGGCCCGATGAAGGAGGAAACGTTGGACGTCGCGTCCTTCTGGACCCGCTCGTGGACCAGCGACGACCGGGTCGCGGTGCGGCAGATGCTCGCACCGGACGCCGAGATCGAATGGAACCTGGACGCACCGGTCGACGACGAGGAACTGGTGCAGGTGCTGCACCGGATCGCGGTCTTCGCCGACGGCGTGACCCTGGTCGGGCAGACCCGGGCCGAGGACGGCGCCGCGCTCATGTACGACCTGAAGGCGCCGTTCGGCACGGCCCGGATGGTGGAGTTCCTGACCATCGCGGACGGCCGGATCACCGAGGTGCGCCAGGTCTACGACGTGACCGCGACCGACCGCTTCTTCCCGGGCCTGTACGCGAACTGACTTACCGTTCGAAGCGGTCGAGCATGGCGAACAGGTTCACCCAGTGCCTCTGCTCGGCCTCCCGGTTGTACGAGGCGGTATCCGACATCGTGAAGCCGTGCGGCGCCCCCGAGTAGATCTCGGACTGGTACGTCACGCCGGCCTCGTCGAGCGCGCTCTCCAGCGTCTTGATCTGGTCGGCGGTCATCGACCGGTCGTTGTCGGCGTGGGCGAAGTAGACCTCGCCGCTCAACGCGCCGACGTGCAGGTGCGGGCTGTCCGGCTGGTCGGTGACCACTCCGCCGGCGTGGAAGCTCGCCACCGCCGTGATCCGGTCGGGGTGCTTCTCGGCCGCCACCAGCGCGTTGCGGCCGCCCATGCAGTAGCCGACGACCAGCACCGGCCCCTCGGCCGGCAGAAAGTCGAGATAGGCGGCGGTGTCGGCGGCGACCCGGTCGGGCGTCAGCTCGTGGATCATCGGCATGAGCCGGCCGAACGCGGCCCCGCGCTTCTCGTCGTCGGCCAGTTCCTCCGGCGAGACCAGCGGCGACGGGCCGCCGCGGTAGAGGATGTTGGGCGCCAGCACGACGAATCCGCGCTCGGCGATCCGGCCGGCCATCTCGGCGATGCGCGGGCGCAGGCCGAAAGCGTCCATGAAGAACAGAACGCCGGGGAACGGGCCCTCGCCGTCCGGCCGCACGAGATAAGCGTCGGCCGTTCCGTCGGTCGCAGGGATCTGCACGGTAGTGGTCTGCATGGGCGCGACGCTAACACCAAGCGGGGATTCATCCCCGGTCCGTCGTACCCTGTCACCCATGGCAGATCGACTGCGCGCCGACGCGCAGCGTAACCGGGCCGCCCTGATCGCCGCGGCTCGCGACGTCTTCGCCGAGCACGGCCTGGACGCCTCGCTCGACGAGATCGCCCGCCGCGCCCGGGTCGGCAACGCCACGCTGTACCGGCGCTTCCCGACCCGCCGCGACCTGATCGCCGAGGTCTTCGCGGGCCAGATGACCGGGTACGTCGAGCTGGCCGAGACCGCCCTGGCCGAGCCCGACCCGTGGGCCGGCTTCGTGGCCTACCTGACCCGTCTGTTCGAGATCCAGGCCACCGACCGCGGCCTGTCCGAACTGCTGGTGAGCAGCGGATTCGATGAGGACGAACGGCTCGCCGACCTGCTCGGGGCGGCTCAGCGCGGTGCGACCGAGGTGATCCACCGGGCCCAGGCCGCGGGCCGGCTGCGCGACGACTTCACCCGGCCGGACATCAGCCTGCTCATGCGGGCCAACGCCGGTGTGCTGCGCAGTTCGGCCGACCCCGGGGCCTGGCGGCGCTACCTCACCCTGGTCCTCGACGGATTGCAGGTTTTTAAGGATCTTTAAGGCTCAGCGCAAGACTGTTTAACACGCCGCGGCGAAGACTCGATTCCGCTCGAACCCCCTTCGATCGGAGTCACCCATGCAACGGAGTCGTCTGCGCCTGGCCGTCTACGCCTCGGCGGCGGTCCTCGCCGTGGCGGGCGGTGTCGGCGCGGCCGTCGCGGCCACCAACCCGACGACGAAGGCCGCGGGGACCCTGACCGCCACGTTCACCAAGGACAGCGACTGGGGCACCGGTTATCAGGCCCACTACACGATCGCCAACGGCACGGGCGCCGCGGTGAACGGCTGGCAGCTCGCGTTCGGGCTCCCGGCGAGCGCCAAGGTGGGCAGCTTCTGGGACACCGCGATCACCACCTCGGGCGGGGTCGCGACGGCCCGGAACCCCGTGTACGCCCCGACGATCGCGGCCGGCGCGAAGGTGGAGTTCGGCTTCATCGTCAACGGCAGCGGGGCGCCGACCACCTGCACGATCAACGGCGCGTCCTGCGGAGGCTCCTCGGTTCCGACCACCGCCCCGACGTCGGCGCCGCCGACGAAGCCCCCGGCCACGACGCCGACGACCGCTCCGGCCACCAAGCCGCCGACGACCGCTCCGCCGACGACTCCGCCCACCACGAAGCCGCCGGCCTCGACGGGCCGGGTGCTCGTGGCCCCGTACGTGGACATGGGTCTGCTCTCGAACGGCTCGGCCACGCTCGCCCAGCTCGGCGCGAGCGGCAACGTCAAGTCGTTCAGCCTGGCCTTCGTCACCAGCGCCGGCTGCAAGGCGAGCTGGTTCAACGCCTTCGATCCGCGGGCCAGGCAGTTCGCCGACCAGATCAACGCCGTACGGGCGAACGGCGGCGACGTGAAGGTCTCGTTCGGCGGCGCCACCGGCATCGAGCTCGCGCAGGCGTGCACCAGTGTGGCCGCTCTGCAGGCCGAATATCAGGCGGTCGTCAGCGCGTACCAGCTCAACTACATCGACCTCGACATCGAGGGCGCCGCGGTGGCCGACCCGACCACGATCGCCCGTCGCTCGGCCGCACTGGCCGCGCTGCAGAAGGCCAACCCCGGTCTGAAGATCTCGCTGACCCTGCCGGTGCTGCCCGAGGGCCTGACCGCGGACGGCCTCAACGTGGTGCGCTCGGCCAAGAACGCCGGTGTCGACCTCGACCTGGTCAACATCATGGCGATGGACTACGGCCGGGCCGGGCAGGACTACGGCGATCTGGCCATTCAGGCCGTGAAGTCCACCAAGGACCAGATCAAGTCGATCTACGGCAACAGCGACGCGGCCGCGTTCAAGATGGTCGGCGTCACCCCGATGATCGGCGTGAACGACGACAACGGCGTCTTCGGCCTGGCCGACGCGCGTGACCTGGTCGCCTTCGCCAACGCCAGCCACATCGGGTTCGTCTCCTACTGGGAGGCCAACCGCGACAAGAACGCCTGCAACGGCGCGCTCTTCCAGTGCACGAACATCGCCCAGGCGCCGTTCGACTTCAGCAAGATCTTTGCCGGCTTCACCGGCTGAGTCCTTTCTCCATCCCCTGAAAGGAAACGGCGGGGGGCCCGGGGCCCCCCCCCCCGGGGGCCCGGGGGGGGGGGGGGGCAAAAAAAAAAGGGAACCCCCGGCCGCCCCGGGGCCGGGGGGGGGGGGCCCCGGGCCCCCAAA
>NZ_JBVHFW010000021.1:128638-226888 GCF_055562135.1 Actinoplanes sp. NPDC021490
CCCCTAAACTCGCCCGGGCGCCGTGCGACTCCGCCAATTTGTTGGCGGGATACCCGGGGTGCTTCCTTCCCCCACCCCATAATCGCAACCGCCGCGACTCCGGGCCCCCACCCGGAGTCGCGCCGTTTCCGTGTCCAGGACAAAACCTAGGCGAACCCGCGGCCGGCCTCGGCCAGGGTCTCGCTGACCAGGTCCCACAGATTCGTGCCCGGCGGCTTGTCGAGCCAGATGTGCAGCGCGACCCGCAGCGACGCGAGAAACGCGGCCGAGGTCATCTTTACCCGTACGCTGCCCGGGTCGTCCCCGGAGCGGGCGGCGATCTCGGCCGAGAGGTCGCGCTCGAGCGCCGCGAACGTCTGCACCTGCGCCGACACGAGCGCGGGCTGGGCGCGTACGAGACGGCTCTGCGCGACCCAGTGCGGGTCGAGATCGCCCAGTTTGAGATAGAACTGCCGAGCCGCGGCGGTGAGCGCCGCCCACGTCGTCTCGTCCGCCGGACGCGCCCGCACCTGCTCGATCAGCATGCTGATGCGCTGGTGCTCGCCGTACAGCAGCGCCTCTTCCTTGCTGCCGAAGTAGTTCGAGAACGTACGCCGCGAGACGCCGGCCTCGTCGGCGACCGCCTCGACCGTGACCCGGTCGAAGCCGTGCTCGATGGCCAGCCGCATCGCCGCGGCGTGCAGGGCCTGCCGGGTCGCGGCCTTCTTACGCTCGCGCAGCCCGGGCTCGGCGGTCGTGCTCATGAGTCTTCGGCGACTGTCGTGCTCATGACATGAGGGTACCGAGGTGTGATTCCCTTCTCAATGAGAAAACTTGCGCAATAGGCAAGCTTTCTAGATAGTTGTATGAAGCAATCACTTCCTCTGTCAGAGAGGCGGCTGCGCGATGAGCGCCACCACCGTCGGCACCCGCCCGGGCGCCATGTCCCACCGCCAGATCATGGAGGCGCTTTCCGGCCTCCTGCTGGTGCTGTTCGTCGCGATGGCCAGCTCGACCATCGTCTCCACCGCACTGCCCAAGATCATCGGCGCTCTCGAGGGCAGCCAGACCCAGTACACCTGGGTCGTCACCGCGACCCTGCTGACCGCCACCGCCTCCACCCCCATCTGGGGCAAGCTGGCCGACCTCTACAGCAAGAAGCTGCTGGTCCAGATCGCGATCGTGGTGTTCGTCCTCGGCTCCGTCGTGGCCGGCTTCGCGCAGACGGCCGGCCAGCTGATCGCCGCCCGCGCGTTCCAGGGCCTCGGCATGGGCGGCGTGCAGGCGCTGGTGCAGGTGGCGATCGCCGCGATGATCCCGCCCCGCGAGCGCGGGCGCTACAACGGCTACCTCGGCGGCGTCATGGCCCTGGCCACGGTCGGCGGCCCGCTGCTGGGCGGTCTGATCGTCGACACCGACTGGCTCGGCTGGCGCTGGTGCTTCTTCATCGGCGCGCCGATCGCCGCCGTCGCCCTGGTCGTCCTGCAGAAGACGCTCAACCTCGAGGTCATCCGCCGGGCCAACGTGAAGATCGACTACCTCGGCGCCGGACTGATCGCCGCGGGCGTCAGCATCCTGCTCGTCTGGGTCTCGTTCGTCGACAGCAACTTCGGCTGGATCTCGTGGCAGACCGGCGCCATGGTCGGCGCGGGCCTGGTGCTGCTGGCCGCGGCCATCTGGGTCGAGACCCGGGTCGCCGAGCCGGTCGTTCCGCTCGAGATCGTGAAGCAGCGCGGCACCGCCCTCTCGATCATCGCGAGCCTCTCGGTCGGCATGGCGATGTTCGGCGGCGCGGTCTTCCTCGGGCAGTACTTCCAGATCGGGCGTGGCTACAGCCCGACCGAGGCCGGCCTGCTCACGATCCCGATGATGGCCGGCATCCTGGTCTCGTCGACGGTCTCCGGCCGCATGATCACCAAGAGCGGCCGCATCAAGCCGTACATCGTCACCGGAACGATCGTGCTGGTCGTCGGTTTCGCCATGCTCTCCTTCCTCGACCACGAGACCCCGCTCTGGTACGTCGGTGTGGCGATGGCCCTGGTCGGTGCGGGCGTGGGCATGTCGATGCAGAACCTGGTGCTCTCGGTGCAGAACACGGTCTCGCTCAAGGACATCGGCGCCGCCAGCTCGACGGTGGCCTTCTTCCGGTCGCTCGGCGGCACGATCGGCGTCTCGGTGCTCGGCGCGGTGCTGGCCCGCCGGGTCAGCGGCCAGATCACCCACGACCTGGCCAGCGCCGGTGTGCCGGCCGGCAGCACGAGCGGCGGCAGCACGCTCAACCTGGCCGCCCTGCCCGACTCGATCCAGCACATCGTGCGGGCCGCCTACGGCGACGCGACCGGGCACATCTTCCTGATCAGCGCGGCGGTCGCGGTGGTCGGCGTGGTGGCCGCGCTGCTCATGCGGCCGACCACGCTCCGCTCGACCGTCGACGTGACGCCGGCCGGCCAGCCGATTAACGAAGAGGCGCAGGTGCCCGCACTTTCCCGCTGACAACGATTCTCCGGCCCCGCTCGCCTTTGGCGGGCGCCGCCGTGTTACGCCCGTAACCTTCTGTGGCGACATTGCTCACGTCTGTTACCATAGGATCCCTGGTTCACCGAGCGCTAACCTCTGGAAGCAGAGCGCTGATCATGGCGGAATTCCTCAACCGCCGGGCCGCGCTGTCGATCAGTGGCCCAGAAGCGAAAGGGGGTTGGCCACGTGGATCACGACCGGGAAGTGCTCGACGCTGAGAGGTTGCACGCTGCCCTCCTCGAGCTGGAAGACGAGATCCACTGGGATGCCGACCCCACCTTCGAACTGGCCCAGCGCTACGAGCGTCAGGCTCGCCTGCTCGGTGACGAGCTGCTCGTGGCCCGGGCCCGGCTCTGCCAGATCAACATGCGGATGCGCGCCGGCGATGTCGCCGACGCCGCGCAGCGCATGTGGCAGATCCACCAGTGGGCCGTCGACCACGGCGCCCAGCAGCTGACCGCCCGCATCCACCTGATCTGGGCCGCCGTCCACCGCCACCTGGGCGATGCCGCGCAGAGCCTCGACCACGCGGTCCGCAGCGTCGAGCTGCTCGACGACACCGCCACCGGGTTCATGCAGATCTGGCACCGCGCCAAGCTGGCCGACTCGCTGGCCTTCGCCGGCTCGATGGAACCCGCCCGCGAGCGGTTCGCCCAGGCCGAGCGTCTCACGGTCGAGCTCAACCGGCCCTTCCTGCTGCTCTACGTGCTCAACAACTACGCCTACTCGGAGCACGCGGCCGGCAACTTCGCCCTGGCCGCCCAGGTCGCCATCCGGCTGCGGGCGCTCGCCGAGAAGCACGGCTTCGAGCTCGACGCCACGGTGCTCGACACCATCGGCGCGATCGAGATGAGCAACGGGCACTACGCCGAGGCCGAGCGGACCATGCAGGCCTCCATCGAGAAATACCGGTCGATGCGCCGGCACGACGCCGACGCGATGCCCGAATATCTGCTCAACCTGGCCCGGGCGCAGCGCGCGCTCGGGGCGTACGAGCGGGCCCAGGCCAGCCTGGACGAGTCGCGCCGGCTCTGCGCCGACCGCGAGCTCGGCCACTTCCTCGTGCAGACCCACCAGGAGCAGGCCGAGTTGCACGCCGCCCGGGGCGAGTTCGCCGAGGCGTACGAGGCTCACAAGGTCTTCTTCGCGGCCTTCAACCGTCTGCAGTCCAGCCAGCGTGAGGCGCAGGCCCGCACCCGGCAGGCGCTGTTCGAGACGGCCGAGGCCCGGCAGGAGGCGGAGCGTTTCCGCGAGCAGGCCCGGCGCGACCCGCTGACCGGCCTGCGCAACCGTCGCTACCTCGACGAACAGCTCCCTCGACTGATCGACACCGACTCCGACCTCACCGTCGCCATCGTCGACCTCGACCACTTCAAGCGGATCAACGACCAGCTCTCGCACGACGTCGGCGACCAGGTGCTGGTGCAGGTGGCCAAGCTCCTCGAGACGGAACTGGCGGTCGTCTCCCCCGAGGGGTTCGTCGCCCGGATGGGTGGCGAGGAGTTCCTGATGGTGCTGCCCGGCTGCCCCTCGTCGCGGGCCGGCCACGAGGTCGACGGCATCCGTCAGGCCGTGCGCGGCTACGACTGGGACGGCCTCACCCGCGGGCTGCCGGTCACCATCAGCATCGGTGTGGCCGGAACGAGCGAGGCCGAATCCCGTACGCAGGCCGCCCTGCTGTCCACAGCCGACCGCAACCTGTACGCCGCGAAGCACGGCGGCCGCGACCGGGTGATCTGCGGAGTGCCCGGTCCGGATCGGGCACGTTCGTACCGAGATCGGGCCTCCGCGGCCTGAGCTGCGCCTTTACCCCGGCCGAGGTCACTCGCGAATTTCGTCGTCCGCGACCGCTACGCTTTATCGACTGACGGACAGTCGGCCTGTGCGGGGTCGGGCGAGGAGGCGGACGCGTGGACGAGTTCCCCCGGGCAGCCGAGGTCGCGCCGCCCGGCGTCAACATCAACGTGCCGCACTCGGCCCGCATCTACGACTACTGGCTCGGCGGCAAGGACAACTTCGCCGTCGACCGGGCCGTCGGCGAGGCAATGATCAAGGCGATTCCGAGCATGCGCTACATGGCCGCCGAGAACCGGAAGTTCGTCCACCGGGCGGCCCACGACCTGGTGCAAAAGGAAGGGATCCGGCAGTTCCTCGACATCGGCACCGGCATCCCCACCCGGCCCAACCTGCACGAGATCGCGCAGCGGATAGCGCCCGAGGCCCGCGTGGTCTATGTGGACAACGACCCGATCGTGCTGGTCCACGCGCGCGCCCTCATGATCAGCACGGAACAGGGCCGCAGCGAGTACATCTCGGCCGACATCCGCGACCCCGAGTCGATCCTGCAGGACAAGGCCCTCCGCAGCACCCTCAACTTCGACGAGCCGGTCGGCCTGACGATGATCGCCATCCTGATGCTGATCGCCGACGACCAGGACCCGTGGTCCAAGGTCGCCGCCCTGCGCGACGCCATGCCGTCGGGCAGCCTGCTCGCGATCACGCACCCGACGGCGGACTTCGCCCCCGACCAGGTCGACGAGGCGGTCGCGGCGGCCACCGACGCCGGCATGACCTTGGTGGCCCGTCCCCGGTCCGACGTGGAACGCTTCTTCGGCGACTGGGAGATGCTGGAGCCCGGTCTGGTGCCGGTCTCGAGCTGGCGTCCCGACAAGCCGGTGGAAAATCCCGAGGCGACCTATTACTGGGCGGGCGTCGCCCGAAAGCCCTGACCTGTTTCACCCCAGCTTCTGCACGCCTTCACACCGCGACGCGGCACGGTCCGACTTCACGCCGCGACGCCCTGGCGGTCCAACTCACGGCGTGACGCGTGCGACCTGGCTCCACGAAACGCTGCGGCTCGCGGTCTGACTCCACGACGCGACGCCTTGTTGTCCGACATCACCGCGCGACGCCCGACGGCCCGGCATCTGCACGTTCAGCTCGTCCAACCGACTTCCCGGCACCGCGCGACGCCCGACGGCCCGGCTTACCGCGCGACGCCCGACGGCCTGGCTTTACCGGGAGGTCTGGCGGTCGGTCTTCATGGGCAGCCCTGCTTGGTTCCGGTCCTGGTCAGGCCCATCCCGGCGCGGGCCTTGCCGGGCCTTACGTCGCTGGTCGCGCGCGTCGTGCCGGGGGACGCGGGAACATCCCGGCGGGCGCGCTATGGCCCGGTGTCGAGACTGGGTCGCGCTGCTGGCCGCGATCGGCCATTACTGCGGTTGTTCGCGGCCACGCCCCGTACGGGATGAATCTGATCCGAAGTATCCGACGATGATCCGAAAGCGACAAATGCCAAACCGGTCGGGCCGCCCAACACGGGGGAATCGGACGACCCGACCGGAGCCTAGGCACTACCAGGGTTTAGAACCCACCCGGCGTGGAATGCACGGCCATACCAGTGACCGTCCACCTGCCGTGCCGGTGACCGTCCACATTGCGGCGACGGTCAGTAATTGCTGCGCGCTCGCGAACAATCACGGTGGGCAACCCGCAATACCGCCGCACATCTTTACTCAAAGTGATCATCGCTGATGTCCCGTCAGCGCTCGGCCGCGATCAATTTCGGGCATCGGGGCCCTCCTCGTCGGGCATCGGCCGGTCGTTGACCGAACGGGCGTTCGGGCGGGACAGCGCGTGCCGGGCACTCCCGAATCGGTGCGAAACACCCTGAGCCCGGGTCGTCGCGGCGGTTACGTCGTCGGTCAACGGGTCGTCCCGGCAAAGGGGCGCCGGGTTGCCCATCCGCAACTCCACCGCGAACGTATCCCCCTGGTCGAAGTGCTCCGGACCAATGTTGGGAACGGTCATCTCGTCACCTCTCGCTCGGACGCCCCCGCCAGGGAGCCTCGCGTCGAGGCCGCGAACACCGTTTCCGCGACCGGTCAGTCACTAAAAGATGTCACCCTAAGTGACACCCACGAGTTTCGTACGTGCGTTATCATGCTCACAATCCCGTGAGTACGCAAGGCCAGATGCACGTGCATTTGCACCAGCTGTAAGCCGACAGTTGCGCACAGGGAGATCATTTGACTCCGGACGATCCCCGACCGGAGGAGAAGCAAGGGAGCATCAACATGCAGTACGCGGTCAACGGCATCCCCGCCGGCCAGTTGGAAGGTGTCACCTGGCAGAAGAGCCGGCGCAGCAACCCCAGCGGCAACTGCGTCGAGGCTGCCCTCCTGCCCAACGGCGAGGTCGCCATGCGCAACTCCCGTGACCCCGAGGGTCCGGCGCTCATCTACACGCGCGCCGAGATCGACGCGTTCCTCGGCGGCGTTCGCGACGGCGACTTCGACAACCTGCTCGGCTGAGCACCCAGCCGGCCCAACCAGAGCGGCGCTGGCCGACAGCGGCCGGCCGCCTCGGGCGCGACGTGCCCATGTCCGCGTCCAGTCCGAGGCTTTTGAGCCATCCGTCCGATCGCGACAGCCACTTGACAGGCGGCGAGACGATGAGGTGGCCGGGTAACGCGACGCTTCGGGCCGCGTACCCCGCAAAGAAATGGGCCTGCCTAGCGGTTCAAGCCAGGCAGGACCCGGGACGGTAATGCGGTTTCGTCCACGGTCGTCGGCAGCGGGCGTGGACGAGCCCTTACCAGCACCCGCCTGTTGCGCAATGCGGACAGGAGAGTGCGCCGAGCGTACCGCCCGTCGGGGCGCGGCTCCATAGAGTCGCGGAAGATCAGGCCGGTCGGCCCACTTCGTGCAGAAGTTTGCCCAAAATCTCCGGCGTGTGGTTCGGCGGCTCGGCGTCGATGCAGACCCGCTCCATCGCCATCGCGTACTGGTCGACGTCCTCGCGCTTGTCCAGATAGATCGCGCTGGTGAGCTGTTCGACGTAGACCACGTCGGGGAGCTCGGGCTCCGGGAAGCGCAGGATCGCGAACGGGCCGCCCGCGGCGGCGTGACCACCGGCGTGGAACGGGATGATCTGCAGCCGTACGTTGGGCTTCTTGGCCGCCTCGATGAGGAACTCGATCTGAGCCTTCATGATGTCGACGCCGCCGATCGGCCGGCGCAGCACCGCCTCGTCAATGACTGCCCACAGCTGCGGTCCCTCGGGACGGTCGAGAATGGCCTGCCGCTGGCGGCGCAACTCGACGCGCTTGTCCATCTCTTCGGGCGTGACGCCGGCATGGCCGAGCATGATGACCGCCCGGGCGTAGTCGGGCGTCTGCAGCAGACCGGGCACGAACTGGATCTCGTACGTCCGGATCAGCGTCGCCGCCGCCTCGAGCCCCAGATAGGACTGGAACCAGCCCGGCATCACATCGCTGAACTGCTGCCACCAGCCCGGGTTGTTGGCCTGGCGGGCCAGCACGAGCAAGGCCTCGCGCTCGTTCGGCTGATTCACGCCGTAAAGGGTCAGGAGGTCGCTGACATCGCGCTCCTTGAAACTGACCCGGCCGAGCTCCATCCGGCTGATTTTCGAGCCCGAGGCCCGAATCTCCCAGCCCGCATCCTCACGGGAAATGCCCCGAGCCTCACGCAGCCTGCGGAGCTGGGTCCCGAGCAGAATGCGCAGAACGGTGGGGCCACCGGTCGGCGCCTCCTCCTGCTGCGTACCCGCGCTCACCTGGCTCCTCGTCGTCGCTCTCTAGGGGCTGCCGGCCGCAGTCCCACAGCATCCTAAGGGGGAGATCGTCCTCAGTGAAACAGAACGAACGCCTGACCGGGCGTCTGCCCGCTGCGGATGCACGTGCATCCGGCCTTGCGAACGCCTTAGTACGCGAGCATGATAGCTGACAGACACGCACCGCCTGCTGACACAGCGTGGTGGAAAGTTCGGCTTCTCGGCCGACACGCAAGCCTCGGTGGCGTTCCCCCGCCACCCGGACGACCGAGTCCCGAGATCTTGGAGGGTCATCTCGATGTCCACGGCACCGACGTCCGCCCCGACCACTGCCCCGCCCCAACGCGACCCGGCGGACGTAGCGCCCGCCGACAGCTACCACCCGTCCGACCGCGTCTGGGTCTACCGCGACGGCTGGCGTGCCGGAGTAATCGAAGCAGCTTCCCCCCGCGCAGTCACTGTCACTTACCGCCCCGGCGCCCACCTCGGCACCGGGGTCGACACGTTTACCGCCCCCTACGTGACCGCTCGCTCGGGTGAGGACCCGGCCGTCGACCGGCGTCACCTCGGCCGCGGCGTCTACACGCCCTCAGGGCTTCCGGTTCGGGGTTCCGCGGCATGACCGGCGCGGTCACCGTCGCGGCCGTTGTGGGCCTTCTGAGCCTGTTGGCCGGCGTTGCCCTGGGGTGGCACCTGCGGCGCACGAACGATTGGTGCCCCTCCTGCGGCGACCAGATGGGTTGCGCCGCCTGCGGCGGAGAGACGACGTGGCACGAGGGCGCGGCCACCGCGCGCACTGCGCCCTGACGGTCGTCCAGCCGTCGGCCCGGGATTATCCCGGGCCTTTGTCGTTTTTTACTCCGCTTTGACGGAACCCTTCTGCAATGCCGCCGCTCCCCTAAGTGACTTCAGAGAATAGGCACCGTGGGTGCAATATTCGACGCACATTGATGCCGTTTCTCCGACCCTCTACTTTGGCCACTCTTCGTGTATGAGAGGAGGCCTTCCGCGGGTGCGACGTCGCCGAAAGAGGGACACTCGCCCGGAGGACTCTGCCTGCCTCTTGTCGAGATAAATCGGTACAAGACTTACTTGGGTAGTTTGCCGGTGGGCGCCAATAAGTTGGAGCTTGCCCTTAGGTGCCGTTGCGGGTTATCCCTCCGCAATGGTGGGTATTCAGGCTCGCGTCGAGCGGTCCGGCAGGCGGAGGTGGCTCTTGTGCTCGATCCCCAGGAGAAGGCTGCGTTCGACGGCCTGGTCACCCACCTGCGCACCGTCGACCCGAGGTTCTGCCGACGTGTCGACAGGTTGAGCAGGCCCAAGCCACACCTCTACACAGCAGCGGCGGTAGCCCTGTGGCTGCTCGCGCCGCTGTGCATCGTCTTCGGCGGCTGGACGGGCCTCCTGTTCGCGGTCATCTGTTCCGCGTACGGGTTCCGCCTCTACCGCAAGCGCAACGGCCGGACCCCTCAGCCCGAGTGGTGGGTGGCGCGCCGGCGGGTCCCCTGACTCAACTCACCGCCAGGTTTCGCCGGTCAGCCGCTCGTAGACCTCGACGTACCGGTTGCGGGTGGCCTCGACGACCTCATCCGGAATCTCGGGCCCCGGCGCCGTACGGTCCCAGTCGGTCAGCGACGACGACCAGTCCCGCAGGAACTGCTTGTCGAGATAGCGCGGCGTGCCACCCGGCTTCCATTCGTCGGCCGCCCAGAATCGCGACGAATCCGGCGTCAGCAGTTCGTCCCCGAGCTTCAACGTCCCATCCTGCGCGAACCCGAGCTCAATCTTCGTGTCCGCGATGATGATGCCCTTGGCCTTGGCCACTTCCTGCCCACGCCGATAAACCTCAAGCGTGACCCGCTTCAACTCCGCCGCGAGCTCCCCGCCCTCCTTCGCGACGACATCGGCGTAGGTCATGAACTCGTCATGCCCCTCACCCGGAGGCACCTTGGTAGTCGGCGTGAAGATGGGCTCCGGCAGCTCCGAGGCTTCGATCAGCCCCGCCGGCAGCTCAACCCCGGAAACGGCCCCGTCGCGCTCATATTCTTTGAGCCCCGACCCGGCCAGATAACCCCGGGCGATGCACTCCACCATGACCATCTCGAGCCGCTCACACCGAACCGCCCGGCCGGCCCACTCCTGCGGCACATCGGTGCTCGACACGATGTGGTTGGGGGCGACGTCGCTCAGCTGCTCGAACCACCAGAGCGAAAGCTGGGTCAGAATCTTGCCCTTGTCCGGGATGGGCGTGGGAAGCACCACGTCATAGATCGAGACCCGGTCCGACGCGACAAGCAGGATGTCCCGCCCGTCCGCGTAAACCTCACGAACCTTCCCCGAGTGCAACAGCTCCACGTGCTCCCCCAACCTCATGCCACGTCAACCGGGTTCACGCTATCCGACTGGATTGCCCGGGCGGCACGCTGCATGAGGCGCGGCACAACCGGTGCAAGGTGGGGCGGAGACGCTCGAACGCATGTTTGGGCGTGACGCTGCGTCCTTTCGGCGACATGCCGGCTACCAGGGACGACGAGCCTGCTGCGGCCGGCTAATGTATCGCCATGGCGCGGACCTTCCAAGTTGTCGATCTCTTCGCGGGATGCGGCGGCATCACGTCGGGATTCCACCGAACCGGTCGATACCAGACAGTCGGCGCCGTCGAGATCGACACGGCCGCGGCGACCACATATGCCGAGAACTTCGGCAAGGAGATCGTCCACCACGGAAGCATCACGGACTGGGCGGTCGACGAACGGGCCGCCTCAGCCGATGTCATCGTTGGTGGACCGCCGTGCCAGGGCTTCTCCAACCTCGGCGCCAAACGGGCCGACGACCCTCGCAATCAGCTATGGCGCGAATACATGCGTGTGCTCGAGACGATCCAGCCCATGGCGTTCGTCATCGAGAACGTCGACCGTTTTCTGAAAAGCGACGAGTTCGCCCAACTTCACGACGAATCGGAGGGCGGCCGGCTCAAGCAGTACGTGCTCAAGCCGGCATTGGTCAACGCCGCGCATTTCGGCGCCGCTCAGCTCCGACGCCGCGCCATCGTGATCGGCACCCATCGTGATCTCGAGAAGCCGATCGACGTTCCCCTCGGTGATCTGGACCGCGACGAGTGGACGACGGTGGAGGACCGCCTCGCCGACATCGAGCCGCATGTCGACCCGGGTCATCAAACCTTTCCGGACGGGTTCGTCTCACACCTCGGAGTGCGCGTGCCCGGCGCGTTCCGGAGCAGCGAACTGCACGTGACGCGGGACTATCGGCGATTGTCGCTGGACCGGTTCGAGTGGATTCCGCCGGGAGGAAATCGCTTCGACCTTCCCGAGCATTTGAAAAGCCCGTGCTGGATCAAGCACACCACCGGCTCGGGCGATGTCATGGGTCGACTCCACTGGGACCGGCCCTCGGTCACCATTCGGACCGAGTTCTTCAAGCCGGAGAAGGGGCGGTATTTGCACCCCGAGCAGCCTCGTGCCATCACTCACTACGAGGCAGCACGGCTGCAGGGTTTCGACCGCGACTTCCGGTGGTGCGGCACCAAGATCGACATTGCGCGCCAGATCGGCAACGCGGTGCCGGTCGAGCTGGCCGAGGCGCTCGGATCGCACCTCGCTCAGAGCCTCGACGAGCGCCTTTGACGAGTCAGCCGGGGCCACGCACCACCGTCGCGATGCGGTTGGCGGCCTCGATCGGGTCCTCGTGCTCCCAGATCCGCACGACCCGCCAACCCAGGGCGGTCAGGTGTTCGGTGGTAGCCCTGTCGCGCTCCTGATTCTTGGTCAGCTTCTGCGCCCACCATGCTGAGTTGGCGCTGGGACTGGTCGCGTGAATCGGGCACACATGCCAGAAACAGCCGTCGACGAAGACGGCCACCCGCCTCTTGGTGAATGCGATGTCGCTGGTGCGCCGGGGCATGCCGGGGATCGGCAGGTTCACCCGGAATCGAAGGCCCATGGCGTACAGGAGGCGACGGATCGCCACCTCGGGTTGGGTGTCCCGCCGCCGCTGCCGGCTCATCCGACCGGAAACGCCTTCCGAACTGGGAATCGGACGTAACTTCTCCGGCATGGCGGACACCGTACCCGTCATCTGACGCCGGAACCCGCTCCGAGTCGATGGACACTCTCGGCGCAAAGCTCCCGACACAATTCGCCCAACTGCGCGGTGGTGAGCGCCCTCGCATCGACGAACGCCAGATACCGACGGAGCCGCTTTGTCACGTCACGGATGATCTCCCGGCGTCCCACGGAAGGCGGAACGGCGACCACAGCCGCCGCGATCGCCGTCGCCAGACGCGAGTCACCGCCGATGATCCGTCGTTCCAGGAGCTGATTGAGGTCGCTCTCGGTGAGAGCGGCCAGCACTTCGCTGTGGCCGGCGAAGACCACCGCCTGCCACCAGAGTCGAGCCCAGGTGTGCCTCGTGAGGTCGCTCGCGATCCACCGTTCCTTGTTGTCGACGCCGAAGCGCCATTTGGTGACCTCCGGCAGGGCGACCAACGAGGTGAAAGACCACAGGCCCCGATTGCCCGCGTCGGCCCAACTCAAGTCCATGTGTTCGCGGAGGATCGGCGCCACGGCACGGTCGAAGGCGACCCGGGCCTCCGCGTTCGCCGCGGCGGGACAGCCCCATTGCTGGGCCGTGTCCGTGACCGCGCTGATCATCGTTTGGACCTGCCGCCGGGATACTCGTGCTCCGACCGGGGCCCAGAGCTGGTCGGGATGAGCTGTCTCACCGGCCGGTTCACGACCGGCTTCCAACTCGGCGAACAACGAAATCGCCACCACATCGGGGATGTGCGGCCAAAGGATCGTCATTGGAACGTGCGTCCCCTTCCCAACTCGCGAACGGCGCCTGCGAGTCGTGTGCGGAAGCCCGGAATGTCCTGGGCGGCCGTGGGAGCGGCCATGTCGAGCCCCGATGCGTCGATCATCCGGCTCAGCACGTCGCCGACAGTGTCCGACGGCCACTCCTCGCGCTCCGCCAACTCCTCCCGCACGCCGGCTGCGATCTCCAGCAGCAGCATGGCGACACCGGACTCGAGTTCGTCCAACAGCGCCTGCTGACGCTTGTCCTTCGCCCCGCGGGCAACGGCAGCGCTCAACTCCCGGTCGCGCGTGTTGACCAGCACGCGGAACACCCCGTAGAAGGGCGCGAGAAGCTCGGTGCTGCTTTCGAGGTGCCAACTCGCGGTGGGTGACAGCCTCGTCCCGGCGAAGTCCAACTCGTGCACCGGGAACATGGAGGATCTGCTTTCCAGCACCACCTGCTGGATGTGGTCCACCAGAACGGATCCGGGAACGGCCGCCACGCCGGGACGCTGAACCGCCGGCCGCCGAGCCAGACAGAGGGCGCTGCGCAGTGTCAACGTCCCGGAGATACGTTCGCCGCTCAGTTGAGCGTCGATCACTGCGACACCGTCGGCCCCGAAGGTCACCGGCATTCCGGCGTCGGTCATACCGGTCGAGGAACTCGTCCAGGAGCACGAGACGACCACATCAGTGGGATTGATTCCGGTCTCGTGAAGCAGCCGATTCAGGTCGATCCGAACACGTCGGGCCAGCCGGAGGTCGGTGCCCGGGTCCCAGCCGTCGATCTCGTCCGGCAGAGCGAGCCAACCGTCACCGTCGGACTCGATGAGCCACGGTTCCCAGGTCACCGTGTCGGGGAGCGGAACCAGGTAAGGCTTGACATCAGCCGGCATCGTTCACCACCTGGCTGACCTTGAATCGCACAACCGCGTCGGGAACGTGCGTGGCGAACACGTACCAGTCGGTTGCCGTGCCCGCGGAGAGCTGGATGGCCGGTCCGTTGATCACGGCTCCGTCAGCGATGGACTGCCATTGCAGGACCTGAGGCACCGATGCTCCGGCCGGGGGATCGCCTTCCTTGCCGCCGCCCTCGACGACGACCTCCGCCTCCGCCGTGACGACACGCTGTGAGTTCGATGCCGGCACATGCACCGTGACGACGAGGAACGGCCGGTCGTCGTGGAAGCGAAGCATCGGTGAGCCCGACAGTCGCGGGGCGCCGCCTCGTTTCCCGCGCCCGCTTGTCCCGCCCGCGCCGCCGAATCCTCCGCCGCCTGTGCCGCCACCACCACCGCCGTTCTTCGTGGTCCCTGAGCCGCCGCCCCCGCCGTCGGACTGAGGGCTCCGAGCGGGGACCAGGTTGGCCAGACGCGAAGCGAATTGACCGAGCCCCTGACCGCCTGCTCCCCCTGCCTGTGCCCCGAGTCCGAACCGCTCGTCGATCTGCTTCAGCACGAAGCCGCGCGCGCCCTGAACGACTCCTCTCGCCGCGCCGGTCAGGCCCTTGACGACCCAGTCGTCGTGCGTCGGCGGCTCCGAGGATGCGAAGAGTTGATCCGCGTCCTCGGAAGCCCGGAACACGCCGCCGTACCCGAACCTGGCGTCCGGATGGGGCGATCCCGGCAGATAGTCCACGACCAATTCGGCTACCCGCATGCGAGCGACGTGGTTGCACGGCCCCTCGAAGGGACGAGCGGAGGTCACGATGAGTCGGGAACTCACGCTGTCGGCCGGGCAGATCGACAAAGAGAGAGCGCCGGCGTTCTTGGGGTTGACCGTTCGGGTGTACGCCGTACCTCGACCTGCTCGGATGGCCTGTAGTGCCTCGACGAACGGCTCCAAGTCCTCGAACGTCTCCGGGGCAGGCACCTGGACCCGGGATCCGTCCACGCCGACGAAGAACCGCATGTGCAGGCCGTTTGCGTCGGGAACCATCTTCGGCCACAAATTCCACAGCACGGCTGAGGTCAGGTAGGTCGCGGCCTCCTGCGGACTGCGTTCACGCGCGTCCTGGTCGGTGCCGGTGACGCCCAGATCCGCGTCGAGCACGACGATGTCGGTGCCGGTGCGCCCGTCGGCGAACCCCGGGAGGCCAAGGGAACGGGAGAGGGCGTGAGCGTCCGGGCCGAGCAGCGGATCCGGTACGTCGTCGCCTCCGACCATGCCCCACCAGTGGCGACCCGTGAAGCGACGATCACCACCGTAATAGCTGTGTCCGAGGGCCGCGCCCATCAGCCTGTGCGGCGAGGGTCCGCCGGTGTTGGTCTCGACGAGGATGGCGCCGGCACGGCTGATCCGATAGAAGATCCCTTTGCCGAAGCCATAGGTACCGCCACCGAATTCGTGGTCGCTCGGCTCGCCGACGTTCCGGAGGAACTGCACGAAGTCGGCTGTTTCGTCGTCTCCCGCCTTGACGCCCGCGCGAAGCGGACCACCGAGTCCCACCGTGTTCCGGTCGGAGATGATCAAAGCCACCGCTCCAGGACGGAGCGCCCGGTCGAGGTCGACGTTGGACGCCTCGGCCGGACCGGGCAGCAGCACACGGCGCCAGGAGTCGGCCTCCTCCGCCCGCATCACCCGTACGTCGATCTCGAAGTCGACCACCGAGTCCGGCAGATGGGCGTCCCAGCTGTTCTGCGCCGCCTCACGCACGAGGACGGCAAGGGGATCCAGTGACGGTCGGCCGAGTTGTTTGACGATTCCCTCGGCGGCCGCCGAACCTTCCGGCGCGAACGGTTGCGACCACCAACGAACGGTCATCGAACCATCTCCGAGGCGATGTCGCTCAACGATGCGCCCTGCGCGTGCGGGAGCAGCGCGGCCAACTCGACTTCGTATCGCACGTCGGTGATGCCCTCGGGGATCGCGCCGTCCGGAAGGGTCGAGGCGACGATGCGGGGGACCGATTCATCCACCCGAACGCGCAACACCTCTTCGACGGCGAACGTATCGGGATCCGGCCTCTGCGGATCGGCCTGCCAGTTGGCGGCCGCGAGTCGCGAACGGAACACTTGCCGGGATGCGCCCTGTTTCTCGATCTGGGTCACCAACTCACCCACCGAGAGGCCGTCGGGGTCTTCGACCACACGCAGAAGAACGAGATCAAGCGTCCGGCCGTCGTGGGTGTCGAGCTGACCGAGCCCGTGAATGTTGATCGTTTCGGCGTCGGCTCCGAGCGCCTTCACCTCGATGCAGCCGCCGGGGGCCTCGAAGTCGTGCGGCTCCTTGAGCGGACCACGCCACTCCTCGACCGGGAATCGCCGATCCGCCTCGAGCAGCTCGCTCAGGACGGCGAGCTCCCCGAACAAGCCGATCTTGGCCGCACGCGACATCTCCCGAACCAGGAGGTTGCGGAACAGCTTTCGCCAGCGGGCGACGATCCGAACAGCGGTCGAGGCCGGCCTGTCGGCGTTGTCGACCTCCCGCAACACATCCCGCAGCACCTCGTCGAACTCGCCGTACAGATCGGGCTCGAGGCAGGAGACGTCGACGTAGTCGACCTGGGCGCCGCCGAAGGAGAGCCGGCGCAGTGCCGTGCCGAGGACGGCGGGACGATCGTCGACCGGGATCCCTTCACCCAGCGACGGAACGAGCAGGTGGCGCACTCCGGCACGATCGAGGGCGGCCCGGCAGGGTTCTCCGTCGAACGAGACCTCGAGCGGGAACGACTCGAACTCCTTCGTGATGGGCACACTGAGCACCGCCCAGGCCCGTTCGAGCTCGGTCGGCTCGAAACCGGTCATGCGATTTCCTCGGTGTCGACGTCCAGCACCTCGTCGAGGTTCACGCTCTCGACGTCGGAGAGGTCGACGGCCACGTGGCTCGCCTGAACGGTCTTGGTCGTCACGTCACCGGGGAAGGTGATGCCCATCCCGACAACGGGGGCCACGGCGTCGAGGGCCTGCCGCTTGTTCGTCGTCGCCTTTGCCACCTTCGCGGGATCCGGCTCGCTGAGCTGATCGATCAGATAGACGACGAGGAGTCCACGGTCGTGATTGATCGGGTCACGGTTTCTGACGCCGACCAACTCGCCCTCGCTCATCGCCCGGGCCTCGGCGACGGTGAGGTTGAGGTCCAGAGCCCGGTCCTGCTTGCTCATGAGGGTCTTGATGTCGGCGCGTTCCGACTTCGTATCAGGAAGGAGCCGGGAACGAACCGCGTACTTGACATCGAGTCCGCCGAGCTGGACGTCCTCGCCCTCACCGATGACCACGGCGACCGACCAGCTCGTCAGGCTCGGCTTGTCGTCCGAAAGCCGGCCGTCGATGTATTTGATCATCATCTTCCGGTCCAGGTCCGAGGAGTCCTCGTGAACCTGGTACTGCTCGAGGAAATTCTTGACCACCGAGACCGGCACGTCCCGTACGAGCCGGCAGGTCGTGAGCGAGGAATCGGTGTCGAGCCGCCCGTGCAACACCGCATCCTGCACGAGGGCCTCGGCCGCTTGGCGGTTCCGGTCGAGCCACTCGCTGTCGCGGTGCCGGAAGTAACGCGTTTGGAGACGCCGACCGGCGTACGAGATGTAGGCCGGCTGTGCCCCACCCATCTTCGCGGTGATCCGAAGCGCCGGATGTGTTCGGATTCGGACGGCCACCTGGGTCGGCGTGAGGTTCTCCCGCTGGTAACGATCAATGTCGTCGCGCATCTCGTACTCAACGGTGGCGAGGTGCCGGAACGAGTCTGACAGGCTCGGCGTCATCCAGATCCGCGGAAGGTCTTCGTATCCGGTCCGGTAGCCGAACCAGCGCCCCATCTGCAGCAGAGTGTCGTACGCGGTCGCGCCTCGGATGAAGAAGCTGACGACGAGCCCCTCCAGCGTCAGCCCACGGGACAACGTGTTGCCGCCGACCGCGATCGCCACCACCGAGGGCTCCGAATAATCCAGGCGGTCCTGGCTGCGGTAGTTGTCCAGGACGATCTTGGTGTCGCTGATGACGTCGGCCAAGTGGGTTGCGACTTCGTCGAAGGAATTCTGGGTGCGTCCGAAGTCCTCGGCGGGCACCTTGGCCGATTCCTGCTCCCAGAGCTTGCGCCACGGATCCAGATGGCCCGAGACGAGGGCGGCCAAGGCCTTCTTACGCAGGTACTCCAGAGGATCTCGGTAACTCTCGTGCACGGCGATCTTCACGGAGGTGTGGATCAACATGGTGCTGTGGCCGATGTCCCGGCGGGCCCGGCGAGCCGCCGTCGCGAGCCAGAACCAATGGACCGCGGCGACGAGTTCGTCGGTCATCGTCGGCGTGAACCCGTCGGCCGACTCCTTACCGCCGGGGCGGAGGAGGGGAACGTCGTCCTCCGGAACCGTACGGACCATGTCGTAGCCGTCCGGCGGGCCGTCGCCCTCCTCCCCGCTCTCCCACTCGACGGCGTAGCGGCCGAAGATCTTTTCGGGACCGAAGTACCCCTCCGGGCGCGGCAGGTTGAGGATGAACGACTTGGGATAGAGATCGTCCGGCGTTGTCGGGTCGATGAAGACGTTGGCGAACGGCGTCGCGGTGTAGCCGACGTAGGTGCATTTCGGCATGAGAGCCAGCAGTTTGCGGATCAGCGGGTTGATCCGGCCGGTCGCCACGGAGGCCTGGTCCGCCTCGTCGTCGATCACCAGGACGGGCGCCGATTCGAGTGCCTTGCGTCCCGTCGACGTGTCCAGCCAGTTCACGAGCTTCTTGAGAACCGCGGCGTTCTTCTTGACGACCAGAAGCAGGGGCTTGTCGGGATTGAGCACCGCTCCCGCGTTCTCGGGCGGAATCGTGAAGTCCCGACTCTCGGTGGTCTTCGTGACCCATCGATCCGGATTCAGGTCCTTGAGGTATTCGTCGAGCCGCACCTGCGTCTGCCGCCGAAGTCCGTTGTGAATGCCCGAGAGCACGATGACGAGCCGGTATTGCACGTCGGCCAGCTTGGCCACGACCGCGGTGAAGTTCGTGGTCTTGCCGCTCTGCACGTACCCGACAACGAGGCCCTTGGAGTCCCACTTCGTCTTGTCGGGTCGCGGTGTGTGCGCCACCACGGTGCTCGACGCTCTGTCGACAGATTCGATGCGCTCGGCCGGCCATTCCTCGTCGATGAACCGAGTCCTCAGCGCGTGCCAGAACCGGTCCGCTTCGACGGGTCCGCTGTACCAGTCCTCGGAGCCGGCCGTGATGATGGCAGGACCGCCGGACTGCACCTTCTCCTTGTCGGCCAGGAATTGCTTCGAGAACTTCTCGACAAGGTCGTCGTCCAGCGATCCGGCGAAGCTGTCGACAGCCGCCTCGAGACCATGTCTCCTGGCCCAATCGGCGAAGACCTTGTACAGGTTCACTCGTTGCTCCTCTGATCGCACCCAGGGTGCAACTTAGCTGAGCACGCCCGAGACGGAACCCAGCTTCGGTGGATCGGTCGTCCCACTCTTGTCTCCGAACGTCCAGATCGGGATAGGACGAACAGCTCCGAAACAGCTCGTGTATGCGGCTTCGTCGTCGCCGTCACCGGTCGGCCCGGACGCCCGAAACACTGCCCCTGCCGTGAGACGCGGCAGGGGCAGATCAGGCCTGTGGAAGAGGTCCGAACTGCTGAACCCCGACCGCGGTCATCAACGCGGTGAATAGGCCGCCAACTTGTTGTCCTGCACGGAATAGAGCCACCCGCCGGTGACCACGGAAGAGCCACCGAGGCTGCGGTTCACCACCGCTCCCGACGACGCCGACAGGATCGGGCCGCCGGTATAGAGGAGGCCGCCGGCTCGTACGGGCTGTCGGGGAACCGTCGGCAGTGTGCGGGTCCACACGACGCGGCCGTCGCGGATGTCGAGGGCTGAGACCGTGCGATTTGCCGCTCGGTAGATTCGGCGGCCGTCTGTGGCCAGCAATTTGCTCTGCTGACCGGGGCCGATCCACAGCACGGCTCCCGAAGCGGCGTCGATGAGGCGTAGCGCGGTTTCGTCGGTCACGAGGAACCGCGTGGGGGTGGCGCTTTCGGCGTACAGGGAAACGGGTTTGGTCCAGATGACGGCGCCGGACGTGACCGACACCGCCGATGTTGAGCGGCCCTTGGTCAGCAGGATTCGGCCGGCCGATGAGGCGCTCGAGCTTTCGTAGCCGCGTTTACGCCACACCTCGCGCCCGTCGGAAGCGCGATAAGCCGCGGTGACGGCCTCGTCGGACTCCGATTCGCCTGAGACGACCACCATTCCGCGGTCGACGACGAAAGAGCTCACCGGCGGGTCCAGGTCGTGCCGCCACTTCACTCGGCCGGAGGCCAGATCGAGGCCCACCAGGCGTCCGTCGGGGTCGCTGGCCGAGTTGCAGCCGCCGCTGCCGAGGATGAGCACGCCGCCGGACACGGCCATGGACGGGGTCAGCGAGTCGCCGGGATCGTCCCAGTTGAAGGTCCAGGCGAGGCGCCCGGTCACCGCCTTGTACGACGAAATGCCCCTTTCGTCGGTGGCGATGACCGAGCCGCCGGCCACCACCGGAGCCGACGGGCCGCCGCACGAGGGTTGCTCCCTTCGCAGGGCGACCGACCATCGCCGGGCGAGTTTGCCGACCGTGCCGGCGTTGATTTTCGACTCGCCCGGGTTGTAGTAGCTGTCTTCGGCGTCGTAGCCCGCGTGTTCCCAGGCCGGGCCGGCCGCCTGCGCGGGGGCGGGGACACCAAGAGCCACGATCAAGACCGAGGCCACCGTACGCGCACCAAAGCGCCTCAAAAGCCCGAAGGGCTCGCAAAATAGGTCATACACTCCATCAGCACAGCACATCGCCGCGGGAGAATGCCGAAAAGGGCGGCCCCGCCAGGCCGCCCTTTCGGTGTGGGGATGAAGGTTCAGCCGTTCATCAGCTTGAGCATCTGCTGGATCTCGCCCTGGCGGGACTGCCGCACCCGCTCGGCGAACTTCTTGGTCTCCTCGTTCTTGCCGCCGGTCTTCTCGATCTTCGTCATCTCCATCGCCTGGTGCTGGTGGGCGAGGAAGAGGTTGAGGAACGCGGTGTCGAACGAGGCCGCCTTCACCGTGGTCAGCGCCTTGATCTCGGCCGCCCCGGTGCCGGGCAGGCCGCCGTGGTCGGCGTGCAGGCTGGGCGCCTTGTCGGCCTCGGTGTCCTTGCCCCAGCCGGTCAGCCACGACTGGATCATGGCGAGCTCGTCCTTCTCGGTGGCCTGAATGGCTTGGGCCATGACCTTGAGCTCGGGGTTCTTCGCCCGCTTCACGGCGGTCGAGGTCATCTCGAGTCCCTGCTTCTGGTGGAAGGCCATCATCTGCAGGAACATCACGTCGGTGTCGTTGAAATCGTCACCGGCCTTGATCTCGGCGACGGTCTCGGCCGCGACCGTGGCGGGACCGGTCGGCGCCGGTTCAGCCGAGTCGCGGGCCGTGCCGCAGGCTCCGAGCAGGAACGGTGCGACCAGGGCGGCGGCGATCAGGCGGCGCTTCACAGCGGCAGCCACAGCGCGAGGGTGTAGACCGACGGCTCCCAGCTGTTGATCGACGAGTGCGACTGGCGGCACTGGTACTTCGCGCCGTTGAAGGTGACCACGTCACCGGTCTTGTAGGCCGTGCCCGCAGCCCAGGCGCCACCCGCGGCGGGCGGGGCGGCGGTGGGCTTGGTCGGCGCGGCGGTCGGCGCAGCAGTCGGCGCCTTGGTCGGCGCGGCAGTCGGCGCGGTCGTGGGCGCCTTGGTCGGCGCGGCGGTCGGCGGAGTCGTGGGCTGGGTCGGCGTGTTGCCGCCACCGCCACCGCCGACGTTCAGGTCGACGCAGTTGTAGAAGGCGTTGCCGGTGTCGGCGATGTTCCACACGGCCAGCACCTTCTGGCGGCCCGGGAACTTGCTCAGGTTGATCGTGTGGTTGACCACCGCGGCCGGCTGCGCGCCGCCGTCGTCGATCGAGGCGACCCGCGTCCCGCCGATGAAGTACTCCCAGGTCGAGGTGCGGTGGCGCGCCGTGAGGACCCAGCTGAACTCCACCGAGGACCCGACCGACTTGGCCGGCCAGTTGCGCGACTCGTCGGCCAGCACCGAGAACCCGGCCACCCCGCCGTCACACGACTTCAGCCCCTTGGGGCCCTCGACGCTCTGCGGCTCGAACTGGATCTGCCCGCAGTTGGCAACGGCGCCCGACGCGCACAGCGCCTGGCGGCTCGGCGGGGACGACACGTATCCGTGGGCCGACGCCGGTGAGACGACTCCCAAGGTTGTGCCCGCGGTCATTCCGAGAGCTACCAGGGGGTAGGCGATCTTCCTGCGCATGTCGGCTCACTCCGTACTGTCTCGTTGCGGCAGTTACGGCGGGGACGCTATGGGCAGGTTCCATAACAGAGCCTTAAAGGCCCCAAAAACAATCATGAAACCGTGCGCCGGCTCCTTCGCGGCCGGGCCGGCGACTGCAGATAGATCCCGACCCGCGCGCCACCCAGCGGGCTGCGGGCGATCACCATCTCGCCGCCCGCCTGTTCGGCCGCGCGACGCACGATGTCGAGGCCCAGCCCGGTCGAGCCGGCCCCGCTGACGCCGCGCTGCACGGCCTTGGCCGGGTCGGCGATGCCGGGGCCGGCGTCGTCGACGAGCAGGCCCGCGGGCGAGACGCTGACCCGGAAAGCAGCCCGGTCGGGGGTGTGCGAAAAGACGTTGCCGAGCATCGCGTCGACGACCCCGATCAGCTCGCTGCGCGGGATCGGCAGCATCACCGGCTCCTCGCCGCCCACGACCTGCCACGGCCGTTCCTGGTCCTCGGCCAGCACCGACCAGAACGCGAGCCGGTCGGCCAGCACCTCAACCAGGTCGGTCTGCTCCTTGCCGCGCGCCGCCACCCCGAGCCGGGCGCCCTTGATGATCGCCTCGAGCTCCTCGTCGAGCAGGTCACAGGCCTGCCGCATCCGTTCGCCGATCGGGCCGGGCGGCATCGCCTCGGCGTCCAGCCGCAGCGCGGTCAGCGGGGTGCGCAGCCGGTGGGACAGGTCGGCCGCCAGCTCGCGTTCGCGTTCGAGCAGGCTGCTCAGGTCGTCGGCCATCGTGTTGAACGCGCTCGCGGCGTCCCGCAGCTCGCGCGGACCCTGCGGCTCGACCCTGGTCTCGAGGTCGCCCGCGCCCAGCCGCCGGGCCGAGCCGGCCAACTCCCGGGTGGCCCGCACGAGCTTGCTGCCCAGCCGGTCGGCGAACAGCGTCGAGCCGAGCACGAGCACAATCGCGAGGCCGCCGAGCACGAACCAGGCCGTCCACACCCCGCGGGTCAGTTCGTCGTCGGGCACGAAGACCTCGACCACTACCGTACGGCCGTCGGTGAGCACGGTCGGCTGCAGATAGACCATGCCGCCGTCGACCGGGGCCAGGGCCGACCGGCGGTCCTGCGAGGCGATCGCGATCTGGCCGCCCGCGGTGTGCGAGATCCCGATCGCGGCGACGTCGGGCAGGTGCACGGCGAGCCGGCCCTCACTGCCCGCGGTCGTGCTGGCCACCGCGTTGGTCAGCAGGGTCGGGTCGGCGTCGACGCCAAGCACCGTGACCAGCGACGTGGCCTGCTGACGGGCGTCGCTGACCGCCCGGTCGTGCGCGATCTGGCGGGTCGCCACGGCCAGCGGCACGAGGAACGCGAGCGCGACCATCGACGTGATCGCGAGGGCCAGCCGGTTGAGGGCCCACCTCATCGGGGATCGACCATCATGACCCCGACCCCGCGCACAGTGTGCAGGAAGCGGGGCTGGGCGGCGGTCTCGCCGAGCTTGCGGCGCAGCCACGAGATGTGCACGTCGATGGTCTGTTCCTCGCCGATCCGGGCCTGGTTCCAGACCTCGTTCATCAGCTCGCGCCGACTGATCACCTGGCCGACCCGCTCGGCCAGATAGGCCAGCACGTCGAACTCGCGCCGGGTCAGCTGCAGCGGCTCGCCTCGCAGCTCGGCCCGGCGCTGACGGGGACTGATCACCAGCTCGCCCACGGTGATCGCGGTCGGCGCCTCGTTGGTCGTGGCGCGGGAGCGGCGCAGCACGGCCGAGATGCGGGCCAGGATGTGCCCGCCCGAGAACGGCTTGGTCACATAGTCGTCGGCGCCCGCGCTGAGCAGGCTGATGATGTCGGCCTCGGAGCGTCGCGCGGTGGCCACGATGACCGGCACGTCCGACACCGAACGCATCATCCGCAGCGCGTCCGTGCCGTCGATGTCGGGCAGCCCAAGATCGAGGATGACCAGGTCCGGACGCTCGTCGGTGACGATCTTGAGAGCCTCGGCGGCCCGGCCGACCGGTCGCACAACGTGACCGGCGTCGGTCAGCGCGCGGGACAGCGCCGCCGTGATGATGCGGTCGTCCTCGACCAGCAGGATCATCGCCATGGCGTACACCATAGGGGCAGATGAGACGATGTCCTCGTGCGATCTTCCCGGTGGACGCCGATCGCGGGGTGGCTGGCCGCCACCGCGACGAGCATCGTGCTGGCCTCGGTAGCTCTGCTGCCGGTGCTGCGCACCAACGCGCCCGAGGACAGGGCGCTGGCTCAGCTGCCCGCCTCCGACGCCAGCGACTTCCCCGCGCCGTTACCCAAAGTGACGACTCCGGCACCAGCGAGCACTACGCCTTCGCCGGGCCGGGGCACGGCCACCAAGCCGCGGCCGACCGGGACGCGGACAACGACCACCACCACCACGCCACCACGACCGACGACCACCGCCCCCAAGCCGCCCGCCACCACGACCCCGCCGACCACGACCGAGGACGGCTGGACGGTCACCACCGCCGCCGACGGCAAGCGCACGTACGTGCGGTCGTTCCGGGTCGAGGGCGGGCAGGCGGTGATCCGGATGACCTCGGACGGGGTGGTCTCGCTGGTGACGGCGACCCCGGCCGATGGGTGGCAGGTCCAGAAAGTTCAGGACACACCGGACAACCTGGCCGTCTACTTCAACGAGACCGGCCACAGCTTCATCATCCACGCCACCTGGCACAACGACCGGCCGTTCACCGAGGTGAGTGAGATCGGCTCATAGGCCGTTGAGCTGCGGTTATCCCCGTACGAGAGGGGTAAGTGAACTCCGACGAAGGGAGCTCACTGATGACGACGCACACCGAGCAGCAACCGGTCGGCCAGCTGGTCAACCAGTTGAGCGAGCAGGTTTCGACGCTGGTCCGGGACGAGTTGACGCTGGCCCGGCTGGAGATGGTCGAGAAGGGCAAACGCGCGGGCGCCGGCGCCGGGCTGCTGGGCGGGGCCGGCGTGATCGCCCTGTACGGGCTGGGCGCGCTGTTCGTGACGATCGGGGCGCTGCTGGCGCTGGTCATGCCCGTGTGGGCGGCCGCGCTGATCGTGACCGTCGTGCTTTTCGCCGTCGCCGGGATCGCCGCGCTGATCGGCAAGAAGCAGGTCAAGCAGGCGGTGCCGCCGGAGCCGCTCGAGGCCATGGAGAGCGGCAAGCGTGACGTGGCCGCCGTGAAGTCGGCGTTCCAGGAGGGACGGCACTGATGAGTGAGACCAGATCGCGCGACGAAGTGCGCGAGGACATCGCCGAGACCCGGGCCGAGCTCGCCGAGACGGCCGCCGCCCTGGCCGCCAAGACGGACGTGAAAGCCCAGGTCAAGAACGCGGTGGCCGAAAAGAAGCAGACCGCCGCCGAAAAGGCCACCCAGGTCAAGGACGTTGCCGCGGAGAAGGCCGCCCAGGTCAAGGACGTTGCCGCCGAAAAGGCCACCCAGGTCAAGGAGGCCACCGCCGTCAAGACGCAGGCGGCGGCGGACAGCCTGGCGCACGTCAAGCAGTCGACGGCCGAGACCGCTTCCCGGGTGGCCGAGCACGCGGCGGACACGAAGGACCAGTTCGTCGGGCGCACGAACGCCCACGGGACTGTCCGGGAGCGCCGCCCGATGCCGCTGGCCCTCGCCGCCGTGCTGGCGGCTGCGGCGGCGGCAACACTGCTCTGGCGTCGCCGCCGCCGCTGAGAAAGCTCTAGGGAACGGCGTTCGAGGGGAAGTGCGACAGCAGCGCTTCCTCGAGAACGCCGTTCATCATCCGGGCGTACGTCCCGGTCAGATGGAAACGATTGCGATAGACGGTGACGTTGCCGATCACCGGTGTGCACGTCGCCGAGCACAGCCAAGGCAGCACCGGGACGTATCCCGCTCCGGACGCCTCGGCCGCGGACTGATCGGCGGCGTTCCACGTCCGCGCGGTGGCCACTTTGCGCGTGGTGAAGCAGGCCGTGACGTCGGCCTGGTGCGCGGCGAGACATTCCGGCGCGCTCTGGTCGAGCACCGGGGTGTCGCCCAGCACCACCACGTTGTCCGCCGATTTCCGCAGCGTACGCAGGGTTCGGGCGAGCCGGTCACGCCATTCGCCGGGCGAGATCAGCCGCCCGTCGGCGCCCTTCTGCGAGAAGCTCTCGTTGGTCACGACGACCAGTTCGGGGCGGGCCGCGGCGATCTGCCCGGCCACGAAGTCGCGGAACCGGTCGCACTCGCCGAAGACGCGCTGCTCCCGCTGGTTCCAGATGGTCATCGACAGGGACGGGCAGCCCGGCTTGCCATAGAACTGCAGCCGCCAGTGCCGCCGATCCGCGATCTCGGTCATCGCCGGCAACCACATCCCGGCGTGCGAGTCGCCGTAGAGCACCACGTCGGTCGCACTGGCCCGGTCGCCGAAGACGCACGCCTCCACCCGGTCGGCCTCCGGCCCGGCCTCGCACTTGTCGTTGTCGAAACCGACGTCCTCGGCGCTGGTGGCCAGCGACGGTGTGAGGTCGGCGGGCAGCCGGCGCAGGCTCGGCGCCTTGGCCACAGCCACCAGCACCTCGTCCAGGGCGATCTTGGGTGCGGGCGGCTGCTCGGGGACGCGCGGGGGTGGCGGCACGGCGGCGGCGCACCCGGCCAGCACCGACAGCACCGACAGCACGGCCACCAGCAGCGCCGGCCGGAACGTATGGGTCAGCTCAGGGCTGGGCATGCGCCGGCGCTCCTAGTCGGGGTCGGTATTCGGCGCTCCGGCCGGTGTCGGCCGCGGGCGAGGTCGACGTCTTCCACCTGGCGACCGCGAGCGGCGCCACGATCAGCCAGGCGGCCAGGGACAGGGTCAGCACCTGCGAGCGCCGCAGCCGGCGGTTGCGCCGGATCGGGTTCTCCAGGCCGAAGTACGTCGCCGCGGCGAGCCCGAGCGATCCGAGCACCAGCAGCGCGCGGACCAGTGCGGAGAGCGGTTCCCCGTACGTCTGCTGGGCGATGACCAGCACCGGCCAGTGCCACAGGTAGAACGAGTACGACAGCCGGCCCAGCCAGACCAGTGGCCACCGGCCGAGCACCGAATCCCCGCGACCGGCCAGCACCAGCACCGTCGCGATCACCGGCAGCGCCGCGGCGTACCCGGGAAAGGGTGTGGCGCCGTCGAAGGTGAGGGCGGCGATCACGATGAGGGACAGCCCGACGCCGGCCATCGCGGTCGCGAGCCGGTGCGGGATCCGGTCGAGCCGGGTCGCGGCCAGGGCGAGCAGGCAGCCGGCGCCGAGTTCCCAGGCGCGGGTGGCGGGCGAGTAGTACGCCCAGGTGCCGCTCTGCCCGATCGCGTAGGCCAGGGAGGCGGCCACGGCGGCGGCGAGCCAATATCCGATCGCCCACCGGAAGCCGAGCCAGATCAGCAGCACGATCGCGGCCGGCCAGACGAAGTAGAACTGTTCCTCGACGGCGAGCGACCAGAAGTGCTGCAGCGGCGAGACCGCGCCCTGCGACGTCAGGTAGTCGGCGCCCTCGGTGGCGAAGCGGAAGTTCGACGCGAACAGCGCCGACCAGGCGACTTCCTCGGAGATCTCGTCGCCGCGCAGGAAGCCGAGCCGGTTGTAGCTGACGAGCAACGTCGTGACCAGCACCAGCGCGGCCGCGGGCAGGATTCGCCGGGCCCGGCGGGCGTAGAAGTCGACCAGCGACACGGTTCCGGTCGCCCGGATCTCCCGCAGCATCAGCGAGGTGATCAGGAACCCGGAGATGACGAAGAAGACGTCAACGCCGACGTAGCCGCCGGCGACGCCGGGCACGCCCGCGTGAAAGAGGACGACCAGCAGGACCGCGACGGCGCGCAGTCCCTCGATGTCGGGCCGGAACCGCATGGCTTCCCGGCCGGCCGTGGGGGCCGCCGGGTGCCGTACGCCGGCAGTTGTCGTCTCGGTCATCGGCGCTCACGCTAAAGCCGCCTAAACCCGACAAAGTGCCATTTCCCGGTAAAAGCGCCCGACAAGGCACGGTTTCATGCGATCGCCGACGCCACCGGGATCCGTGTGCTAGCCGTCGCGGGCTGAACGGGCTCCACTACGCAGCAACTCTCGGGGCTGGTCGATAGCTCGATCACGGCGTCCAGGCGGTCGCGGGTGCGGGTCAGCTCGGCGATCTGGGCGTCGATCCGGTCGCGCTCCGCGGCCAGCCGGGCCCGCGACTCCGGGGTGCTGACGTTGGCATCGACGCACGGCAGCAGGTCGGCGATGGTGCGGCTGGTCAGCCCGGCCGCGTACAGGGTCTGGATGAGCCGCACCCGGTCGACCGCGGCCCCGGCGTAGTGCCGCTGACCGCTCCCGCTGCGCTCGGCGGTGAGAAGGCCCTGCTCCTCGTAGTAGCGCAGCGCTCGCACGCTCACGCCGGCCCGGTCGGCCAGCTCGCCGATACGCATGAAGACCTCCGTGACACTTGCCGCTGACGTCAACGTCAGATTCAGCGTAGCCCAGCGGGAACGCGACCCACCTAGCGATAGGCGCGGACGTCCGCGATCGACCACCAGCTGTCCGCGGCGGCGGTCAGGGTTATCCGGACGTAACGGGCACGATGCAACGACGCCGTCACGAACTGCCCGCTGCGAGAAGAGCCGACGGTGAACCACCGGGATCCGTCGAGCGAGGCGGTGACCGTGTATCCGCGCGGGTAATCGCCCAGGTCGGCGCCCGTGTCGAAGATGACCCGCCGCACCGGCTGGACCCGGCCCAGATCGACCTGCAGATACTGGCCCGGCGCCTGACCGGCGCCGGTGGTCCAGCGCGTGGTCGCGTCGTCGTCGACGGCCAGGGCCGCGTCCGCCGGCGGGTTCGCGGTGGCGGTCCAGCCCGTCGGGGCGATCGGCCGGTCGTCCGAGTGTCCACGCCAGACGAACGTGGCCAGCGCGCCGCCGGGCAGGGTGTATTCGAAGGTCCGGCCGCCGTACTGCACCGCGAACGCCTGCGGGTTGTCGTTCTCGTTGTGCGCGACCAGCACAGTGCTGCCGTCCGGGTTGACGAACACGACGTCGGTCACGCGGCCGTTCCAGCCGGTCGTGCCGAACGAGGTGCCGGCCACCCGTACGGCGCCCGGCCGCACGAATCGGGCGACGTGCCCGAGCGTGTAGAACTCGGCGTTGCGGGTGACCGTGCCGTCCGACGCGACGGTCAGCACGCCGGTGCACGTGCCGCAGCCCCCGTTGTGCGGGCCGTTGTTCTCGTCCAGGGCCAGGTTCCAATTGATCACCGTCTTGGCCCAGTTCCGGGTGTTGCCGATGATCAGGTTGCGGGCGTGCCACTTGAGCGTGTCCGAGAACGTGTCGGCCGGATTGCCCGACTGGCTGCCCGAGCACTCGGTGAAGTAGATGTCCTTGTTCGGGAACTCGTTGTGCAGCGCCGTCATCGCGCTCGGGTCGCCGTAGTAGCAGTGGTAGGCCGTCCCCTCGACCCAGCGGGCCGCCTCGGTGGAGAGCAGCTCCTGCGGGTAGTGGTTGATGTCGTTCACCGAGTCCGGCGGGGTATTGGCGGCGTCGTTCGGGTGCTCCGCCCAGTTGTGGTCGTACCCGAGGATCTTGGTGCGCTCCCCGGCGGCGCGCAGCATCGGGCCGAGCCGCTCGATCACCTTGGCGGCCTGCCACGAGGGCAGATCCATGCCGGGATAACCCGCGGGCGCCCGGTTCTGCGGCTCGTTCTGCAGGGTCAGCGTGTCGATCGGGACGCCTTCCCGCCGGTACGACTGCACGAACTTGACCAGATAGGCGGCGTACGCCCGATAGATCGCCGGAGAATCGATCAGCCGGCCCCCGGCCAGCGACCCGTTCGTCTTCATCCAGGCCGGCGGGCTCCACGGCGTGCCCATGACGCGCAGCTCGGGGTTGAGCCGGCGGGCCTGACGCAGCAGCGGCAGGATCCGGGCGCGGTCGTGGCCGACGCTGAAATGCCTGAGGGCGTAGTCGGTCTGCCCGGCGGGCACGTCGTCGTACGTGTAGGCCGGTCCGTCGACGAAGTCGGAGGCGCCGATGGGCTGGCGCAGATAGCTCAGCTTGTTGTCCCGGAACAGCGACTCCATCGCCGCGTTGCGGGCGCTCGGCGACAGCCGGTAGAGCACCGAGGCCGACGAGTCGGTGATCGAGGCGCCGAAGCCGGCGATGGTCTGGAAGCGGCGGTTCGGGTCGACCACCACGGTCGGCGCCTCCGACGCGGCCCGGCCGAACGCGACCGTGCCCTTGTCGGCCATCCGTTGCGTGCCGTCGGGCGTGGTGATCCAGACATGGGCGGTCGGTCTTGTTTCATGAGCCACGGCCGGCCCGGGCGCGGCCAGAACGGCTGCACCCAGCGCCACCAGCGCGGTTCCGAAGCGAGTCACGGGCGTCTCCCCATGTAACAAACTGAAACCTGTTCGGAATGTTTCTGATACGCACAGGGAACCCTTCCACCTCGAAGCTTGTCAATGTTTATGCTTCGGTGATGAAACACGGACCGACCGTCCGCGATATCGCCTCCCACGCGGGCGTGTCGATCGCGACGGTCTCGCGGGTGCTCAACGATCAGGAGCACGTCTCGCCCGGCACCCGCGAGCTGGTGCAGCAGGCCATCGACGAGCTGGGCGGCCGGGGTCCGCGCCGCCGACCGGCCCGCACCGGCGCGGTGTTCGTGCGCTGCCCGTACCTGCTGACCGACTACTTCGGACTGATCGTCTCGTCGATCGCCGAGACGCTCGACCTGCACGGCCGCCAGCTCGTCCTCAACGCCGGCGAGGCCGCCCAGCACTCCCCGGTGCTGGCGACGCTGGCCGGTCGGCCCGGCATCGGCGGCGCGATCGTGGTGCTGCCGCCCGAGCCCGGCGAGGAACTGATCGCCCTGCAGTCGGCCGGCTTCCCGTTCGTCATCGTCGACCCCCGCGAGACCGTCCCGCGCGACATCGCCGCCGTGTCCGCGGCCCACTTCGCCGGCTCCCGCAGCCTCACGGCCCACCTGACCGAACTCGGTCACCGCCGGATCGGGCTGCTGGCCGGGCCGGACAACTGGCTGGCCGGCGCGGCCCGCCGCGCGGGCCACGTCTCGGCTCTGGCCGACGCCGGGATGCTGCTGGATCCGCGGCTGGCCGTGGCGGGCCATCCCACCGTCCAGTTCGGATTTGAGGCGGCCCGGCATCTGCTCTCGGCCCACGACCGGCCGACCGCGCTGGTCGCCTTCAACGACAAGGTCGCCTCGGGCGCGATGGCCGCGGCCGACCAGCTGGGCCTGCGCGTGCCCGAGGACCTCTCGATCGGTGGCTTCGACGACATCGACCTGGCCCAGGCGACCCGCCCGGCGCTGACCACCGTGCGCCAGCCGCTGGCCGAGATGGGCCGCATCGCCGTGGGCCTGCTGATCCGGCTGCTCGACCATCACCGGCTGGACGCCCTGCACGTCGAGCTGGCTACGGAGCTGATAGTCCGCGACTCGACCGGTCCGGTGGGTCGCTGATCGCACCCCACTGGGCCCGGGGCAGCTCGGGCCGGGCCTGCTCCTGACCGAGGGGCGTCATCGACACCCGCGGGAGCGTGACGATGGCCGGATCGACCTCGACGGCCTGCACCACCGAGCCCCGGCCCTCGCTCTTGACGAGCACCATCGCGTACTCGGGAAGGTCCTGGAAGACGCGGGGCTCGACCACGTATTCGTAGACCCGCTCGGACGAACTCGCGTTGCTCCAGTTGGTGCCGTTGGCGGTCGACTCGGTCTGGCTCCAGTTGCGCGTCTTGCTCCAGTTCGTGCTGGTGTAACGGCGCAGGCCGTGCCGGGAGGCGCGCTCCCCCTTGGCGCCGCCCTTGGTCTCGGACTCGCCCACCGTGTCCGCGGTCGTGTGCGTTTCCTCGCCGCCGAGCGAGCGGGTCAGCCGGCTCAGCACGAACTTGTGCCCCCGGCCCACGAACTCGGCCGCCTGCGCCGCCTCCTGGTGGTTGCCCAGCCGCATCAGCGCGACCTCGCCGCCGCCGATGGTCTGCAGTGTCTCGGCCCGCAGGTGCTGGAAGAACAGCACGAGCCGGAGGCCGCGCCGCTCACACAGGGTGCTCAGCCGCTCGAGGGCCCGGTGGTCGATCTCGTCGGCGCCGAGCAGCAGCAGCGAGCCGATCGGGGCCGCCTCGCGGCGCACCTGGTGGCCCAGCCACTGCACCATCAGATCCTTGAGCAGCTCCTGCTGGGCCCGCCCGCCGCCACCCTCGGCGACCAGGCAGGTGAGGTCGGCCGGCGCGGTGGTGGCGGGTGCGCTGCCCATCTCGGCCAGCGGGTGCAGGAAGGCTTCGACGCGGCGGACCCGGGCTTCGTCGGGCCGGAGAGCAATCAGGCCGTCGGTCTCGGCCGGGGTCAGGGCCGCGGAGGGGGAACCGGACAGGGCCCGGAGCGCGGCCACCAGCCTCCCCATCGTCAACGAGGGGGCGAGGACCGTGGCGATCTGGTTGAGGAGCAGGGCATCCTGGGAACGCTCGGCCCGATTTCCCCCGCCCGGCACATCGCCGTACATGGCCTCCACGAGCCCGTCCACCAGCTCGGCCGGCTCCAGCCCGGCCACGAGATCGAACTCGGCCAGCTGGGCGGGCAGCACCACTTCGCGCACGGACCGGCCGGTGGTCTCGGCCAGTCGCATCAGCTCGCCCGGCAAGGCTTCGCCCGTGAGGTCGGCCAGCACCATGCGGCCCCGGGTGGCCAGCAGCGATCCGCCGAAGACGGTCAGAACCGCTTCCCACCCGTACGTCGTCCCGCCCACGATGTCGATCCGGCGGGTGCCCGGCGACGGGGCGGCGGCCGACCACTCCGGCATCTCGTCGACCCGGTTCTGCTGCTGCTGGTCGTGCCACTGGCGCCGGCTGTCCCAGGAGGAGTGCTCCACCGCGTACGAGCTCTGGGCCTGCTCCTCGGCCTCCGAGATGGACTTGCGGGCCAGCGCGGGCATGACGCCGGCCAGGATCGCCCCCGCCACACCGGCCAGGAAGGACAGACCGGTCATGAACAGCACGAGTGCCCGCGCGCCGTCGTTGTCGCGGGTCAGGACACCGCCGCAGCAACCGATCAGCACGGCCAGGCCGACTCCGGCGCCGAGCGAGATCAGGATGCGCTTGACCCGCCCGCGCAGCGCCCGGTCGAGCCGGCCCTGCAGCTCGGGATCGACGGCGGCCCGCTGCGGCGGCGGCTCGGCGAACGCCTGCCGGAACAGGTTGCGGTCATTGAAGATCCACCCGAGACGCTCGCCCGCGGTGGCGAGCTTGGACAGCGGATTCGAGGCGGGATCGGGGCTCGTCATCGCGGCGGACTCCGGGGCGTGGGAGGTATTCCCCAGACCGTACCGCCCTCGACCCGGCCCGGCTCGGAGCCGCCACTCCGAGCCGGGCACCCCCAGAACAAAGATCAAGCGACGACCGGAGCTCCCGTACGACGGAGGGCGGCGGCGATCAACCCGAAGCCCGCGACCAGGACCAGCGGTCCGGCCACCCCGATCGGGCCGAGCCCGAGCAGGAAGAACCCGGCGAATCCGGCCCCGACGACGACCGGCACCCACCAGCGGACCAGCCCATCGACCGCCGCCCCGGCCGCCACCAGGATCAGCCCCAGGAAGGTCAGCACCATCCCCGGCAGCACCCACCCGAGCGAGAAGGTGGCATAGCCGCCGGTCAGCTCCTGGGCCCGATCGGCCACCGCGTCACCCAGGGCCTGCCGCGCGGCCAGGTCGAGGCAGTCGCCGAACATCAGCGCGCTGAAATTGATCAGGCCGAGCACCGCCAGGCCGGACACCACCCGGGTGAACCGGCCGCCGCGCGACGCCACCGCGAGCACCGCCGGCACGAACAGCACCCAGGCCAGATGCAGGAAGAACGCGCTGGCTTGCCAGAGCACCGGGTGGTCGAGTTCCGGGGCGGGCGGCACCGTCGCCATGCCGACCGCGAAGGAGAGCGGCGCCGCGACCAGACAGACGATTCCCGCCGTACGCCGGAACGCCCCGAAACGGTCCGGCTCCTCTTCCCCGGACGAGGAGGCGGGGCCGATGCTCAGGACCCGGCGTGCGGCCAGTACGCCCGCCACCACCAGCACGGTCGGCCCGGTCAGGTTCAGCGGCACCGGCGAGATCGCGAAGAGCAGGTAGAGCACCGCCCCGGTCAGGAACAGCCCCGCCATCCACCAGTTGATCACCCGCGCCCTCCACAGGGCGATCGGTGTGACCAGCAGCGCGACCGCCCAACCGGCGATCCCGGGAATCTGCCACCCCCACACCGCCCACGTCATCGCGCCCATCCGGTCGTCGTACGCGGTCAGCTGCGCGTCCGTGAGCCCGGGCTGCTGTTCCAGGCTGAGCAGCCCGAAGTCGGCCGCCATCAGCGCCGAGAACGTCACCAGCCCGAACACCGTCGCCACCCAGGCCACCACGGCGAGCGCGAAGCCCCGCCTGCGCACCAGGGCCAGCAACCCCAGAAGGGCGGGCACATAGAGCACCCACGCCCAGTGCAGCAGCAGCGAGTGCCACTGCGTCGCCTCCGGGTGCTGCCGATAGATCCCGTAGCCCTGGGCCTCGCCGAGCGCCGGATCTATGCCGGTCGACACCGCCAGCGCGATCGGTGCCAGCACCAGGCCGGCCGCCGTTGCCTTACGCCACATAGTCATGACCGGGAAAGTTAGGGAACAGGGGCCGCCCGGTAACCCGTACGCGGAATGAGCTCGTCTCCCCCGCGCGGCGGAGACCCCGTCATCCTCGAGGCGGGTTCCGCGCGCGCCCGCGGCCCCTAGATTCAGCTCATGCGGTTGCGACCCACCGACCTGGCGCTGACCGGCGGTTTCGTGTTGTTCGCGCTGGCCGAGGAGTTCCTGATCGCCATGCCGGGCCGGTGGTGGCCGATCGTGCTCGCCGTCTCGGCCGGCCTGGTGCTGGTGCGCCGGTTCGTGCCGCTGCTCGCCCTGGCGCCGCACATCGTCGAGCCGCTGCCGTTCTTCTACCGCCCGGCCGTGATCGCCGGCGAGCAGACGGTCAACTTCCGGCTCTGGCAGCTGGTCGGCGCGATGATCATCATCTACACGGCCGGCCGGTACGTGCCACCGTCGCGCGAGAGCCGTCGCGGGCTGATCGGCGCCGGGCTGATCGCGCTCACCTTCGTCGCCTACCTGATCAGTGACCCCGGCGATCCGATGGCTGCGTTGTTCTTCCCGATCGCGCCGTACGTGCTCGGGGTCGCGCTGTCGGTGCAGGCCCGGCGCAGCGCCGACGCGGCCTCGGCCCGGGCCGCCATCCGCGAGCAGCACGCCCGCGAGGCGGTCATGGAGGAGCGGGTGCGCATCGCCCGCGAGCTGCACGACATGGTGGCGCACAGCGTGACCGTGATGGTGATCCAGGCCGGGGTGGTGCGACGGCGGCTGGACGCGGGTCTGCCGGTCGACCGGGAGCTGCTGCAGAGCATCGAGTCGTCCGGCCGGGACGCGGTCGGCGAGCTGCGCCGTACGCTCGGCCTGTTGCGCGGCGAAGGGGCCGACAGCGCGCAGCCCCCGGTCGGGCTCGACCGGCTCGACGACCTGGTCGCGCAGGTCCGCGAGGCCGGGCTGCCGGTCACCGTACGCCGAGAGGGTGACCCGGTGCCGGTGCCGCCGGCAATCGACGTGTCGGCGTACCGGATCGTGCAGGAGGCCCTGACCAACGTGTTGCGCCACGCCGGACCGGCCCGGGCCACGGTCACCGTCGGCTTCCACGACGACGGGCTGCGCCTGCGGGTGGTCAACGACGGCCGGAAGGCGTCCGTGAGCGGCGGCGGCCAGGGGCTGATCGGCATGCGGGAACGGGCGGCCCTGTTCGGCGGCGAGCTGACGGCCGGCCCGCGCGAGGACGGCGGCTTCGCCATGAGCGCCCGGCTCCCCCTGCCGGTGGCGGCGACCGCGTGACCATCTCCGTCGTGATCGCCGACGACCAGCGGATGGTCCGGGCCGGTCTGCGCATGGTGATCGAGACCGAGCCCGACATCGCCGTGGTGGGCGAGGCCGGCGACGGGGTCGAGGCGGTCGCGCTGGCCCGCCGCGTCCGGCCCGACGTCGTGCTGATGGACATCGCCATGCCCCGGCAGGACGGCCTGGCCGCCACCAGCACGCTGCTGGGCTCGCCGCATCCGCCGCGGGTGATCATGCTGACGACCTTCGACACCGACGAGAACCTCTATCGGGCGCTGCGGGCCGGGGCGAGCGGGTTCCTGCTCAAGGTGTCGTCGCCGGAACACCTGATCACCGCGATCCGGGTCGTCGCGGCGGGCGAGGCGCTGCTCGACCCGGCCATCACGACCCGGGTCATCTCCGCCTTCGCCGGGCAGCCCGGGCCGCGGCCACCGGCCGAGCTGGGCGAGCTGACCCCGCGCGAGGCCGAGGTGCTGCGGCTGGTGGCCCGGGGGCTGTCGAACGCCGAGATCGCGGCCGAGCTGACGGTCGGCGACGCCACGGTCAAGACCCACGTGGCCCGTGTGCTGATGAAGCTCGGGCTGCGCGACCGGGTGCAGGCGGTCGTTTTCGCGTACGAGTCCGGGCTCGTCCGGGCCGGAGAAAATGGCCGGACCGCCCCACGGTGGCCCGCGTGAACCGGGAAAATCGACCGGGTGAGCGTCGAATCTGCCCCGAACGGGATCGGCTGGTCCGGGGACGGCGACGCCGGTACCCGACAAAACACTCAGGATGCCGCCACGGTGACCGATCAATACAGAGTGCAGGCTGAAGCTTCGACCACGGCCGGCGCGCTCGGAGCCACGTCGATCCCCTTCGTCGAGGTCGACCGCGCCGGGGTCCTCCGCGAGTGGAACCCGGCCGCCGAGCGTCTCTTCGGCTGGTCCCGCGACGAGGCCGTGGGCCGCATGCTCGCCGACACGCTCGTCCCGGAACACCTTCGCGCCGCGCACACCGCCGCCTTCGCCCGCCGGCTGGTGAGCGACGACTTCTGGCCCGGACTGCGCGTCAAGGTGCCGGCCCGCCACCGGGACGGCTCCGAGCGCCAGATCATGCTGACCATCGACGCGCTGCCCGACGGGTTCTGCGCGTTCCTGTCCGACGAGACCGACCACGATCACGCCCAGCAGGACCTGCAGCGCAGCACCACCCTGGTCAACGCGATCCTCGAGCACACGTCGGCGATGATCTCGGCCAAGGACCTCGACGGGCGGTACCTGTTCGTCAACGCCGAGTACGAGCGCGTGTTCGAGGTGACCGCGGCCGACCTGGTGGGTCACCGGGACGCCGAGGTGATGCCCGAGGCCGTGGCCGGGCCGGGCGCCGGCACGACGAGCAGGCGGTCGAGCGCGGCGACGCGGTCACGGCCCTCGAGGAACTGCCGTTCGGCGACGAGATCCGGCAGTACGTGGTGACCCGGTTCCCGCTCACCGACCCGGACGGCTCGGTCTACGGCGTCTGCTCGATCGGCATCGACGACACCGACCGGCGGCGCGCCGAGGCGGCCCTGGGCGAGACCGAGCGGCGGTTCCGGTCGACCGTCAACAACGTGCCGGGCATGCTGTTCCAGTTCCGGATCGGCCTCGACGGCGCCCGGTCGTTCACCTTCGTCTCCGAGGGCGCCGGCGAGATCTGCGGTTACGAGCCGCACGAGCTCGTGGCCGACGCCGACCTGATCATCGACCTGGTGGCCGACGAGGACCGGACGGCGTACGAGGCCTCGGTCTCCGACTCCATGGTCACGCTCGAACCGTGGCGCTGGGAGGGCAGCCTGCTGCTGCGCAACGGCGAGCGGCGCTGGCTGCACGGGGTGGGCCGGCCGTTCCGCCTCGGCGACGGCAGCACGGTCTGGGACGGCATGCTGCTCGACCGCACGGTCGAACGGTGCACCCAGCTGGCCCTGGAGGCCGGTCGCCGCGACCTCGACGACCTGACCCGCCGCCTGGCCGTCTACCGCTTCACCGCGATCGCCGGCCCGACCGGCGACCCGCTGCTGACCGCGTCCTTCGGCGACCCCGGGCCGGTCCTGGGCGACGGCGACCCCGCGGGTGATCTGCTCGGGGCGTTCCGGGCGGCGCTCGACCCGGCCGATCACGCCCGGCTGGACGAGGCCGTCCGAGCGGCTCTGCGCGGCGAGCCGGCCGAACTCGAGTGCGAACCGCGCGGGACCGCCGTACGGCGTCTCTGGCTGCGGCTGCGCCCGAGCGAGGTGGGCGGCCGGTGGGTGGTCGAGGGCTCCTGCTTCGACCTGGCCCGGGTATGACCGACGTGCCCCTGGCCCGGACGGCCGTGCGGCTCCCGCGGAAGCTGGGCGAGATGGGGATCCCGGCGGACGTCCTGCCCGACACCACCTCGTTCTCCGAGGTGGTGCGGATGCTGGACGCCGACCCGCTGCTGCCCGGCGTCCTGGTCGCGTCGGCCGAGGGCCACCAGTTGCTCAGCCGGGCCCGGGCCGGGCAGGTCGACGCCGGCCGCGACGGACCCGGCTCGGCCCCTGACCGTCCTGGGCGCGGACGGCCCCGGCACCCTCACGCTGCCCTCGGACACGGACCTCGACCTCGCCGTGCAGGCGGCGCTGGCCCGCCCCGGCGACGCCCGGGACGAGCCGGTCGCGGTGCGCTGGCCCGACGGCCGCCTCGGGATCGCGCCGGTGGTCGGACTGCTCACCGCCATGGCCGGCCGATACGCCCGGCTCGCCCGGGCCGACCAGCTGACCGGCCTGCCCAACCGCGCGGCCGCGCTGTCGGCGGGACGGGAGCGGCTGGAGGACGGCCTGCTGACCGCGGTGCTGCACCTCGGACTGGACCGCTTCTCCGAGGCCAACGACATGCTCGGCACCCAGGGCGCCGACGTGCTGCTGCAGCGGGTCGCGGCCCGCCTGCGCGCCGCCTGCCGGGCCGAGGATCTGATCGCCCGGCTGGAGGGCGACCAGTTCGTGGTGCTGCTGGCCGTGCCCGGGCCGGCCGAGGGGCTGACCACCGTCGCGCGCCGCCTGACCGACACGCTGCGCGGGCCGTACACGGTCAACGGCATTCCGGTCAGTGTCGAGACCAGCGTCGGGGTGTCGCTCATCGACCATCGCGACCTGGCCGTCTTGCTACGGCGGGCCGCCGACGCGCTGCGGAGCGCCAAACGGGACCGTACGGGCGTCGTGGTCTGGACCGCCGAGGACGCCACCACGCACCGCGCCGACCTGCGGCAGCTCACCGAACTGCGTACCGGAATCCGGGCCGGCCACCTGCGGCTGCACTATCAGCCGCTCTACAGCGCCGGCCCGCGTCAGATCCACGGCGCCGAGGCGCTGGTGCGCTGGCAGCACCCGCAGCGGGGGATGCTGCCGCCCGGCGTCTTCCTGCCCGACGCCGAGCGCTCCGACGTGATCCTCGAGCTGACCGACTGGGTGATCGCCGAGGCGGTGCATCAGACGGCGCTCTGGCATCGCGCGGGTCACGACGTGCCGGTGTCGGTAAACCTGTCGGCCGCCTACCTGGCCCAGGAACGGGCCGTGCCGACGATCCTCACCCTGCTCGGCCTCGAACGGCTGCCCGCCCGGCTGCTCACCGTCGAGATCACCGAGACCGCCGTGCTGACCCGGCCCGATCAGGCGGCGGCCCGGCTGGCGGCGATCCGCGCGGCCGGGATCCGGGTGGCGATCGACGACTTCGGCACCGGCTACACGTCGCTGGGACTGCTTCCCGAGCTGCCGATCGACGAGCTGAAGATCGACCGGTCGTTCGTGATGCGGATGCACGACTCACCCGCGCGGGCCACCATCATCGACTCGGTGATCGCCATCGCCCGATCGCTCGACCTGACGGTCGTGGCCGAGGGCGTGGAGGACGAGCCGACCGCGGCCGCGCTGGCCGCCGCCGGAGCCGACTCCTCCAGGGCTATCACCTGGATCGGCCGCAGCCCGCCGACCAGCTCGAAGCGAAGTTCACACCAGTTCGGGCGGGGTGACGGCGGACAGCCACACGGGCGCGTAGAGGGTGTCGCTTTCGCGGCGCGGACAGAGCCCGGTCGCCTCGAGCAGCATGCGTACGTGCCCCCGGGCGTTGGTGACCTCGTAACCGTGGCCGCCGCGCAACGCGTGCGTATAGCCGGTGAGCAGCACCTCGACACACTCGCTGCCGAGCTCCTCGACCCGGGCCATGTCGAGCACCACCCGCCCCTGCCGCGCCCGCGAGAAGGCGTCCCGCAGCGCCCGCCGCAGCTCCCGGTGCGCCGACCGGTCGAAAACCCCGCCCAGCAGAAGGTACGTGGTCTTTCCGGCCCGGTCGGTGTCGCGCTCGATGGAGAAGTCCATGAGCCCGGTGTACCTGTCGCAGGTGGACGGCGGCCGAATCCGACACGGCGGGCGGGGAACATCCGGCCGCGTTCGCGTCGGCGTTAAGGCTGCGTTCATCTCGGGGCGAGGGCCTCGCCAACCTGCTCTCCTAGCGTGCGGGCAACCCTGAAATGAGGAGAAGCATGCCTGAGCTCTCTCGCCGCCTGTTACCGCTGCTCGGACACAGCGGCGGTTCCCGCGACGCGATGACCTGCCTTTACCGCTGCGGCAACGCCTGCGATCACCCTGCTCCCAACGAGTCGGACAACGCATACCTGGGCGATGTCGTCAACGCCTCGATGAGCCGGCGTGGGGTGATGCGCGCCGGTGCCGCCGGCGCCCTGGTTCTCGGTCTGAGCGGCGCCTCGGCGGCTGCGGCGGTCCCGGCCGCCGCCGCTGTGCCCGGCGCCCCGCTCGGCGGCAAGGCTCCGGCCCCGGCCGGCGGCAAGGCGGGCAAGCTGACCTTCAAGGCCATCCCGCCCAACACGCTCGACAACTTCGTCGTGCCCAACGGCTACGACTCGTCGGTCGTAATCCGCTGGGGCGACCCGGTGGTGGCGGGCGCGCCCGAGTTCAACCTGGGCAAGCAGACCGCCAAGAGCCAGTCGCTGCAGTTCGGCTACAACAACGACTTCGTCGGCGTGCTCCCGATCGAGGACAACCGCGCGCTGCTCGTGGTCAACCACGAGTACACCAACGAGGAGCTGATGTTCCCGGGCTTCACCAGCCTGGACGCGCTCTCCGTGGAGCAGGTCGAGGTCGCGATGGCCGCGCACGGCATGTCCGTGGTCGAGATCGAGCGGGTCGGCCGCACCGGCGAGTGGCGCCCGGTCGAGTCCCGCCGCCTGCGCTACAACCGGCGGGTCACCGCGCTCCAGACGGTGTTCAAGCTGACCGGCCCGGCCGCCGGCACGGCACCGCTGCGGACGGCGGCCGACCCCAAGGGCCAGTGGGTCGTCGGCACGCTCAACAACTGCGCCGGCGGCGTCACCCCGTGGGGCACGGTCCTGTCCGGCGAGGAGAACTTCAACCAGTACTTCGTCGGCGGTGACGCGGTCGCCGAGGCCGACAAGCCCAAGCTCAACCGGTACGGCATCTCGACCACCGCGCGCTACCCGAGCGGCTCGCGCAAGTGGGAGCGGGCGCAGGAGCGTTTCGACCTGGCCAAGCACCCCCACGAGGCGAACCGCTTCGGCTGGATCGTCGAGATCGACCCGTTCGACCCGGACGCCCCGCCGCGCAAGCACACCGCGATGGGCCGCTTCAAGCACGAGGGCGCCAACGTCATCGTGGCCCGGAGCGGGCACGTCGTCGCGTACATGGGTGACGACGAGCGCTTCGACTACCTCTACAAGTTCGTGTCCGACAAGAAGCTCGTGAAGGGCAACTCGCCGGCCGCGCGCAAGCACAACCTGAGCATCCTCGAGTCGGGCACGCTCTATGTCGCCCAGGTCACCGGGGACAGCCCGGCGGCCGAGATCGACGGCACCGGCAAGCTGCCCTCCGACGGCGCATTCGACGGCACCGGCAAGTGGATCAAGCTGGTCTCCGGCAACCGGTCCTTCGTGCCCGGCATGACCGCGGCCGACGTGCTGACCTGGACCCGGCTGGCCGGCGACGCGGTCAAGGCGACCAAGATGGACCGTCCCGAGGACGTCCAGCCCTCCCTCCGTACGGGGAAGATCTATGCGGCCATGACCAACAACACGAACCGGGCCGTCGGCGCCAACCCGGGCGTGGACGAGGCCAACCCGCGGCCGGCCAACAAGCACGGCCACATCTTCGAGATCACCGAGGACAAGGGCGACCACACCGGCGAGTCCTTCACCTGGACGCTGCCGATCGTGTGCGGCGACCCGGCCGCCGCCGACACCTACTTCGGCGGGTACGACAAGACGGCCGTCTCGCCGATCTCCTGCCCCGACAACGTCGCCTTCGACAGCGCCGGCAACCTGTGGATCTCGACCGACGGCAACGCGCTGGGCACCAACGACGGCCTGTTCGCCACGCCGATCGAGGGTTCGGAGCGCGGCCACCTCAAGCAGTTCCTGACCGTCCCGCGCGGCGCCGAGACCTGCGGCCCGTTCATCACCTCGGACGACCGGTCGGTGTTCGTCGCGGTGCAGCACCCGGGTGAGATCTCCGGTGCGACCGTCGACAAGCCGGCCTCGACCTGGCCCGACGGCGACTACGCCAAGCCGGCCGTCGTCGTCACGTGGCGGCTCGACGGCCGTCCGGTCGGCAGCTGATCGCCGGGGCGGCCGCCTTCCGGTGCGGCCGCCCCGCTACGGCTCCTCGACGAAACGTCCGGAACCTCACGGTTGGCACAACGAGCATTCACCGCGATCTATCACCTCCGCGTGCATCTGTGTTTACCTGAGGTTCACTTTCGTCGAGGAGGCAACGATGCCAGATCCGGTCCGGCGACCGTTACCCCTGCTGGGACACAGCGGCGGCCCACGGGACGCGATGACCTGCCTGTATCGCTGCGGCAACGCCTGCGATCACCCGGTGCCCAACCAATCGGACAATCCTTATTTCGGCGACATCGTCAACGCGGCGGTGAGCCGTCGCGGGGTGATGCGCGCGGGCGCCCTCGTTCTCGGGCTGGGCGGCACGGCCGCGGCCACGGCGGTCCCGGCCGCCGCCGCATCCACGCCGGCCCCGCCCGCGGCCGAACCCGCCGCGCCCGCTTCCCCGGCGGCGAAGGCGGGCGAGCTCACGTTCAAGCCGATCCCGCCCAACACCCTCGACACGTTCATCGTGCCCAACGGCTACGACTCCGCGGTGGTGATCCGCTGGGGCGATCCGATCATCCCCGGCGCCCCCGCGTTCGACCCCGACCGCCAGACCGCGCAGCGGCAGGTCCGGCAGTTCGGCTTCAACAACGACTTCCTCGGCATCGTCCCGCTCGGCCGCGACCGGGCCCTGCTCGTCGCCAACCACGAATACACCAACGAGGAGCTGATGTTCCCGGGCTTCACCACGCTCGAGGCGATGACCGTCGGCCAGATCGAGGTGGCGATGGCGGCCCACGGCATGTCGGTGGTGGAGCTGGAACGGGCCGGCGGCACCGGGCAGTGGCGGCAGGCCAGGGGCGGGCGGCTGCCGTACAACCGGCGCCTCACGATGCTGGCCACCCCGTTCCGCCTGGACGGGCCGGTCGCCGGGTCGCCCCTGGTGCGTACGGCGGCCGACCCGCGCGGCGTCAGCGTGATCGGCACGCTCAACAACTGCGCCGGCGGCGTGACCCCGTGGGGAACCGTGCTCTCGGGTGAGGAGAACTTCAACCAGTACTTCGTCGGCGGTGACCAGGCGCCCGCGGATCTCAAACCTCGGCTGGCCCGGTACGGCATCACGACCACCACCCGCTATCCGACCCCGTCGCGGCGCTGGGAGCGGGCGCAGGAACGCTTCGACCTGGCCAAGCACCCCAACGAGGCGCACCGGTTCGGCTGGATCGTCGAGGTCGACCCGCTCTCGCCGGACGAGCCGCCGCGCAAGCACACGGCGATGGGCCGCTTCAAGCACGAGGGCGCCAACGTCATCGTGGCCAAGGACGGCCGGGTCGCCGCGTACATGGGTGACGACGAGCGCTTCGACTACCTCTACAAGTTCGTGTCGGACAAGAAGTACCGGCCCGGCGATCGGCGGCACAACCTGACCCTGCTCGAGTCGGGCACGCTCTATGTCGCCCAGTTCACCGGGGACAGCCCAGCGGCCGAGATCGACGGCACCGGCAAGCTGCCCAGCGACGGCGCGTTCGACGGCACCGGCAAGTGGATCAAACTGGTGTCCGGGGACCGGTCGTACGTGCCCGGCATGACGGCGGTCGAGGTGCTGACCTTCGCCCGGCTGGCCGGCGACGCGGTCCAGGCGACCAAGATGGACCGTCCCGAAGATGTGCAGCCCTCACTGCGTACGGGAAAGATCTATGCCGCTCTGACCAACAACACCAACCGGGGCGTGGGCACGAACGCCGGGCCCGACGAGGTGAACCCGCGCCGCCAGAACCGGCACGGCCAGATCCTCGAGATCGTCGAGGACCGCGGCGATCACACGGGCGAGAGCTTCACCTGGTCGCTCCCGATCGTGTGCGGCGACCCGGCCGACCCGAACACCTACTTCGCCGGATACGACAAGTCGGCCGTGTCACCGATCTCGTGCCCCGACAACGTCGCCTTCGACAGCGCCGGCAACCTGTGGATCGCCACCGACGGCAACGCGCTGGACAGCAACGACGGCCTCTTCGCGACGCCGATCGAGGGTCCCTCGCGTGGCCATCTGAGGCAGTTCCTGACGGTTCCGCCGGGCGCCGAAACGTGTGGTCCGTTCATCACGTCGGACGACCGCTCGGTGTTCGTGGCCGTGCAGCACCCCGGCGAGATCACCGGAGCCACGATGGACAAGCCGGCCTCGACCTGGCCCGACGGCGACTACGCCAAGCCGTCGGTCGTGGTGACCTGGCGACTCGACGGGGGGCCGATCGGCAGCTGACCCGCTATTCGCCGTTGAGCATGGCGGCGGTCAGGACGTGGCCCGCCACGCCCCAGCCGCCGTTCACCACCTCGTCGACGAGGACGACCGTGGTGGCCCGGGCCCGCTCGCCGTAGAGCTCGGCGTACAGGTCCGTGGTGGTCTCAATGATCTTCTGCTTCTGTGCGGCGTCGAGCGTTCCGGCCGGCACCTTGAAGTTCGCGAACGGCATGTCGTCTCCTTGAAGCAGTGGATGAATGAACCCACTGTGCGACGGGATGCGGAAATCAGGCAGAGGTTGGCATCCCCTGCCTGAGCGGGCCGGGCGGCGGCAGACTGGGCTGGTGAACCTTTCCGAGCTGGGCGCCTTCCTGCGATCGCGGCGTGACCGGATCCGCCCGGCCGACGTGGGACTGCCCAGCGGTCCCCGCCGCCGGGTGCCCGGGCTGCGCCGCGACGAGGTGGCGCAGCTGGCCGGGGCCTCGGTCGAGTACTACATCGAGCTGGAACGCGGCGCCGGGTCGCAGCCGTCCGAGCAGATGCTGGCCGCGCTGGCCCGGGCGCTGCGGCTCACCGGGGACGAACGCGACCACCTGTTCCATCTGGCCGGCCGGGCGCCGATCCGGAGCGGAGCGGCCTCGCATGTCCATCCGGGCATGGCCGACCTGCTGAGCCGCCTCACCGGCACACCGGCTCAGGTGATCACCGACCTGCACGTGACGCTGCTGCAGAATCCGCTGGCGGTGGCCCTGCTGGGTTCCCACGAGGGGCATCGCGGGCCGGACGCCAGCTTCGTGCACCGATGGTTCACCGATCCCGGGGCGCGGCAGCTCTATCCGGAAGCGGACCACCCCACGCAGTCCCGGGCGTTCGTGGCCGACCTGCGGGCCGCGGCGGCCCGTCGCGACCATCGGGATTCCGACGTACGGACGTTGGTGTCGACGCTGCTCGAGAGGTCACCCGAGTTCGCCCAGCTGTGGGCCGACCACGACGTGGCGTTCCGGCGCGACGACCGCAAGCGGATCATCCATCCGGCGCTGGGCGTGCTCGAGGTCAACTGCCTGACGTTGTTCAGCGAGGACGGCCGTCAGCGGCTGCTCTGGTTCACCCCGGCGCTCGGCACCGACAGCGCCGAGCGGCTGGCGCTGCTGGCCGTGATCGGCACCCAGAGCTTCCCCGTGGGCTAGCGTGCCTCGGCTCCGCGCGATCGGCACCAGATCCTCCCGGTGGGCCGGCGTGCCTCGCCTCCGCCCGATCGGCATCCAGCCCTTTCCGGCGCGCCGGCATGCCTCGCCTCCGCCTGACCGGCATCCGACCCTTTCCGGCGCGCCGGCATGCCTCGCCTCCGCCTGACCGGACCGACCAGCGCTTCGGGAGTTCACCCCACTTCTACGAGACGGCGGCCATCGCGGCGTGCCGGCCGTCGCGCCAGAGGATGCCCGCCTCGCGGAAGCCGGCGGCACGCGCGGCAGCGAGGTGCCACGACACCGTGCCGGCGAAGTTGGCCGGCGAGCGGTGCCGGAAGACTTCGGCGCGGGCAGCCATGAGCTGCTCGAACCCCGGCGCCTCGCCGACCTCGCCCCACCACTGCGCCCACGCCAGCTCGGCCGCGGCTTCGCCGGGGGCAGGGTCGAGGGCGCTCATCACCGAGGGCAGCCCGTCGTCGGGGATCATGTCGGCCACCACCAGCAGGCCGCCGGGGGCCATGGCCCGGTGGCAGCGCCGGTAGAGGGAACGGATCTGCTCCGGCCGCAGGTAATGCACTGTCATCACGGCCGTGATCAGGTCATAGCCGCCGCCGTCTCCGGCCGGGCGCGAAGCACAGGCTTGAGGCGCGGCCCCGGCCGGCAATGCAGCATCCGCTTGAGGTGCAGCCCCGGCCGACAGTGCGGCATCGGCCCGGACCGGGGCGTCGGCCGGGAGGGCGTCGCTCAGGTCGGCGTCCAGCACCGAGACGGACGGCGGCACCCCGTCGCGGGCCAGGGCCAGCAGCACCGGATCAATGTCGATCATCGTGACCGAAGCTCCCGGCCAGCGGGCGGCCATCCGCTCGGCCAGCACCCCGGGGCCACCGCCCAGGTCGAGGATCCGACGGGGCGCGCGGCCCAGCACCGCGTCGGCCGCGACGGCGACGGCCGACTCCAGGGCGGACAGCCCGGGAACGAACCCGGTCATCATCTCGTCCCAGGCGGTGCGCCGGTGGGCGGAGTCCAGCGCGGTCGACGGCATGCGGCCCATCCTCGAAGCTGAAGGAAACGACAACCATTTCTAACAGCCGAGGCCGCCGGAGGTCGCGAGGACCCCCGGCGTGTCAGTCGAGCGAGGCCAGGACGGCGAGCAGCCGGTCCACCTCCTCGGGGGTGTTGTAGACGTGCAGGCTCACCCGTACGGAGGAACTCTTTTCGCCCTCGGAGCCCTGGCAGTGACTGTCGGCCCGCACGAGCAGCCCGTCGGAGGCCAGGATGAAACCGAGGTCGTTGGAGCCGATCCCGCAATGCCGGAAGGTCACGATGCCGTGCCGGCGCTGCACGGTCGAGCCGGCCGCGAGACTGCTCTGACAGCCCAGCACCTCATAGCTGCGCAGGGCGGACAACCCGGCGGTGAGCCGTCCGCCCAGCGCGACGACGTAGGCCGAGATCCGCGAGAGCCCCACGGAACTCAGCCAGTCCATCGCCGCGGCCAGGCTGACGATCCCGGCCGTGTTCGGTGACCCGTCCCACCCGGCCGGCGCGAACACCGGACCCCGCTTGTTGGCCGCCCACACCGCCCCGATGCCGGGCAGCGCCATCGCCTTGTGCCCGGAGAAGACGATGAAGTCGACGTCCAGGGCGGCGGCGGAGATCGGCATGTGCCCGAAGCTCTGCGCCGCGTCCAGGCAGATCGGTATGTCCGGTCCGGCCGCCGCACGCAGCCGATGCACGTTCATGTCGTTGCCGTAGACGTGGTGCACGTGGGTGGCCGCGATGAAGCGGGTACGCGGCCCGATCGGCAGCCGCGCCACGTCGTAGTCGTGCGCGTCGTCGTACGGCATCGGCCGCACGACCACCCGGACCCCTTGCCGTTCCAGCAGCGCGACGGCATCCAGCCACGGCACGAGGTTGGCGCTGTGATCCGCGAACGGCACGATGATCTCGTCCCCGTCTGAGAGGAACGGCACAAGCCAGTCCAGAGCGACCGTACGAAGCCCCGCCGTGGTTCCGCCGACGAAGTGGACACCCGATTCGCCGGGAGCGCCGAGGAAGCGCCGAACCCGGTCGCGCGTGGCCTCGATGCGGGCGGTGGTCCGGTTCGCCCACGGATAAGTGCCCCGCGCCGCATTGGCATTTTCGCTGGTCAGATACGACATCACGGCGTCCAGCACGGCCTGCGGCTTCTGCGAGGTGGCCGCTGAATCCAGATAGGCCACCTCAGGACGACCCATCAGAAGCGGAAATTGCGACCGTACGCCCACCGGCCGGTCGGTCTCCAGGGTCAGCGTCATCAGTCACGCACCAGCCGGACGCCCGCGTCCCGCCACGCGATGATCCCGCCGGCCAGCGATCGCACCTCCGGGTGCCCCATCCGGCGCAGCAGCGCGGCGTAGCGGGCCGATTTCTCGCCGACCGGGCACACCAGCAGCACCGGCTGCCGGCGTCCGAACGGCAGTCCACCGTGGAGCAGTTCGGCGAACAACTCGTCCACGATGTTGATCGAGCCGTCGATGTGCAGAGCCCGGTACGCGTGCGGGTTGCGCAGGTCGACGACCAGTCCCGGCCAGCGCGACGCCTCCGCGACCTCGACCGTCGGCGCCGACGCGATCTCGTCGGCGCTCAGCGAGCGGACGTCGGAGGCCCGCGGCGGCCGTCCGAACAACGCGGGACGGCGGTCACGCAGATAGCTCAGATAGCTCTCCACCCGGTCACACACGATGAAGACGGCCGTCTTGCGCGAGGTCAGCGTCGCGTCGAGCGCGCGCAGATGGCGTACGGCTCCCTGATAGGCGCCGCCCCCGGTCGGCCCGGCCGGCGTTCCGCAGCGGCGCACCAGCGTGAGCAGCCCGTCGATGGCGTCGTCGGAGGTGATCGTCTCGAGGGTGTCGTAGACGCCGGGGTCGAACAGACCCACCTCGTGCACCTCGTCGATCGTCCGGATGCCCGGGATGAAGTCACTCTTGGCCGCGACCAGACCGATCACCCGTACGTCGGGATCGTGCTGGCGCAGCGCGCGGGCCACCCCGGTCGACGAGCCGGCCGTGCCCACGCAGGCGACGAAGTAGTCGGGTGCGCGGCCGTCCAGATCCTTGACGATCTCGGGTCCGGTGCCGTGCAGGTGCGCCTCGACGTTCCGCCCGTTGAAGTACTGGTCGGTGTGCACGTAGCCGTGGCCGTTCGCGCTGAGGGTGCGGTGCATGCGCGACAGCGGGTCCTCGGTGTCGGTCGGGTCGAGGCATTCGGCCTGGCCCGGCAGCTCGTCGATCTCGGCGCCGAGCAGCAGCAGAAGGTCCTTGATCTCGGGGACCTTCATCCGGTTGGTCACGCTCTTGAACCGCAGGCCGTGCATCCCGGCGATCAGGGCCAGCGCCTTGGCCGTGTTGCCGCTGGACAGCTCGACCACGGTGTCCCCGCGTTCGACGGCGCGGGCTACCAGCGGGCGGATCATCTGCAGGGCGGCACGGTCCTTGAGGGAGCCGAACGGGTTGAGCAGCTCCATCTTGGCGTACAGGTCGATGTTGACCAGGCCGTGCACCGCCGGGTCGATGCGCACCAGCGGCGTGTTGCCGATCGCCTCGGTCATGTCGTCGAATCTCATACCGCCTCCGTGCGCTCGTGGACGGGCCAGTACTGCTCGTCGAGGCACCAGTTCCAGCGGCCGCCGTCGCGATAGAGGGCGACCTTGCGGCCGATCGGCTGGTGCAGGGCGCGGGTGGCGCTGAAGTCCATGAAGTAGCCGGCCGTGTTGACGAAGGCCAGCAGGTCGCCGGGCCGGGGCCGGGCGGACAGGGTCACCTTGCGACGGGTGATCAGATCGGACTCCAGGCAGAGGTTGCCGAGCAGGAAGACCTCGGCCGGTCCGGACCGCTCGTCCCCGCCCACGAGCACCGGATCCATCAGCACCCCGTGCTCCTCGAGGCTCACATCACGGGCGTTCATTTCCAGCCGTACGAGGGTGTCCCCGTCGAGCGAACGCACCTCGAGCACCCGGGCCAGCACGAGCCCGCACTGGTCGAGCAGCGCCCGCCCCGGCTCGATGTCGAGGTCGATCATGCTGTCGAGCAGCAGTTCCCCGAGCGGCCGGCGCTGTTCGGGCGCGTTGGCGGAGAGCAGCTGATCGAGGTAGCCGGGCCCCGAGTCCGGCCGGTACGCCGGATAGAGCCCGAGCGCCCCGCGCAGGGTGCCCGCCTCGTTGCGCAGCCCGTACCCGTGCCCGTTCCAGGTCATCGGCGCCCGCTGTCCGAGCACCGCCTGGGCCAGCTCGGAGGTGTACCGCTCCCACTGCCCGGCCTCGGCCAGATAGTTGACGCCGAACCCGCCGCCGATGTCGACCGACCACACCGGCACGCCCCGGCGGCGGCACTCGTCCAGCGCGGCCAGGCAGCCCTCCAGCGCGACCGCCTTCTCGGGCAGGCCGATGGTGTCGAGGTGGTAGGAGACCCCGGACAGCTCCAGCTGGTCGGCGTGCTTGTCGAGCCGGTCGAGCACCTCACCCAGCAGTTCGAACGGCACCCCGAACCGGCTGCGGCGGCTGATCAGGCGCACTCCCTGCGAGGCGAACCCGGCCAGGCGCACCAGCACCCGTACGGGGGGAAGGCGGTTGACGGCGATCAGGGCGGCGAGCTCACTCAGCTCGTCGAGCGAGTCGGCGTTGACCAGAACGCCGGTGCGCGCGGCCAGCCACAGGAACTCCCGGTTCTTGGGCCCGGTCGCGATGATCCGGCTCGGCGTGAACCCGGCGCCGAACGCGTGCTGCAGCTCGGCCAGCGAGGCGACATCGACACCGGCGTCGGTCACGGCCAGCTGCCGCAGCAGCGCCGCGGAACGGTTCGCCTTGTGGGCAAAATAGATGTTGCCGCGAAGCCGATGCCGGCGATAGACCGCCCGGAAAGACTCCACATTGGCGGCGAGTGCGCCCGGCAGAACAACGTTGAGTGGTGAGCCGAGTCCGTCGGCCAGCTGTCGCAGGAGCGCGTCCTCGGCGAGAACCGATTGGATGACCGGTTCGATTCTGGGGGTCAGCTCGAGTGGACGTAATTCGGTCACAGTACGACTCCCCGGATGGCCGTTTGAGCAGGTCAGTGCGGGCTTTGTCGAAAATCTCGTCGCTGAGACGTTTCCACAACGTAACCGATGCGCGGACCACTCGCCAAGGGGGGTCAATACATTCGGTGATTCCTCCGACACGGATTCGCATGTCAATAGCTCTGTCGTTGATTCGGCACCCGTCTAACTGTCGTCGCTTGTGCATGTGTGCATTCATTCACGCTTTCCCGCGTTTACCGCGACCGCCTCGAGGACACCCTCGCCTCGTCCGGCAACGCCCTGCGGCTCGTGTTCGTAGCATGGTGATGTGAGTCGAGAGCAAGAGGAACTCAACCGGCGGCTGCTCCGGGCCCGGGACGCTCTCGACCGGGGCTACGCCGGGCCGCTTGACGTCCGGACCGTCGCGGCCGTGGCCCATATGTCGCCGGCGCATTTCAGTCGGTGTTTCCGGGCGGTGTTCGGGGAGACGCCCCATCGGTATCTGCAACGGCGGCGGATCGAGCGGGCGATGTTTCTGTTGCGGGAAACCGGGCGCAGCGTCACCGAGATCTGCTCGGAGGTGGGCTTCGGCAGCCTCGGGACGTTCAGCCGGACATTCCGGGAGATCGTCGGCGAGACGCCGTCGGAGTATCGCGGGGCGCACGGCGTCTTTCCCATGCCGCACTGCGTTCAGCGCAGCCAGATCCGGCCGCGATCGAGCAGTTTTGGAGAAGCGGGCATGGTCGCGGCCTCTCTAGCCTGACCACCATGATGACGAAGCTGAACGTCACCTCGATCTTCGTTCTCGACAAGGACGAGGCGCTCGAGTTCTATGTCGGCCTGCTCGGGCTGGAGAAGGGCAACGATGTCCAGCAGGGCTCCTACCGCTGGCTGACCGTCCGGGTCCCGGGTGGAGGCACCGAGATTTCGCTCGAGGAGCCGGGGCCGCCGCTGCACGACGAGGCGACGGCCGGGCAACTGCGTGAACTGGTCGCCAAGGGTGCGCTGAACGGGCTGGTCCTCAATACCGACGACGTCCGGGGGTTGTACGAAAGCCTCAAGGCGCGGGGCTTCACCGACTTCACCCAGGAACCGGCCGACCATTTCTACGGCACCGACATGGGGCTTCGGGATCCGTCGGGCAACGCGATCCGGATTTTGCAGCAGGGGAACGCCGCCGCCTGAATCGTGCGCGGCGGCGGCGTTCGCCGGTCAGGAACTGGCGCAGGACGGGGTCAGGGTGCCGGGGGAACCGGTGGCCTGGAAACCGAACTCGACGTAATTGCCCGCGGGGATCTGGGCGTTGTGGGTGACGTTCGTGAACTGCAGGGCCCCCGTTGTGCCGGTGCGGTTTGCGTTCCACGCATTGGTGACCGTGGCGCCGGCGGGAAGGGTCAGGCCTACGGTCCAGCCGTTGGTCGCGGTGGCGCCGGCGGTCACCCGGATGGTGGCGACGAAGCCTCCGGTCCAGGCGTTGACGGCGGCCGCGGCGGTGCAACCGGCCCCGGTGGGCGGCGGCGTGGTGGGTGGCGGCGTTGTCGGTGGCGGCGTTGTCGGTGGCGGCGTTGTCGGGGGCGGAGTCGTAGGTGGCGGAGTCGTAGGTGGCGGAGTCGTAGGTGGCGGAGTCGTGGGGTCGGCTGTTGGGGTGCCGCCGCCCAGGGTGGGAGTCGACCAGTCGACCCAGTCGGACAGGCGGCCCTGGGCCCGGGACGAGATGCGGATCGCGCCGGGATCGTTGCCGGTTCTCAGCAAGTGTTTGCGGATGTTCTGCTGCAGCGGGGTCCGCCACTCGGCCCGGTTCGCGCAGTGGGTGCCGTCCGAGACATCCGACCAGTACGAGATGTTGTCGCGCGCGCCCAGCGCCTGGTAGACCTCGGCGGCGCCCAGCGCGGCCACGCTCGCCGAGCGCGGGCCCAGGTTGGCGATGTGCGGGTTGTCCATGATGAACAGCCCACGCGGGGCGACCATCGCGGCGATCTCGTGCGTGTCGATCGGGAGGCGCTGGGGACTGCCGGTGAACGAGCCGAACGCGTCGCCGAACCACGGCTGTTCCCCGTACGCGGAAGCAAGGCTCTGAGCACCCTCGCCGGGGACGCCGCGGAGGATCGGCGCGCCGCCGGTGCCCGACTCGATCGGCATGGTGAGGGCGATCCGCTGATCGAACGCGCCGATCACGAACGCGCCCTTGCCGAACCGCGAGCAGCCGGTGACGCCGGTCGCGTCGGCCCGCAGCACGTTGCCGCCGGACTGCTCGAGCACGTCGATGATCCGGCTGACGCCCCACGACCAGGCCATCAGCAGCCCGGTCGGGCTGGTCGCGCCGTAGACGCTGTAGAACGCGCCCTGCTTGTTGTTGCGCGGCGTTCCTTCCTTGCCGACCGCGTACGGGTCGTAATTGATCACCGCTGCGCCGGCCGCCTTGATCGCGGCGGTGTCGGCGCCGAACCCGCCCAGCACCACGACGGCGGGGAACGGGCCGGTGCCGCTGGGCAGTTCGACGCGGGCCGAGAAGCTCGCGCTGCGGCCCTGATGCGAGACGTTCACGGTGATCGAACTGCTCGAGACCGTGCCGGTGACCGTCTGCGGTTTGGCGGGCTTCTCGCCGTACACGAACTTCTCGGACAGGCGTTTGATCTCCTCGCGGCGGCAGGTCCACTCGGAGCGGGTGGTGATGCGGGTGCCGTCGAGCTTCTTGAACGGGTCGGGAAGTTTGGCGTTGGTGGGCAGCGCGCCGGCGTCGGGGAGGGTGGGGACGGCGCAGCCGGCGCCCTCGTCCTCGACGCCGGGGGCCGCCCGGGCGGGGATGGCGGCAGTCATGACCGCGGCGCCGATCGTCAGTGCCGCGGCGAGGGTGGCGACCGCCGTGGGGATGCGGGGACGGGTGGTCACGGGGCTTCTCCTTCCGGCCGACTGTGCTTGGGAGCGCTCCCGAACCGCAGTCTGCGACCGTCAATCGAAAGCTGTCAATACTTATCGGAAACTTCCGGAGCCTGCCGACGACGGAAGCGTCGACGACAGCCGTTCGGCCTGCGACTTCTGGCGTCCGAAACTCTCGGCTCTCCGGCAGCGGATTTCCATCAACCTCATTTGATGTACTGTGCCGGCATGGAGCCCGAGGTGTTTCGAGCCGCGGGTCATCCGCTGCGGTGGCGGCTGTTGACCGCCCTGGGCGAGGGTGACCTGCGAGTTCAGGAGTTGACGGCCCGGGTGCGGCAGCCGCAGAACCTGGTCTCGTACCACCTGGGGCAGCTCCGCAAGTCGTCCCTTGTGGAGTCCCGGCGCAGCGCGGCCGACGGACGCGACTCGTACTACCGGCTCGATCTCGCACGGTGCGGGGAACTGCTGGCCGAGGCCGGTGGGTCACTGCATCCGGGATTACGGTGGGTGTCACCGACGCCGCCACCCCTACCCGGCGTGCGAGTGCTGTTTCTCTGTACGGGCAACAGCTCTCGCTCCCAGATGGCCGAGGCGCTCGCCCGGCGGGCCGGGATCGAGGCGGACAGCGCGGGAAGCCATCCCAAGGCGATCCACCCCGGGGCCGTCGAAGTGATGGCCGCTCGCGGGCTTGACCTGTCCGGCGCCCGGTCCAAGCATCTCGACGAGTTCGCCGGCCGGAGCTTCGATCGCGTCATCACGCTGTGCGACAAGGTGCGTGAGGTCTGCCCCGACTATCCGGGCGCGCTGCACTGGAGCATCCCCGACCCCTCCCGCGAGCCGTCACTGTTCGGAGCGGTCGCCGACGAACTCGACGAGCGCATCGGATTCCTGCTCCACACGCTGCGTTCATGACCGACGCCGGGCTGGCCACCGTGCTGCGCGAGTGGGGCCGGATCGGGCTGATCGGGTTCGGGGGGCCGCCCGCTCACATCGCGTTGCTGCGCAAACTCTGCGTCGACGACCGGAAGTGGCTGGACGCACAGGAGTTCGAGGACGCCATCGCCGCGTGCAACCTGCTGCCCGGTCCCGCGTCGACCCAGTTGGCGATCTTCACTGCCTGGCGCGTACGGGGAAGGCCCGGCGCCGTGGTGGGCGGGCTCGCCTTCATCCTGCCCGGCCTGATCGCGATCCTGGTCCTGGCCATGCTGTTCCTGGGAAATCCGCCGCTCTGGGTCAAGGCCGCCGGGGCGGGCGCGGGAGCCGCCGTGGCCGCGGTGGCCGTGCAGGCCGGTTGGAGCCTCGTCCCGCCCGGCTGGCGGCGTGCGCCCAACCGGCGCCGCTGGGCCGCCTACCTGCTGCTCGGCGCGGTGGGAGCGGCCACGATCGGGCCCTGGCTGGTGCTGCTGCTGATCGCCTGCGGCGTGGTCGAGGCCCTGTTCCAGCGGGTGCCCGTAACCCGGCCGCCGTTGAGCGCGATTCCGCTGATCGCCTCGGCCGGTCTGGCCGGCAGCGTCGCCTGGGTGGCCCTCAAGGTGGGCGCCCTCTCGTACGGGGGCGGCTTCGTCATCATTCCCCTGATGCGCGCGGACGCCGTCGACAACTACCACTGGATGACGGACGCCCAGTTCCTCAACGCGGTGGCCCTGGGCCAGATCACGCCGGGCCCGGTGGTGCACACGGTCGCGGTCGTCGGGTACGCCGCGGCCGGTCTCGCCGGCGGCCTGCTCGCGGCGGCGGTGGCTTTCGCTCCGTCGTTCACCTTCATCCTGCTGGGCGCTCACCGGTTCGACCGCCTGCGCTCCAGCCGGCAGGTCCGGGCGTTCCTGGACGGCGCCGCGCCGGCCGCGATGGGCGCCATCCTGGGTTCGGCGGTCCCGCTGGCCCTGGCGTTGACCGAGCTGTGGCAATACGCCGTGCTGGCCGGCGCCCTCGTCCTGATGCTCGTCCTGCGCCGCGGTCCGGTCCTGACCTTGCTGACCGCCGCCGCGGTGGGCGTGGCTGTGGTCCTGCTGGGCGGCCCGCTGCCCGGCTGAGCCCGGCCCGCCAGGGCCGGGTGAGCCCGCCCGCCCAGCCCGCCAGGGCCTCGTGAGCCCGCCCGCCGACGCGCCCACCCAGCCCGCCGACTGCGCCGAGTTGACTTCTACAACCGAATAAAAGAAGGTAAGCCTCAGTGTAGTTAGGGTTGGCTTACCTGGGGAGTTCGATGACGGCCATCTACCTGATCGGGCTTCGAGAGGGACTGGAGATCACGCTGGTGGTCTCCATCCTGGTCGCGTTTCTGGTCAAGTCCGATCGAAAGCCCCTGCTCAAGTGGGTCTGGGCCGGCGTCGCCGTCGCCGCCGTGCTCTCCGTCGGGTTCGCCGCGCTGCTGCAGTTCGGGGTGGCCCGGCTCTCCTTCACGCATCAGGAGCTGTTCGAGGCGATCGCCTCGATCGTCGCCGTCACCTTCGTGACCTGGATGATCTTCTGGATGCGGCGGATGGCCCGGCAGATGGGCTCCGAGCTGCGCGGCCGCCTGGAGTACGCGATTCAGGTCGGCCCCCTGGCCATCGTCGGGGTCGCCTTTCTCGCCGTCGTGCGGGAGGGGCTCGAGACCTCGATCCTCTTCTACGCCGCCGCCCAGGGCGCCTCGGACAGCGCCCGGCCGCTCATCGGCATCACGCTCGGCCTGCTCACCGCGGTCGTGCTCGGGTGGCTTCTCTACCTCAGTGCCCTGCGGATCAACCTGACCAAGTTCTTCACCTGGACCGGCGCGCTGCTCGTTCTCGTCGCGGCCGGGATCCTCAAATACGGGGTGCACGACCTCCAGGAGGCCGGCGCGCTCCCCGGGCTCAACACCACGGCGTTCGACATCAGCGCCGGCTGGCCACCGGGGGCCTGGTATGCCGAACTGCTGCGCGGCATGGTCAATTTCACGCCCGCGCCGACGGCCCTCGAGACGATCGCCTGGCTGGCGTACGGCATCCCGGTTCTCGTGATCTTCCTCTGGCCCCAGCGGCCGACCCAACCCGCCCGTACGCACGAGCCTGCACTGAGCAAATAGGAGAACCATGCGCACCCCTCGTCTGCTCGCCCTCGTCGCGGCCGCCGCGTCGACCGTTCCCCTCGCCGCCTGCGGTGGCGACCAGGATTCGGCCGCCGGCGCCAGCGACAAGATCACCGTGGACGCGTCGGACACCGAGTGCAAGGTGGCCACGTCCGAGTCGGATGCCGGCACCGTGCAGTTCACGATCGCCAACAAGGGCGCCAAGGTCACCGAGTTCTACGTCTACGCCCCGGGCGACCGGGTCATGGGCGAGGTCGAGAACATCGCGCCCGGCCTGTCGCGCGAGCTGATCGTCGAGCTGGCCGCGGGCACGTACGAGACCGCCTGCAAGCCGGGCATGATCGGCAAGGGCATCCGGAACGGGTTCAAGGTCAGCGGTTCGGCGGCGGCCCTCACCGAGGACGCGAAGCTGGGCCAGGCCGCGACCGACTACCAGCGGTACGTGAAGAGCCAGACCGGCGCGCTGATCGACAAGACGACCGAGTTCGTGAACGCGGTCAAGGCCGGTGACGCCGAGAAGGCCAAGGCGCTGTTCCCGGTCGCGCGCACCTACTGGGAGCGGATCGAGCCGGTCGCGGAGATCTTCGGCGACCTCGACCCCAAGATCGACGGCCGCGAGGGCGACCAGGAGCCGGGCCAGGAGTTCACCGGCTTCCACAAGATCGAGAAGGACCTGTGGGTCACCAAGGACATCAGCAAGTCGGGCCCGATGGCCGACCAGCTGCTGACCAACGTGCAGAAGATCGTCGACGAGGCCAACAAGGCCACCCTCTCGCCGGTGCAGCTGGCCAACGGGGCCAAGGAGCTGCTCGACGAGGTCGCCACCGGCAAGATCACCGGTGAGGAGGACCGCTACTCGCACACCGACCTGTGGGACTTCGCGGCCAACGTCGAGGGGTCGCAGGCCGCGATCGCGGCGCTGCGCCCGGCCCTCGAGGAGAAGGACGCCGCGCTGGTCAAGACGCTCGACGAGCGGTTCGCCTCGACCGAGGCCGCGCTCGAGAAGCACCGCAGCGGGGACGGCTGGAAGCTGCACAACGAGCTCAGCCAGGCCGACCTGAAGGCGCTCAGCGACGAGATCAACGCGCTGGCCGAGCCGATCAGCAAGGTCGCCGGGCTGGTCGCCGGCAAGTAATGGCCACGGTGGCCGGGCCCGATCGGGGGCCCGGCTTCCGGCGTACGCGGGAAGGGGTCGGAAAATGCGGCGGCGCAAAGTGATCGGGCTGGCCGGTGCGAGCGTGCTGGGGGTGACGACCGCCGGGGCGGTGGCGTTGCAGACGGCCGGCGGGCATGAGGCGACGCCCGTGGCCGCGACGACCGATGCCATCAAGTTCTACGGCGAACGGCAGGCGGGGATCGTCACGCCCGCGCAGGACCGGCTGCATTTCGTCGCCTTCGACGTGATCACCAAGGATCGGGCCGCGCTGGTCGACATGCTGGAATCGTGGACCGCGGCGGCGGCCCGGATGACCGCGGGGCTGGACGCGGGCACGATCGGCGCGGTCGGCGGCATCCCGGAGGCGCCGCCCGACGACACCGGCGAGGCGCTGGGACTGCCGCCCTCGGGCCTCACCCTGACCATCGGTTTCGGTCCGAGCCTGTTCACGAAGTTCGGCCTGCGCAACAAGAAGCCGGCCGCGCTGGCCGACCTGCCCAAGTTTCCCGGTGACACGATCGACCCGGCCATCTCGGGTGGCGACATCTGCATTCAGGCGTGCGCTCACGATCCTCAGGTGGCGGTCCATGCCGTACGCAACCTCGCGCGGATCGGCATGGGCGTGGTGAGCGTGCGCTGGTCGCAGCTCGGCTTCGGGCGTACGTCGTCCACCTCGACCTCGCAGGCGACACCGCGCAACCTGTTCGGCTTCAAGGACGGCACCGCCAACCTGAAGGCCGAGGAGCCCGCGCTGCTCGACGAGCATCTGTGGGTGCGCGAGGGCGACGGACCGGACTGGATGACCGGCGGTTCATACCTGGTCACCCGCAAGATCCGCATGATCGTGGAGACGTGGGACCGCACCTCGCTGCTCGAGCAGGAGACGATCGTCGGCCGCAACAAGGGCGAAGGCGCGCCGCTGAGCGGGGGGCGCGAGTTCGACGAGCCGGACTTCACCGCGGTCGACGACGAGGGCGAGCCGCTGATCGCCAAGGAGTCACACGTACGGCTGGCTCATCCGACGGTGAACAACGGCGCGCGGCTGCTGCGGCGGGGCTACAACTTCGTCGACGGCTCGGACGGTCTGGGCCGGCTCAACGCGGGGCTGTTCTTCATCGCGTACCAGCGGGATCCGCGGAAGCAGTTCGTGCCGATCCAGACGAACCTGGCCCGGCACGACGTGATGAACGAGTACCTCCGGCACGTCTCGAGCGGCCTGTTCGCGTGCCCGCCGGGGTTGCGCGCGGCGGACGACTTCTGGGGCCGGTCGCTGTTCGCGTAGGCGGCTCACCGATCGCACAGGATTCGTCGATATGGTTTTTCGGTGATCACACCGACGGGAGGCGGCCGTCGCCGGCCCGGGCAGTTGGAGACCGAGATCATGACGGTCCTCGACGAGGCGGTGCGGCCGATGACCCCGGGCGAGGTCCGCGATCTTCTCGAACCGGACGGATCGCTCTCTTACAGCACGGTTGTGACGACTCTCACGCGTCTGTTCGAGAAGGGCGCGGTGGTCCGTCATCGGGACGGAAGGGCCTTCAGGTACGGAGCTCTGAGCGCACCGGCAGGCTTGGTAGCGGACCGGATGAGCCGTCTGATGTCGGTAGAACCCGACCGTGCGACGGTATTACGGCGATTTGTCGCCAACCTCAGCGCGGACGACGAGCAACTGCTGCGTGAACTTCTCTCCGAAGATCCCTCGGCCGACTGAAAGCGGGCGGGTGACCTCGTTCCTGAGGGCATGCTGAAAGCGGGATGCTGCCGGTAACGCATCAGTGGCAGCATGGACGTTTCCGCGCGCGCGACGACTGCGCGCCGCCCGTGACCGGGCAAAAAAGCTGGGGGAGTTCTCTCGTGACCGATCAAGCCGCCGCGCCTCCGGGCAAGCTCGACGCCGCGGTCCTCAAGATCGCCGGGGTGGTGGTCCTCGGCGCGATCATGTCGATCCTCGACATCACCGTCGTCAGCGTCGCCCTTCCGACGTTCCAGAACGAGTTCAACGCGACGTACGCACAGGTCGCGTGGACCATGACCGGATACACCCTGGCGCTGGCCACGGTGATCCCGCTGAGCGGATGGGCCGCCGACCGGTTCGGCACCAAGCGCCTCTACATGATGGCCCTGCTGCTCTTCACGCTCGGCTCGGTGCTCTGCGCCACCGCCGGATCGATCGAGCAGCTCGTCGCTTACCGGGTGCTCCAGGGCCTCGGCGGCGGCATGCTCATGCCGATCGGCATGACGATCATGACCCGCGCGGCCGGTCCCGAGCGGATCGGCCGGCTGATGGCCGTGCTGGGCGTCCCGATGCTGCTCGGCCCGATCGGCGGCCCGATCCTGGGCGGCTGGCTGATCGAGGCCGCGAGCTGGCACTGGGTGTTCCTGATCAACCTGCCGATCGGTGCGATCGCCCTGGTCTACGCGCACTTCGCGCTGCCCAAGGACGAGCCGCACCCGTCGGAGTCGTTCGACTTCGTCGGCATGCTGATGCTCTCGCCCGGCCTCGCCCTTTTCCTGTACGGCGTCTCGTCGCTGCCCGAGGAGGGCACGATCACGGCGACCAAGGTGTGGGTGACCATGCTGGTCGGCGCGCTGCTGGTGATCGGCTTCGTGCTCTACTCGTTCAAGCCCAAGCACCCGCTGCTCGACCTGCGTCTGCTGAAGAACCGCAACCTGACCGTCGCGTCGCTCTCGCTGTTCGTTTTCGTGATCGCGTTCATGGGCGCCGGCCTGCTCTTCCCGAGCTACTTCCTGCAGGTGCGGGGCGAGTCGACGCTGGACGCCGGTCTGCTGATGGCGCCGCAGGGCATCGGCGCGGTGCTGACCATGCCGATCGCGGGCATGCTGGCCGACAAGATCCCGGTGGGTCGCACGGTGCCGTTCGCGATGGCGCTGATCGCCGTCGGGTTCTTCGGGTTCACCCAGGTCGGCACGGACACGTCGTACCTGTTCCTGTGCGGTTCGCTGTTCGTCATGGGCCTCGGCATGGGCGGCACGATGATGCCGATCATGACCTCGGCGCTGCGCACGCTGCAGCCGGTCGAGGTGGCCCGCGGCTCCACGCTGGTCAACATCCTGCAGCAAATCGGTGGCTCGATCGGCACCGCGATCATGTCGGTGATCCTGACCAGCCAGCTCAACGGCTCGGCCACCATCCCGGGCGTGACCAACCCGCAGACCGGCGAGCCGCTGACCGAGGCCGGCGCGGCGATCGGGGTGCAGCAGGGCGCGCAGATCCCGCTGCCGCCCGATGTTCTTCAGCGCGGTCTGCAGTACGCGGCCGACTCGTTCTCGACCACGTTCTGGGTGGGTTTCGCGCTGGTGCTGGCGACGTTCATCCCGATCGCGTTCCTGCCGCGCAAGCGCAGGGCGACCCCGTCGGGCGCACCGGGTGAGCCGGCCGTCGACACGCCCATCCTGATGCACTGAGAATTATTCATATCTGCTTTTCGCGCCCCGTCTCCCACTGGGAGGCGGGGCGCTGTTACAAAGGCGGACAACGGGTGCCGCCAAAACGATCGATAAGGGTCTGTACACCGGGCATTCACCGGCCACAATGCTCAACCGTTACCCGAACGAGAATCGATCGTCATTCGGCATCCTTAACCTCCGGCGAATCACCTTCATCGGAGGACAATCTTCCATGCATCAATATTTACGCCGCGGCCCGTCCGCGGCGGCGCTGCGAGCGATCGGCGCCGCCACGCTCGCGACCGTGATCGGCGTCAGCCTGGCCGGACCGGCCGTGGCCGCCGAGCCGGGCGACCCGTTCCTCAGTGAGATCCACTACGACAACGCCGGCGCCGACAGCGGTGAGGCGATCGAGGTGCAGGCCCCGGCCGGCACCGACCTGACCGGCTGGCAGATCGTCCTCTACAACGGCAGCGGCGGCGCGCCGTACCAGACGGCCACGCTCAGCGGGGCCGTCCCGGCGGCCGGCGTGGTCGTCCAGACCTACCCGGCCAACGGCCTTCAGAACGGCGCCCCCGACGGCGTGGCGCTGGTCAAGCCGGACGGCTCGGTCGCCGAGTTCCTCAGCTACGAGGGCGTGCTGACCGCCGTCGGTGGCCCGGCCAACGGCCGCACCAGCACCGACATCGGCGTCTCGGAGATCGACTCGACGCCGGTCGGGCACTCGCTGCAGAAGATCGACGGCACGTGGCAGGCCCCGGCGGCTGCCAGCTTCGGCAAGCTCAACGCAAAGGCGCCCGAGGAGCCCGAGGAGCCTCCGGCCGACTGCGACACCGCCGTCACCCACACGATCGCCCAGGTGCAGGGCACCGGCGCGGCGACCCCCGTGGCCGGCGCCAAGGTCACCGTCGAGGGTGTCGTCACGGCCGACCACCGTACGGGCGGCTACAACGGCGTCTATGTGCAGACCGCGGGCACCGGTGGGGACCGCCCGGTCGCGGCCGGCACCGCCTCGGACGCCGTCTTCGTCTACTTCGGCGCCAGCGCCGCCAACGCGCCCGCGGTGAAGATCGGCGACCAGGTGCGGGTCACCGGCACGGTCGCCGAGTTCAACGGCCTCACCCAGATCACGACCGCGGCCAAGGGTGACACCGCGGTGTGCGCGAGCGGCGTGGCCCGGCCCGCCCCGGTTGCGCTGAGCCTGCCGCTGGACGACGCGGCCCGCGAGTCGGCCGAGTCGATGCTGGTCGCGCCGGTGGGGGCGTACACGGTCTCGGATATCTACAACGCCAACCGGTACGGCGAGATCATCCTGGCCGCCGGCAACGAGGTCGCCCGGATCCCGACCGACCTGGCCCGCCCCGGCTCGGCCGAGGCCCTGGCGATCAAGGCCGAAAACAGGGCCCGCCGCGTGCTGGTCGACGACGGCCGGACGACCAACCTGGCCGATGCCGGCCTCGCCCCGGCCTATCTGACCAAGGACGACCCGGTCCGGGTCGGCGACGCCGTGGAGAAGTTCGGCCCGAGCGTGCTGAGCTTCGGCTTCAGCGAGTGGCGCCTGCAGCCGGCCGACCCGGCCTCGCTCGAGACCACCTTCAAGAACACCAACCCGCGTACGCCGGCCCCGGCCGACGTCGGCGGTGACATCCGCGTGGCCAGCTTCAACGTCCTCAACTACTTCGTCCACTTCGGTGGCGAGGCGCGGGGCGCCACGGACGCGGCCGCGCTGGCCAGGCAACAGGCGAAGATCGTCTCGGCGATCAGCGCGCTGGACGCCGACGTCGTCGCGCTCATGGAGATCGAGAACTCGGTCCGCTTCGAGCCGGACGACCCCCAGGTGGCGCTGAAGACCCTGGTCGCGGCGCTGAACGCCAAGGACGGCGCGGGCACGTGGGACTACGTGCGCTCCCCGGCCGACCTGCCGGGCGCCGAGCAGCAGGACTTCATCACCACGGCGATCATCTTCAAGCCGGCCGCGGTCACGCCGAAGGGCGTCGCGCGTTCGGTGAACGACGAGTCGGTGTGGTCGAACGCCCGCGAGCCGATCGCGCAGACCTTCACCGCCGGGTCGGCCACGTTCACCGTGGTCGCCAACCACCTCAAGTCCAAGAGCGCGTCGACCCCGCCGGCCGGGGACAACGTCGACACCGGGGACGGGCAGGGCGCGTACAACGGGGACCGCAAGCGGCAGGCCGCCGCGCTGGCCGCGTTCGTGAAGTCGCTCGGCACCTCCGACGTGCTCCTGCTGGGCGACTTCAACGCGTACAGCCAGGAGGACCCGATTCAGGTGCTCGCCGACGCGGGCTTCCGGAACATTGCGGGCGCCGACGAGAAGTCGTACGTCTTCGGCGGCGAGTCCGGCTCGCTCGATCACGCGCTGGCCTCGGCCTCGCTGGCCCAGCGGGTCACCGGAGTGGACGTCTGGAACATCAACTCGGTCGAGTCGTTCGCGTACGAGTACGACGGCTACGCGCCGTTCTTCGACGCCGGCCCGTACCGCGCCAGCGACCACGACCCGGTAGTGGTGGGTCTCAAGACCGGCGCGAGCGGCCCGGTCGACCTGCAGCTGCTCAGCATCAACGACTTCCACGGCCGCCTCGAGCAGCCCACGGCCGGCAACGGAGGCGCCGCCCAGCTGGTCGGCATGGTCAACGAGCTGCGTAAGGCCAACCCCAACACGGCGTGGATCTCGGGCGGCGACAACATCGGCGCGTCCACCTTCATCTCGGCGATCGACGACGACAACCCGACGATCGACGCGCTGAACGCGGGCAAGCTGGCCGTCTCGGCGGTCGGCAACCACGAGTTCGACAAGGGCCTGGCCGACCTGCAGGGCCGCGTCTCCGCACGCGCCGACTTCCCCTATCTGGCCGCCAACGCCTACAAGAACGGCGAGCGAGTGCTGCCCGGCTACAGCGTGCAGACGCTGGGCGGGGTCAAGGTCGGCTACATCGGCGTCGTCACCGAGCAGACCGCGTCGCTGGTCAGCCCGGACGGCATCGCGGGCGTTGAGTTCCGTGACCCGGTGGCCGAAGCCAACACCCTCGCGGCGCAGCTCTCCGACGGCAACGAGGCCAACGGCGAGGCCGACGTGCTGGTACTGCTGGCCCACGAGGGCGCGGCGACCGAGAACATCGGCTCGGCGGCGGCACTGCAGGCCGACCCGGTCTTCGGCGACTTCACCCGGGTGAGCGCCGAGATCGACGCCATCTTCAGCGGGCACACCCATCAGCCGTACGCCTTCCAGGTTCCCGTCCCCGGCACCGACCGGACCCGCCCGGTCATCCAGGCCGAGGACTACGGTCTGCGGCTGGGCAAGGCGGTCCTGACGGTCGACCCGGCCACCAAGACGGTCACCAAGTCGACCGCCGAGCTGCTCAACGTGACCGGCTTCCCGGCCGACGCCGCGGTCGCCGACATCGTGGCCAAGGCCAAGGTCACCGCGGACGAACTGGGCAAGCGGCCGCTCGGCAAAATCACGGCAGACATCAAGCGGGCCTACAGCGCCGCCGGCGCCGAGGACCGCGGAGCCGAGTCGGTGCTGGGCAACTTCATCGCCGACGTGCAGCTCGACCAGACCAGCGCGGCCGGTCGCGGCGGCGCCCAGATCGCCTTCATGAACCCGGGTGGTCTGCGAGCCGACCTGCTCTACGGCGCCGACGGCACGGTCACGTACGCCAACGCGTTCTCGGTGCAGCCGTTCGCCAACGACGTGGTCACCCAGACCCTGACCGGCGCGCAGATCAAGCAGGTGCTCGAGGAGCAGTGGCAGCCGGAGGGCGCGTCCCGTCCGGTGCTGCACCTCGGCTCGTCCAAGGGCCTGACCTACTCGTACGACGTCAGCCAGGCGCGGGGCTCGCGCATCATCGCGTCGACCCTCAAGCTGAACGGCGTCGTCCTCGACCCGGCCGGCACCTACCGGGTCACGTCGAACTCGTTCCTGGCCGCGGGCGGCGACAACTTCACCACCCTCGGGCAGGGCACCAACCGCGTCACCACCGGCGACAACGACCTGACCATGCTGGTCAACTACTTCGCCGCCAACACCCCGATCACCGCCGACCCCGCGCCGCGCAGCACGCCCGGCACGGCCACCCCGGCCGACACCACGCCGCCGACGGGCTCGTTCAGGCTGGGCGCGACCGCGCTCTGGCCGGGCCAGCCGGTGACGCTGACCCAGATCGCCCTGGCCGACGACGTCAGCGCGGCCGCAAAGATCAAGCGGGTGGTCAACTGGGGCGACGGTTCGGCGCCGTCGGACAGCCTGACCCACACGTACGCCAAGGCCGGCACCTACACCGTGTCCGTCCAGCTCACCGACGAGGCCGGCAACTCCGCGGCCGCCACGTTCGAGGGCGCGGCGACCGTGCAGGTCACGGCCCAGCCGACCGGCAAGTACCTGCTGGCCCCGCAGTCCATCTGGGCCTCGCAGTTCACGGTGCTCGCGGTGAGCAAGGTGGACGGCGCCTCCAAGCTGGTCATCAACTGGGGCGACGGCGCGACCGCGAGCATGTCGGCCAACGGCAGCCTGATCTCGCACACCTACACCAGAGCCGGCACGTACGCGGTGACGGTCACGCCGCACAACGCGGCTGGTGCGGGCACGCCGGTGAAGGTCGGCTCGGTCAAGGTCACGGCCGACACGTACGCCCCGGTCGTGCGCTTCGCGGAGCCGCGCAACCCGTCGTCGGCCTCCTCGTGGCGGTCGCTGTCAGGCCTGGCCACCGACACGGGCCGGGGCGTCGCTACGGTCTCGGCCACGCTGATCCAGGAGCGTGCCGGCCACTGGCACTACTTCGACGGCGCCAAGTGGGTGCGGGCGGCCTCGCAGTCCGAGGCCGCGGCCAAGGCCAAGGTCCTGACCGACACCCCGCTGCCGATCCTCGGCGTGTGGAGCATCGGCCTCAAGGGCGTCGAGAAGGGCACCCTGAAGGTCTCCTACTGGGCAACCGACCGGGCCGGCAACTCCGCGGCCAAGCAGTCCTACACGGCAAAGATCACCAGGTAACGCACTAGAAAGCCCCTGTCTCCCGCTCGGGGGACGGGGGCTTTCGCAGAAAAGATCATGACTACGGCGACATCATCGAGATGGTCGGTTATGCTGTTGGTGTTATATTGGAACAGTGTTGATCGATTGGTCGAGCGCGTTTGATGGGTGGCTGACCGAGCTTGAGCGCCGAGCCGCCGAAGGACACGGCCGGGCATCAGAACAACTGGACCTTGTCAACGCGATGTTGGAGTACCTGCAGGACCTCAAAGACCCGCCGACGGACGAGACGCCGACCCCTGAAACGCGTCCGGCAATCCCGCGGCTATCAGGTCTGGCGGGTCTCGCACCCCTTCCGAGATGGCATCGCGATCCGTCTCATCGTCTGGTTCCCGCCGGACGCGCCGCCGGTGATCGTATTGTTCGGCAACGACAAAGCTCAGATGGGCGATGTGTTCTACAACAGCGTCGGCAGCCGCGCCGACCAGATAATCGCGGCCTATCTCAGCCTGACCGATGGAGGCGACGATGACTGACCAGCCTGCCGAGCAGCCCATCACTTTTGTCGGCACCGACGCCGCCCAGGAACGCATCGCCCGCCTACGGTCACGGCCCGGCGCCGCCGAGCGCATCGACAGCATCCACGCCGAGATGGCCGAAACCGACCGCATCTACGCCGAGAACCTCGCGGCAGTACGCAAGGCAGCAGATCTCACGCAAGTCGAGCTGGCCAAAGCCATGGGCGTGGCTCAGTCGGAGATCAGCCGCATCGAAAGTCGCCCCGACATGCTGCTGTCAACACTCGCCAGCTATCTGGCTGCCGCCGGCGACCGTCCCCGCGTAGTCGTAACCATCGCCGGACACGACATCGAAGTGGACCTCACGCCGCTGATAAGGCACTGAGCGCCCTCCAACTGCGCAAACTGTGCGACGGTCGGCAAAGACCACTTTCGACGTTTTCGGCCGCTCTATCCTTCTGAGCTACCAGGCCCCAGCAGCGCGGACGGGATTCGAACCCGCACGTGTCCCGGGTGAAAGCCGGGCGACTCTACCTTTCGTCCACCGCGCCAAGACAACAAACCAACGTAGGCCGTACGGGATTCGAACCCGTGATCTCCTGATCGAGAGTCAGGCGAGTTGACCGCTACTCCAACAGCCCTCGAAAACCGAAAAAGCCGCCCTTCCCGTACGGGGAGAGGCGGCGCAACCACACAAATAGCGGCTACCCGCGTCTGCCCCCGAAAGACCGTTCAGTGTTCGTCATGGAAACCAAATTAGGGCCGTTCCACGACCGCCGCAACGCCTTTTCAACCCGCATACTGCCTGCGTGCACGAGGAAACCAGCTCGGAACGGCTCGTCTTCTTCACCGACGCGGTCGCGGCCATCGCGTTGACGCTCCTCGTCCTGCCCATGCTCGACGTCATCACCGATCTGTCCGAGGACCATCCTGGCCTGGACGTCCTGCTACGCGAGCATCGCCTGGAGTTCGGCGCTTTCCTGCTCAGCTTCAGCGTCATCTTCCGGATCTGGTGGGCCCACCATCGGATCTTCCAGCACGTGTCTCTGGTCCGGCCGCGCCTGGTGTTCCTGAGTGCGTTGTGGACGTTCGCCATCGTCTTCCTGCCGATTCCGACGGCCCTCATTACGGCGTATCACCCGTCGCCGGGCACCGTGGGCCTTTACGGCGGAACGTTGGCCCTGGCCAGCGGTTCCCTCACACTGCTTTCGGCGTACGCCCGCCGGCATCCCGAGCTGAGCAAGGGCCGCACCCCGGTCCCGGCCGAGCAGGTGCTGGGCAACCTGACGACCTTCGGCACCCAACTGGTCGCCACCCTGATCGGCGCGATGTTCGCCGACTCGATCAACTTCTGGGCGTTCCTTCTGATGTTCCTGACCCCGCTGCTCGAACGCGCCTTCAGGGCCGCCGGCGTCCTCGGCGCCCGCTCGCCTCGAGGATCAGCAGCCGAATCAACCGGACCGGCAGAACGACCATCCAGGTGAGCAACTGGCAGTAGCCACGCCAGAGCGCGTCACCCAGCCCGGGGATCAGCCTGCGCAGGATCAGCATGAGGACGGTCGGAACGAGCAGCACCGAGGCGACACTCAGGATCAGCCCGACCAGGGCATCGCTCAGGGCCTGCACGTCAGCCTCCGAAGACGAGCTTGTCGCCGTCGACGCGGTCGCCCTGATACTTGTCGCCGGCCACCAGGTCGCCCTCGATGTGTTCGACGTGGATCGCGTATTCCATGGCCGGGTTGTCGATCGCCTCGGCCACCCGCCGGGTCAGGTCGTGGATCAGGCTGCGGTCCTCGCTGACCAGCGCCGCGCGGGCGGTTCCGGCGGTGGCGACGCTCAGCACGTACAGCGCGGGCCGGGTCAGGAGCCGCACCGCGCCGGCGGTCTGCATGACGAACGCACCCAGCAGCACGACCGCGAACACCCCCGTCAGCCAGTTCGGCACGGCGGTGCCGGCGCAGCTCAGGCACACCAAGGCCAGCGCGCCCAGCCCCAGCAGGGCCGCCGCCCTCCGGGCGTACGCGAGAAGGATCTTGGATCGGTTCGGCGTGATCTCAATGGGCCGCACCCGGGTGACCATCTGGAGGGGGTACGCCTCCATGTCGACCCACAGCATCCGGCGGCTGATCCGGAATTCCACATCCCTGTGTCTCGCCCTCATGCCTGGTTCTGACGGACACGTCCGTCAGAACCAGGCATGGGCGACTTCGTGCTGGGCGACAAGTACGGCGGTGACCGCGTGCACGGCAACAAGTTCGTGCAGCAGGGCCGGCCGGAACCGCCGCCGCGCCGGGTGATCCTGATGTTGAGCGCCAACCCGGTCGACACCCAGCGGCTGCGGCTGGACGAGGAGCACCGGGCGGTCGATCGCGCCGTGGCCGACGCGCAGGCGAGCGACCGTCTCGACGTGCGCATCGCCGACGCGGTACGCCTGGAGGATCTGCCTTACGCCCTGCTGCGTCACCGGCCGGCGGTCGTTCATTTCAGCGGCCACGGCGATCCCGTACGCGGTATCCAGGTCATCGATCAGCGCGGTCTGGCCCGGCCCGTCCCGCCGGACGCGCTGCGCGAACTGTTCCGGATTCTGGCCGACGGTCTCGACTGTGTGGTGCTGAACGCCTGCTGGACCGATTCGCAGGCCCAAGCCATCGCCGAGCACGTGCCCTGCGTGGTCGGCATGCGTCGCGGGGTGCTCGACCAGGCGGCTGTCCGGTTCGCGTCCGGGTTCTATCAGGGGCTCGCGCACGGCCGCTCGATCGGAACGTCGTTCGGCCTGGCCCGTAACGGCCTCAACCTGCACGGCATCCCGGACAGCGACGTCCCGCGCCTGATCGCCCGGCCGGGCGCCGACAGCCGTCCGGTGACGGGGTAGCCGACCTTCTACCGGCCCGGGGTGAGCACCACCCGGTAGTGCGCGTCGCCGGCCAGCATGCGGTCGTACGCCGCCTGCACGTCGCTCAGGGGCATCGTCTCCGTACGGGGTCGGATGCCCGTCAGCGCCGCGAAGTGCAGGGTCTCCTCGACGTCGCGCGCCGTGCCGGACGGGTGGCCGTGCACGGTCCGCGAGGTCGAGATGATCTGGTACGGGCTCACCTCGATCGGCGCCGGGTCCGCCCCGACCACGATCAGCTGGCCGTTCGGAGCGAGCCCGTCGAGGGCCGCGGTCATCGCGGCCGAGTTGCCCACCGTGGCCAGCACCACTTGGGCCCCGCCCAGTTCCTGCAGCCGCTTGGCTACATCGTCGGCCGCACTGTCGATGTAGTGGTGTGCGCCGAGTTTGCGGGCGTCGGCCTCGCGGGCCTCGCCGCGGGCGATCGCCACGGTCTCGAAGCCCAGCTTGGCCGCGAACTGCACGCCCAGGTGGCCGAGCCCGCCGAGGCCGAGCACGGCGACCAGCCGGCCGGGACGGGCCGCGCTCTGCCGCAGCCCGTTGAACGTGGCGACACCGGCACAGCCCATCGGCGCGGCCTCGACCGCGGTGATGGCGTCGGGGATGCGGGCCAGGGCGGTGGCCGGCACGACCAGCGCGTCGGCGTAGCCGCCGGGGTAGGCCCAGCCCGGCACCTGGAGGCGTACACAGTGGATGAAGTCGCCCGAACGGCAGGGAACACAGACGCCGCAGTTGCCGCCGAACCAGCCGACGGCCACCCGGTCGCCGGGCTGCCATTCGGCGACGTCCTCGCCCACGGCGTCCACCCGCCCGGCGATCTCATGACCGGTGACCAGTGGGAACGACACGGGGAAGGCCGCGTTGACGAAAGCCGCGTCGGTGCGGCACACCCCGCAGGCCTCGACGGTGACGCGCACCTGGCCCCGGCCGGGCTCGGGCCGCGGCGACTCGACGATGCGGAACGGGGCGCCCGGCTCGGCGACCTGGGCGGAACGGAACGTGCTCATGGGGAACCTCTCTTTCGGTTTCCTCCATGAGACGCTCCGGAAAGGGCTCGTGGGCGGCCCGAACAGGCCAGGCGCACCCTAGGAACAGCAGAACCAGGTTGGGCCTTCTTCCGGCGCCCGGGCACGTCGATACTGGAGCACGTGACCCACAATGCGGATCTCAGGGAGTTCCTCCGCTCGCGCCGCGCGCGGCTGCGCCCCGAGGAGTTCGGCCTGGGTGACACGGCCGGCGCCCGTCGTGTGCCCGGGCTGCGGCGCGAGGAGCTGGCCGCGCTGGCCGGCGTGAGTGTCGATTACTACGTACGCCTCGAGCAGGGCCGCAACCTCAACCCGTCGGAGGCGGTGCTCGACGCGATCGCCCGCGCGCTGCGCCTCGACGACACCGAGCGGGCCCACCTGTCCGACCTCGCCCGGCCCCGGGAGGCGCGCCGCCGCCCGCCGCGCCGCCCGCAGCGGGTGTCCCCGGCGACTTACCAGTTGCTCGAGACCCTCGACGAGGCCGACTCGCCCGCCTTCATCGTCGGCCGCCGCATGGACATCCTCGCGATCAACCACACCGCCCGGGCGCTGATCTGCGACTTCAACGCGTTACCGGCCCGAGAGCGCAACTACGCGCGGTTCATCTTCCTCGACGACAACGCCCGCGACCTGCATCCGGACTGGGCCGTCATCGCCGCCGAGACGGTGGCCACGTTGCGTGTCGACGCCGGCCGTCACCCCGGCGACCCGGATCTCTCGGCGCTGGTCGGCGAGCTGTCGGTGCGCAGCGAGGACTTTCGTCGCTGGTGGGCCGACCACCAGGTGCTGGCCCGCACGAGCGGCACCAAGCGCTTCCACCACCCGATCGTCGGCGAGCTCACCATCACCTATCAGGCGCTGGCCATGCCGGGCGACGCCGAGCAGACGATGTTCGTCTACACCGCCCCGGCCGGCTCGCCCGACCGCAACGCCCTGCGGCTGCTTCAGCCGGGCACGGAGACCTTGTCCAGGGTGTCCAGCGCGTCCTGATCGAGGGTGAGCGAGCCCGCGGCGAGGTTTTCGCGCAGGTGGGCGACCGAGGACGTGCCCGGGATGAGCAGGATGTTGGGCGCGCGGTGCAGCAGCCAGGCCAGCGCCACCGCCTTTCCGGTCGTGCCGAGCCGGGCCGCCACCTCGTCGAGCGCGCCCGACTGCAGCGGGGTGAAGCCACCGAGCGGCCAGAACGGAACGTATGAGATGCCCTGCTCGCCCAGCCATGCGATCAGCTTCTCGTCACCACGGTGAGCGATGTTGTAGTAGTTCTGCACTGTGACCACCGGGGCGATCGCCTGGGCCTCGGCGACCTGGTCGGCGTCGACGACGCTCAGGCCTAGGTGCTTGATCAGGCCTTCGCGGCGCAGGTCGGCCAGCACGCCGAACTTGTCGGCGATCGAACCCGGCACCGCCGAGTGACCGTCCGAGCCGCCACCGACCCGCAGGTTCACCACGTCGAGCGCGTCGACGCCGAGGTTGCGCAGGTTGTCGTGCACCTGGGCGCGTAGTTGCTCCGGTTCGCGCGCCATCACCCAGGCGCCCTTGTCGTCCCGCACCGCGCCCACCTTGGTGACGATCAAAAGCTGTTCCCCGTACGGGTGAAGCGCCTCGCGGATGAGCTGGTTCGTGATGTGCGGGCCATAGAAGTCGGCCGTGTCGATATGGTCGACGCCGGATTCGACCGCCGTCCGCAGCACGGCGATCGCCTCGTCGCGGTCCTTGGGCGGGCCGAACACGCCGGGTCCCGCGAGTTGCATGGCGCCGTATCCCATTCGCTCGACGGTGATGCCGCCGGTCATCGTGAAGGTTGTCATGACCTCAGGTTTCGCTGTCTCCGCGGCGCCAACCAGCACTCCACCGATCCTGGGAGTGACAGGGACACCTTCCTTTCCCGTACGCCGGATTACCGTGAATCGCATGAGCGAGTCCAACCCGATCGGCGAGTTCCTCCGCGCCCGCCGTGCGCTCGTTCGCCCCGACGAGGTGGGTTTGCGGACCCACGGCGTACGCCGGGTGGCCGGTCTCCGCCGCGAGGAGGTGGCCCTGCTCGCGGGCATCAGCAGCGACTACTACCTGCGTCTCGAGCAGGGACGCGACCGCAATCCGTCGGTGCCGGTGCTGGAGAGCCTGGCCCGCGTTCTGCAGCTCGACGAGGAATCCACCGACCACCTGATCGGGCTGGCCGCTCCCAAGCCGCGCCGGCCCCGGCGCCCCCGCCGCGAGGTCGTGCCCTCCGGCGTACGGGAACTGCTCGAGGTTCTGGGTCTTCCCGCTTTCGTCGAGGGCCGCTATTTCGATGTGCTCGCGGCCAATTCGCTGGCCGAGGCCCTGTCGCCGTGTCTCCGGGCGGGTCGCAACCGTCTGCGTGACGTGTTTCTCGACCCGGCCGAACGCGCCCTCTATCCGGATTGGGAAAAGGCGACGGTGCGGATGGTCGCCGGTTTCCGGGAATCGGTGGGGAACGACACCGACGACCCGGGGTTCGTGCAATTGGTCGGCGAGTTGTCGCTGGCCAGCGAGCAGTTCCGGCAGTTGTGGGCGCGGCACGACGTGCACACCCGCGAGGGTGCGCCCACGCGCATCGACCATCCGCAGGTCGGCGAGCTGACGGTCAACCGCGAGAAGCTCACCGTCGGCGGCGCGAAGGATCAGATGCTGGTCATCTATCACGCGAAGCCGGGCACGCCCAGTGGCGACAAACTCACCCTGCTCGGGCATCTTTCGCAGGCCACGGGTATTGCACCGGTCGTATCGGATGAGATTTCGAAGGGACGACCATGAGCACTCTGGGCAGCAGCGGCATCGAGGTGTTCCCGCTGAACCTCGGCGGCAACGTGTTCGGCTGGACCAGCGACGAGGCCACGTCGCATCGGGTTCTGGACGCGTTCGTCGAGGCCGGCGGCAACTTCGTGGACACCGCGGACGGCTATTCGGCCTGGGTGCCCGGCAACTCCGGCGGCGAATCCGAGAAGATCATCGGCTCGTGGCTCGCCGCCCGCGGCAACCGTGATCGCGTCGTCGTCGCCACCAAGGTCAGCCAGCATCCGCAGTTCAGGGGTCTGTCCGGCGCCAACGTCGCGGCCGCGGCGGACGCGTCGCTGGCCCGGCTCGGCACCGACTACATCGACCTCTATTACGCGCACTACGACGACACCAACACCCCGCTCGAGGAGACCGCCGGCGCGTTCGACGCCCTGGTCAAGGCGGGCAAGGTGCGTGCGATCGGCGTCTCCAACTACAGCGCCGAGCGCATCCGCGAGTGGTTCGAGGTGGCCCGGCGCAACGGGTACGCGCTGCCCGTGGCCGTGCAGCCGCATTACAACCTGGTCGCGCGGACGGCGTACGAGCGTGACATCGCCCCCGTCGCCGAGGCCGAGGGCCTGGCCGTGCTGCCGTACTACGCGCTGGCCAGCGGCTTCCTGACCGGCAAATACCGCACCGAGGCCGACCTGGCGAGCGGTCCCCGCGGCGGCGGCGCCAAGCAGTACCTGAACGAGGACGGCCTGGCCGTGATCAAGGTGCTCACCGACATCGCCGGGACCCGCGAGGTCGAGCCGGCCACGGTCGCGCTCGCCTGGTTGCGTACGCGAAAGAATGTCGCCGCCCCGATCGCCAGCGCCCGCTCGACCGAGCAGCTCCCCGCGCTGATCGCCTCGGCCACCCTCGACCTCTCGGCCGACGAGGTCGCCGCGCTCGACGACGTCTCCGCCCGCGTCACCGCGTAGGGATCATTACTCTGCGCGCTCGCATGATCCGCGAGTTGTAGTCGCCCCCGTTAGAGTCATCGACGGGGGTGACTTGTGCGGGCCACTCGAGGCGTGAGTCTGGTGTTCGCCCTCAGCGGTGCCACGCAGGCGTCCTGGATGTCCAGGCTTCCACCGATTCTCGAGCAGACCCAGGCCAATTTCGTACGCTTCGGCGCCGCCCTGCTGATGCTCGGCCTCGGCACCCTGACCGCCATGCTGCTGACCGGCGCCGCGTGCGACCGGTACGGCAGTCACCGAGTGCTGATCTTCGGGTTCGCCGTGACGCTGGCCTCGCTGCTCGCGATCGCGCTGAGCCGGTCGGCGCCGACCCTGGCCATCACGCTGCTGATCATGGGGCTGGGCAGCGGCGCCTGGGACGCCGGCATGAACGTGCAGGGCCACGCGGTCGAGACCCGGCTCGACAAGCATCTGATGAGCCGGTTCCACGGCTGGTGGAGCATCGGCAGCATGACCGGCGCCGGGCTGGGTCTCGCCGCGACCCGGTTCGCCGTCCCGCTGCTGCCGCACCTGGCCACGGTCTGCGTGCTCACGGCCGGGCTCTGCGTGTTCAGCCTGCGCGCGTTCGGCCCGGTCAAGGACAGCGAACCGGAGGAATCCCGCCCGCCGCGGCGGTGGCCGTTCCGGCGGCTGCTGCCGATCGGCGCGCTGATCTTCTGCGGCGCGATCGTCGAGGGCGCGGCCGGTGACTGGCTCGCCGTCTTCCTCAACCAGGAGCGCGGGTTGTCGCACACCGGCGCCGCCCTGGGATACACCCTGTTCGTGACGGCCATGGCGGCCGGGCGTCTGTTCGCCGAGCGGCCGCACCGCCGGGTCGGCGCGGCCGGGGTGGTCCGGACCGGGGCGGTCACGGCCGGCCTCAGCATCGGCCTGGTGGTGCTGGCCGACGCCGGCCCGTGGGCCTTCATCGGCGCGCTGGGCTGGGGCGTCGGCATCTGCTGGGTGTTCCCGGCGGCACTGAGCGCGGCCGGGAACGCCGCGACGTCGTCGGCGGTCGCCGGGATGACCGCGGTCGGTTACAGCGCCAGCGTGTTCGGGCCGCTCGGCATCGGCTGGCTGGCCCACGCCACCGGCCTGGGCGCCGCCATGCTCACCCTGCTCCCACTGGCACTCGTCGTCGCGCTGCTGGCGCCGTCGCTGGGCCGGGCCGGCGCCGCGGAGTGACCCGCCGCAGCCCGAGCCGCCGCAGAGCCTCCGCGATCGGGTCGGCCGGCCGGCGGATCGGCCGGAACCCGCGGATGAAACGGCGCCAGGCCTCCCGGTCGCGCTGCCACGCTCCGATGTAGACGACGCAGTCCCGCGGATCGATGATCTGCAGGCGGCCGCTCGCCGCGACCAGGGAGGTCCGCATCTGTTCGCGGGCCGGGTCGGTTCCGCAGCGCTGCTTGATGTCGTTGATCAGTTTCAACCGGGCGGCCAGAAACGCCTCCCAGTACGCCGCGGTCGCGTCGCCGATCTTCCCGCCGTCGTCGAACAGCGCGAACAAACCCTCGGCCAGCACGTCCCCGAACTCCTCGTCGCGGGCCCGGTCGGGGTTCGCGTACGGGTCGTAGTCCTTCTGCACCGCCACGCCCGCTTGACCCACCGGCCTTAGCGCGGTGTCGTCGATGAGGAAGAACCAGTCCTCGTTGTAGATCTCGGGGAAGAAGGAGTCGATCCGGTCCGCCGCCACGGCCATCGCGCCGCCGCCGAGGAACGTGTCCTGCGGCTCCCCGGTCTCCCGGTTGGCGTGGCAGACCACGGAGTTGTCGGGGAAGCCGTCGATCCGCAGGCCCACGGCGTCGCACGTGTCGAGGAGGGCGACCGCGCGCCGGAGGTCGTCGGCCGCGGGCACCAGGATGTCGTCGTCGAGGAAGACGACGCGTTTCCAGCCGGCCAGCCGCGCGAACACCAGCCCGAGGTTGCGCTTGGCGCTCGTGTCGGTGCGCCGCCGCAGCCGGGATTTGTCGAGGATCGTGGACGTCTCGAGCACCGGCAGCTTGGCGATCGGGGCTTCGGGGAAGTCGACAGCGACGACGTCGGCCTCGACATCCCGCAGGAAGTCGGCGACCTCCTGAGCCTTCGAGCTCTTGCTGGACAGCACCAGCAGGACGCACTTCAGCTCGGCGGCCAGGCGGGCGGCCTCACGCAGCGACACCTCGTAGCGGGCGCTCGGCACGATGATGGCGTCGACGGCTACGCCGAGGTCGCCGGAGGCCGAGGCGCTGATCAGGCCCCGGTGCGACAGATGATGGGCGCTCTCGCTCACGCCTCACCGTCGGACGACCACTCGTGCAGCCGGTTCTCCGCCTGGGTCCAGTCGGGGGTCACCGCAGCTCCGTTCGGATTGATCCGGACCCGCATCAGGAGGCTGAAAGCCTGCGCGCCCGGAAAGCGACTCCGGACAAACTCTTCGTTCCGATCCCGGAACTTCGCGTCGGTCAACGCTCGAACGGCGCCGTAGGTTCCGCGGCCATATTGGCCATTACACAGTGTTACTGTTCGGCGAGCATTGTACGGGCTTTTTCCCCGAAAGAAATAGGCGACATCTTCCACCAGGCTGCCGTTCGCCTGATCGAGGACCGGCTCGAAGGTTGTTCCGTCGGCCGACGAGAAAAAGCCCGAATCCAAGTCGCTGGGCCGCATCTGCTGACGAATCGGCAGGTCAAGGCGCTGAGTAACGTCCCGATTGACGGAGTTGAAGTCCACCCCGCCGAGTAGCACCAGGTGCGACGTGAAGTCGTCCTCGCCCATCTCCTCCGACTTGAGGACGCGCACCTCGGCCGCCGGGTTGACCGCCCGGATATGACCGTGCAATTCGATCAACGCATCCAGATCGGCCAGGCTGAATGACCGTACGTAATCGGGGTCCTTCACGTCCGTATAGGGCATGCGCTCGCGGAATCGCTTGGGCAGACTGCCGCTGACGATGATGATGGGCCGCTGATCGGGGAAAAACCACGTGCCGCCGCCGATCGTGTCGTCGCCCGGACCGGCCAGCGTGACCTGGCGCGGGCCGAACACGCCGCTCTCGTCGGGCTGGCCGTCGAACGAGCGCAGGCTCAGCAGTTCGGTGTGCAGCCCGTCGCGCAGGACCCGCTCCTCCTCAATGAGCTCGTGCTCGTCGAGCAACCGCGCGGGCTCCGGCTCGACTGTGCGCCGGCTCGCGAAGAACAGCGCGTATTGGGCGAGGCGGCTCACCGGGGGCACGACGGGCTTACGGGTGGACTCCCACGACGAGATCAGCGACAGACTCAGCGGGCTCTCGCCGCCCAGCGCCTCGGCCACCTGCTGCTGAGTGATCCGCAGGTCGGGCCAGTGCTGGTGGCGAAGCGCGCGCAGACGTCGCGCCAGACGTGTCTCGGGCCGCTCTGCCGGTTCCATGTCGCACCCTTCACTGAACTTCAGGGAACGCCGCAGAAGTTTAGGTCCGACCCGCAAGCTTGCGCTACGCAAAATGCTGAGCCGTACATACTGTGCCGAGAACGTGATTGAACGAAGATTCACGTCTTCGCTGTGGCATAGCCTTACTTCATTGAAGTTTCCTGAAGTTCAGGGGGCGCGAGATGAACCTTGAGGTCTCTCGACTGACAGCCGGCCGAACTCTTCCGACCGCCCGCCGCAGGCGCCGCCCCGACCCTCGTCGGGATCTCGCTCGGTGCCTGATGTTCGCGATCGCTCTGCTCGTCTTCGTCACCGCCTGCGGGGCCGAACCCGCCCCGGAAGCCTCCCGCACCGAACTGACCGTCTACTCCTCCGCCTGCGCCCTGACCCTCGCCGCGGTGCTGACCACCGCGGTCCCGGTCCTCCGGCTCCTCGTCGATCACGCCTTCTGGCTGCTCAAGGCCACGATCGTGGTCACCACAGTGCTCGGCGTCCTGCACATCCTGACCTGAACGCCGCCGTCACAGGCGGTACGTCGAAACCGTGCTCTGCAGGTCGGCGGCCGTGCGGGCCAGCTCCGAGGCGGTCTGCTGGGTCTCGGTGGCGCCCGAGGTCACCTGGTGGGCCGCCTGCGCCACACCGGTGATGTTCTCGGCGATGCTGCCCGAGCCCTGCGCCGCCTGACCCACGCTGCGGGCGATCTCCGCGGTCGTCGCCGTCTGCTCCTCGACGGCCGCGGCGATCGTCGTGGCGTAGTCGTTGATCGTGCCGATCACCTCGGCGATCTGCTGGATCGCCTGCACCGCGTTCCCGGTCTCGTCCTGAATGGCCGAGACCTGGGAGGTGATCTCCTGGGTGGCCCGGGCGGTCTCCTGGGCCAGATCCTTGACCTCGGACGCCACCACCGCGAACCCCTTGCCCGACTCACCGGCGCGGGCCGCCTCGATCGTCGCGTTCAGCGCGAGCAGGTTGGTCTGCTCGGCAATCGAGGTGATCAGGGCGACGACCGTGCCGATCTGCGCGGAGGCCTCGCCGAGCCGGGCCACGCTGGTGTTGGTCGACTCGGCGGTGCGGGCGGCCTCGGCGGCGACCCCGGCGGCCTCGTTGGCGCTGTTCGAGATCTCCCGGATCGACACGCCCATCTCGTCGGTGCCGGCCGCCACCGCCTGCACGCCCTGCGAGACCTGGCCGGCCGAGTCGGAGACCGTGCTCACCTGGGCCGCGGTCTCCTCCGCGGACGCGGCCAGCTGCGCCGACACCGCGGACAGCTGCTCGGATGCGGAGGCGAGCAGGTCGGAGTTGGAATGCACCCGGCCCACGGTTCCGGCCATCGCCTCCGCGGTCTGGTTGAGCGTCTGAGCCATCCGCCCGACCTCGTCCGCGCTGTCGACCTTCACCCGTACGGTGAGATCGCCCGTCCCGACTCTCTCCAGAGCTTTCACGCAGTGCGACAGCGGGCGCACGATCAACCGCGTGATGCCCAGCGAAAGCGCGAGGCCGAGCAGGCCGCCGCCGATCAGGATGGCGATGACCAGCCACTTCGTCGACTGGTAGCGGCTCTCGGCCCGGTGCTGCTGATCGGCCGCGACCCGTACGGTGAGGTCGATGAGGGTGGTCAGCGGGGTGCGAACATCGTTCATGGCGTCGGCGAGCGCCCCGGTTCGCACGGTCTGCAGCGCCGCCCGGTCGCGCAGAGCGGCGGCGGTCATCACCCGGCCGTCCAGGACATCGACGTACCCGGTCCAGGCGGTCTTGAAATCAGCTTCGGTGGCGCGCATCTCCGGCCCGATGCCCAGCCCCGCGAACGTGCGGGCGGACTCCTCGACCTGTTGCTCGGCGCCGATCAGCGCGGATCTTGCCTGGGTCCGGCCGGCCTCGTTTACCGCCAGCAGGTAGTCACCGACGGCCAGCCAGGTGCGATTGACCGCGGCCCGCAAGTTGCCGACGGCCTCCAGTTCGAGGCTGTGCTCGTACCCCGCGGCGACCTGATCGTTGGTCTCCCCGAGGCTGCGCAGCGCGACCACCCCGTCCACCACGCTGAACAGGGTCACCGCGGCCACCGCAATCATGATCTTCGTTCCGACCCGCCGGTCAGTGAGCAGACGCCGCAAACGTCCACCGTTGTTGTCAGCCGCCACAAGAGGCTCCCGATCCGGAGTTCTATGCCTCTGTCAGCGAACACCGATTTGGTACGGGACGAACCCGAAATCAGGAAAGTACGGTGCTGCCGGGTTTTCCCTGCCCCGGCAGCACCGTCATCGAAGGAAGGTCAGCAGGTCAGGTTGCCGCCCGTAGGAACGCCGAGGATGCCGGCGAAACGGGTGTAGAGGTTGACCCGGCTCTGCACCTGGCCCGTGTTGCCGCCATTGCACTCGATGCTGTTGATGGCGCGGATCGTCGTACCGAAGCCGTTGCCGTTGACCATCGCGTTGTGCGAGGTCGTGCCCGCGGCGCCGGTGCCGGTCATCCAGTACCAGAGACCGGTCTGCCACGAGATCGACGAGTTGGTGGCCACCAGGTTCGGGTTGTTGAGCAGGTCGACGCCGAGCGCGTTGCCCGCCGCGTAGTAGTTGAAGTTCCAGCTCAGCTGGATCGGACCGCGACCGTGGTACGCCGACTGACCGGCCGGGCACCCGTACGGCTGTGAGTAGTCGCAGTAGTGCGGCCAGTTGGCCTGGTTGATCTCGTCGATGTAGATCAGCCCACCGGTCTCGTGCCCGACGTTGGCCAGGAAGGCGGCCGCCTCCTGCTTCTTGACGGTGTCGCTGCCCGAGGTGGCGAACGAGGGATACTTCTTCATGGCATCGGTCAGACCGGCGTACGTGTAGAAGCCGTTCCGGCTCGGGAACATCGAGTTGAACTGGGCCTCGGAGACGACGAACCCGCTGCCACCGCCGCCGCCGTTGTTGCCACCGCCACCGCTGCAGGTGTAGGGCGACCAGTACCAGGTGCTGATGACCGGGTCGTAGCCCGGGTTCTCGTGGCTGGCCTGGTAATACTGGCCATTGGTGTAGCGGACGATCGCGCCCGCCGCGTAATACTGACCGGCGACCCAGTCCGGATAGTTGCAGTTGGTGGTCCCGCCACCGCCGCCACCGCTGTTGCCGTCGCAGGCGCCGTTGTCCTGCCAGACGTTGGAGCCGCCGGTGCTCGGCGCCTCACCCTGGGTCCACCACTTGGCGGTCCAGTTGCGGCCGTTGTAGGACGCAGTCATGCCGTTGGTGTAGACGGCGCTGCTGCTGTAGGGGGTCACGCACGCGGCGGCCGCTTGGGACACCGTCATCGGCACCACCGCGCCGACAATGCCCAGCGTCAACACAGCAAGCAGCGTCACCAGACGTTTTCTCTTCATGGCGGACCTTTCGAGCGCCGGGGGATGGTGGGCGCGCGCGACACATTGACACAAGCAAATGTCCTGGAGCCCGGTCAATATCTGTTAACAATCTTTACCCATTCGGGCAAGACAGCCCCCGCTACCTGACGCCCCAGACTCGTCGCCCCCGGAAGGCTCCCGATGCCCAAGTCGCGCCCGCACTCCCCGGGCGGCGGCGACGGCGGCGACCCACCCCCACCCCACCCTCGCTCCCGGGGCAGCGCCGGCGGCGGCAACGCCGACAGCATCGCGGCCGCCCAGGCCGAGCTGACCACCACGGTTCACGGCGGCCGAGCCGACAAGGGAGCTCCGGCGAGCGGTGGCGGGCCCAGCACGGTGACCGGGCCGGCGGCCAGGACGCCTCTGAAACCGCCCAATCCCGGACGGCACAATCTCAACAGCATCAAGCTCAAGAGCCGCAGCAACGCTCAAAACACCATCGTGCTGCCCGGCACCGATGTCCCCGGCGACCTGGCCGACATCGCCGCGGGCCGCGGCACCTGGGACGAGCCGACCAACCGCTATCAGGTCAACGGCCGGACCTACGGTGTGGAGCCCGGTGGGACGACCTTCCCGGTCGACGGCCCCGGCTTCGCCAACCTCAACCGTTCCGAATACAAGGTCCTCAAGACTGTGATCGGCCACGACGGTGACATCGCCGCAGCACGGGAGACCCTGCGCCGCGACCCGAGCGTCAGTGAGGCGGCCTGGACAATGGCCCTCGAGGTCTTCCAGCACCACAAGAGCTACCGAGGTGGCGCATGACGTACGGCATCTACTTCGACAGCAGCACTCCGGCCGAAGCGCTGCGCCAGGCACTGCACACGGTCTACAACATCGCGCCCGAGCTGATCTACATAGGCGCGTACGAGCAGCTCAACTCCCATCCCGGCCCCGACCCGATCGTGCTCATCACGCCCGCGGACGGTCCGTTCGGTCACGAGCTTGCCGCCGGCGACAAGCTGCAGGAGCTGACCCGGGCCACGCCCCTCGAGCTGGCCCAGGCCATCTGCCGGATCGCCCGCACCCGGGCCCTGCTCGACGAGGGCAGCCCGGCGCCCGACTACTGGTTCCTGGTCGCCGCCGACGGAAGCTTCGGTCGGGTAATGACCGATCCCAACAACGACGACCTGACCATCCTGTACGCCTTGGAGCCCATCCCCGGCGAGCCCGGCCTGAAGGTCGTCCCGCCACCCGACTGGGCCAAGTCCTGGTAGACCCACCCACCGTCATGTTCCGCAGGTACGCGGTTCCTACCCGGGAAAGGCGCCCGGTGGCGCCGTGAATTACGGTTTTTGGATCTTCGGTGAGCTGGATCGAGGGGCGCTCGCGGCCGCGCTCGCCGAGATGCTCTCGCTCACGCCAGAGGCGGTCGACGTCGCGCTCGAGGACCGCGACTGGGACGCGGCCGTTCTCTGCACCGTTTCGCCCCTCGCCGGCGAGCTGCATTGGCATCTTGACGCCTACCTAAGCGTGGCCGTGGTGGGGCCGCCGCCCGAGTCGGTTGCTGCGGCCTGGCTGGCCGCGCGTCTCAAGACGGTGGTCGCCTATCGGTCGCTGCCGTTGCCGCCCAGCGCCTTCTGGGTGGTCGGGCCGGACGGGCGGCGCACCCGTGCGCGCATCTACGAGCAGGACAGCGACGACAACCTGCCCGCCGCGTACCGCATCGACGCCGTCGAACATCCCGTTGCCGCGCTGCCGGGCCTGCCCGTGGCCCCGATTCCCGAGGTCATCCGCGAATACCGGATGCCGACGCCCGTACGGGATCGGCTGGTCGAGGAACTTGGTGCCGGAGCGGCCGGAAACGTGACCATGTGGCTCGGCGCGTGGGAGGGCATGGTTTCCCGCCTGGCCGAGGGCTGGCCGCCCGACGGCTGGTATCCGGCCGACTACTACCGGGAGGACCTGCGGATTCGCGACGACCTGGCGACCGCTGTCCAGGCGCGGCCCGAAGCGGCTCGTGCCCTGGCCGAAGTGGATGGTCGCTTCCGCGACCTGACCGAGGACGATGGCGGCCGGGCGCTCGCCGCCGAGACGGGCCCGCTGCCGCCCGAGGCCGGCTGGTGGTGGCATCGCGTTCCCCACCCAGTTCCCTGGCTGGACACTCCGGGGGCATGACCTGCGGTTCCTACTTGTCGAGGAGCCATCCCCGTACGGTCGTGGTCTCGTCCTCGGTGAAGGTCATGTCGACCGACTCGGCCCGGCTGAGCACGTTGTCGACGAACGCCGCCCCGATCTCGGCCGCGGTGGGCGGGGGCAGGCGGAACAGTGGGCACCCGCCGAATGCCGCGCCGCGTACGACGAAAGCGACCGCTCCCCGGCTGACCGGCACGCCCTGGTCGCGCAGCCGGTCACGCGACCAGCTGGTGCACTGGGTGAGGTTGAAGCGGTGGGTGTCGACGTACGCGGCCAGGGTCTCGTAGATCGCGGGCCACCACGTCTGCGGCAGCCTCGGCAGGTCGAGCTGGGCGGCCAGACGCTCGACCGGCTCGGGCTGGGCCGGGCTCTGCGTCGTGGTCGCGCCCGGCTCGGGGGCGGCGTGGCGGGTGTCGTCCCACAGGAAGAGCTGCGACGTCCGCAGGTCCGGCAGTTTGAGCCCGGCCACGGCGCGGGCGAAGCTGCCGAACCCGAACCAGTTGCTGTCGGTGATCGTCTGGCCGAGCTGGACCCGCAGCCGGGCGGCGAGCGATGCCATGTTGAGCGGCTCGGTGGCGGCGGCGTACTCGCCGGCCACGATCTCGCGGAACGTCTCGTACGTCTCGCCGGGCTCGGTGTCGACCGCGAACGGCTCGTCCTCGTCCAGTTCGACCGGCTCGCCCTGCACCAGCTCCAGCAGCTGCTGGCTGTCGAGCACGTGGTCGGCGATCGAGGTGAACGCCTCGGCCGCGTCGGCCGGCGACACGATCATGGTGCGCCGGTCGGAGCGGCGCAGGCGCTGCAGCAGGGGCGTCATGTCGGAGTCGCCGGACGCGATGACGAACTCGTCGTACCGGGTGTCGGCCGACAGCGCGTCGACGGCGTCGACCACGATCCGGATGTCGGCCGCGTTCTTCGTCCCGCTGTACCGGGGGCAGTCGATCACGTCGAATCCGGCGCGCACGAACCACGGCCGGAACTTGGAGAAGAACAGCCGGGTCTGCTCGCCGGACTGGTCGGTGTGATAGACCCACCCGGCCGGGTTGAGATAGCAGCGCAGCACGAGCCACCGCCGCGGCGCGTCCGTGGTCGCCGTCACCGACATCCGGCGCAACCAGCCCCCCGGATCGCTGGCGAACTGCACCGCCGCCTCCGGATCCAGCCGGAAGAGCCCGCCGAACACGTTGTCGAAGTCGAGATAGAGCGCTGCTCGGACATGACCCACGCTCGCAACCTACCAATGGGCCCGGCCCCGCGCCCGCTGTCCGACGCACCGGCCGAACGCGGAAGAGGCCCGATCCGCCGGGATCGGGCCTCTTTCTCAGTTCGGGTCGTTCAAGTCAGGCCGCGTTCTTGGCCGGTACGCGCCACAGCCGGACCTTGTTGTCGGCGCCCGCGGTGATCAGGCGTTTGCCGTCCGGGGTGATCCGCAGCGCCCACACGGCGCCCTTGTGCCCGATCAGCAGCCCGCCCACCGCGGTTCCGGTCGCGGCGTTCCACACCCGTACGGCCCCGTCGTCGCTGCCCGTGGCCAGCAGCTTCCCGTTCGGGCTGAACCGCATCGCCCGCACCGGGCCGGACGGACCGGTGAGCGGCTCGGCCGCCGGCTCACGGGTCGCCATGTTCCACAGCTGTACGGTGTTGTCCCCGCCCGACGAGGTGGCCAGAAGCTTCCCGCCGCGGTTGAACGTGAGGGCCAGCACAGGCCCGGTACTGCTGGTCAACGCCTTGCCCGCGGGCTTGCCGGTGGCCGAGTTCCACACCCGTACGACGTTGCCGCCGCCCGAGGCGGCCAGCAGCCTCCCGCTGGGGTTGAAGCTCACCGCGTACACCGGGCCGGGGCTCACGGTCAGCGGCTTGCCGATGGGCCGGCCGGTGTAGGCCTGCCAGAGCCGTACGGTGTGGTCGTCGCCGGCGCCGATGGTGGCCAGGCGCTCGCCCTTCGGGCTGAACACGACGAACCGGACCGCGCCGGCGTGACCCTTCAGGGTGCGCAGCGCGTCCCCGGTGGTGGCATCCCAGATCCGGACCGTGCCGTCGTCGCCCGCCGTGGCCACCAGCAGGCCGGCCGGGCTGAAAGCGATCGAGCGCACCGGCCCGACGTGACCGGTCAGCGACGGCGTGGCCTGCTCTCCGGTAGCGGCCTCGTAGAGCGAGACCCCGCCGTTGCCGGCCACGCCCAGCAGCTTGCCGTCCGCGCTGTAGGCGATGGAGTTGACCGGCCCGTTCGCGACGGTGACGGCCGGCCCGGCCTTGCGCCCGGCCAACGTCCACTGCCGGACGGCCCCCTTGCCGGCGGTGGCGAACACCTTTCCGTCCGGGCGCAGGGCGATGAGACCGGCCGCGCCGGGCACCACATTGCGGGCACGGGCGGCCGCGGCACTCACGGCCGGCTCGGACTGCGGGTTTGCTTGCGCGGCGGCGGCCGGGGGTGCGAGCAGCCCGATCAGAGCCACCGCGACAGCCCATCCGGCGTGCCGCCGGTGACCGCCGACCGTACGGTCACTTCTCGTGTCTTTACGATCTCTCTTGGTAGTCACAACGGCACCGTAACTACCCGGTTCGCAGAATTTTCGGCGTGTTACGGACGATTCATCCAGCCGGGTTGCGCCGGACCCGCAGCTCAGGCGGTGGTTCCGCCGTCGGCCAGCAGGGTGCTGCCCGTCATGAACGATGAGAGGTCGGAGGCGCAGAACAGCGCGACCCGGGCGATGTCGTCCGGAACCCCGGCCCGCCCGATGGGGCCGGTCATCATCAGCGCCATCTGCGAGAGCTCCTCGGCCGAGACCCCGGAAGCGGCCGCCGCGGCGATGTTGCCCTCGGTGGGGACGTGGCTCGGCGCCACCCCGAGCACCCGGATGCCCATCGGCGCCAGTTCCAGCGCCAGCTCCCGGGTGAGTCCGCGCACGGCGTGCTTCGAGGACACGTACGCCGCCAGACCCGGTGCGCTCCCCCGGAACCCCGCCGTGGAGATGACGTTCACGATGACACCGCCGCCGCCCCCGTCCGTCATTCGCCGGGCGGCTTCACGGGCGCCGACGAAGCTGCCCCGGGCGTTGACGTCGATCACCTTGTCCCAGATCTCGTCGGTCATCTCGAGCAGCGGCACGCTGGGGAAGATGCCGGCGTTGTTGACCCAGATCTCCAGGCCGCCCAGTTCCGCGACGGCCCGGTCGGCAACAGCCTGGACCGACGTCGTGTCCGTGACGTCCAAGGCACAGCCGACGGCTCGCACACCGTGGAGCCGGGCGATGTCCTCGGCGGCGGTCACGGCCAGGCCCTCCTCGATGTCACCGATCACCAGGTCGGCTCCCGCCTCGGCCAGGCGCAGGGCGATCGCCTTGCCCAGCCCGCGCGCTCCGCCGGTTACGACCGCCCGGCGACCGGCGAGGGAGATGAGGTCGGCCAGGGATTTGCTCGATACGTCGGCAGTGGTCACGGAGGTGCCTTCCAGTTCGGGTCGGGCGATGCGACTGCCGACGTTAGGTCTCCTGCGGCTAAATGGCAACAGTGTGTATACATTTGCTGGCCGACATCAGTTGGCTAGGGTCAGGACCTGATGACCGAACCGAACCGGCGCACCCGCGGGATCCAGCGGGGCCCGCGCAGCACCCAGGTGGTGGAAAATGTCCGCGCCGCCACCTTGGCCGAACTGTCCCGCACCGGGTTCGCGAACCTGACCATCGACGCCGTGGCCAAGGCGGCGGGGGTGAGCCGCCCGACCATCTACCGGCGCTGGCCTTCGAAGGCGGCGCTGCTGCAGGCGGTCGTCGAGCCGCTGCTCGAACGCTACGACACCGATCCCGACACCGGCGCACTGTCCGGCGACCTGCTCGAACTGATGACCCTGATCAGGGACAACGCGGCCCGCCCGGAAGGCCGCGCCATGATCACGGCGGCCACCACCGGGGCCGCCGAGCTGCAGGAACTGGTGCGGGCCGCGAACGCGCGCACCCTGGCGCCGTTCCACCGGGCGCTGGAGCGTGCGGTAGTCCGGGGCGAGTTGAGCCCGGCGAGCGACCCGCCGATCCTGGCCTACGTCCTCTTCCAGGCCGTGGTGATGTGGGAGCAGGTGCACGACAGCGCCCCCTCGGAGGCGGACCTGACCCGCATTCTGCACGCGGTGCTGCATGGGCAGATTCCGCGAGCCGCGGCACCGGACTGATCCCCGCCTCAGGGTTCACAAGCGTAGATCTCGACGGCCGTACCCGACGACGCCGACGGCGCTCAGCACGGCCGTCATCGCGAGCATGACCATCGTGGCCGTCATGTCAGGGCCGGTCAGCGGAACCGGGGCCAGGTGGGCGAACGGCGAGATGTCGCGCACCCAGTTCGGTGCGGCGACGCTCTCGGCGACAACCAGCAGCAGGAACCCGCCGACAGCGGGAAGGCCGCCCAGGAGTCCTGTCCAGCGGGGAGCCCAGCCGGCGGCGAAGACAGCCGCGCCGAGGCTGAGTGCCACGATCGGCAGGACGTTCCAGGCGCCTCGCAGTGCGGCGTCCACGGGAAGTTCGCCGCCCATCACGCGTACGCCCGTCCAGGTGAGCAGGGCGGCGGCGGTGACCAGGGCCGCTGCGGCTGCGGCGGTGACGGCAGTTTCCGCGCCGATCAGCCGGATCCGGGTCACCGGTTGACTCGCCAGCAGGGTCAGCCGCCGGTCGGATTCGGCGGCGATCAACGCGTTCAGCCGGACCGTGGTGAAACCGCCGATCGGCATGGCGAGAATCGCGAACAGGGTCGCGGTGAACCCGCTGATGGCGCCCAGACCGGCGAAGCCCGCCTGCGCTGCCTCACCGGCCAGAGCCGGATTGTCGCGCAGGAAGTCGGTGACCGACACGGCCGTCAGCCCGATCAGCAGGTAGTAGGCGCCGATACCGATCATCCAGCCGGTCAACGGCCGCAGCACCCGCCGGACGGCGAAGGTTTCCACACTGGCCAGCAGGAGCGTGCGAGGGCGCCGGCCGTGAGCGGCTGGAACAAGGCCACCCTGAACGTCACGACGGTCGGCCGCGAACAATGCCGCCACGGTGACGAGCACGGTGGCCACGGTGAGCACCAGCAACGGCAAGGTCCGGTTGTGGACGTACGGGCCGCTCAGAGCGAGCAGGCCGAAGGGTGACGTCCAGTGCAGCCAGCCGAGTGCGGTGATGCCGTCGCCGATCATGCGGGCCAGGAGGCCGACGCCCAGGACCGTCACGGCCGTGCCGGTCGCGGGTGACCGGGCGGGAAAGACCTGCGCGGCCAGGGCGGCCACCGCGGCGAAGAACATTCCCAGCAACCCGGTGCCGGCGCCGTGGATGATCGCCCCGGCCGCAGGGGTGCCGGCGGCCAGCAGGACAGCCGTGGTGCTGATGGCGATGGCCGACGGAACTGCCATCACCGCAGCCAGATGACGGATCACGGTGGCACGAAGCGTCAGGCGGCCGGACAGGAGCACATCCCAGCGGCCGGCGTCCTCCTCGCCACGGGTGATCCGGGTTGTGGCGAGGATCGACCAGGCGCCCAGCAAGACCGCGATGACGGTGCCGACCCGCCACACCGTGAACCCGCCGGCGGTGTCGAGCCCGGTCGGGGCGCCGAACAGGGTGCGGATGGCCGGGTTGGCGGCCAGAGCCTGCAGGCCACGGGCCGCCGCGGGGTCGGCCATCACCTGCGCGTAGGTCGCGGCGACCAGCGCGGTCATCGCGGCGGGGATGGCGATGACGATGAGACCGCTGCGTCGGATCTGCCGCACCGCGAGGCGGGTGACAGCTTGGCCGGGTGCTGCGGCAACGATCGTGCCGGCGGCCGTGGCGGGCACCGTCATAGTGGTCATCGGACGGCCTCGGAACCGTAGTAGTCGAGGAAGATCTCCTCCAGGCTGGGTTCCCGTACGGCCAAGCCGGTGACGTCGGCACCGGCCAGCGCCGCCAGCGCCGGCCCCGGTGACCCGGTCAGCGTGAACCGCAGCCGGCCCTCCCCCGGCTGCTGCACGTCCTGGACTCCGCCGACGCTGTCCAACTCCGGCGGCAGCCCGGTGTAGGTCAGGCTCACCTCGGAACGGTGCAGACCACGCAGCTCGCCGATCGGCGCCACCTGGATCAGCCGGCCGGCCCGCAGAATCGCGACCCGGTCGCACACGGCGTCGACCTCGGCCAGCTGGTGGGAACTGAGGAACACCGTCTGCCCCCGGTCGCGGGCCCCGGTGACCGCGCTGCGGAACTCACGCTCCATCAACGGGTCGAGGCCGCTGGTCGGCTCGTCCAGGACCAGCAGCGGGGCCCGCGTGGCGAACGCGGCGACCAGCGCGACCTTCTGCCGATTCCCCGTCGAGTAGGTGCGGGCCGGCTTCGACAGGTCCAACTGGAAACGCTCGGCGAGTTCAGCCTGGTAGGCCGGGTCTGTGCCGGGGCCGGTGGCCGCTTGCAGGTGCAGGATCTCAGCGCCGGTGAGCTGCGGCCACAACGCGACGTCGGCGGGGACGTAGGCCAGCAGCCGGTGGGCGCGGGCGACGTCGGCCGCGTCGACGTCGAACACCCAGGCGTGCCCGGCGGTGGGGCGAGCCAGTCCGAGCAACAGGCGGATGGTGGTGGACTTGCCGGCGCCGTTCGGGCCGAGAAACCCGAACACCTCACCAGCCGAAACCTCGAGGTTGAGATCGTCGAGGGCAGTGAGGCGCCCGTACCGTTTGGTCAGGCCGGCAGTGCGCAGCGCAAGATCGCTGGTCATGGGAAGTCTGGTCACGGGAAGTCTGGTCACGGGAAGTCCTTCGCGGTCGCGTGGATATGACCGCCGACCAGACTTCCCGGCACACCTGTGGCTCACCGTACGCCTGTCCCGGATCCGCGGGGAAGGCCCGGCACCGGGTCAGGGTCGTACGGTGTCGTCGTCCCAGAAGTCGGGGATGCCGTCGGCGTCGGTGTCCCGTTCCTCATCCGCGCACAACTGCCGGTAGTGGCGGTTACGAGCCCGCAGCACCACTGTGGCCAGAAGCGCCGAGATCAGCGACCCGGCCAGGATCCCGATCCGGGCGTGCTCGTCCTGCGGACTGCCCACGCCGAACGCAAGCTCACCGATCAGCAGCGACACGGTGAACCCGATCCCGGCCAGCAGCGCCAGACCGAGCACATCCCACCAGCTCACCCCGTCGCCGAGGGTGGCTCGGGTGAAGCGCTGCACCAGCCAGGTCGACCCCAGCACGCCGGCGCATTTGCCGATCACGAGACCGGCGATGATGCCGATCGTCACCGGGTCCCGCAGCGTCTCCCCCAGACCGCCCGCACCGGCGATCGAGACGCCCGCGGCGAAGAACGCGAAGACCGGCACGGCGAACCCGGCCGACAACGGCCGCCACCGGTGCTCGAAGTGCTCGGCCAGACCGGGACCCTCCCCGCCGCTGCGGCGCACCACCGGAACCATGAAGCCGAGCAGCACCCCGGCCACTGTGGCGTGCACCCCGGAGGCGTGCACCAGCGCCCACGTGGCCGCGGCCAACGGCAGCAACAGCCACCACGAACGGACTCGCCGTTGCACCAGCACCGCGAACAACGCCAGCGGCACCAGCGCCGCGGCCAGCGGCAGCAGGGACAGCGAGCTGGTGTAGAAGACCGCGATGATCAGAATGGCGAGGAGGTCGTCGACCACCGCGAGGGTCAGCAGGAACGTACGCAGCGCCACCGGGAGGTGGGTGGAGATCACCGCGAGGACGGCGAGGGCGAACGCGATGTCGGTGGCCGTCGGCACGGCCCACCCGGACAACGCCCCACCCTCGGCGCTCCCGTTGACGGCCACATAAATCACCGCGGGCACGGCCATCCCGCCGACCGCGGCGGCGACCGGCATCACGGCCCGGCGCGGATCGCGGAGATCACCGGCGACGAATTCGCGTTTGAGCTCGAGGCCGGCGACGAAGAAGAAGATCGCCAGCAGCCCGTCGCCCGCCCACTGGGCGAGAGTCAGGTCCAGATGCAGCGCATGCGGCCCGACCTTCCAGGCGACGAGATCCTGATAGTTCTCCGACCAGGGCGAGTTCGCCCAGACCAGCGCCAGCACGGCGGCACCGAGCAGAAGAGCTCCACCGACGGTTTCGGCACGCAGGATGTCGCCGATCCGGCTGACCTCCGGCCAGGTGCCACGGCCGAAGAGGTGGCGGGTCGGACGGGTCGGTGGTGTCGCGGTCACGGGACTCCTTCGGCAGGGCACGGCGAGAACATCGCCGACCAGCCTTCCCGGCACACCTGCCTGCAACCTACCTTGTCCGGCCGGACCCGGCAGGCAAAGGCCTGGGGCCGCCGGGCCGACAACGCCCAACGACCCCAGGTTGACTCGTGCGTTGCTCGGCATCACCCCAGCTTGGGATGCCCAGCGCTCACACGCGTGTCACTGTGTCAGTGCCGGTCGCCGCGACCGTTGTTGTCGCCACGGCCGTTGTTGTCACCGCGACCGTTGTTGTCGCCACGGCCGTTGTTGTCGCCACGGCCGTTGTTGTCGCCACGGCCGTTGTTGTCGCCACGACCGTTGTGGTCCCGGTCGCCCCGGCCGTTGTTGTCACCGCGACCGTGGTGGTCCCGGTCACCGCGGCCGTTGTGGTCCCAGCCGCCGTGGCGGCGGTCCCGGTCCCGGACCCAGTCGTTGCGGTGCGAACCGGGCCGGAAGTGCCGGAACTGGCCCGGGCGAGCCTGCCGGAACTGGCCGGCCCAGACGGGCCGGAACTGGGTCGGGAAGCCCCGGACGACCTGGAAGGGCCGGCCGAAGCCGAACGAGCCCCAGTTGTCGTAGTCGGCGACCTCGAGGGCCCACGCGCCCCGGCGCATGCCGACCCGCACGATGTTGCAGTCGTGGTCGTCCCAGGCGCCGGTCCGCTCGCCGTAGATGCCGGCCAGCTCACAGTCACGCAGCGAGCGGTAGAAGCCAACGATCTGGCTCTCGCCACGCCACATGTTCTGGCTGGCCGTGGTCTTGCTCTCCGGTGCCGCGGGCGCGGCCGGAGCCGCCTGGGCCGGGCCCATGCCAACGGTCAAGGCGGTGAGCACGCCGAACCCTCCCAGGGTGATGGCGCGGGTGAGCTTGTTCATTGCGATCCCTTTCGTACCGTATGGCGTGATGCCTTACGAGAGGAAAAACCCGATTTGGACCACATCGGAACCTGGCCTAACGGTCAACCTCGAGCGCCGAACAGATCACCGGCCGATGACCGTTCGGCAGAGCCGACCGCAGTGGAGATCGGGGAGAAACCGCATGTGCCAAGCGGCGGCGGGGACCTTGTCCCCCGTGCGAGCTACCCGCAAGTGTCCACCGCACGGTGACGATTGTGGCGGCCTGAATCCATAGGTTTCTTCATGTCCGCGGCGCCCCGGTCGCGGCCTGAGAAGGAGTCATCATGCGATTCGTCAAACAGCTTCTCGCCGTTCTCGCGGTCGCCGTCGTCGGCGGGCAGGGCGTCGCCGCCGTCGAGGGCAACTTCCTCCTCACCCTGGCCATCGGCGCTGCGACGGCCGTGCTGGGCGTGGTCGTCTACCGGTGGGTGGTGCGGCACACCGAGCGACGCGAGCCGGCCGAGCTCGGACTGGACGGCTGGGGCGGGAAGCTGGGCCGCGGGACGCTCATTGGGTTCGCCATGTTCGCGGCCGTCATCGCCAACATCGCGTTCCTGGGCGGCTACCACGTCGAGGGCCTGGGCTCGCCGACCGGAGCGCTGGGTCTGCTCGGGTTCATGGCGGCCGCAGCGGTCACCGAGGAGCTGCTGTTCCGGGGAGTGCTGTTCCGGATCATCGAGGAGCGTACGGGCACCTGGATCGCTCTTGCTCTGACCGGCGTGGTGTTCGGCGCCATGCATCTGGCGAACCCGGACGCCAGCCTGTGGGGGGCGACCGCCATCGCCATCGAGGCCGGGTTCATGCTCGCCGCCTGTTACGCCGCCACCCGCAACCTGTGGGTGCCGATCGGTCTGCACTTCGGCTGGAATTTCGCGGCCGGCGGCCTCTTCAGCGTCGTGGTCTCGGGCAACGGCGACTCGAAGGGGCTGCTCGAGGCCTCGATGTCGGGGCCGGCCGCGGTCAGCGGTGGCGACTTCGGGCCGGAGGGCAGCCTGTACGCGGTGCTGGCCGGCGTGGTGCTGACCGTGGTGTTCCTGTGGCTGGCCAAGCGCCGCGGGCACATCGTCCCGCGCCGTCGCCGCGCGGCGCAGACCCCGGCAACCGATACAGTTTCCCAGTGACAAGCCTCCGGAGGCTCCCGGAACTGTGGCGGCGGTGGCCGATCACGGTCCGGGATCTCCCGCTCGCTCTGGCCCTCGCCCTCGCGGCGGCGGTGCCGGCCCTGGAGCGGCAGGGCACGCAGCTCGGCAACCTCCCGGACCGCTCGTACGACGCGCTGACCGTCGGTGTCGTCGCCCTGCAGGCTCTGCCGCTCGCCGTTCGCCGACGGTGGCCGGCCCTCTGCCTCGCCCTGGTGTCGCTCGGCTTTCTGATCGACCAGTTCCGCGGCTATCACACCGTCGCGGGTACGGGACTGGCTGTCGCGCTCCTCAGCGCCGGCGCCCACCTGGAACGGCACCGCTGGGTCGCCGCGGGTCTCGCCTCGGCGGCGTACGTGCCCCTGGTGATCTCCCTCGACCGGCGCGGCTCGAGTGAGGGCGTCGCCGGTTTCACCACCTTCTACCTGCTGATGGCGCTTGCGTGGGGCGCCGGGGCGTGGCTGCGCCGCAACCGGGCCGTCGAGGCCGAGCGCCGCCGCCATGTCGAGGAGGCCACCCGTACGGCGGAGCGCACGCGCATCGCCCGGGAGCTGCACGACGTCGTCACCCACCACGTGACGGCGATGGTCGTGCAGGCCGAGGCGGCGCGCTACCTGACGGCCGCCCCGGACAAGCTGGACCAGACCTTGACGGCGATCACCGGCACGGGCCGCCGGGCCATCGGCGACCTGCGGCAACTGCTCGACCTCCTCAACCCCGACCACAGCACAGCCGACCCTCGTACGCCCACCGTCGTCGACCTGGACGCCCTCGTCGACCATTCCCGCCAGGCCGGGCAGCCGGTCGAGTTCGTCAGGGAGGGCACGCCGGCCGCGGCCACCGGCGGCGCCGAGCTGGCGGCGTACCGGGTGGTGCAGGAGGCGCTGACGAACGCGCTGAAGTACGCGCACGGCAGCCGCACGAGGGTTCACGTTCACCACGGAAGCAGGGAGACGACCGTGGAGATCAGCACCGACCACTCCGGATCCGCCGCCGCGTCCCCGGGAGGCAGCGGACGCGGTCTCGCCGGGCTCCGCGAGCGGGTCACCGCCCTCGGTGGCGACTTCAGCGCGGGCGCGCAGGCCGGCGGCGGCTTCCTCGTACGGGCCCGGATCCCGGCCGGAAACCCGTCGTGACCACGCCGATCCGGGTGCTGGTCTGCGACGACCAGGAGCTGATCCGCGCCGGCTTCGCGACGATCATCGACGCCCAGCCCGACATGGAGATCGTCGGCGAGTGCGGCGACGGGCGCGCGGCGATCGACCTGGCCACCCGGCTCCGGCCGGACGTGGTCGTGATGGACGTCCGGATGCCGGTGCTCGACGGCATCGAGGCGACCCGCCGGCTGGCCGGCGCCGCGGTCCCCGAGCCGGTGAAGGTCCTCGTGGTGACGACGTTCAACCTCGACGAGTACGTCTACGAGGCGCTGCGCGCCGGCGCCAGCGGCTTCCTGCTCAAGGACGCCCCACCGGCACAGCTGCTCAACGGCATCCGCACGGTCGCGACGGGCGCCGCGCTGCTGGCCCCGGAGGTGACCCGGCAGCTGGTGGGCCGGTACGCGGCCCGCATCCGGCCGGCCGAGGGCGAACCGGACGGCGGCGCGCTGACCCCGCGCGAGCTGGAGGTGCTCCGGCTCATTGCCGAGGGCCTGTCCAACAGCGAGATCGCCGCGGCCCTGGTGATCAGCCACGAGACGGTCAAGACGTACGTGTCCCGCATCCTCACCAAGCTCAACCTGCGTGACCGGGTGCAGGCCGTCGTGTACGCGTACCGCCGCGGCCTGGTGACCTGAGCCGTCCGCTCCGTCATCTATTGACACTCCTGTCCGGCCGCACCTAACCTAACGTTGTTAGAAGATCTAACGCTGTTAGAAAACCACAGAACAAGGAGATTCCCATGCGTACGCGTAACTTCGTTTCCGGTCTTGCTGCGGTAGCAACGGCTGCGGCTTTCCTGGCCGGGGCGGCAGGCTCCTCGGCGGCGTCCCCGAGGAAGCAGAATGTGCCGTCGGGGGTCGAGCATGCGCAGCCCAGCGATCGAGTGCCGACGATCGGGCGGCGCTGGGCCGCCGCGTGGATGACCACCGACACCCGCGATCTCGCTCGCCTCTACACCAAGGACGCCGTCTACACCGACCGCGCTCTCAACCTGGTGTTCCGCGGTCGTGACGGCGTCACGGAATGGGAGACCGGCTCCCATCAGCTCATCGACGACTTCGGGTTCGAGGTGACGGCCGAAATCCGCGGGCGTGACGAGGTGGTGGTGGAGGGAGTGTTCAGTGGCCACATCGTCGGCGCGCCTCGTCCGTTCGCGGTGCCGGCCGTGACCGTGCTGCGGCTGCGCGGCAACCTGATCCGGTCGAGCGCCGACTACTACAACCGGGGTGAGATCTTGAGCGATTCCGGCCTGCCCACGGACTGGACCCCGACCGGCAACTGAGGCCGTCCTGAATACAGCTCCGGCCCGGTTCCACGGAACCGGGCCGGAGCTATTTTTTGTGCCTATGCCTCTGGCGACAGGTCGGTCTGCCAGCCGCGGAGCAACGTACGCAGCGCCTCCTGGGCGAGGCGCCGGGCGCGCTCATTGCCGACGGTGCCCAGGTGGCCGAGTGACGCAATGCCGTACAACGTGCCCCAGACGATGTCGCAGGCATCGTCCAGATCGGCCAGGACCACGCCGTGGGCGTCCGACCAGGCGGTAAGCAGTTCCTTCAGGACGCCGACGGCGGGGGCGGCCGCGCGCCGGCGCTCGTCCGCGTCGACGGCATCGCCGTTCATGACCTGATACAGGTGCGGGTGCTGGCCGGCGAACCGGACGTACTCGGACGCCAGCCGCAGCGTGCGCCGATCGATGTCGGGTTCCTCGGCGGCCGGCCGGAGCTCGGACACCATCAGGCGGTGGCCGTGGGCGACCAGCTCCAGCACGAGAGCGTCCTTGTTGGCGAAGTGCTGATAGACGACGGGTGCGGAGTATTCGACGTCGGTGGCGATGCGCCGGATCGTCAGCGCCGAGGCGCCCTCCGTCTCCAGGACGTGCAGGGCGGCCTCGATGATCCGTTCGCGCGTGCTCGCCCGTTCGCGGGCCCGCCGGGTGCCGGTCGGCACAGTTGTCACCTCGCTTCGAACTTGCTCCGGGCGCCGGGCCGCGGCGCCGTCACGACACAGCCACCTTAACGACGTTAGGCGCCGCGGTGCGCCTCGAGCCATCCTCGAACTTCGGCCACGACCCGCTGGTCCGGCTCGCCCAGTTCGTCGGCGTACTTGGGCGACACGTTCATGGTGTGCCCGACGCCGGGGTAGACGACCACCTTGTGGTCCCGGTGGCCGGCCGCCGCTACCGCCGCGTCCACGGCCAGCGCCGCCCGGGCCGGGGTCTCGAGATCGTTCTCCCCGTTGAGCAGGAGCGTCGGGCCGGAGAACCGGGGCAGCGCCATCGCGACGTACGGGAAACGGCTGAGGTCTTTGATGTATCTGACCAGGAAGGGGTCCAGGCCGGGAAGGTTCGGGTACGCGTCGATGCCGGTGATCTCGCGCAGCACCGCGCCCGCCTCCGTGTCGATGGCGATCCGGCCGTCCCGGTTCCGGTCGGTGGCGGCCTTGACCTTCGCGCCGTCGAGCAGGACGGAGCGGAACAGGTCGGCGACCGGCGGCGGCTGGCCCACCAGGCCGTCGGTCGCCTCGGTGGCGGTCAGCCGGCCGTCGCCGTCGAGGTCGAACTCGTCATGCAGCTGCAGCAGCAGGCGGCCGTGGACCTGGAAGGTCAGCAACTGCTTGACAGGCTTGCCCAGGACCGCCATCGCGACCACCCCGGCCGGTTTCGGAATGCCGAAGCTCTTGGGATCGGCGGCCAGGTTGGCGGCCACGTTGGTGCCCTCGCTGTGGCCGAGCAGGAAGATCTTCGACGGATCGACCCGCGGCGACCTGGCCGCGAACCGGAGCACCGCGGCGGCGTCCTGCTGGGTGCGATGGTAGGGCTGCTCCGGCTCCAGCTGTGCGGGATCGGTGGTCCGTACCGGCCCGATGTCGGTCACGCCACGCTTGTTGAAACGCAGAGTCGCGTAGCCCGTACGGCCGGCGGCCTGCGCGAGCCCGACGAAGGTCGAGCCCTTGCCGCCCGGCAGAGTCTGGTTCATGTCGTTGCGTCCGCTGCCGTGCAGGAACACGACCACGGGCAGTCGGCCCCGGGCGGCGCTCGGATAGGTCAGTTCGGCTTTGGTGACCCAGCCCTGGCCGAGGTCGATCCGCACCTGCTCGCGGGTGATGCCGGCCCAGCCGGAGGGTGCGGCGGGCCCGGTGGCGTCGGCGATCCCCAGACCCGCGGTGATGAGGGCGATAGTCAGGAAAGCGATCTTCATGTCTCTCTTCTCTCTTCGGCAATGCCGGCATCGCCGCAGTGGGGCCGCGCCCGTCGATCATTGGGTGCGGCCCCACATGCGGCGGGATGCCGGTACGACTCAGCGGGCGTTGCAGAGGGC
>NZ_JBVHFW010000022.1:0-22444 GCF_055562135.1 Actinoplanes sp. NPDC021490
GCGAAATCTTCACCCACATCCACACCGCACTACGACAACACGGACTACTCACCACACCACAGTTATCCACAACTTGACTCACAGGAGCTTCAGGCGGCCCTCCGAAGATCACCGCATTCCGGCAGAATCGTTGGTGGCTGGTGGCCCCCTGGGAGGGTGGGCTCTGGGTTCAGGGCGCTGGGCCGCAGGGCTCGGGGCCGCGCGTTCTGGGGGCGCGCGTTCTGGGGGCCGCGCGTTCCGGGGGCCGCGCGCGAAGCGGTATGTGAGATCGAGGCCATACCGGAGTCTTGGCACCAATTGCGCATCTGGTCCGGTCTCCGGCGGTTCTGTTTCCGCCCGGGTCCGTGAAACATGGCGTTCGTGGTGCCGTGACAAGACTGTCACTTTCTGGCGCCACGACGATGGGAGGCAACGATGCCAGCCAATCGCGCGGTGGTTTACGAAGGACCCGGCAAGGTCGAGGTCCACACCATCGACTACCCCACGTACGAGTTGAAGGACGGCCCGGGCGTCAACAAACTGAACGTCGGGCGCAAGGTGCCGCACGGCGCGATCCTCAAGACGGTCGCCACCAACATCTGCGGCAGCGACCAGCACATGGTGCGCGGCCGCACCACCGCTCCCGAGGGGCTGGTGCTCGGCCACGAGATCACCGGTGAGGTCGTCGACGTCGGGCCGGGCGTCGAGTTCATCAAGACCGGCGACATCTGCTCGGTGCCGTTCAACATCTCGTGCGGCCGGTGCCGCAACTGCAAGGAGGGCAAGACCGGCGTCTGCCTGAACGTCAACCCCGACCGGCCCGGCTCGGCGTACGGGTATGTCGACATGGGCGGCTGGGTCGGCGGCCAGGCCGAGTACGTGCTGGTCCCGTACGCGGACTGGAATCTGCTGAAGTTCCCCGACCGCGACCAGGCCCTGGAGAAGGCCCTCGACCTGGCCATGCTGGCCGACATCTTCCCGACCGGCTATCACGGCTGCGTGAGCGCGGGTGTGACCTCGGGCTCGACCGTCTACATCGCCGGCGCCGGACCGGTCGGCCTGGCCGCGGCCACCTCGGCGTGGCTGCTCGGCGCCGCGGTCGTCATCGTCGGCGATCTCAACGAGGAGCGGCTGGCGCAGGCCCGCAGTTTCGGCTGCGAGACGGTCAACGTGGCCGAGGGCGACCCGGTCGACCAGATCGCGCGGATCCTCGGCAGCGACTGGCCGGCGATCGGCGAGCCGCTGGTCGACGCCGCGGTCGACGCGGTCGGCTTCGAGGCCCGCGGGCACGGCGCCGATTCCGGGGTGGAACAGCCGGCGACGGTGCTCAACACGCTGATGCAGCTGACCCGCGCGGGCGGCGCGATCGGCGTTCCCGGCCTGTACGTCACCGGTGACCCGGGCGGCGTCGACGACGCGGCCAAGGTGGGTTCGCTGTCGTTGCGGCTGGGCCTGGGCTGGGCCAAGTCGCACTCGTTCGTCACCGGCCAGTGCCCGGTCATGAAGTACAACCGCAACCTGATGATGGCGATCCTGCACGACAAGGTGCAGATCGCCAAGAACGTCAACGCCGTGGCCATCGGCCTGGACGAGGCCCCGCAGGGCTATCAGGACTTCGACCAGGGCGCGGCCAAGAAGTACGTGCTGGACCCGCACGGCATGGTGAGGAACCGGACAGCCTGATCCGGATGCGACGGGCCCGCGCGACCGGGGCCCGTCGCACTACAAGCCGGCGCGGGCAACGAGAGCCGGTGATCAGTTGCTGTAGACGCGGGCCGGCTCGAGCAGCACGACCGTACGCCGTTGCTCGGCCATCACCCGGTCGTACTCGTCCCAGTCGTCGTGCCGGCCACCGGCCGCGGTGAACACCTCGCGCAGCATCATGCGCAATCGCTCGGCGTCGACGCCCCCGGCCGGGTCGTCCGGCCCGATCAGCCCGGCCGCCCCCTCGACGGTCGCCCACTTCCAGCCCGACCGCACCGACACGGCGATCCGCGGCCGCGCCCGCAGATTGGCCAGCTTCACCGGCCCGTACGTCACGAACCCCAGCGCCCGTACGCCGGTGAGCGGGTGATCCAGCACGCCGGCGTTCACCACCGACGCCTGAATGCTGCCGTCGGCCCGCAGCGTGGAAACGGTCACCAGCCCCTGCTCGCCGGCCGCCAGTTCCGCGAAGTCCTCCAGAGTGGTCATGACCCCGAACCTACCCACCGGACGGCTCTGACGATGCCGGCCGATCGAAACGGACGTCTTCACGGGCGGGCGAAGCGCCGTTCGATCCGGCAGTCTGGGACCATGGCTAGTGGCGACGGCGGCAGGCGGACGGCGCATCCCGCCGACTACGACACCGACCTTGATCGCTTTCTGACGAATCAGGCTGCGACGCGGTTGTACTCGGCTGCCGGTGACGTGCACGAGCCGGTGGCGCAGCGGCTCGGCCGGGATGACGTGACCGGGCCGGTGCTTGACCTGGGCGGCGGCAACGGGCTGCTGGCGCAGCGGCTACAGCAGTTGGGCGTGGCGACTGTCGTGCTCGACCGGGCGGAGTACGTTCGGTCCGCTCCACGTCCGGCCGTGCGGGCCGATGCCATGCGTCTGCCGTTTCGGGCCGGGGACTCGACAGTCAGTCAGCGACGGACACGGCACGGCAGTTCAGGGCGCCGATGACGGTGACGAAGCGGGGAGTGCTGGTCTGGGCCCGACGGCGTTGAGCTGTCACGTGGTTTCTGGGGGTGCTGTCACGAAGCCGAGATTCTGCGGCCCTCGGAAAGGGAACTGGATCCTCTCGTAACGGACGTGGTTTTGCTTGAACCACTCCGCGATCGACTCGGCCAGGGCGTCCCGCCCGAGTCGTTGGTCGTCACGCCAGAAGTTGCAGCAGGGGACAACCACAGTTGGCCGGCCCAGTGCCGAGTGGACGACCTCGCGCAACGCCTGGTCGGGGTGCAGACCGACGACGAGATCGTAGTAGGTGGCGTCTTCCGCCAGGTAGGGAACGGCGCGTGACTCGACGCCCTTCAGCGTCCAGCCCCGCGGGTCGACGACCTCCACCCGGTAGTTGAGGCGCTTCCGGAGTTCCCGCGCCAGCATGCCCTGGCCGCCGGCCACGTCGGCCACCGTCTCGATCGAGTTGCCGAAGCGCTCGCCGATGAACTCGGCCATCAAGGGGAAACGATCCGGGTCTCCGTGGAACCGGTGACCGTTCGTCTTCGGCGGGTTCTGCCTGCTCTTGACTCGATCACCCACCGTTGAAACCTACCCCGGCGGCTCGCGTCAGGCGTACCACCTGTCGTGCGGGTGCCGGCCGGGACGGAAGCCCAGCGCCTCGACCATGGCGACCGCTTCCGCGAAGCCGAGGCCGACGCCGCCGGGGTCGTGGGCGTCGCTGCCGAAGGTGACCACCTCACCGCCGGCCTGCGCCCACCACCGGACGACCTCCGGGAAGGGCCGTCGATTCGTGTTGACCTCCAGGGCCAGGCCGGCGGCGGCCACGGCCGTCAGCGCATGCCGGAACTCCTCCTCGAAGTCCGCGGGGTCGAAGGGCCCCGCGGCCGCGGGCCAGTACCGGGTGACGAAGTCGATGTGGGCAAGCGCCTCGAAGTCCGTGGATCCGGTCACCAGCCGGGCAATCTCGGCCAGGTAGTCGCGGACCACCTCCGCGGCCGGGCGCCGTGCGAAGTGCTCGCCCGGCTCGTTGAGCCCGGCGCCCAGGGGCAGGGTGTGCAAGGAGCCGAGTACGCGGTCGAACTGCCCGGCCGCGAGCACCGCGGCCACCTGATCCCGATGCCAATGCGGCTCGCCGACCTCCACCCCGGTGAGGATCACCAGGTCGGGGAATTTGTCCCGGCAGCGTTGCACGCACGCCAGATAGCCGTCGACGTCCAGGAGGGGCGGGGCCAGCGTCCCGTCCTCGGTGATCAGATCGGTGACCTTCGCGGGGGCGTCCGGCGCCGGTTCCACACTGGTCCAGACGGTGAAGTCGAGATGCTCGGTGAAGGCGATGGCGGGCAGGCCCAGGGCCAGCGCCCGGGCGCAACTGGCCTCCATGTCACCGGGCTCGCAGTCCCAGGACCATTCGGTGTGAACATGTCCGTCGGTGGGCAGCATGGCCTCAAGAATGTCAGCTTCGCCGGCAACGGGGAAATACGGCTGCCGCGCCGCGAACGCTGGGCTACGGTGCTCCGATGCAGGCGGATGAGGCTCGGCGGGCGGCACAGGCAGCCATATCAAGCGCCGCCTCGATCGGCCTGACCGCCCAGGACGCCACCGTTCTGCACAACTCGAACAAGCTCACCTTGCGTTTGCGGCCCGGCGACGTGCTGGCCCGGGTCGCGCCGGCGGCGGAGGGTCAGGGCGTCGGGTTCGAGGTGGAGGTCGCTCAGCGGCTCGCCGAGGTCGAGAGCCCGGTGGCCGCGCTTCTGACGCCCGAGGTCTTTGCCCGCGGCGACTACGTGGTCACCCTCTGGGCCTACTACGAACCGGTCACCGCACAACCGATCCCGTACGCCGACTACGCCCGCGCGCTCGAACGGCTGCACGCCGGAATGCGCAAGGTCGACCTGCCCGCCCCGCACTTCACCGACCGGGCGGCCGAGGCCCGCAGGCTCGTGTCCGACCGCGCCCGGTCGCCGGAGCTGTCGGACGCGGACCGGGCCTTTCTCGCCGGCACGTTGGACCGTATGAGCCGGGCGATCAGCGAGAGCGGCCGGCCCGAGCAGCTTCTGCACGGCGAACCCCATCCGGGCAACCTGCTCGCTACCCGGACCGGGCCGCTCTTCATCGACTTCGAGACGTGCTGCCACGGGCCCGTCGAGTTCGACCTGGCCCACGCCCCCGACGAGGTCGCCGGCCACTACCCGGACGTCGATCAGCAGGTCCTCAGCGACTGCCGGACGCTCATGCTGGCGATGATCACAGCGTGGCGCTGGGATCGTAACGACCAGTTCCCCGACGGCGCCCGGCTCGGCGTCGAATGGCTGACCGAACTTCGAAACGGCAACTCCTGACCTCAGCGGTCCGGGCCGTACAGGCCGAAGTGCAGTGCCGGATCGGCCGGGTCCCACGTGTTGGTGAACTGGGACCGGGCCCCCATCTCGGCCACCCGGCTCAGCAGGTCGTTGCCCAGTTCGAGGCGGGCGGGCTCCCAGGCGGCGAGCGCGCGCCGGATGTCGGGCTCGGCGGCCAGCGCGGCCGCGAGGGACCACGCGTCGGCGGCGGCCTTGGCGGTGCCGGCCGCGGCGTGGGGGCGAGCGGCGAAGGCGGCGTCGCCGATCAGCGCCACCCGGCCGAAGGCCATGTTGCGGACGGCGATGTCGAGCACGATCTGGATGTACGGCTCGGGCGTGCGCGCGATCAGCTCGGCGGCGGCGGGAGGCAGCAGAGACGCGGCTTCCGTACGCATCCGGTCGACGAACCGCCGTTGCACCTGTCCCGGATGGACGGACACCGGGGCCGTGAAGCCGCGCAGGTCGGTGGCCATCTCGTCGAGCGCCGGACCCTCGCCCACATTGCGGTACCAGACGTAGTTCAGCTGCCGTTTCCCCCGCGAAAGGCTGCCGTCCGCACCCGGAATCGAATACATGCAGATGTGTGAGGAGTCGATGACCGCGTACGCGAGAGCGTCGTTGATCAGATCCGCGGTCTCGGCGGTCACGTCCTGTTCGGGCACGCACCCGCGCCACCCGATGTAGCCCGCGTAGCGTGGCCGCACCCGGGGCTGCAACCGGCGGCGGCCGACCGACGAGATGCCGTCGGCGAACACGACCAGCTCGGCCCGCTCCGTGCGCCCGCTGATGAACCGCAGTTCCGCCGCGTCGTCGTCCTGGTCCAGCCCGACCGCGAATTCGCCCAGGTGGTAGTGCTCGGTGCCGAAGTCGTCGAGCAGCACCCGGTACAGGGTCGTCCACGAGCTGAACCGCCAGGTGGCCGGCTCCTCGTACGTGATCTTGTTGTCCTCGCCGAGGTAACGCATCACCGTCGAGCCGATGCTGACGTCGTCGACCGTGAACGGGTGCGGCCGCTCGTCGATCCAGCGCACGGTGTCGGGCTGCAGCACGATGCCGCCGCCCCGGCCGTCCAGGTGGGCCGGCGTACGTTCGAAGATGTCGACCTCGAAGCCCTGCTCGCGCAGCAGCAGCCCCGCGGTGAGCCCGGCGAACGAGCCGCCCACGACGATCGCGCGTCCCCGGTCAGTCATGGTCGTACCGCTCATCCGACGGGACCGGCCCGTACGGGTGCCCCTCGAGGTTGATCACGATGGCGTCCTGGGTCGTGCGGGCGACGATCATCCGTACGGGCTCGGTGTCGCTGGCGTTCTCTTCCCAGTGCACGACGTCCGGCTTGATGTAGACGAAGTCGCCCGGATGGGCTTCGCAGACGGTGTCGAGCCGGTCGCCGATCCACCAGCGGCCGATGCCGCTGAGCACGTACAACGCGGTCTCGGACCGGCCGTGGTGATGTACGCCGGTGCGGCTTCCGGCGGGCAGCACGGACAGGCCCATCCACAGGTCCTGTGACCCGAGGCGGCGGGCGGAGACGGCCTCGAAACGCTTGAGGCCGGACGTCTGGGGCGTCTGGTCGGACAGCTCATGGGCGCGGACGATGCTTACGCCAACGTCGTCGTTCATGGCTCAACTTTGCGATCCGGCCGTCGGTCGCGACATGTGCGGCCACACAGGCATGGCGCGGGCTCAGTTGTGATGGCACAGTCTCGGGCATGCAGACGACCGGTGCCGTACAGCTGCGTCCCTGGCTCGAGGCGATCGCCGCGATCGCCACCGCGCTCAACCGCCCGGTCTCGCTGCCCGAGGTGCTCGACCTGGTCTCCGGTACGGCGTCCGGACTGCTCGGGTACGACTTCTGCGCCGTCCTGCTGGTCGACGAGCAGCGCACGAAACTGGTCATCACCGGCGCCCACGGCCTGTCCCCGCAGTACATCGAGCAGGTCAACGCCGAGCATCCGGTCGTGCTCGAACCCGGCGACGAACCGCGCGCGCCGTCCGGCCGGGCCTTCCTCACCGGTAGGTCGGTGCAGGTGGCCGACACCGTCGCCGACGCCACGTTCCTGCCGTGGGGCGGGGTCGCGCGTCAGCAGGGCTACCGCTCGATGATCTCCGTGCCGGTGTTCTCGGCCGGCGTCCCCGTCGGCACGCTCAACTGCTACACCCGGATCCCGCACGAGTACGGCCCGGACGAGCAGGAACTGCTCTCGCTTCTGGCCGAGCAGGCGGGCGTGGCCATCGAGACGGCCCGGCTGCGCGAGCGCGAGGCGGCCACGATCGCCGACCTGCTCACCGCCAACACCGCCCTGCGCCGCGGCGAGGAGGTGCACGAGCAGTTCACCCGGGTCGCGCTGCGCGGCGGGGGAGTAGCCGGGGTCGCGGCCGCCCTGGCCGAGCTGATGAGCACGTCGGTCGAGGTGGTGGAGGAGCCGTCCGGGGTCACGCTGGCGGCGACCGGCGACCCGGTCGGCGGGGACGGGCATGCGACGCCCGTGGTGCTCGGCAACGAGACGGTGGCCCGGATCGTGGTGCCCCGGCCCGCGACGCCGATGCCCGCGCTGGACGTCCGTGCCCTGGAGCACGCGGCCACGGTGTGCGCGCTGGAGGTGCTCCGGGCCCGCACCGCCCACGAGGTGGAGTGGCGGCTCTCCGGCGAGGTCGTCTCCGATCTGCTCGCCGGCTCGCCGGCCGGCCTGGTGACGGCGGGCGAACGGGCGGCCCGGCTCGGGCTGGACCTGACCAAGCCGCATGCGGTGATCGTGGTCAGCGCCGGCTCGGCCCGCGTCCTGTCCGTCGCGCGGTCCCTGGCCGCGGCGGCCCAGCCGCGGGCTCTGGTCGGCGAGGTCGGCGACGACGTGGTGCTGTTGTGGGCCGCCGACGCGCCCGCCCGGGCCGCCGAGCTCCTGAACCAGTTGCGCCGGGCCGGGGTCGGTCCCGAGACGGCGGTGGCCGTGTCCCCGCCGTGCACCGAGCTGGCCGACTATCCCGCCGCCTACCGCCGGGGCCGGGGCGCCGCCACCGTCGCCCGGCTGCGCGGCCAGACCGGCACGGTGGCCACCTTCGAATCGCTCGGCGTCCACGGCCTGCTGCTGCAACTGCAGGACGTCGGCGAGCTGCGACGTTTCGCGGCCGAGACGCTGGCGCCGCTCCGCACCTACGACGCCGCCCGCGGCACCGCCCTCGAGCAGACGCTGCGCGCGTACGTCACCCACGACCTGAACACCGCGGCCACCGCCGCCGCCCTGTTCGTCCACCCCAACACCGTGAACCTGAGGATCCGCAAGGCCGAGCAGCTTCTCGGGGTTTCCACCACCCACGTACGGGTCCTGGCCGAACTCCAGGTGGCCCTGAGCGCCGACGACGTGGCCGACGCCCTGCCGGCCCCTGGCGCGAACGGCGCGTAGGACCGTCCGCGATCGGCATGGGCCTGTATTCGATGGGGCTGCGACTCAGGGCGCAGCACTAGCCGGTCAGCGCGCGGCCCGGGTGGCGTGCAGGGCGGCCAGCAACTGCAGGCGGTCGGCGTCGGGGCTGCCGGGCTCGGCGGTGAAGGCCAGCATCACCGGGCCGGGGCTGCCCGGCAGGGGATAGGTGTCCCAGTTGAGCGCGATGTCGCCGACCTCGGGAACGTGGAACGTCTTGACGCCGCTGACCGACTCGCGCACGTCGTGCCGGGCCCACAGTCGCCGGAACTCGGAGCTGCGGATGCTCAGCTCGCCGACCACGGCCGTGGCCCGCGGGTGGGTGGGGTCGGCGGCGACGGCGGCCCGCATCATGCCGATGTATTCCAGGGCTTGCCGTTCCCAGTCGTCGCAGCGGCGTTCGCGGGTCTGCGAGTCGTCGAACATCAGCATCAGCATGTTGAGCCGGTCGGGTGGATAGCCGGTCGGGTCGCCGAGCAGCGCCTCGGCCATGGTGTTCCAGGCGAGCACGTCGAGGTGCCGGCCGAGCACCACCGCCGGGGTGGCCATCACGGCCAGGAGCCGCCGGGTGCTCTGCGGCACCACCTCGGGGGCGCGGGACACGCGGCCGGGCTGCGGGCGCCGGGACGCCCGGGCCAGCGTGAACAGGTGCCGGCGTTCCTCGTCGTCGAGGTCGAGCGCGGCGGCCAGGGCGTCGAGCACGTCGTCGGACGGGCGCAGATCGCGGCCCTGCTCCATCCGCTGGTAGTAGTCGGTGCTCAGCCCGGCCAGCAACGCCAGTTCCTCGCGCCGCAGCCCGCTGACCCGGCGCCGCCCGCCCGGCTCGAGGCCCACGTCCTGGGGGCGCAGCCGGCCGCGGCGGGCCCGCAGGAAGTCGCCGAGCTCGCGAGCGTACGGGGAAGAGGCGCCGGTCATGCCCGCAATTCTGCCCCGCCCGCCGGGATTGAGGGTAGGTCGGCTGGACCTAGGCACAGAGGTGCGACGGGACCACGCCCAAGTGGTCCTAGCGTCGCCGCATGACCACGAACCTTCCCGCTCAGCACGGCCGCGTCGCCGTCGTCACCGGCGCCAACTCGGGCCTCGGCCTGGTCACCGCGACCGCCCTGGCCCGCGCCGGAGCCCACGTGATCCTGGCCGTGCGCAACACCACGGCCGGGGCCGCGGCGGCCCGCGCGATCGGCGGCGACACCGAGGTGCGCGAGCTCGACCTGGCCTCCCTCGCCTCGGTCCGCGCCTTCTCGGCCAAGCTGACCGCCGACCATCCGGTGATCGATCTGCTCGTCAACAACGCGGGCGTGGTGCTGCTGGGCGGCCGCCGCACAACCGCCGACGGCTTCGAACTGCATCTGGGCACCAACATGCTCGGCCATTTCCTGCTCACCGGTCTGCTGCTCGACGCCCTGGCCGCCGCGCCCGCGGCCCGGGTGGTCAGCCTCAGCTCGATCACCCACAAGCCGGCCCACCTCGACTTCGACGACCTGATGTCAGAGAAGAGCTACAGCCCCAACCGCGCGTACGGGGCCTCCAAGCTCGCCACCACGGTCTTCGGCCTGGAACTCGACCGCCGCCTGCGCGCGACGGGGTCGCCGATCGTCAGCGTGCTCGCGCATCCCGGCATCACCCGCACGAACCTGACCCCCCGCGCCTGGGAGCACCGGGGCCGGCTCGGGCGCATCGTGGCGAGCGCGGGCCTGTTGCTCACCCAGCCGACCGAGCGTGGCACCGAGCCCCAGCTGCGGGCCGCGACCGCGCCGGGGCTGCGCGGCGGCGAGTTCTTCGGGCCGTCCGGCCTCTTCGAGATGCGCGGCCGGGCCGTGCCGGTCAAGCCGAGCGCCGAGGCCGCCGACCCGGCTGTCGGCCGGCGCCTGTGGTCGGTCGCCGAGGAGCTGACGTCCATCAGCTACCTGTGACGGCCGGGGCGGCGTCCCGGTCGGCGGGCCGGGGGAGCGCGGCCAGGGGGAGCAGCCAGAGCGCGGCCACGACGACGAGCGTCCACGACGCGTGACCGTGGTCGGCCGCCCAGCCGACGATCGGGGTCGCCGCGACCACCAGCCCGAAGGCGGCCGTGTTCATCAGCCCCACGGCGGCGGCCGGGCGCTCGGGCAGGCGGGCCTGGCCGGCACTGACCACGCCGGCGAACGGCAGGCCGCTGAACATGCCCAGCGTCACCACCGCGAGCACCGCGACCACGGGCGTGCTGCGCCACGACAACGCCGCGGTCGCCGCCGCGCAGGCCAGCAGGGCCACGACCCACACCGTACGGGTGCGGCCGGGCCACAACGTGGCGACGTAGCCACCGAGGGGCCGGCTCAGCACCGACAGCCCGAGCACGCCCGACCCGACCACGGCGGCGACGGCGGGCCCGAACGACCAGACGTCGACGAGCAGCGTGGTCGCCCACGAGGACAGCACCAGCCCGAGTCCGAGCGTGACGGCGTGCACCGCGGCGAGCCGGAACAACTGGCCGTCGAGCACCGAGCCGCCCCGCTGCGGCGCGCGCCGGGACACCACCGCGGGCGACCGGGCCGACAGGATCAGGGCCGGGACCACGACCGCCAGCGTGGTGGCCCACGCCGCCCGCCAGTCCAGGACCAGCGAGGCGAAGGGCACCACCAGGACGGCGAATCCGGAGGTGGCCAGGGCGAAACCGCCGAAGAGGCCCATGCCCCGCGGACCCGTCCCGCTCGATCGGGCCAGTTCGGCGCCGCACACGAAGCACACGGCGAAGCCGGCCCCGGAGACGAACCGGGCCACCACCGCCAGCCACGGCAGCGGGGCGATCAGGGCCGCGGCGTGGGCCAGGACCACCAGCGACAGACCGGCGACCGCGGTGGCCCGGACGCCGAAGCGGTCGACGAGCAGGCCGCTGGGGAACTGCAGGGCCGCGTACGGGAGGGCCAGGGCCGACGTCAGGAGACCGACCCAGAGCAGGCCGGCGCCGTATCCGGAGGCCATGACCGGCGCGCCCGCCCCCGGCGCGGTCATCGCCCAGCCCGCGGAACCGCCGAGCAGACAGGCGAGGACGAGCTTCACTCCCCGGCGTCGATCAGCAGGCGGGCCAGGCGCAACGCCACCTGCAACTCGGTCCGGCGCTCGGTCAGCGGTCGGCCGAGCATCTCCGCCGCCTTCTGCAGCCGGTTGCGCACGGTGTGCTCGTGAAGGTGCAGGTGGATCGCGGTGGTGACGTGACTGCCGTACCGGTGGGAGGCCTCGACGGTCTCGCGCAGCCGGGCCGCGATCTCGTCCTCGGCGCCGAGCTCGCCCAGTTCGGTGCGCACGAACGCGCGGGCCCGGGCCGGGTCGGCCATCAGCAGCACCTCGAGGCTCACGTCGGCATAGCTGAGCACGCCGGCGCCCCAGGCCCCGCGCACCCGCTGGACGTCGCGCACCTGCCGCCAGCCCTCGCGCACGCCCTGCACACCGACGTGCGGCTCGCTCACCGACGCCTCCAGCCCGAGGTCGCGCAGGCAGCCGGTGACCGCGGCGGTCCGGGCCGGTGACCAGCCCGCCTGCCGGGGCTGGGCCAGCCAGACGACGGTGCTGGTCAGGTCGATCGGGTGCACGAGCGTGTCGCGTACGTGGCACCGGTCGCGCAGCGTGTCGAGGACCTGCCGGGCGCATCCCTCGGGTGTGGCCGGCAGCAGGACGGCCAGGTGCGAGGCGTCGAGCGGATAGTCGAGCAGCACCAGGTCGGACGGCGGCAGCGGGGTCGAGTCGTCGCGCAGCAGGTGCTGCACCAGACCGGCCCGCACATGCTCGCGGGACCGGCTCAGCACGTCGTCCGTACGGGCGAAGGTGTCGGCGACCTGCGAGGCGACGTGGTGCTGATAGGCCAGGACGAGCTCGGTCAGCGCCTGCAAGGCTTCCAGGCTCTCGCGCCGGGGCACGTCCGCCTCCTCGGCCCGGGCGACGAGCTGGTCGCTCCACTCCTGCCACATGGTCAGGAAGCCCACCCGGTACGAGCGTTGCAGCGCGGTCTGCGGCAGGCGCAGCCGGGCCTGGAGCGCGGCCAGCGCGAACGGCTCGGTCAGCCGCACCTCGGCCAGGGGGAGCCGGCCGGTGAGCACCAGGCGCAGGGCGCGCAGGTTCTCGACCACGCTGGCCCGCAGCCGGGTCACGAACTCGTCGTGGTCGCGCAGCGTGTCGAAGGCGGCGTCGAGGTCGACCTCGACGACGCGATCGGCGAGCGCGGGCAGGTCGACGGCGTCGGCGGCTTCGCAGGCCCAGCGGGGAAGGGGGGCCACAACGGTGGTCGTCATGGCCTCACGTTGCCGCCCCCGCGGGACGCGGCCGATGTGCCGGCCACCACACTGTCGGGCCAACAATGGTGGGCCACACATCGCGGCGGTGGCTGGGCCCCGGTGAGGCTGTGCCTTGTAACACAGTCGTCACAACGAGGAGCCGCCATGCCGCTGGGTCGTCGATCGCTGCACGAGGCTGGTGGCGTACAGCCGCTCGCGTCCGGCGCCGATGTCGCCCTCGTGCTCGATGCGTTCGACGAGCAGGCGGGCCGCGGCCCGGGCCATCTCGCTGAGCGGCTGGTGCACGGTGGTGAGCTGGAAGACCTCCCACGACGCCATCGGCACGTCGTCGAAGCCGACCACCGAGACGTCACCCGGCACGTCGAGGCCGAGCGACTTCACGGCGTCGATGGCCCCGAACGCGATGATGTCGTTGCCGCAGAGCAGCGCCGTCGGGGGCGTGCGAAGCCGGAGCAGCTCGCGGGCGTTCTGATAGCCGCTCTGGTGCGAATAGGGCCCCTCGCGCACCAGCTCCGGGTCGATGGTGAGGACCTCGGAGACGCCGGCGTGCCGGTCGCGGCTGGTCGACGTGTTGGCCGGGCCCCGGATCACCCCGATCCGGGTGTGGCCCAGGTCGAGCAGGTGCCGGGCCGCCGTACGCCCGCCGTGGTGGTTGTCCGCGGTCACCCGGTCGACGTCCAGGCCGTCGACGTAGCGGTTGAGCAGCACGAACGGCAGGTGCCGGGCGGCCAGTTCGGCGCCCAGCTGGGAATCCAGCGTGGCCGTGGTGATCAGCACGCCGTCGATCGAGGAGTTGAGCAGGCCGAGCAGGGCCTCCTGGCCGGTCGGCAGGTCGGTCCGCTCGGCGAACAGCACGAACCGGTAGCCCATCAGCTGCAACTCGTCGTGCACGGGGTTGAGCAGCGAGGGGAAGAACGGGTTGGTCAGGTCGGAGGCGACCACGGCGATCGAGGGCGTCCGCTGGGCCGGCGCCGACGAGGTCAGCGCGGCCCAGGACGGCCGGTAACCGAGTCGTTCGGCGGTCTCCTCGATCAGCCGGCGGGTGTCCTCCTTGACCCGGGGATCGCCGCGCAGCGCTCGCGAGACGGTCGACTGGGCCACCCCGGCCGCCTCGGCCACGGTCGAGCTCGTCGCCCCGCGTGCCGGGCCCCGACGCCGTTCCGGGTGACTCTCGGTGATGCTCATGCATAAATTATGCACACTTGCCGCCAATGCTCAAGCAGCACTGTTCGGCAAGTCGGCCAAGACATCTGAATGCATAAATTCCTTAGAAATGCTTGACTTGCACAGTGCATCAAGGCAGTGTCGGGCGTCACATCCCCGAAACATTCCTCGCACTCTACTGCCGGACCTTTTCGCAGTTCACCGCCTCTGGTCGCACCCGTCGACGTGTCGCACGCCCTGAGAGGTAGACCCATGAATGCATCACGCATCCTCCGTCCGAACCGCCGCCGACTCATAGCCGCCACCGCCGTCCTCGCCGTCGCTGCCGCCTCCGGATGCGGGGCCCGCCCCGGCGCCTCGTCCGGCGAGAACGCCGAGGCCAAGGATGCGAACGGCGTCGTCAACATGGTCATGGCCCCCGACCCCGTCTGGAAGTGGATGGAGTCGCAGGGCATCAAGCAGCAGATGGAGGAGGCGGCGAAGATCCAGGTCCTGACCTCATCCTCCTGGGACGAGTTCGGGGTATACGCCGGCGGCCACGCCGACGTCGTCTCCGCGGCCTCCTACGAGGTGCCCGAGCTCGAGAAGCAGACCGGCGAGAAGACCACGATCTTCGGCAAGTTCAACTCCGACCGCAGCATCCTGGGCGTCGGCAAGAACAGCACGGCCAAGACGATCTGCGACCTCAAGGGCAAGAAGATCGTCACGCACAGCGCGGTCTCGATCACCATCATGTGGGGCGTCTACGCCCGCAAGTGGTGCAACCTCGACCTGCGCGCCGGCGGCGGCGACTACGAGCTGGTCGTCACCGACCCGCAGAACGCGGCCGGGCTGATCGAGCGCGGCGACGCCGACGCCGGCCTGCTGCTGCCCGACTTCTCGATCCCGCAGCTCTCCAGCGGCGCGGTCAAGCCCCTGTACGACTCCAAGAGCGTCTCGCAGATCTACGCCGAGCAGTTCTCCGACAACAAGACCGAGCTGACGCACCCGCAGAACAACGTGTTCGTCGCCCGCAAGGCCTGGGTCGACAAGAACCCGGAAGAGGCGGCGTTCCTCATCAAGCTCTGGGACCGCGGCGTGCAGGAGTGGGCCAAGAACCGCGACAAGATCATCGAGGCCTACCCGGAGGACTTCGCGGCCGAGAGCGACAAGGACAAGGCGTTCATCCGCGACTGGCTGGCCAACACGTACGACTGGTTCGTCGACACCACCTACCTCGACCAGGCCTGGGTGGACAGCGAGACCAAGCTGTTCAACCTCATGAAGGAGGCCGGCTACGTGCCCGACGACGTGGCCGACCCGAACTTCACCATCCTCCCGAAGTCCTAAGGAGCTCTCATGACGGATCAGCTGGTCGGTGCGGCCCCCGCCGCACCACCCGCGGACCCCGAGGCCGGCGCCAAGCGCACGGCCAAGCGCCGCCGCCTGCGGCTCACAGGCCTGGTGATCCTCGGCTGGGTGGCGATGTTCGGCCTCTGGGAGTACGGCTCCTGGTGGTTCGGGTCGCGGCTGCTGCCCAGGCCGTACGAGGTCCTCATGTCGGCGGTCGAGATCGTCGAGAGCGGCAACTTCCTCACCGACTTCTCGGCCAGCGTGCTCAAGACGTTCGCCGGCTTCGCGGTGGCCGCGGCCGTCGGCGCCCCGATCGGCTATCTGATGGGCCGCTACAACTACTGGCGCGCCTTCTTCCACGACGGCGTCACGATCGCCGGCACCATTCCGGCCATCGTGTACGCGGTGATGTCGCTGATCGTGTTCGGCCTGTCCAACCTGGGCCCGATCCTCGCGGTCGCGCTCGTCTCGGCCCCCTACATCGCGCTCAACGTGGCCGAGGGCATCCGCGGCGTCGACAAGTCGCTCGTCACGATGAGCGAGGCGTTCGGCCGCTCGTCGCAGCAGATCCGCCGCGAAGTGCTCATCCCGACCATCGTGCCGTTCGTGTTCGCGGCCATCCGCATGTGCTTCGCGGTGGCCTGGAAGGTCGAGGCGCTCACCGAGGTGTTCGGCGGCCGCAACGGCGTCGGCTTCCAGATCCGTACGGAATACCAGCTTTACGACATCGCGGCCGTGCTCGCGTGGATGTTCCTGTTCATCGTGTTCATGCTGATCATCGAGCGCCTGGTCCTGGCCAAGTCCGAGGCCCGCCTGCTCTCGTGGCGGCCCCAGGAGAGGAGTTCGGCGCTGTGAGCACCACGATGGCCCCCGTCAAGGCCCGCCGCTCCACCACGGAGAAGGAACAGAGCATCCCGGCGTGGCGCAAGAAGCTCACGTCCGACGGCGCCGCCCGCATCGCCGCGCTGCTCAGCTTCCTGTTCTTCTGGGTGCTGATGTCGCTGCTGTTCGCCCGGGTCCCCGGCCCGGTCGAGGTGGTGCAGCGCCTCGTCGACGAGTTCAGCCGGGGCGAGGTGTTCGGCAACTTCGGCTCGACGCTCTACCGCTTCGGCGTGGGCGTCGCCCTGGCCACGGTGGCCGGCATCGCCGTCGGCGTCATCATGGGCCTGTCCCAGCTGGGCCGCGCGTTCTTCGAGAGCCCGGTGCTGGTCGGCCTGTCCATCCCGGCGATCATCTGGTCGTTCCTGACCGTCATGTGGTTCGGGTTCGGCGACCTCAGCCCGATCATCACCACGTTCCTGACCTCGGTCCCGTTCGTCATCGTCAACGTCGCCCAGGGCGTACGGGGCGTGTCCCGGGACCTGCGGGACATGTCGACGACGTACAAGGTGCCGCTGTCGCGCCGCATCCGGGACCTGGTGCTGCCGGCCGTCACCGGCTACGTCGCCGCCGGCATCCGGTTCGCCGTCATCATCGGCTGGAACGGCGTGCTGCTGGCCGAATGGTTCGGCGGCGGCGGAGGCGTCGGCTACCGCGCCCGCTGGTGGTACGACGCCAACCGGTTCGGCGGGTTCGCGGCCTGGGTGGTGCTGTTCGTCGGCTTCATCGTGCTGCTCGACCGCTTCGTGCTCGACCGCGTGATCCAGCGTGCGTTCCGCTGGCGCGACGCCTCGGCCTAAGGAGACATTGTGGCTGTCCTGACCATCAAGAACCTCGCCAAGACCTTCAACGTCGGCACCCCGCGGGCCAGCCGGGTGCTCGACGACATCTCCTTCGACGTCCGCGGCGGCACGTTCGTCTCGATCGTCGGCCCCTCGGGCTGCGGCAAGAGCACGCTGCTCAACATCATCTCGGGCGTCGAGGAGCACACCTCCGGCGACATCAGCCTGACCAGCGACTCGGGCGGCCCGGCCCGCATGGGTTACGTCTTCCAGGATCCGCGCCTGCTGCCGTGGCGCAGCGTCATGAAGAACATGATGTACGTGCAGAACGACCGCGACGAGTCCACCGCGGCGCGCTGCCGCAAATACCTGGACATGGTCGGCCTGACCAAGAACGCCGACTTCTTCCCGGGCCAGCTGTCCGGCGGCATGCAGCAGCGCGTCGGCATCGCCCGCGCGTTCGCCGTCGAACCCGACCTGCTGCTGATGGACGAGCCGTTCAGTCACCTCGACGCCATCACCGCCCGCGGCTTGCGCGCCCAGCTGCAGGACATCTGGGCCCAGTCGAAGAAGACGGTCGTGTTCGTGACCCACGACGTGGTCGAGGCGGTCGAGCTCTCCGATCGCATCATCGTGCTGCAGCCGGGCGGGCGCATCTACGAGGACATCACCATCGACCTGCCCCGCCCGCGCCGGCAGACCGACCCGACGGTGGCCACCCTGCAGGCCGAGGTGCTCGGGCGTCTCGAGGCGATGAAGGCCCTTTCCCGTACGCCCGCGGCGGAGGCGGTGGCCTGATGTCCTCCTCGCTCAAGCAGCCCACCGGGGGCGCCACGACCGGTCCCGACGTCTCCGGCGTGGTCACCGAGGTCATCGCCGACATCCGGGCCAACGGCGACGACGCGGTCCGCAAGTACTCGCAGAAGTTCGACAACTGGTCACCGGCGTCGTTCCGGCTCTCGCCCGCGGAGATCGACGAGATCGTCTCGTCGGTGCCGTCCGGTGTCCTCGACGACATCAGGACCGTGCAGGCCAACGTGCGCAACTTCGCGCAGCACCAGCGCGACAGCATGCACGACCTCGAGGTCGAGACCGAGCCCGGTGTCTTCCTCGGGCACCGGCATCTGCCCATCGTGGCGTCCGGCGCGTACGTGCCCGGCGGCCGCTACCCGTTGACCGCCTCGGCCCACATGACCGTGGTGACGGCGAAGGTGGCCGGCGTCGAACGGGTGACCGCGTGCACGCCGCCGCTGCGCGGGGAGATCCCGCCGGCCACGATCGCCGCGCTGCACCTGGCCGGCGCGGACGAGATCTTCGTGCTGGGCGGGGTGCAGGCCGTCGCGGCGATGGCGCTCGGCACCGAGAGCATCGGCCGGGTCGACCTGATCGCCGGGCCCGGGAACGCGTACGTGGCCGAAGCGAAAAGGCAGCTCTTCGGGACCGTCGGCATCGACCTGTTCGCCGGGCCGACCGAGATTCTGATCGTCGCCGACGACGCCGCGGACCCGTTCATCGTGGCGGTCGACCTGCTGAGCCAGGCCGAGCACGGGCCCGACTCCCCGGCCGTGCTGATCACCACCTCGTCCGCGCTGGCGCAGCGGGTGATCGAGCACATCGAGGCGATCCTGCCCGGCATGCCGACCAACGACATGGCCGGCCCGGCGTGGCGCGACCACGGCGAGGTGCACGTCGTCTCCACCCTGGACGAGGCGTACGCGCTGGCCGACACGTTCGCCAGCGAGCACGTGCAGATCCTCACCGCCGACCCGCGCGAGGCGCTGCGGAAGATGCGGCACTACGGCGCGCTGTTCCTCGGCGAGGGCACCTGCGTCTCGTACGGGGACAAGGTCATCGGAACCAACCACGTGCTGCCGACCCGGGGCGCGGCCCGCTACACCGGCGGTCTGTGGGTCGGGAAATACCTGCGGACCGTGACCTATCAGGAGGTCACTTCGCAGGCGGCCAGCGCCTCGCTCGGCGAGCTGTGCGGGCGGGCGGCGCGAGTCGAGTTGTTCGAAGGGCACGCCCGGTCCGGTGACGTCCGGGCCGCCAAGTACGGCGGGGCGGCGCTGCCCTGGTCTCCAATGGCTTCTCTCTAGGGATACACATGCGAACCATCGACATTCACGGCCACGTCATCCTGCCCGACACGCTGCCCCTGGTGAACGGGCTGATGTCGCCCGAGATGGACCCGTTCACCTACTACGGCGGGGATGAGACCAACGCGTACCAGGTCGAGCACGTCCGGGAGATCATGCCGCAGGCGACCGACCCCGAGCGGCGCATCGCCGACCTCGACCGGATGGGCATCGACGTCCAGGCCATCTCGGTCGCGCCGGCCGGCTACTTCTATTGGACCGACCCGTCGCTGGGCCTTTCCCTGGCGCAGATGCAGAACGACAACCTGTCGAAGATCGTGGCCGGCCACCCGGACCGTTTCGTCGGCCTGGCCACGGTGCCGATGCAGGACGTCGACGCGGCGGTGCAGGAACTCGAGCGGTGCGTGCGCGACTACGACTTCCGCGGCGTCGAGATCAACACGAACGTCATGGGCCTCGACCTCGACGACCGGCGGTTCCGGCCGTTCTTCGCCAAGGCCGAGGAACTCGACGTCGTCGTCATGCTGCACCCCAACGGTTTCACCGGCGGCGAACGCCTGCGCAAGTACTACCTGACCAACGTGATCGGCAACCCGCTCGACACGACGGTCGCCCTCACCAAGATCATTCACGGGGGAGTGCTGGAGGACCACCCCGGGCTGAAGCTCGTGGCCGTGCACGGCGGCGGCTACCTGCCGTTCTACTCGTCGCGCATGGACCACGCGTACGAGGAACGCCCGGAGGGCCGGCACCACATCACCCGGCCGCCGTCGACCTATCTCAAGCAGATCTACGTCGACTGCCTGGTCTTCGACGCGCCGCACCTGGAGTTCCTGGTGCAGCAGATGGGCGCCGACCACGTCGTCATCGGCACCGACTACCCGTTCGACATGGGGCACTACGACCCGCTGGACCAGATCGCCACGGCCCGCCTGGACGAGGGCGTCCGCAACGCGATCCGGGGCGAGACGGCGGCCCGCCTGCTCAAGCTCACGTAGGTTGACCGGACCGCCCACCGGCTCGTCAACGGCGCCGAACCGGTGGGCTCGCCCATGTCTACTGACTCGCCAGCAGCACGATGCGGTCGTCGCGGACCACCAGCACGCGACCATCCTCGGAGACCGCGAGCAGCTGGTCGCGCTGATTGCCGTCGTAGGCGTCCAGCGGGATGCTGACGCACTGCTGGTCCCGGCAGCGCCACACGGTTTGACGCCAGTGCTCGACCGGCTCGCCGAACGTGACGGAAAATCCGTCGGCCGCGTCGCTGAAAACGGGTGCGGCCACGTAGACGTCGGGGCCGGCCACCACGGTCGCCGCCGTTTGCGCCGACAAACTGCCGGACACCCGAGCCGAACCGGTCCCTTCGTGAAGTTCGCCGGCCCAGAAATAGACAGCGCGGTCACCGGCTACCGTCCAGACCGCGTCGGACCCGCCGCCGTCCGTCGCGGCCTCCTTCGGGGACGCGCACGTGACCGGCTCGCAGCCCCAACCGGTAGACGGAATGGCCGATCCAGAACGAGGCCGACGGGCGGCCGTCCGCCCCGATCGACAACTGGGCGCGCCGGCCGTCGGGGTAGCCGTCCCCCGGGGTGCGGTCGACGACACCGACCTGATGACGCTGCGGGGTGGCGCACTCGACGTCCGCGCAGCGGATGAGCGAGAACCGGTAGCGGCCGTGCTCGCCTCCCGCGACGGGCATGGCGACGAACAACCACAGCGCGCCGTCCGGAGCGGCCGCGCCCGCCACCTCCGTCCGGCCCTCCACGTCCAGCCGGTCGCGGGCCGACGTGCGGACTGGAATCCACGCCTCCTGACATCCATCCCGTACGCACCGGGCGTAGTGCACGAACGGGCCGCCCTTGTCCGGGCCGCCGGTCAGAGCGGTCTTGACCACCGTGCCGTCGGCGCCGATGGCCGCCGAGCCGTACCCCTCGATGGTGGGCGGACCACCGTTGACGTCGGCGAAGCTGTCGCACAGGTCGTCGTCGCAGAACCAGACCCCGCCGTTGGTCACGATGACCGGATGCTGCCCGGCGGGCCACGCGACCGCCATCGGCCCGGCCGGACCGCCGTCCTGGGTGCGGACCTCCGGGGCGCCGTACGGGTTGGCCAGCGTCACGCCCGCGGCGATCAGGGCGGCGGCCACTAGTGCGGCTGCGGCCGGCCAGATGCGCCCTTGCCGGGTTGCCGGCCAGACACGCCCTTGCCGGGTTGGGGCCGGCGCGGTCGGCTCTTCTTGAGTGGCGAGCGGGGCGGCATGCTGGGTTGCGGCCGGCTCTTCTTGAGTGGCGGGCGGGGCGGCATGCTGGGTTGCGGCCGGCTCTTCTTGAGTGGCGAGCGGGACAGCATTCCGGGTTGCGGCCGGCTCTTCTTGAGTGGCGAGCGGGACAGCATTCCGGGTTGCGGCCGGCTCTACTTGAGTGGCGAGCGGGACAGCATTCCGGGTTGCGGCCGGCCCTACCTGAGTGGCGAGTGGGCCGGCAGGCCGGACATGCCGGGTTGGGGTCCGCGCGGCCAGCCCGACCTGAGTGACGAGCGCGGCGGCGAGCAGCACCACCCCGCTGCCCGGAACGCCCAGACGGTCCCAGCCGGACGCGATCAGCAAGGGCACCGCAACCCCGCCCAGCAGGAACGATGCGGCTTCGGTCCAGGTCGGCAACCGGTCCGGCCCGCCCACGGTCCGCTCGATCGCGTTCAGCAGCAGCCGCGCCGCCCCCAGCCCGACCCCGACCAGCACGGCCACGATCAGCCACACACTCCGGGCTATCCCGGCGGCCGCCCACAGCGCGAGATAGGCGCCACCCACGACGGCGACCAGCCCGATCCCGTACGCGGGCAGGAACTTCAGCCCGTGCCGCAACGACTCGACGGGCCCGGCGTCGCGCGCGACGGCCCACACCCCGGCGACCAGCCCGACCAGCCACAACACCACCGCGGTGATCGCCTTGAGCCAGGCCAGAACGTCCCCGCTCAGCGACTGGGTCACCCCGTCGACGATGACCAGCCGGCCTTGGCCCAGCGCGACATCGAGCAGCGCCGGCACCACAAGCATGGCCGCGGAAACCGGCAGAACCACCGCGAACAACCGGCGCCAGCCGGTGCGGCCGAGCGCATACCCGGACGCGATGTTGCCGAACAGCCCCTCGTTGGAGGAAATCGGCAGGGTCGAAGACATCGCGCCAGGATAAAGACTCGTTGATCTTGCTGCGACCCCGCCGGAGGTCAACCCCGAAAATGCGCTGGATCGTACGGCCGACGCCTCGCGCCGCAGTGGTAGTAGTGCTCGGTGATGTCGGCGTGGCCGTGCCACCGGTGTCATCGCGCTGCCGTGCCGCAGCCGTGTCGTGGCGCTGCCGTGTCGCCCGTTTCATCGCGTTGCCGTGCCACCGGTGTCACCTCGTCGCCGCGCTGCCAGCCACCTCCTGCACGCTGCCGGCCGCGCCAGCAGCAGCCGCGCTGCCGGTCACCTCCTGCACGTTGCCGGCCGCGCCAGCAGCAGCCGCGCTGCCGGTCACCTCCTGCACG
>NZ_JBVHFW010000022.1:22538-149013 GCF_055562135.1 Actinoplanes sp. NPDC021490
GCACGTTGCCGGCCGCGCCAGCAGCAGCCGCGCTGCCGGTCACCTCCTGCACGTTGCCGGCCGCGCCAGCAGCAGCCGCGCTGCCGGTCACCTCCTGCACGCTGCCGGCCGCGCCAGCAGCAGCCGCGCTACCCGCTGCTGCGGGCTCGTCGCGCCGGTATCACGGGCCGATGGTGACGTGGCGCCGGGCGGTCATGACGGGGGGCCGGACTGCCATATCACTCGCCTGAACCACCGGCCGCCAGGTCCTGCGGCCGACAATCCCGTGCAGGCCAGCACTCGTTGCGCGCGTTCGGCTGTTCAGGGGTGCGTCGCTTGCCGCTTCCTGGAGGTAACGATGTCTGCGACAGCGATGGGTACCATCACGGCGATCCCGATCAAGGCCTTGGCCCACCAAGACCCCTCGATGAAGAGGCCGGCCACCAGGAGACCGAAGAACACCAGTAGATAAGCAACCCGCACTCTCGTGACCATGGTCAGGAGCCTATGAGCTCTGCGACCAGGCCGAAACGGCCGAACGGTCGGTGAGTCCGGGTGGTCCGCACCGGCACCGGACCGCAAGTCATGGCCGCACTCGCAACGCTGCCATCGGCGCCCTGCGTCTTGCCGGCGTCACCAACATCGCCGCCGCCGACACCACGCCCGCGATCCACGAAGGCGCTGAACACCGGCAGGAACGCCAGCGCGATCAAACGGCCACTCGCCTTACTCGGTATCGCCTGACGACTTCGCAGGGTCCAGACAGCGGGTCGCTTTCCCGGGATTCTCGGGCCATTCTCTTCTCGCGGCGCCTGATCGGATCTCGAGAGAATCATGGGGCGCTTCTTGGTGATTGGCATGATCGAATACTGACATTGCGGATTCGGGGTTCGGGATAATTGATTCATGGGTCAGTTGTCGTTCTTTGGTCGGGCCGAAACTGCTGCGATGCGGGATCGGACTGCAGCGCGTAACTATTCACCGGCGAACGATGAATTTCGACGTGTGCATGAGCGGCAGCGTGCTTGGGGTCTGCGGCGCCGTCATGCCGAAAAGCTGAGCCGGATACGAAGTGGTGTTCCGGCCGGGCCTGCCGTTCGCGACGATTCGAGCCGGCCTGGGAGTCGCGCGTCGTCATCGACGGCTATGAGTGGGCAGCGTGCCGCTTCACCGAGTGTCGCCTCGGCCCAGCGGGCATCGGGTCAGCGCGAAGTCTTGCCTTCTACGGTTTCGGGTCGTTCTTCGGCGGTGCCGCCAGAGGTTACGCCGTCTGCGGCCCCTGCCGTGGTGGCCCCACAGCGGACGGCATCACTCGCCGCTTCGGGTCGGCAGTCGGGGGCCGCACAACTTGCGCGGTCGGTCAGGCGGTTGCCTGGTCCGGCGATAAACGCCGCTGCGCCGTGTTTTCCATTGGCCGTAGTCCGCCCTCATCCTGCGGCGGGCATTGGTTGGGCCGTGGGTAAATCCGCGTTGGGTCCGGCTTTGAGTGAGGGCGACGCTGAGTGCATTTTAATGGATTTCTTTGGTTGCTGTCCTGGGGTGGTCGCGGTGACACTCAATGCTGCGTCCAGGCGCCGGGTGGGTGCAACTTACTGTGCTGTGGTTGCGGCGGAAAAGGCAATAGATGTCGCGTCGGGGCGTCAGGTGGGTGTAACTCGATGTGCTGTGGTCGCGATGGGGAAGGCAACAGTTCCCACGCCGCGCGGTCGGATGGGTGAAACTCGTTCAGCTGTGGTTGCGGCGGGGAACGCAATAGATGGCGCGTCGGGCGGTCGGGTGGGTGAAACTGTGGTTGTGGTGGGAAAGGCAGTTCATGCCGCGCCCCGGCACAGTGCGCGCCGCCTCCCGCAGGCGAAGTCGAATGGCGGCGTGGGTGCACGTGCTCCGCATTGGTTAGTTCGTCAGAGTTCCCCGCAACCACAGCACAGCAAGTCACACCCACCGGCCGGCTCGACGCGGCATTCCTCGTCGTTCCCACGGCTTGGTCTCACGGGTAAAGGAAGGTGGCCACCGCGTCGGCGAAGGAGGCTGGGTGTTCGTAAGCGGTGCCGTGGGCGCCTGGCAGCCATTTGACTGTGGGGTCGGGGAGGGTGGCGGTGAAGAAGTCGACGGCCTGGTGGAAGGGGGGCGCGTCGTGTTTGCCGCACAGGATCAGGGTGGGGGCCTTGATCGAGGGGGCCAGGTCTGTTGTGTCGGCGGCGGCCAAGGCCTCGCAATTGCGCGCATAGGTGGCTGGGTCGCCGGAGAGCAGGAGGGCCTTGATTCGCGATACCGCGTCGGGTGGGGCGGCTTCGGTGAACCACAGTTTTTCGGTGGGGGAGACGATGGGGGTGAGGCCCTCGGCTCGTACGAGGGAAGCTCTTTGCCGCCACATCTCGCGCATTGCGGGGGGATAGATGGCGACCGTGTCCACCAGCACAAGGCGGCGCACCCGCGATGGGTGGCGGGCGGCTATCACCTGGGCGACCAGGCCGCCGAGGGAGACGCCGCACAGGTCGATGGGGGCCGGGAAAGTGGCGACGGCGTCGGCCATTTCCTCGATGGTGGCGCCGTTCAGGTCGGGGGTGACCACGTCGGGCTGGAAATAGGGGCGTACGGGGTCCCAGAAACGGTGGTCGACGCCCAGCGGATGCAACAACACCAACGGGACCGTCATTGTGGCTCCCTGAGCGGCAGACGGGGGGCGTGCGGCGGGGGTGGGGTGCGCGCGACGTTCATCGTCATGGCCAGCGTCGTGTAATAGCCGGCCGTTCCGACCGCTTCGACCACTCGGGCCTCGCCGAGAAGCGAAACCGCGGCCGCGTACGTCGGGTCGGTGACCTGGCGTGTGCGGTGCAATTCGTCGAGCAGGTTCCACACGATTTCAAAGCGGCGGCCCGGTGGGCGTTGGCCGTGCGCGACCGCTTCTACGACTTCCGGTGGCAGCCCTGCCTTCAAGGCCAAGGGCTGGTGGAAACCGTACTCGAAATCCTGGTCCCAATGCCGGGCCACGGTCAGAATGACCAGCTCGACCAGGTCGTCGTCGAGGACGCTGTCGAAACGCAGGTATTCGCCGACCAGTTGCAGGCGCGTCATCAGTTCGGGACTGCGCAGCAGCGGCACGAAAGGGCCGAACAGGGCGCCGCGCGGGCCGGAAGCGATTCGTTCGGCCGCGCCGCGCTGTTCCGGGGTCATGTCCTCCAGCGGAGGCATCCGGTCGGTCACGCCAAAGCCGCGTTCACGTCCGGCATCACCTTCTGCGCCATCAGCTCCATCGACCGGCGGGCCAGCCTCGGGTCGGCCCAGTCGAGGCCGGCGTAGACCAGCTCGCCGAAATCTCCGGTCTCCTCGCGCAAAGCCAGAATCTGCTCGGTCACCGACTCCGGCGTGCCGGTGATTACCAGTTTCTCCAGCACATAGTCGAGGGTGATTTCCCCGTCGGGCTGGTCGCGGCGGGTCTTGAAAAGCTCGAGCCGGCCCAGCTTCCGCATCTTCTTCAGCATCTGCGAGTAGTAGAAGCGATAGGGGCTGTCCTCCGAGTCGCGCCCGTACGAGGCCGCCGTCGCCGGGTCGTCGGCCACGAAAATCGTTCGCGCCACCCGCCAGTCCGCCGGGTCCGCGGTTTCGCCGACGGCCTGCTTGCCCTCGACATAGTTGGGCCAGTGCGTCGCCACCCATTGCGGCAGCAGGAAGTTCGCCGACAACGGGTGGAAGTCGCGCTTGCCCATCGCGATGACGCCCTTCGAGAACGGCGCCACCACGGTCCCCACGATCTCCGGCCGCGGCTGCTGCAACGGTTTCGGCAGATAACCCACACCGAAATCCGTGTCCATGGTGGTTTCGGTCGTCACCTTGAAACGGTTCCCGGGCAGATCGATCGCGTACGGGGGTTCGGACTCCCAGATCGCGGTGATGACGTCGATCGCCTCGGCGAACATCTTGTTGCGGTCCTCGGCGAGAATGCCCAGCGCCTCGGCGTCCGACGTGAGCGCGCCCGGGCTGATGCCGAGAATGAAACGCCCGCCGGCCAGGTGGTCGAACATCGCCGAATTCGCGGCCACCAGCACGGGATGCTGCTGCGACAGGTTCGTCGTGCCGGTCGCCAGCTTGATCTGCCGCGTGTCCGAGATCAGCGTGGCCAGAAACAGCAGGCTGTTGGTGATGTTCTCGTGCCGGTCGGTCAGGTGCTCCCCGATGAACGCGTCGTGGAAGCCCAGCGAATCGGCCAGGATGACCGCCTCCCGGTCCTCGCGGAGAGTGTCGGCCCACGTACGGCCGAGCGGGTGCAGCGGCATCGAGAAGTAACCCAGTCTCACGGCGTGACCTCGCTTTCTTTCCGTGCAGTTTTTCCGGTGCCGCGGGGATAAGCAGTGTCGCCGCCTGTGAGCGAAAAGCCGCCGACTGACGTTCGCCGTCAGTGCCGCGGACCGGGCCCGCTGGATACCGTCCGGTCATTCGGCAACAGCCTCAGGAGGCGTGATGGAACTCCCCACCGGCCTGCGCATCGGCGGCCGGGTCGTCGCCGGGCGCGGCCCCCGGCTGGACGTCCTCAACCCCAGCACCGGCGGCGTACTGGCCGTCGCCGACAGCGCCGGCCCGGCCGACGTCGAGGACGCCATCCGGGTCGCCCAGGAGACGTTCGACTCCGGGGTGTGGAGCCGCATGCCGATCCACGAACGCTCCCGGATCCTGCACCGGTTCGCCGACGGCATCGCCGCCCGGATGACCGAGCTGTACGAGCTGGAGACCGCGAACAACGGCCGGCCGCTGACCGAGACGAAGGCGCAGATCACCCGGCTGCCCGAGTGGTACCGCTACAACGCCTCGCTGCTGCTGGCCGACCGGGACTCCGTGATGCCGATGCCCGGCCCCTACCACTCGTACACGACCCGGCTGCCGCTCGGCGTGGTCACGATCCTGGCGTCGTTCAACCACCCCATGATGATCGCGTCCAAGTCGCTCGCCCCCGCGCTGGCCACCGGCAACTCGGTCGTTCTCAAGCCGTCCGAGCAGACGCCGCTGACCGCGATGCTGCTGGCCGACATCGCCCACGCGGCCGGCATCCCCGACGGCGTCCTGAACGTGGTGAACGGTCTCGGCCCGATCGTCGGGGCCGCCCTCTGCGAGCACCCCCTCGTCAAAAAGGTCGTGTTCACCGGGGGTACCGAGCCCGGCCGGTCGATCGCGGTCGCGGCGGCCCAGCGGTTCGCCAAGACGACACTCGAGCTCGGCGGCAAGTCACCGGTGATTGTCTTCGGTGACACGCCGGTCGAGGTGGCGGCCCGGGGCGCGGCGTTCGCCGGGTTCATCGGCGCCGGCCAGACCTGCATCGCGGGCAGCCGCCTGATCGTGCACCGCAGCATCCACGACGAGTTCCTGGAAACGGTCGGCAAGATCGCCGAAAGCATCCGGATCGGTGACCCGGCCGACGCGAGCACCCAGCTCGGCCCGGTCATCTCGGCCAAGGCGCGCGACCGCATCCTGGCCCGGATCGCCGACGGCGTCGCCGGCGGGGCCCGCGTTGTCACCGGTGGCGGACCCGCGACCGTGCCCGGCTTCGAGAACGGCTTCTTCGTCCAGCCGACCGTGCTGGCCGATGTCACCAATGACATGGCCGTCGCCCGCGAAGAGATCTTCGGGCCGGTGGTCGTGGTCATCCCCTTCGACGACGAGGACGAGGCCGTCGCGATCGCCAACGATTCCCCGTACGCCCTGGGGTCGGCGATCTGGACACGCGACATCGCCCGCGGGCACCGGGTCGCGTCGCGGATCGAAGCCGGGATGGTGTGGGTCAACGACCATCACCGTCTCGACCCGTCGTCGCCGTGGGGCGGCCTGAAGGAGAGCGGCATCGGCCGGGAAGGCGGCTGGGAATCGTTCCACGACTTCACCCACGTCCGGGCGGTCACCGTGCGGACGGCCGCCGACGACGTGGACTGGTACGGCGGCATCGCGACCGGGAGGCTGAACTGATGCGGTTCGAGAACACCGACGGCGTGATCGTGGCCGAGCTGGACCGGCCCCCGCAGAACCTGTTCAGCATCGAGCTCTGCGCCGAACTGGCGGCCGTGCTCAGCGACCCGCCCGCCGGCGCGCACGTCCTGCGGCTGCGTGCCACCGGTGACGTGTTCTGCCTGGGTCGCGACCGGGGTGGCGCGACCCCGGCCGAGGTGAAGGCCGAAGCCGAGGCGCTCGCCGGTCTGACCCGGGCCGCCCGCCGCACCCGGCTGGTCACCGTGGCCGAGGTGCAGGGCGACGCGGCCGGCTTCGGCGTCGGGCTCGTCGCCGCGTTCGACGTCGCCGTGGCAACCCGGGCGGCGACCTTCCGCTTCCCCGAGGTGGGCATCGGCCTCGCCCCGGCGCTGGTGCTCGCCTGGCTGCCGAGGATCGTCGGGCGGCGTGAGGCGTTCTGGCTCACCGCGACCGGCGAGCCGTTGGACGCCGTACGGGCGGAAAGATATGGCCTGCTCAACGAGGTGGTGGAGGACAAGCAGGCGCTGACCAAGCGGGTCGACGAGATGGTCGCCGCCCTGCGCGCCCGCAGTCCCCGGGTGCACGCCGACATCAAGGACATGCTGCGGGCGTTCGGCGAACTGGGAGACGACAGCGCCCTCGACGCCAGCGTCGACCGGTTGGTGGTGGGCTCACTACGCCGGGGCGAAGACTGAGGCCGTTTTTTGGCCGGGCTCCGATGAGTTCGGCGGTCGTGCCCGGTCTACCTCGTGACACCGAATGACGAGGAGACCATCATGACCGCCACGTACACCTTCGACGTCTTCAGCAGCCTCGACGGCTTCGGCGCGGCCGGCGGAGACTGGACCGGCTATTGGGGCAAGCAGGGCCCCGAGCTGCTCGAACACCGTCTTGGCCTGTACAGCGAGCCGCAACGCATGGTCTTCGGCGCCAACACCTACCGGGCCTTCGTCGGCCTGCTGGCCTCGGACATCGACGAGGCCGTGTACGACCCGTGGGTCACCCGGATGGTCAACCTGCCCGCCACGATCGTGTCGTCCACCCTGAAAGAAGCCCCCGACTGGCCCGACGCGACCGTGGCGAACGGCGACGCCGTCGAGGTGGTGGCCCGGCTCAAGCAGGAGTCCACCGTCCCGCTGCGCTCACACGGCAGCCTGTCGATGAACCGCGCGCTGATGAAGGCCGGCCTGGTCGACTTCCTCCAGGTCAGCGTCTTCCCGGTGATCACCGGCCGCAACGGCCAGGACCCCATCTTCCGGGGCGCCGAAGACTTCGACCTGGAACTGGTCGACAGCACGCTCCTCGACGGCCGCACCCAGCAGCTCACGTACCGCCCGACTCTGCACGGCTGAGCGTCATGCCCGAGGCCAGCCCGGCCGCCGTACGGGAACAGGATGCCTGTCCGGCGGCCGAGTCCTCAGCCGGTCAGTCGGTCAGCCACGCCTGCTTCAGCACGCTGAGGAGCGCTGTCTGGCGCTTTCGCAGAACTTCCGGCGTCCACCGGTTCTCCACCAGCACCTGACTGGTGAGCGCAAACGCGGCGACACCATTGCGGCCGGTGAAGTAGCCGGCCTTCTTCTTGGCGAAGTCAAAATTGCGCGCCTGCGAGTTCTTGGTCCTGTTGAGCAGCACCAGGTTGGCGATCCGATGAGTCCAGTACTCCCGTTGGTCATCGGTGAAGTTGACCCGCCACAGGGAGTTGGCCGCCGGATTCTGAGGCAACACATGCTCGACTGTGACGCGCGCGTGCTCGTAAGTGACGCCGGGCGCCCGTGCGAGAAGCTCGTCCAGCCGGAGCAGCACATAGCGTCGCACCTTGTCCTGCAGGTAGACGTCGCCGTTCAGCTTCTCGAGGACCTCGGCCTTCTCGACCTCCGACAGGATCAGCGAGGGGGAGGCGAGGCCTTGCCCGTCCGCGAGATCCCGAAGCAGGCCGGCGTACCGCTGGGCCCGGGGTGTCGCATAGACACGGCGGATGAGCATGCTCGCGGCCAGCCGTTCGAGCGCTTGGAAGAAAGCGGCCAGCCAGTCAGGGTCGTCCTGGTGATAGCGGACGGCCCAGAGCGCCGGCGGCAGCCAGTCGCTGTTGTCGATCTGGGTGAGTCGCCGAAACCAGTTGTTGACCTTCTCCGCTCCGGCGGGAGCCGCATAGGTGAAGTCCCGGATCTGGCCGTAGGCCTCGGCGTAGGGCGTCAGTACATCGTCCACGAAGTCGGCGCCCTTGCTGGGCAGATAGTCGACGAGCACCTGCTCGGGGAACTCCTTGAGCAGTTCCTTCTCCGGGCGCTTCTTCGCAAAGATCATCCTGATGTGCTGGAAAAGCTCGGCGAAGAGTTCGCGCCCGACCAGTTCCTCGGCGTTCTCCCACTTGTCGGCGTACACATCCGACGAGCCCAGCTCCAAGTCACCGATAATTCTCGACTTGAAGATGTCGGTCGGCGACAGGTCGAGGCCGCGCGCGTTCATGACGCTGAAGATTCTGTGCGCGCTCGCCAGACTGGGCGTGCTCACCACGACCAAGTAGGTGCGGACGCTGAGCATTCGCATGAGCTCGACACGTCGCTCCGCCGGCCACTCGGCAAGCCGCTTGTACAGGGCGGAAGCATTCTCGAGGATCGCCTCCTGAGCTTCGTTCTTTGCCACGCTGGGCTTCAGTTCCAGCAAGCCGGTGACACCGTTGTTGGTTTGAATGCGGTCGCTGAAGAACGGACGGTCGCGCTTCCGTGGAGTGAGCCGCGGCTTGGGCTCGAGCCCCAGAATCTTGTCACCCGGTTCGGAAATCATCAGCGCCAGGCGGGAGCGGATCTCGTCGTCGTCCGCCAGGTCCCGGAGCACAGCCAGCAAGATGGTGAGGGTGGTGAGGCGCTGCTGACCGTCGATAACCTCGGCGGACGGATCGAGCTTCGTCTTCACCAGTACGAGGGAGCCCAGGAAGTAGGGCTCGGCCGCATCGCGCTCAAGAGCTTCGGTCAAGTCATCCAGCAGTTGAATTGCCTGTTCCTCGCGCCAGGCGTACGGACGCTGATAGTCCGGGATGACGAAGCTGTAGTCGCTGCAGAAGACCTTGTGGAGCGGCATTTCGTGCGCCTCGAGTTGTTGCATTGAGGCATTCTCCGCAGAAACCCTGACGGACTCCCTCACCCATCCGGGTGTCAACCGCCGGGCGAATCGTTCAATCCGGCGAGGGCGCAAGCCTCGTCCACGTCGGAAGTGTCGCCGCTGACGCCGAGGGCGCCGATGATGACACCGGAATCATCGCGGATCAGGACGCCGCCGGCGGCGGGGGCCAGGCGGCCGTTGGTGACGGCGGCCAGCGAAGTGAAGAAGGCGGGCTGCTGCTCGGCGCGTGCGGCGATGTCACGGGAGGACATGCCCATGCCCAGGGCCCCGTACGCCTTGGCGGTGGCGATCTCGACCCGCAGGATGCCGGCGCCGTCCTCGCGTTTGACGACCACGGGATGGCCGCCGGCGTCGAGGACCACGACGGCCAGCGGGGCCGCGCTGATCGAGCGGGCGTGGGCCAGGGTCGCGTCGGCCAGCCGGTCGGCCCGAGCCAGCGTCGTCATCGGCCTTCCTCCAAGACCTCTGTTTTCCTCAAGCACCTCTAGCAGCGCGGCGGCGTCGGCGTCGGCCCAGCCGGTCTCGGCGGCCCGCTGGTAGAGCGGCAGGGTGGCGTCGAGCACGGGGGTGGGGACGTTCACCGACTCGGCCAATTCTTGCACCAGGGCCACGTCCTTGAGGAACATCGAGACCTTGGCGGTGGCGGGGAGGTAGGCGCGGTCGACCATGAGGAGGCCGCGTTTGTCGAAGATGACCGAACCGCCGGCGCCGTCACGGACGGTGTCGTAGAGGACCGCCGGGTCGAGGCCGGCCGCCACGCCCAGGGCGAAGGCCTCGGCCGTGGACGCGTTGTGGATCGAGACGAGCAGGTTGGCGACCAGCTTCATGCGGGTGCCGTCGCCGAACGGGCCCAGGTGGCGTACGGACCGGGCGAACGCCTCCATGACCGGGCGGGCCGTCTCGAACGCGTCCTTGTCGCCGCTGCCGAGCACGACGAGATCGCGTACGCGGGCCTGGGCTCCGGTTCCGCTGATCGGGCAGTCGAGCAGCTCGACACCGGTGGCACTGAGGGCGTCCCGGCATTGCTGCTTCACGGCCAGGGACAGCGTCGACGTCTCGACGACGATGCGCGCGCCGGACAACGATCGGCACACCTCGAGCGCGGCCTGTGCGGTGGGGAGCGAGGTCACCACGACCGCTGATCGGGCGGCGAGGGTGGCCAGGTCGGGGGCGGCCCGGCCACCCCGCGCGACCAGCTCCTCGACGGCCCCGGGGGACACGTCGGTGCCGATCACGTCGAAGCCCGCGTCGAGCAGGTGGCCGGAGATGGCCGATCCCATGATGCCGAGACCGACCACGCCGACCGTCGTCACTGTCGTCATCGGGCCACCGTAGGGCGGTCGGGGCACCGTACGGCTGTCGCTTGCCGTCAGTGCGCAGCCGCCGGACTGCTGCTCGGCGGGAGTCGTCCCGGCGTACCGGAAACCTACGGTTCTTCTACCCGATCGGAAGGAGCGTTGCCGTGCGCCTCGTCGACCTGTCACAGGACATCTACCAGGGGATGCAGGTCTACCCCGGGCACTTGAAGACGGTGGTCTTCGATCACGCGTCGCACGAGGAGACGGCGCTGCGGTTCGTCGGCGGCTTCTCCTTCCAGACCAAGGGCTTCATGATGAACGACAACGGGCCGACCCACGTCGACTCGTTCTCGCACCTCGACCCGGACCCGTCGGCGCAGACCATCGACCAGATGTCGCTCGACCTGTTCTACGGCCCGGCGGTCTGCCTGGACGTGTCGCACGTCGAGGCCCACCAGGACATCACCGCCGAGCATCTGGACGCGGCGCAGGAGGCGTCCGGGCTGACCGTTGACCCCGGTGACATCCTGCTGCTGCACACCGGAACCCACGGCCGGTACGCCGGCACGTCGCGCTACCTCACCGACTTCCCGGGACTGGGCGAGACCGGCAGCGAGTGGATCGTCGAGCACGGCGTCAAGACGTTCGGTGTCGACAGCCCCACGCCCGACAACCCGGTCAGCAAGTCGTACCCGTGTCACATGATGTGCCGCCGTCACCACATCACCCACTACGAGAACCTGACCAACCTCGACCAGCTGCTGGGCAAGCGGTTCACCTTCGCCGGCTTCCCGCTCAAGGTGATCGGCGCCCACGGCGGCCCGACCCGGGCGGTCGCGCTGCTGGACGAGCCGGCATGACCGACCGGGTCGAGGGCCGGACCGCGGTTGTCACCGGGGCCGGCAACGGGCTGGGGCGGGCCATCGCGCTCGCCCTGGCCGCCCGGGGCGCGAAGGTGATAGCGGTCGGGCGCAACCGGGAGCGGCTGGACGCGGTCGCCGGCGAGAACATCCGCGCGGCCACGGCCGACGTCTCCGATCCGGCCAGCGTCGAGGCGCTCGCGGCCGAATTCCCCGACGTCGACATCCTGGTGAACAACGCGGGCGTTCCCGGCCCGGTCGCCGCGCTCACCGACATCGCGCCGGACGAGTGGGACGAGGTGTTCGCGGTCAACGTGCGCGGCACGTACCTGATGTGCCGCGCGTTCCTGCCCGCGATGGTCGCCCGTGGCACCGGTGACATCATCAACGTGGCCTCGGTCAGCGGCAAGCGGCCCCTCATCCGCCGTACGCCGTACACGGCCAGCAAGATGGCCGTCATCGGTTTGACGCGGACCCTGGCGTACGAGGTCGGCCCGTTCGGGGTGTCGGTGAACTCGCTCTCGCCCGGGCCGGTCGACGGTCCGCGGATGACCCGGAACTTCCGGCTCGAGGCCGAGCGCACCGGAGTCACGTACGAGGAAGCGGAAGAGGCCTTCGTGTCGCGCGCCGCCCTGCACCGCATGCTCACCGAGGACGAGGTGGCCGCGGCGGTCATCGCCATGCTGCACATGCCGGGCCTGTGCGCCGCGGACATCGACCTGTCGGCGGGCATGGTCGCACCCTGACGCGATAGCGTGCCGGTGTGGATCGAGACCTTTCCGCGGCCCGTGATCTGGCCGCCAAACTCGCCGTCCAAGCCGGTCGGCTGCAGCTCGAACGGCGCGGCACGCTGCGCATGGGCGCGCCCAAGGCGCACGCCAACGACGTGGTCTCCGATGTCGACATCGCCAGCGAGGAACTCATCGTGGACGCCCTCCACGCCGCCTGGCCGGACGACGCGATGCAGGCCGAGGAGGGGCACGGCCGCGAGGGCACGAGCGGCTGGAACTGGGTGATCGACCCGCTCGACGGCACGCGCAACTACGTCAGCCGTACGGGAGCCTGGTCGGTCTGCATCGCCCTCTACGAGGGTGACCAGGCGCGGGTGGCCGTCGTGCACGAGCCCGTGGCCGGCGAGACGTTCAGCGCCGTCGACGGCGGGGGAGCGTTCCTCAACGGCGAGCCTCTGCCGGTGCCGGGCGGCTCGTCGATGGACAAGGCGCTGGTCGGCGTGAGCTTCCAGCCCAACCCGGCCACCAAGGAACGAGCGGGCCGGATCGTCCGCGAGCTGCTGCCTGTCTCCGGTGACATCCGGCGGCTGCCCGCGGCCCTCAACCTGGTCTATCAGGCCGCCGGGCGCCTCGACGGCGGCCTGGCCCTGGACACGAACCTGTGGGACATCGCGGCCGGCGCCCTCATCGCGCGCGAGGCCGGCGTGATCCTGGGTGGCCACGGCCCCGACTTCACCACCGAACTGACGATCGGCGCCGCGCCCGCCCTGTGGGAGGAACTCTCAGAGCGGGTCCGAACGGCCGACCTCAGGCGGCGGTGAAGGAGCCGACGTAGGCCGAACGCGGCGCTATGTCAACGGTGTCATCGCGAGGGTCTACGGCGGGGAATACGGCCTACTTTCCGCGGAGGCGCTCGATCCGGCCGCTGCGGGCCGAGCGGGTGATGGCCTCGAAGGCGTCCGCGTTGGCCAGCATTTCCTCGTACGGGACGGGGTAGGGCGCCCGGCCCTCGGCCGCCGCCGCGAAGGCCTCGAGGTTGGCTCGCACCGAGGGGTGCGGCGGATAGAACTCGGACGACGGCTCGCCACCCCGGAACACGGTCGTGACGTCCCAGCCGCGTGGCCGCTCGGGGTGGTTGCGATCGCGAATCTCCATCCAGCCCCGCGAGCCCAGCACCGTCACGCGGCCCGCGAACGGTGTCGTCAGGATGGCCGTGATCAGGGCCGTACGCCCGTTCTCGAAGCCCAGCGTGACCGTCAGCGTGTCGCCGTTCGCGAACGACGTGGCATTCGTGCCCAGCCGCGCCCACACCTCGACCGGCCGGCCGAACACGGCGATCGCCAGGTCGACCAGGTGGATGCCGGTCGCCGAGAGCGGGCCCACCGGCGCGTCGGTCGCGGACAGCCGCCAGTTGTCCGGCGGCAGCGCCAGGAACTTGTCCTGACTGAAGTTGCCCTCGAACACCAGAGGCACGCCGAGCTCGCCGTTCCCGCACATGTCGCGCAGCAACTGGACGGCCGGCTCGAAACGCCGTTCGTGGCCGATGCCGAGCTGGACGCCCGCCTTCTCGACCGCGGCCACGGCGGCGCGCGCCTCCTGGCCGTCGGTGGTCAGCGGCTTCTCGCAGAAGACGTGCTTGCCCGCGCCCGCCGCCGCGACGATCTGCTCGGCGTGCCGGCCGTGCGGCGTACAGAGAATGACCGCCTCGACCTCGTCATCCGCGAGCGCCTCGTCGAAGGAGGCGGCCGTGCGCACGCCGGACAGCCGGTCCCGGGCTTCGCGGGAGGGGTCCACGCCGAGCACGACCCGGATCTCCTCACTTGAGGCCAGGTCGTCGACGATCTTCTGGCCCCACCATCCGAGGCCGGCCACCGCTGCTTTGATCACCCCTGCAGTCAAGACCTTCCCGCCCGTACGGGGCACTGACGCGAGCCGTCACATCCGGGCGCGACAGTGACGGCGCCGGACACTCCGTACGGGCGGGAGGCGTTATTCGATGGCCCCATGGACGCAGCGCATTTCCGGCACGTCGTGGGACACCTCGCCAGCGGGGTCACCGTCATCACGACCGGCACCGCCGACCACCGGCACGGCATGACCGCGAGTTCGGTGACATCGCTGTCGGCCGACCCGCCGATGATGCTCGCCTGCATCAACAACGCCGTGCCCACAGCCGGGGCGGTCACTGCTTCCGGCCGGTACGCCGTCAATGTGCTCGGCGACGGCCAGGGCGAACTCGCCCGTCAGTTCGCGTCGCCCGGCCCCGACAAGTTCCGCGGGGTCGCCGTGCATGCCGGAACGCTCGGGCTGCCGCTGCTCAGCGACGCGCTGGCCCACATCGAGTGCGAGGTCGTCGAGCGTGTCACCGGTGGCACGCACACGATCTTCCTGGGCCACGTCCGGTCCGCGACCGCCGGCAAGGGCCAGCCGCTCACCTATTTCCGCGGCGGGTTCGGCCGGTTCGCCTTCGCCAAGGACGACGAGGTCTACGGCCGGGCCCGCGAGCTGGTACTCAGCCGCGCGTACGCCGCCGACCAGGCCCTGCCGCTGGAAGACCTGGCCGCCCGCCTCGGCGTCGACCAGGCGGCCGCCTTCTATGCGCTCACCCGCCTCTCGTCCGACGGCCTGGTGCGCCGCGACACCGACCGCGGCTACGTGATCGCCCCGCTCGACGTGCGGACCTCCGACGAGACCTTCGACGCCCGCCTGACGGTCGAGCTGGGCGTTCTGGCTTTGGCCCTCGACCGTGTCACCGATGACGAGGTGGCCGAACTCCGCCGCCGTTTCGACACCATGGCGGCTTTGCTGGTGGGCGAGCGCTTCGTCGACTTCCACGGCTACCTCGACGCCAACTACGCCCTGCACGAATACCTGGTTTCGCTGGCCCGCAACCCGTTGCTGACCGCCACTTTCGGCCGCCTCGGCATCAAGAACGTCATGACCCGCTCCTTCGGCGTGACACCGGAGACATCACAGAAGTTCGTCGAGGCCCAGGGCCGCCTGGTCACCGGCGTGGCCGACCGCAACCCCGAGGCGGCCCGCCGCGGCGCCATCGAATACTGCGAGCTGGCCAAGGAACGGGTCCGCGAGATCCTGGCCTCCAACGGCGGAACCATCTGACCCGGCCCCACACGATTTGGGGCAGCCGCCGCCTTCCAGCCCGCGATGCCCGCGTGCGGTGCGTGCGCGGCCGGTATTCGTGCGGGCGGCTCGGGTCGCTTTCGCCGCGGGCCGGCGCCGATGGGCGATACGCTGCGGGAATGTCGGCCGGCCCGCTCGTGCGGATGCAGTCGTGGTCGCTGATCGCCGCGCTCGTGCGCCGCCATCCCGGCCTGCGGGTGCTCGAGATTCAGCCCGGCGCCGAGGGCTGCTTGTACCTCAGCCTGCATCGCGACGGGCAGATGCTGATGTCCGTCTCGGAGGACGGCCTGTTCAGCGCCAACAGCGAGGGATACCGTCCGCCGCCGATCGCGGAGCTGCTGCCGCCGGCCGGGCACGCCGACCTGCTGGCCGAACTGGAGCGGGCCGCGGGTCTCGACTCACCGGCCCGGACCCCGTCCTCGACACCGGCGGTGCTCTGTTTCCGCGCGATCGCCGACATTCTGGCGCTCGGCCCCACCGACAAACGGCCGTGGGACGTCCGCAGCATCTGGGAGGACAACTCGTACGGCGGGGGCCTGCGGGAGGAGTACGTCCGGCCCTTCCCGATCGCCGCTCAGCGGGCTCGGATCGAGCAGCCCAACGATCCGTACTACGAGACTCCGGCGGCCCGTTTCTGGGCCGTCCTCCGCGCGGGCGAGCCGATGGCCCTGCTCGACATCGACGGCTTCGCCTACGCCGGTGAACAGGTGCTTTCGCTGCCCACCTTGTACGCGGCCCACGACCGACGCCTGACCTCGACGGTCGCCGCGGCCCTGGGCCCGGTGCTGCCTTGATTCTCCGGTGCCCGCCGGTGAAGGGCGCCGGCAGCGGGCCGCACGCAGGCGGAATCCAAAGCGTCGACTGCGCCCGGGCCGCCGGCCTCACCTGGTGAAGCGCCGCGATGGAACTCATCGACGTCTATGCCGCGGCCTTGACAGCGTTGGCGCGCGGCACTTGTATACAAGGCATCGGAAGGAGCCGTCCGATGGCCACGATCGAGCGCGCCGAGGTGCTGGTCACCTCGCCGGGGCGCAACTTCGTGACGTTGCGGATCACCACCTCCGACGGCGTCACCGGGCTGGGCGACGCCACGCTCAACGGGCGGGAACTGGCCGTGGCGGCCTACCTGCGGGAGCACCTGGTGCCGCTGCTGATCGGGCGTGACCCGGCGCGCATCGAGGACACCTGGCAATACCTCTACAAGGGCGCCTACTGGCGGCGCGGGCCGGTCACGATGACGGCGATCGCGGCGGTCGACGTCGCGCTGTGGGACATCAAGGGCAAGGTTGCCGGGCTGCCGGTCTACCAGCTGCTCGGCGGGCGCTCGCGGGACGGCGTGCTGGTCTACTGCCATGCCAGCGGCGGCAGTGTGGACGAACTGCTCGACGACGTGGCGGCGTACGCGGAAAAGGGTTTTCGGGCGATCCGGGCCCAAGCCGCCGTTCCGGGGCTGAGCGGCAGCTACGGCGTGCGAAAGGGGGCCTTCTACGAGCCCGCGTCGACCGCGCTGCCCGACGAGCAGGCGTGGAGCACCGAGGCCTACCTCGACTTCACCCCGGGCTGTCTGGCCAAGGTGCGCGAGAAGTTCGGCTTCGGCCTGCACCTGCTGCACGACGTGCACCACCGGCTCACCCCGATCGAGGCGGCCCGGTTCGGGCGGAGCGTCGAGGAGCTGCGCCTGTTCTGGATGGAGGACCCGACCCCGGCCGAGAACCAGGAGGCGTTCCGGCTGATCCGGCAGCACACGACGACCCCGATCGCGACCGGTGAGGTGCTCAACTCGATCTGGGACGTGCGGTCGCTGATCACCGAGCAGCTCATCGACTACGTACGCACCACGGTCGTGCACGCCGGCGGCATCACGCACCTGCGCCGCATCTTCGACCTCGCCGCGCTCTATCAGGTGCGCACCGGCTCGCACGGCGCCACCGACCTGTCCCCGGTGACCACCGCCGCGGCCGTGGCCGTCGACATCTCGGTGCCCAACTTCGGCATCCAGGAACACATGGGCCACACCCCCGAGACGTACGAGGTCTTCCGCGGCACGCCCCGGCTGTCCGGCGGCATGCTGTTCCCATCCGAGGCGCCGGGCCTGGGCATCGAATACGACGACGCGGCGGCCGAGCGTTTCCCGTACGAGCCGAAGTATCTGCCCGTGGCGCGGCGCCTCGACGGCTCCATGCACGACTGGTGAGCGCTGGTTGTTACCGTTCGCCGCGTAGCCGTCCGTGCCCATGCAAAGAGGTGATCCGATGAGCAGCCCGATCCTGCCCGTGGTGGTGCTGGACGAACCCGGCCAGGCCGTCCCGCTGGGCCAGGCCTTGCTGGCCGGTGGCATCGACAGCGTCGAGATCACCCTGCGCACGGCGGCCGGCCTGGAGGGCATCCGCCGGGCCCGCGCGGTCGAGGGCCTGCGGGTCGGTGCCGGCTCGGTGCTGACCCCCGAGCACGTCGACCAGGTCGTCGAGGCCGGCGCCGAGTTCATCGTCTGCCCCGGGCTGTCCGAGGCGGTGGTCGGACGGGCCCGCGAACACCGGGTCGACATCCTCCCCGGCGTGGCCACCCCATCCGAGTTGATGGCCGCGGTCGCTCTGGGCCTGGACGAGGTCAAGCTGTTCCCGGCGGGTCTGCTCGGCGGCCCGGCCTACATCGAGGCCCTGTCGGCGCCGTTCCCCGGCATGCGCTTCGTCCCGTCGGGCGGCGTCAGCCTGACCACGCTCCGCGACTACCTGTCCCTCCCGGCGATCCGCACCGTGAGCGGCACGTGGATGGTCGCCCGGAAACTCCTCGCCGCGGGTGACTGGGCCTCGGTCGCCAGGCTGTCGGCCGAAGCCATCGCGGCCGTCTGAGCCTTCGGAATGATTAGTCCGCCCGTCCCTTTCGCGGGGGTCGCGCGCGGGATATCCGAATAGTGCCGCCCGGCGTTAACGTTCTTCACGGCTCTCTTTTAAGTGAGGAACTTTATGCGATTGGCAAGAATGGCGATACCGATCGTCGGTATCCTGACCGGCTCCTTGCTCGGCGGGCCCGCCCAGGCCGATCCGGGACCCCTGGCGGCGGTCGGCTCAGCCTCGGTCGCCGACGGCGTGGTGCGGCTCACGAACGGGGAATTGTGGCAGGCCGGGGCGGTCTGGGACACTGAACCGGTCTCGCTTTCGGGCACGTTCGAGACCTCGGCCCGGCTCAGCATGGCGGCCTCCAGCGGTCGTGCCGACGGCATCGTCTTCGTGCTCCAGGCCGCCGGCACCGAGGCGGTCGGCGCACCCGGGATCGACCTCGGATACACCGGGATCACCCCCAGCTTTGGCGTCGAATTCGATATCTACAAGAATGACTTCGACCCCGATGGCAACCATGTCGGGCTCATTGTCGGCGGCCAGGTCAGTTCGCATGTGAAAACCGCCGACCCGGGATTCGATCTGACGGGCGGCGAATTCAGTACGTGGATCAATTACGAGGCCGGCACCCGAACCGTCGACGTCTATGTCAGCCAGTCGGCCGACAAGCCGGGCCAGCCGGTGCTGAGCGCGAAGATTCCGGCGGAGACGGAGCTCCCGACCGGGAACGTCTACGCGGGATTCACCGCCGGCACCGGCACGGAGTCGGCCGTGCAGGAGGTCAAGGACTGGAAGTCTGGCAACTCCACCCGTCGTTACGTGGCGCTCGGTGACTCGTTCGCATCCGGTGAGGGGGCGGTGGAGCACCTGTTCGAGAAGTACACCGAACGGACGGGTGGCAGCAGCACGATGCCGGACCCGGCCTCGGGCGGGCGTACCAGCACGGGCTGCCATCGGTCGGTCAGTTCCTGGGCGTACGGCGTCTTCGCGGCGGCCAAGAAACGCGGGCTGGTCGACGACATGACCCTGGCCGCCTGCTCGGGCGCCGAGGGCACCGACCTGTTCAACGACAACGACGGCTACACCAACGCGGGCGCCCCCGTCGAACCTCCGCAGATCGACTCCGTCGACCGGACGACGACGCTGGCGACCCTGTCGATCGGCGGCAACGACGCCAACTTCGTGAACCTCCTCAAGAGCTGTACGTCCGGTCTGAGCAGCGGTCACTACGACTGCCGGCAGAAGAAGGAACCGCAGGACTGGGCGGCCACGGGTCTGGACAGGTTGAGCACCAGCGGCCTGAAGGCCCCGTTGAACGGACCCTCCACCTTCTGGATCAGCGATCGCGAACGGCCCGGCCGGATGCAGCTGAACCAGATCTACGTGAACATCGCTCGTGCGATGGCGCCGGGCGGGCAGCTGATCGTCACCGGCTACCCGAAGATGTTCGCCGAGGCCAAGGGCGGATACCGGAAGGTCGGGCCGCTGCGTACCTGCCATGTGGGCTCGGTGGTTCCGGTTGTGACGTACTGGGTCAAATACGAGGACGCCCAGTGGTTGAACGGGCTGGCCGCGCAGGCCAACGAGGCGATCAGCAGGCAGGTGGAGGCGGCCAACGAGTACTTGCGCGCGAATGGCTCCAGCACCTCGGTGGCTTTCGCGCCGACGGTGGACGAGTTCGAGGACAGTCACCGGATCTGTGGCGGCGACAAGTGGATCAACGCGGTGCAGTTCCCGGCCGATCCACGGGCCAAGCAGCAGAAGCGGACCAGCTATCACCCCAGCCTCGAGGGCCAGTTCGCCTACTGCCGGGCCGCCGTCTCCAAGATGCCGCCCGGGCCGGACGACTCGACGGAGGACTGCGCGTTCGACCGTAAGGCGGCCACGTACGAGCAGGCGGCCGAATGACGGCCGACCACGAGCAGGCGGCCGAATGACGGCCAACCACGAGCAGGCGGCCGCATGACGGCCGGGCCCGTGCCCTGGCGGGGGTGCGGGCCCGGCTTCCGCCACCGGCCAGGCCGGTCGGGCGCTACGGCCCGGAGTTTCGCGGAGGTCGCCGTCACAGCGGGTTCGGCCCCGGCGCGGTTGCCGCGCTCGACGAGGCGTACGTCTGCGGTGGGTTATTGCAGGTGGCGGTCGAAGAAGTCGGTGACGTAATCCCACGACAGCTGAACCGGGCCGTCGTGGCCGGACCTCCACTCGTGGGCGCCGGCGTTGATGGCCGGGTCGGTCAGGAAGCCGTTCCACTGGGCGTGATGACCGTTGGGCAGCAGCACGAGGGTGGCGTTGTGGGCGGCCTCGTAGAGCAGGCGGCCCTGCTGCCAGGGGACCAGGGTGTCCTGCTGGCCGTGCAGGATCAGCAGGGGCGGGTCGGCTTCGGAGACGTACGAGATGGGGTTGGCCCGGGCCACGAGATCGGGACGCGTCGTGATCGGATGGCCGAGCAGCAGCGACTCGGGGGAGCGCGCGTCGGCGTGGCAGTCGGTCAGGCCGAACGGCTCGTTGAACGGGCGGCAGCCGTCGAGCATCGCCTCGTCCATCCGCAGGAAGTCGGTCGGCGGATAGAACGCGACCGCCGCGCCGACCCGGGTCGCCGGATCGCCGCTGCCCGTGACCGCGGCCATCGCGGCCGTCCAGCCGCCGGACGACTCACCCATGATGCCGATCCGGTCCGGGTCGAGGCGGAACCGCGCGGCGTTGGCCCGCAGGAACCGGATCGCGGCCTTGATGTCGTTGAGCTGGCCCGGGAACTGCGCGTGGGCGCTGGACCGGATGGCCACGCCGGCCACCGCATACCCGCGCGCGTTGAGCCGGGCCGCCACCACGTCCGCGCCGTCCCGCCCGTTCTCGGACAGCCAGCCCGACCCGTGCGACCAGATGACCAGCGGCGTCGGCTCCCCGGTGCGCCGCGGCAGATAGAGGTCGAGCAGATGCCCGGCGCTCTCCGCGGGCTCGGCCGGCGCGTACGGGATCCGCTTGATCACCCGCCCGCCGCCCACGGCCGGCACCGGGGCCGCGAACAACAACGACGCCGTGAGCCCGACACCGCCCACCACAATCAGCCAGCGCCGTACCGTTCGACCCATCGATGCCCCCTTGGCGACATCTTGCGACCTTTGGTCAAGCTCCGGCATCCCCCGAAGGCGCAGACTCCCTCGACCGGAGCCCTGGTGGAACGTCGCGTGACGGGGTCGTAACGGAGCGATCTCCGGCGTAGCTTGAGGACGGAAGGCCGGTCCCCAGCGGTGAGGAGCCACCATGAAGAAGCTCATCAACGATCCCGCTAACGTCATCGCCGACGCGCTGCACGGAATTGCGGCCGCTCACCCGGAGCTGCGTGTCGACTTCGAGAATCGTGTCATCGTGCGCGGCGACGCCCCCGTACGGGGAAAGGTCGGTCTGGTGTCCGGGGGTGGCTCGGGGCACGAGCCGTTGCACGGTGGGTTCGTCGGGCCGGGCATGCTCGACGCGGCGTGCGCGGGGGAGGTCTTCACGTCGCCGGTGCCGGATCAGATGATGGCGGCCACGCAGGCGGTCGACGGTGGCGCGGGGGTGCTGCACATCGTCAAGAACTACACCGGTGACGTCATGAACTTCGAGCTCGCGGCCGAGATGGTGGCGGCCGACAGCGGCACCGAGGTGACCGCGGTGGTGATCGACGACGACGTGGCGGTGCAGGACAGCCTCTATACGGCCGGGCGGCGCGGGGTGGGGGCCACCGTGCTGGTCGAGAAGATCGCCGGGGCCGCGGCCGAGGAGGGCCGGCCGCTGAGCGAGGTGGCCGAGGTCGCGCGCAAGGTCAACTCGCACGCGCGAAGCATGGGTCTGGCTCTGACCTCGTGCACCGTGCCCTCCTCGGGACGGCCGACGTTCGATCTGCCCGACGACGAGATGGAGATCGGCATCGGGATCCACGGTGAGCCCGGACGGCGGCGGGTGCCGCTCGCGCCGGCCAACGAGATCGCCGAGATGCTGGTCAGCCCCATTCTGAGCGACCTCGACTTCACCGGGGGCGACGGCGTGATCGCGTTCGTCAACGGGATGGGCGCCACCCCGCTGATCGAGCTGTACGTGATGTTCAACGAGGTCAGCCAGCTGCTGGCCAAGAACGGGATCCCGGTCGCGCGGTCGCTCGTGGGGCCCTACATCACCAGCCTCGACATGGCCGGCTGCTCGGTCACGCTCCTCAAGGCCGACGACGAGCTGCTGCGATTGTGGGACGCGCCCGTCAACACGCCGGCCCTGCGGCGCGGGGTCTGACGCCGGTGGACACGACGGCGCTCACCGCTTGGATCCGCGAGTTCGCCCGCCTGATCGCGGAGAACCGGGACGAGCTCACCGCGCTCGACTCGGCCATCGGGGACGGCGACCACGGAGTCAACATGGACCGCGGGCTCACCGCGGTGGTGGCGGCTCTCGACGAATCGCCCCCGGACACGCCGTCGGCACTGTTCAAGAAGGTCGGCATGACCCTGATCAGCAAGGTCGGCGGGGCCAGCGGGCCGCTCTACGGCACGGCGTTCCTGCGCATGTCGGCCGCGGCCGACTCGGTGCTGGACGGGGCCGGGTTCGCGAAGGTGCTGCGGGCCGGTCTGGACGGCGTCGTGGCCCGGGGCAAGGCCGCGCCCGGCGACAAGACGATGGTCGACGCGCTGACCCCGGCCGTGGAGGCGCTCGAGGCCGCCGCCGAGTCGGGTTCCGGCCTGCAGGCGACGCTGCAAGCCGCCTCCGACGCCGCCGGTAAGGGCCGGGAAGCGACGATCCCGCTGGTCGCGCGGAAGGGCCGGGCCAGCTATCTGGGCGAGCGCAGCGCCGGCCATCCCGACCCGGGGGCGACCTCGGTGACCCTGCTGATGCGGGCGGCCGTGTCGACGCTGGGCGCCGCCGGATGACCGTCGGGCTGGTGGTGGTCTGTCACAGCCGGCCCCTGGCCCGGTCCGCGGTGGCCCTCGCGGCCGAGATGACGCAGGGACGGCCGGTCGCCATCGAGATCGCCGCGGGGCTGGACGAGGCGACCTTCGGAACCGACGCGGTGGCGATCAGCGAGGCGATGGCGGCCGCCGACGGCGGGGACGGCGTGGTCGTGCTCATGGACCTCGGCAGCGCCGTCCTCTCCGCCGAGACGGCCCTCGAACTGCTCGACGACGACTTGCGGGAGCGGGTCGTGCTGTGCCCGGCGCCGCTGGTCGAGGGCCTGGTCGCCGCGGCGGTCACGGCCGGTTCGGGTGGTTCGCGGGACGAGGTGGCCGCCGAGGCGCTGTCCGGGCTGGCGGGCAAGGAAGCCCACTTCGGGTCGTCTTTGCCACCAGTTTCCCGTACGGGGTCAGCGGCGCCGCCGGTCGTGGTCCGGGTCCTCAATCCGCACGGCCTGCACGCGCGCCCGGCCGCCCGCCTGGTGACCGAGCTGCGCCCGTTCGACGCGCTGGTCGAGCTGCGCAACGAGACCACGGGTTCCGCCTGGGTCCCGGCGTCCAGCCTCACCCGGGTGGCCACCTTGGGCGTGCTGAAGGGCCACGACCTGGCCGTACGCGCCTCGGGCGATCAAGCTCGGGAGGCCGTCGACCGGTTCGTCGCCCTGGCCGCCGACTCGTTCGGCGAAGCCCCCGCCCAGGCCGCCGGGACCGCCGTCGCCTCCTCGCCCGGAATCGCTGTCGGGCCCGCGCTCCGCCCGCACGAAGTGGCGCTCGAGGTGCCCGACGAGCCGTCCCGGGGCAGCGAGGCGGAGCTGCGGCGGCTCGACGAGGCTCTGACCACGGCCCGGCGCGAGATCGGCCGGCTGGCCGGGGACATCTTCCAGGCCCACCTCATGCTGCTCGACGACGACGCCCTGCTCGACGACACCCGCGCCCGGGTCGAGCGCGGCGCGACCGCCCCGGCCGCCTGGCGCGACGCCACCGAGCGGGTCGCCGCCGAGTTCGACGCCCTGCCCGACGCCTACCTGCGCGGCCGCGCCGACGACGTACGCGCGGTGTCGGCGCAGGTCCTGCGGGCGCTGCTCGGTGTGGCCGCCGCCGCGGTCGAGGGCGAGGGCGTGCTGATCGCGGCCGATCTGACGCCCGCCGAGGCCGCCGGACTCGACCCGGACCGTATCGCCGGCGTGGTGCTGGCCAACGGCAGCCCCACCTCGCACGCCGCGATCCTCGCCCGCACCCGCGGCATCCCGGCCGTCGTCGGCGCCGGCCCGCAGGTGCTCGAGATCGCCGAGGGCGTCCTGGTCGCCCTGGACGGCGGCACCGGCGAGGTGGTCGCCGAGCCCGGCCCGGACGTGCTGGAAGACTTCCGCAAGCGAGCCGAGCAGCAGAAGACCTACCGCGACGAAGCCCTGACAAAGGCCGCAGAACCGGCCCGCACCCGGGGCGGCGTGACGATCCATGTGGGCGCCAACATCGGTTCGGTCGCCGAGGCGGGCGTCGCGGCGGAGCACGGCGCCGACCTGGCCGGGCTGGTGCGCACCGAGTTCCTGTTCCTCGATCGCGAAACCGCGCCCGGCGCCGACGAGCAGATCGCCGTCTATCGCGCGATCGCGCAGGCTCTGGGCGGCCGCCGCATCACCCTGCGCACCCTCGACGCGGGCAGCGACAAACCGCTGCCCTACCTGCCCGCGCCGGCCGAGGCCAACCCCTTCCTGGGCGTACGGGGAATCAGGCACTCCCTGGCCCATCCCGAGATGTTCGCCGAACAGCTGCGGGCGATCGTCACCGTGGCCCGGGAGACGCCGGTCAGCGTGATGTTCCCCATGGTCACCACCGTCGGCGAAATGGTCGCGGCGCGCCGGATGCTCGACGACGCCATCGGCGGGGAGGCGCCCGGGGATCTGCGGGTCGGCATGATGGTCGAGGTGCCGGCGGCCGCGCTCCGGGCGTCCGAATTCATCCCGTACGTGGATTTCCTCAGCATCGGCACCAACGATCTGACCCAGTACACGCTGGCCGTCGAACGCGGCAACGCCGACCTGCTGGCGCTGGCCACCGGGCTCGACCCGGCCGTGGAACAGCTGGTCGCGGCCGTCTGCCGGGCCGCGGGGGACCGGGTGCTGGTGGCGGTCTGCGGCGAACTGGCCGCCGACGAGGCCGTCCTGCCGCGTCTGCTGGCGGCCGGCGTACGGGAACTCAGTGTCGCCCCGGCCCTCGTTCCGCTGACCAAGCAGGCGGTCCGCGGCACGTGACCGAAGGCTCACCTCGGTCCCGCCGCTGGGAGTTGTCGGACCCGTGAGAGAGGATGGGACCGAGGCTGTGGATCTGGAGGGGCTCATGACGTCACGCACCGAGATCGTCGAGGATCTGATGGGGCGGTTCCCGCACGTGCCGCGGGAAGCTGTCATCAAGGAGGACCTGCTCCGAGGCGGGCTGGCCTTCGACGATTCGGCGCTGACCGACAACGAGCACGGCGACGTCAAACCGAAGTCGTATTTCATCTTCTCGTTCGACCACCGCACCCTGCCCGAGCTGGGCACGGCCGCGCTGCGCCGCCCGCCGGAGGAGATCGTGCTCACCGGCGGCCCCTACGAGCTGCGCCGGACGGTCGTGTCGGTCCGCACCAACCCGGGCTCGCCCTACCGGATGAAGACCGACGACGACGGTCGCATGCGTCTCTACCTGGACGGCAAGCCGATCGCCGACGTGGGCCTGCCGCCGATGCCGGACTACTACCGGCACACGCTGGCCAACGGCAAGTCGGTGATGGAGGTCGCCCCGACGATCCAGTGGGGCTACCTGATCTATCTGACCGCCTTCCGCGTCTGTCAGTATTTCGGCGCCAAGGAGGAGTGCCAGTACTGCGACATCAACCACAACTGGCGCCAGCACAAGGCGGCCGGCCGTCCCTACACGGGCGTCAAGCCGGTCGACGAGATCCTCGAGGCGCTCGAGATCATCGACAAGCACGACACCGGGCGTACGTCGCAGGCCTACACGCTGACCGGCGGCAGCATCACCTCGCACGTGGGCGGCAAGACCGAGGCCGACTTCTACGGGCAGTACGCGCAAGCCATCGAGGAGCGGTTCCCCGGGCGCTGGATCGGCAAGGTCGTCGCGCAGGCGCTGCCCAAGGCCGACGTCCAGCGCTTCAAGGACTACGGCATCCAGATCTACCACCCCAACTACGAGGTGTGGGACAAGAAGCTGTTCGAGCTGTACTGCCCGGGCAAGGAGCGTTACGTGGGCCGCGAGGAGTGGCACCGCCGCATCCTCGACTCGGCCGAGATCTTCGGGCCGCGCAACGTGATCCCGAACTTCGTGGCGGGTGTTGAGATGGCCGCGCCGCACGGCTTCACCACGGTCGACGAAGCCATCGCGTCGACCGCCGAGGGTCTCGAATACTTCATGTCGCGCGGCATCACGCCCCGGTTCACCACCTGGTGCCCCGAGCCGACCACGCCGCTGGGCCGCACCAACCCGGAAGGCGCGCCGCTGGAGTACCACGTGCGCCTGCTCGAGACCTACCGCGCGGTCATGGAGGCCAACGGCCTGAGCAGCCCGCCCGGGTACGGCCCGGCCGGAGCCGGCCGGGCGGTGTTCTCGGTGAGCTCGTTCATGGACTCGCTGGCCCCCAACGAGGAGCCCGTCTCAGCGCCAAGTGATGTCTGACGCCGAATAGAGGCAGTTGACGCCGTGATCGGCAACCTTGAGACGTTCCAGGACGCGCTGGCCGCCAGCGGTTTTCCGCCGCTGGTCAACAAGCTGGCCGGGGCCGGCTTCCGGGGCCGGGTCGCCACCCGTGACCTCGGGCCGCTGCGGCTGGTCTCCCTGGGCACGCCCGAGAGCGCCTGCATCGGGCGGGAGCGTGACGCCCTTGACGGCGACAACCTCGCGGTCAAGGTGATGACCCGGGGCCGGACGCGGATCGAGCAGGGGCGCGGCGACGCCGAACTGGGGCCGGCCGACCTGGTGCTGCTCGATCCCACGCGTACGGTCCGGTTCGAGAGCACCGCCGCGGAGCACGTCACCATCCTGGTTCCGCGCCGGGAGCTTCGGATCCGGCCCGCGCAGATCGACCGGCTCATCGGCCAACGCATCGACGGCAGCCACGGTCCGGGCGCTCTCGTCTCGGTGCTGGCTCGCGAATCAGCGCGGTCGGCGAACGAGTTCCGTGAGGCGGAGGCGCTGCGGTCGGCGGCGGCCGTCATCGAGCTGATCGCGGTCGCCCTGGAGGCCCGGCTGGGCGACGAACAACCGGCCCCGGACGAGTGGCTGCGGAACCGGATCGCCGGCTACATCGAAGCCCGGCTGGCCGATCCCGATCTGTCTCCGCTGGGCATCGCCGCCGCCCATCACATTTCCGTACGCCGGCTGCACAAGCTGTTCGAGGACCAGCCGCTCACCGTCGCGGCCCTGATCCGGCGCCGCCGCCTCGAGCGCTGCCGGGCCGAGCTGACCGGAGGCGGACACACGGTCACCGCCGTGGCCGCCCGGTGGGGCTTCTCCGACCCCGCCCATTTCAGCAAGCTCTTCAAGACGACGTACGGCTACAACGCCCGCGCACTGGTAACCAACAACCGTGCGCGGACGACCAAGACGCGCACGGCCGGCTCGGAACAGGATGGTGGTGACCAAGGCAGGCAATAGCAATGGAGAAGTCGTGGCAAAGGTAAACATCGTCCGCCCCGGTGAGGGCGAGATCCTCGGCAGCGGGGCGCAGCAGATCCGCATCCTGGAGAACGGCGAGCACACCGACCACCGGCTGGGGTTCGCCGAGGTCACCATTCCGCCGGGCACCCCGAGCCCGTTGCAGCACCGCCATGCCCAGCACGACGAGGGCTTCTACGTGCTGGCGGGGACGTTCCGGTTCACCGTCGGCGACGAACAGTACGACGCCGGGCCGGGCACCTGGGTCATCGTGCCGACCGGGGCGCCGCACACGTTCGCCAACGTCGGCGACGTGAACGCGGTCATGCTGAACACGTTCACGCCGGACCTGTACGTGCAGTACTTCCGCGACTTCAAGGCCATGATCGATTCCGGGCAGCCGGTCAACGCCGAGACCATGAAACCGCTCTGGAAGAACTACGCCACCGAGATCTCGAACGAATACGCCTCGTGAAGCGCCTCCAGTACGACCGCTACGGCGGCCCGGAGGTGATGCGGCTCGCCGAGTTCGAGCCACCACACCCGGGTCCGGATGAGGTTCTCGTCTCCGTCCGGGCGGCGGCTTCCAACGCGCTGGACTGGAAGATGCGCAACGGCGAGATGAAGCTGTTGACCGGTCGCTCCTTTCCCCGGGCGATGGGGCACGACTTCGCCGGAGTCGTCGAGGCGGTCGGCGCCGGCGTCACCCGCTTGAGGGCCGGCGACGCGGTGCTCGGCGGGGCCCGTTTCCGCCAGGCCGGGGCGTTCGCCGAGATGGTGACGGTCCCGCAGAGCGCGGTCGTGGTCAAACCTGTGGACCTTTCGTATGAGCAAGCCGCCGCGCTGCCGACCGTGGGCGTGACCGCCTACCAGGCCACGGCGCAGGTCCGTCCCGGGCAGGCGGTCTTCGTCAACGGGTGCCTGGGCGGGGTGGGCCGGGCCGCCGTCGAGTTTGCCCGGGCGCGGGGAGCCTCGGTCGCCGGCAGCTGCCGTGATACCGCGACTGACGAGGCCCGCGAGCTCGGCGTCGAGCCGGTCGTGGGTTTCGGGTTCGACCCGGCCGCCCTCGCCGGACGGTTCGATCTCGTCTTCGACACGCCCGGCCTGCTTCCCTTCGCCGCGGCCCGGACGCTGGTCAAGCCGGGCGGAACCATCGTCGACATCGTCCCGACTCCGGCCAAAATGATCAGGAGCGTCCTGCCCGGACCGTTCCGGACGATGACGGGCCGGCCGGTGACCGCCGACCTGGAGGAGGTGGCCCGGACCCTGCGCCTGCCCATCGCCCTGACGGTCCCGTTGGCCGAGGCGATCTCCGCCCTGACCGAGCTGGAGCGCGATCAGCGCCCGAAGGGCGGCAAACTGGTCATCACCATGGCCGGAAGCTGAACCGCCGGTCCGTGTCCGGATGGTGCTTGCCACTGCGGAACGGCAAGATCGGGGGGTGATTCGGACGCCGGATGGGTTCCCGTTGGCTGTGCAGGTCAGCGGGGTTGCGGACGGGCCGCTGCTGCTTCTGCTCTCGGGTCAGGCCAACTCGCACGAGTGGTGGACCGGGCTGCGTGAGACCTTCGAGAGCCGGTTCCGCGTCGTGACCTTCGACTACCGCGGGACGGGCGGGAGCCGGGGGCCGGTGGGGGAGTGGACGACCGAGAGCTTCGCCGAGGACGCGGCGTGGGTGTTGCGCGACCTCGGCGCCGGCGCGGCGGTTGTTTACGGCACGTCGATGGGTGGCCGGGTCGCGCAGCATCTGGCCGCGCGTCATCCGGGGCTGGTTGAGCGGCTCGTGCTCGCCTGCACCTCGCCCGGGGGCCCGCATGCGGTGGAACGCTCGGCCGAAGTGCGGCGCCGGCTGGCCGACCCGCACAACCGCGGGGCGATGCTGCGCGAGCTGTTCTACACCGGGGCCTGGGACGGCGAGAGCCACCTGTTCGGCGACCCGAGCATGACCGTCGAGGAGAGCCGCGCGCACCTGCGGGCCAGCAATCGGCATGATGCGTGGGAGGTGCTGCCGCTGATTCAGGCGCCGACGCTGGTGCTGCACGGAACCGACGATCTGATGGTGCCGTCGGCCAACGCGCCCCTGCTCGCGCGGCGCATTCCGGGGGCGACCATGCACCTGTACGAGGGGGGCCGGCACGGCTTCTTCGACGAGTTCTCGGCCGATATCGCGCCCGTCCTCGACTCCTTTCTGGACGCTTGAGGGACCTCGCGGCTTTTGCGCGTTTACGCTCCGTGTTGTAGACACCGAGTACTGGACTCGGCGAGGTGATCTCTTCCATGATCGGGACTCTCCGTGACCGGGAAATACGAGTCAACCATTCGGCCGGGCGGTGAATGCGGCATTGAGCTGCCATTTCCGGCCCGTCCGGCCTCACCTGACCAGTCAACCGCGGCAATTCGCCAATTGATCAGTCCGAAACGCGCTGAGCTGCACAGATATGGCTTCAGGCAAAAGTCAAGTGAGCATTTACGCGTACGGGAATGGGGTGTTGACCGGCTGTGCAAGATGTGGGTCGTGGCAGCCGAATTAACTGATCTCACCAAACCACGACGTCGGCATCGGCAGAGTTACACACCGTCACCGCCTCGGCATTCGTATGTGATTCCGGTCGAGGCGTCGCCTCCTGGTGCCGTTCGCGGGGACGGCATTCAGGCCCTGAGCCATGACGTGCTGGTCCGCCGTTCGCTCGAGATCTCCCCGGGCGGATTCATCACGATTATCAGCATCATCCAGGGTGTCGCGCTCGCGCTCCTGGCCGAGAACACGTTCGAGAAGCCGAGCCTGCTCGTCGCCGTGCAGAGCATTTCCACGCTGCTCATCTTCGTGGTCGTCTTCTACTGGTACCTGACGATGAGCGTGCTGCTCCGCTGGGCGCCGTCGTTCCTCGACTCGTTCCTGCCGTTCGCGATCGCCGGGCTGGAGATTCCGCCCGCGTTCTTCCTGGGCGACGCCCGCGCCTGGAATCTGTGGCTGGGCCTGTTCTGGTTCGGCACGATGACCGGCCTGATCATCACCAAGAAGTGGTCGCCGCAGTCCCATTTCGGCGATCACGTGGAGGCCCACCGGACCCTGCACTCGCTGCTGCGCGAACTGCAGACAATGGCCGGCATCACCGCGTTCGCCGTCGCGCTGTGCGGTTTCTTCGCCTTCCTCGACTGGACCAACCAGCTGTTCTGGGGCCTCACCGGTTCGATCATCGTGCTGTTCACGGTCGGCGTCATCGTGGCCCGTACGGAAGTCTGCTCGGCCCAGATCCACGGCTATTTCGGAGTGAACCGCCCGCCGTTCAACTAAGAGCTAAGAGTCGGGGTCGAATTCGCGCAGTCCCTGCTCCCAGCGCGCCCGCCGCTCGTCGTCGGACTGCTCCCACCACGGCGTGCCCCGCTCGCCCAGAGCCACCTTCGCCGCCTGAACCCGGGCCCGCGCCGGCGCCGTGTCCGACCCCGCCCGCAGCGCCGCCCCGACATCGCGTCGCGCGGACATCAACGCCTTGCGCAGTTGCGCGGCCACCTCGTCGGGAATGGCCGGATCGGTGGCCCGCCACCGTCGTCCCTTGATGACGACATAACGCCCGTCCTCGGTGGGGGTGGCGGCGGAGGACGGCGGCATGAGCCAACTTTAGGACCCGGCCTGCAGCAAGGCGCGCAGGACGGGTTCCGTGTGCGTCCACAGCAGCGCGCTCCCGGCGTCGGGCAGCAGGTGGCGACGCCCGTGGCGAACACGACCGGCCAGCGTCACGCCGAAGTCGGGGGAGTGCACGGGACTCGTGTCCTGGGCGCCGTACCAGATGTCGACCGGCGGCCCTCGAACGCGGGATGGGCGATCTCGTCGGTGCCGGACACGACGGCGACCGCGTCGAACACTCCGGCCGCCGCGCAGGCCAGCGCGAACGGAGCACCCTGCGAGAAACCGATTCCCCGTACGCCGGTGAACAGCGCGGCGCCCGGGCAGAACACGACGACGGTGCCGGTCGGTGGTCCCCATTCGGCCCAGCCGAGCCGGCGCCCGTCGGGGAGGGGTGTGCTGCCGAGTCGCTGCGGCGGGGCGATTCCGTAGTCGGTCACGGGTCCCCATTTTCATCAGGCGGCCGGCGACTGTCCTCCGATTAACGAGGGCGAGCGGCTGATGTGCGCCGCCGTCGTCCACAGGGCCCGCACCACCTGCTGGTCGTCCCGGCGGCCGATCGGCAGCGTGACCGCTACGGCCGCCACGACCTTGTGCGGGCCGCCGAGGGTGACCGGGACGGCGTACGACTTGTAGCCCTCGACGCATTCCTCGTGCTCGGCCGACCACCGCCGCTCGCGGATGGTGGCGATCTGGGCCCGCAGCTGGGCGGCGCTGCGCACGCTGTGGTGGGTGCGCGGGGTGGCGTCGCCGCGGTCGAAGGCGGCCAGCAGCGGGCCGGCGTCGGGGCTGTGGGCCAGGAACAGCTTGCCTGACGCGGCGTACCAGAGCGGGAGCCGGTTGCCGACGGCCGTGTGCAGGCGGGCGTCGCGCCGGCCGACGAGCCGCTCCAGATAGAGCGTGTCCGAGCCGTGCGGGACGGCCAGGTGCACGACCGCGCGCGTCGCCGAGTGCAGGTCCATCAGCACCGGGCGGGCGACGTGGCGCAGGTTGGCCGGGCCGGGCACGAGCTGGCCCAGCTCGTACATGCGCCAGCCGAGCTGATATCCGGCCCCGGCCCGTTCCAGCAGGTTCAGGTCGACGAGTTCCTGGGCGAGCCGGTGCGCGGTGGCCTTCGGAATGCCGGAGCGGCGACTGAGATCGGTCAGCCCGAGCGTGGTGCGCGCGCCGTCGAACGCTCCGAACAGCAGAAACGCCTTGCCCAGCACGGACGGCGGATGGTCCTGCACGCCGGCCTCCCCTCGAATTGTCCACGTGGACAATTCACATTCTGTGGCCACCGGACGTCACAAGTCCAGGCCGCAATGTAAATTCTGGGAAATGAGCGACCGGCACGAGAAGGCCCCCGTACGGGAGCGGCTGCTCGACGCGGCCATCCACATCGCCGGCGCCGAGGGGCACGACAAGGTCACCTACCGGTCGGTCGCGGCGCTGGTCGGCACCTCGCACAGCCTGGTCCGCTTCTACTTCGGCACCCGCGAGGCCATGCTCACCGAGGCCTTCGAGCGGGCCGCCCGCCGGGACGCCGCCGAGGCCGGTCTGCGAGCCGGCAGCGTCGAGGAGTTCGGGTCCCACCTCGTAGGCCTGATCACCGAGGCCCGGGACAGGCAGCTTCTGCAGTACGACTTCCTGCTGCGCGCGGCCCGCGGCGACGGCCCGATGGAACCGGTCGCCGAGCTGTACGACCACTACGTCGCGCAGGTGGCGGGCACCCTCGGCGCCCTGGGGATCGACGATCCGGACAACCGGGTCGCCTCGCTCGTGTTCGCGGCCCTCGACGGTCTGGTGCTCCAGCACCTGGTCTACGGGTCGGACGCGCGTACGGAAGCAACGCTCGACGTTCTTCGCGACGTGCTGACCCGGATGAAACCGGCCCACTGAGCGGACCGGACCAACGAGACAACCCGGAGGAGCGTGTTTCGCTGAGGCCCAGGACACGAAAGGACCTCACCTGATGCGCAACCCCCTGTTCGACTCCCTGACCGCGGACGAGATCCGCCGTGCCGCGGCCGTGATCCGGAGCGAGAAGATCGGCGGCGACCGCCCCGGCTTCAGCGCCGTCTTCACCGACGAGCCGGACAAGTACGCGCTGCGCGCCGGCGAGACGGTCGCCCGCCGGGCCCGGGCCATGATCCTGGACCGCGACACCGCCCGGACGTTCGACGTCGTCGTCGATCTGGAGGCCGGCAAGCTGGTCTCCACGATCGAGATCACCGACGGTTCGGCGCCGGTGCTGCTCGAGGAGTTCGACCGGGCGCCCGAGCTCATCAAGCAGGACCCGCGGTACGCCGAGGCGCTGGCCAAGCGGGGCATCACCGACCTGTCCAAGGTGCAGATCGACCCGTGGGGCGTCGGCAACATGGCCGGCGTGCCGGTCGACGGGCGGCGCATGTGCGGCTCGGTCTCGTACTACCGCGAGTTCCCCGACGACAACGGCTACGCCCACCCGATCGAGGGCGTCATCGCGATCGTCGACCTGACCAGCGGCGAGGTCGTCGACGTGCACGACTTCGGGGTGCGGCCGATGAATCCCGACCTGTGCAACTACACGGCCGACGCCAACCAGCCCATGCGTACGGACATCGCGCCCCTGGAGATCACCCAGCCCGAGGGCGTCGGCTTCACCCTCGACGGCCCCGAGCTGAGCTGGCAGAAGTGGCGCTTGCGGATCGGCATGCACCCGCTCGAGGGCCTGGTGCTGCACGCCGTCGAATACGCCGACGGCGGGGACTACCGCTCGGTTCTGCACCGCGCGTCGCTGTCCGAGATGGTGGTCCCGTACGGGGATCCGTCGTCGGAGCACTTCTGGCGCAGCGCCTTCGACGTCGGCGAGTTCGGGCTGGGCAAACTGGCCAACCCCCTGCGCCTGGGCTGCGACTGCCTCGGCGAGATCGTCTACATGGACGCGGTGCTCGCGGGCGAGGACGGCGAGCCGGCCACCATCCCGAACGCGATCTGCATCCACGAGGAGGACGACGGGATCCTCTGGAAGCACACCGACTGGGTCACCGGCAAGGTCGACGTACGCCGGTCGCGCCGCCTGGTCGTCAGCTTCATCGCCACCGTCGGCAACTACCACTACGGCTTCTTCTGGTACTTCTATCAGGACGCCTCGATCCAGGTGGAGATCAAGCTGCTCGGCATCGTGCAGACGCGGGCGGTCGCGGACGGCGAGCCCACCCCGCACGGCACCCCGATCGGCACCAACCTGGTCGGCACGTACCACCAGCACCTGTTCTCGTTCCGCCTCGACATGGAGGTGGACGGCTGGCAGAACACCGTGGTGCAGAACGACGCGTACGCCGTGCCGGTGGGCCCGGAGAACCCGCACGGCAACGCCATCGGCGTACGGCGGACCGTCATCGATCGCGAGAACGCCGGCGACTGGGTCACCAACACGCAGAGCTCGCGCAACTGGACCGTCGTCAACCGCGGCAAGACCAACCGCTGGGGCGTGCCGGTCGGCTACAAGTTCCTGCCCGGCTGGAGTTCGGCCACCATGCTGGCCCAGCCGCCGTCGCTGATCGCCCAGCGGGCCGGGTTCGCCACCCGCAACATGTGGGTGACGCCGTACCGGCCCGACGAGATGCGCTCGGCCGGGGAGTACCCCAACCAGAGCCGCTCCGGCGACGGCCTGCCCCGCTGGACCACCGCCGACCGCCCGACCGAGGACACCGATGTGGTGCTGTGGCACACGCTCGGCGTCACCCACATCCCGCGGGCCGAGGACTGGCCGGTCATGCCGGTCGAGAAGGCGGGCTTCCACCTGCTGCCGGCCAACTTCTTCGACAAGAACCCGGCCCTCGACGTCCCGGCGTCGAGCCCCGTGAAGGCCCCGCATTGCCACTGATCGCCCGGGCCGCCGCCGCCCTCTCGGTGCTCTGCCTGCTCGCCCACGCCGCGCTGGTCGCCACGACCGGCGCGGCGGCGGCCCCCATGCTGGCGCTGTCGATCGTCTGCGCGGTCTGCGCCCGGGACGGCTGGCGCGGCCGCACCACACCGGCCGAGCGCCTGACCATGGCCGTCCTGAGCGCCCTGATGCTGCTCCTGCATCTGCAGGGCCACGCGAGCCACCACGCGTGGATGCCGGCCCTCGCCGCGGGGCAGATCGTCCTGGCGCTGGTTTCCGGACCACTGACCCGGTCCGCCCCGGTGGCCGCGTCGATTGACGCATAGTCAGATCATCTTTATATTGCCTGCATGGCGAAAGCGAAGGCGATGCGCGAACCCACCTTCTGGATCCTGACCGCGCTGGTCAAGCAGGCCCGGCACGGTTACGGGATCATCCAGGAGGTGGCCGGTCTCTCCGAGGGTCAGGTCACGCTGCAGGCGGGCACGCTCTATGCCGCGCTCGACCGGCTGCACGCCGAGGGGCTGGTCGAGGTCGACCACGACGAACGGGTCGACGGCCGAGACCGGCGCTACTACCGGCTCACCGAGGGCGGGATCGCCGCGCTCGAGGCCGAGACCGCGCGGCTGCAGCGCAACGTGCGGACGGCGTCGACCCAGCTCGCCGCCCGGCCGGCCACCGCATGAGCCGCGCGTACCGCCTGCTGGTGCGGGCCTACCCGGCGGGCCGCCGCCGCGGCGAACTGCTGGACACCCTGGCCGAGATGGGCCGGGCGCGCCCCGGCGTAAGTGAGGCGCTGAACCTGCTGCGGCACGGCCTGCGGGCGCGCCTGGGCCGCCCGGCCAGCCGCGGCGTGGTCGTGCTGGCCATCCTGATCGCCCTGGTCACCGGTTTTGCCGGCGCGGCCGTGGCAGCCCGGGTGGCGTGGGAGTTCGCGCCGGGCTACCCGACCGGCGCCCGCCTCGAGGCCATCGAGGAATCGCTCTTCCCGGGGCTGCGGCCGAGCTCCGAGCGCAACGGCGACGGGCTGTTCGAGGACGTCAGCGAGCGGTCGTACGCCGAGGTGTTCCTCTACGGCCACGACGAGGACTTCAGCTTCTCCGCCGTCTGGATCGGGCCCGACGGCGGCTTCATCAAGGGCGACTACCCGGCCTGGACGGCGGCCGCCCAGCAGCGCCTGGTCGCCGAGGGCTGGCAGGTCAGCGAGGCCGAGGTCACCGGGGCCACGTTTATCGCCACCGGCGAGATCGACGACAGCGGCCGCCTGTTCACCGCCACCCGCGACGGTCTGTCGCTGAGCGTGCAGACCGAGACCGACGTCGTCGACACCCCGCCCGGCTCGTTCTACGCCACCGCCGAACTCAACCGTCTCACCCCCGGCTGGATCACCGGGGCGGGCGTGCTCGGACTGCTCGCCGGCGGCCTGATCGGCTGGCTGATCACCGGCTGGGCCTCGCGCCGCACCCAGGACTCCCGCGGCGCCGTCCGCTCGCTGACCCGCGAACCCGCCGTGCTCGCGCTCGTCCTGCTGCTGCCGCAGGCGTTGCTCGGCCTGGTCGGCATGGTGTTCGAGGCGTACTCCGGCGGGCCGCCGGGCAAGCCGTTCTGGTGGCTCTTCGTCACCTATGGCTTCGGCTGCTCCTACCTGGGTCTCCTGCTCTTCGCCGTCTCGCTGATCACCGCCGCGGTCGCCGGCCGGCCCACCCGGGTGGGGGTCTCGGCGTGAAATACCGGCCGGCCCGGCCGTCCTGGGCGCCTGGCTGCTCGGTGCCGCGATGACAGCGCTGCGCTATGCCCCGGCGACGGTGCGGAACGCCGCCCGGTAGGCCTCCGGCGCGACACCCCGTACGCGCCGGAACTGACGCCGCAACGTGTCGGCACTGCCGAAACCGCAGCGCCGGGCGACCGAGGCGATCGTCGAACCGTCCCGCTCCAGCAGTTGCTCGGCGTGGCGCACCCGCTGCTCCCGCACCCAGGCAGCGGGGGTCGAGCCGGTGGCCGCCGCGAAATGCCGGACGAACGTCCGCGCCGACATCGCGGCCCGGGCGGCCAGCGCCTCCACCGACAGGTCGGCGTCGAGGTGGTCGCCGGCCCAGTCGAGCAGCTCGGCCAGCCCGTCGCCGCGGGGGACGTCCACCGGCCGGCGGGAGAACTGCGCCTGGCCTCCGCTGCGGTGCGCCGGCATCACCATCTCGCGGGCCACCCGGTTGGCCACGTCGGCGCCGTGCTCCCGGCGGATCAGATGCAGGCACAGGTCGATCGCCGCGGACGCGCCGGCACTGGTCGCGATCGGCCCGTCGACGGTGTAGATGCGGTCCACGTCGACGGTCACCTGCGGGAAACGGGTCGACAGCTCCTCCGCGTACGCCCAATGGGTCGTCACCGTGCGCCCGTCGAGCAGTCCCGTGGCCGCCAGCGTGAACGTCCCCGTGCACAGGGACGCGATCGTGGCCCCGCGCCCGGCCGCCCGGTGCAGGGCGCCGACGAGCTCGGCCGAGGGCGGCGGCACCGGTGGGGCGGCCCCGGTCACGATGATCAGGCCGGCCCGGTCGAGCCGGTCGAGGCCCGCGCCGGGCGTGATGTGAAAGCCGGTCGACGTGCGGAGCGGTCCCGGTTCCGCGGCGCAGACCGCGTAGCCGTACTGCGGCAGCGACGGGTCGGCGCGACGCACCCCGAACACTTCGCTGGCGATGCCGAGCTCGAAGGCGGGCACCGGTTCGGCCACCACGACCACCACGTCGACCGTCATTCTTGCCATCATGGCACGAACTGCCGGTTGCATGGCAGAACTGCCATCCAGGGCCGGGTACGAGCGGGACATGACTTTTCTCGGGCCGCTGCTGATCGTGTACGTCGTCTGGGGTTCCACCTATCTGGCGCAGAAGGTCGGGCTGGAGGGGCTGCCCCCGCTGACCATGAACGCCTTCCGGTTCCTGATCGCCGGGGCGCTGCTCTACGCGTACTGCCGCCTGCGCCGGATGCCGCGACCGGACCGGCCGCAGTGGCGCGCGGGAGCGATCCAGGGGCTGCTGCTGCCCGCGGCGGGCACGGGCGGCGCGGCCTGGGCCGAGCAGTGGCTGTCGTCCGGGATCACCGCGTTGTTCCTGGCCACGATCCCGTTGTGGATCGTGCTGGGCCGCCGGGTGACCGACCGCGAAAAGATCACCTGGCCGGTCGCGCTGGGCCTGGCCGCGGGCTTCACCGGCGTGGTCGTGCTGGCCCGGCCGTCGGGTGGCGGCGACGCGGCGGCGATCGCGGTCGCCCTGGGCGGCGCGCTCTGCTGGGGGCTGGGCACGGTCTACGCCGGGCACGCGCCACGCCCGGCCTCGGCGCTGATGGCCAGCGCCATCGAGATGCTCTGCGCGGGCGCGATCCTGGTCGTGCTGTCCGGCGTCACCGGGGAGTGGTCGCGCATCGAGGTCACCGCCCGATCGGCGGCCGCCGTGGCCTACCTGATCGTCTTCGGCAGCCTGGTCGCCTACACCGCCTACACCTGGCTGCTCGACCACGCGGCGCCCCGGATCGTCGGCACCTACGCCTTCGTCAACCCGGTGGTCGCCGTCCTGCTCGGCTGGTGGATCCTGAGTGAGCCGCTGACCACCCGCACCTTGCTGGCCACCGCGATCATCGCGGCCGGGGTGGCCCTGATCGTGCTGGCGCCGGCGCCGCGGGCTCCCGAGCCGGTGGCGCCCCCGGCTGCCGATTCCGGCGGCCGGCTCGGCCGAGTATGAGAAGCGGAGATCAGGGTATAGGCCACCCGCCCGGAGGACGTTCCGCGCAAGCCAGGCCGAGTATCCTGCGGGAGGATTGACGCGGCGTGGTGCGTAGCGGCCCGGGCCTGGTGGCGGTCGACGAAACGGGAGAGCTCGCACCATGAGTGGGCAGGGGACGGCCGCCGGCGCGGAGGTTTTCGCCGGGGGCGGTGACGTCGGCCGTGATCTGATGGCCGTGTCCTGGCAGGAGACTCCTCTCGGGCCGCCGGAGGAGTGGCCGCAGAGCCTTCGGACCGCGGTCAGCATTCTGCTGTCGTCGCGCTTCCCGATGTGGATGGCGTGGGGGCCGCAGCTGACGTTCTTCTGCAACGCGGCGTATCGCAACGACACGCTGGGCAGCAAATATCCGTGGGCGCTGGGCCGCCCGGCCAGCGAGGTGTGGGCCGAGATCTGGGACGACATCGGCCCCCGCATCCTGAGCGTGCTCGACACCGGCCAGGCCACTTGGGACCAGGGGCTGCTGCTCTTCCTGCAACGCTCCGGCTACCGCGAGGAGACCTACCACACCTTCTCCTACAGCCCCCTGCGCGACGACGACGGCACCCGGGTCGGCATGCTCTGCGTGGTCAGCGAGGACACCGTACGGGTGATCGGTGAGCGCCGGATGGCGACGCTGCGTGACCTCGGCTCCGACCCGAATGTCATCCGCACCGAGGACCAGGTGCTCGCGTTCGCGGCCACCCAGCTCTCGCACAACCGGCACGACCTGCCCTTCACGCTGACGTACCTGTTCGGTGGCGGCGACCCGCGGCTGGCCGGAAGCACCGGGTTCGCCCTCGATGACCCGGCCACCGACCCGGCCCGGTGGCCCACGGCCGAGGTGGCCCGGGGCGAGTCCACCATCGTGGATCTGACCGGCGAGCTGCCGTACGGGGACTGGCACGAGCCCCCGTCCCAGGCCCTGCTCGTGCCTCTGCTGCAGCAGGGCGACATCCCGTACGGCTTCATGGTCGCGGGTCTCAACCGCTTCCGCGCCCTCGACGACGGCTATCGAGGGTTCGTCGAACTGGTCGCCGGGCACATCGCGGCCGGGATCGGCAGCGCCCGCAGCTATCAGGCGCAGCAGCGCCGGGCCGAGGAACTGGCCGAGCTCGACCGGGCCAAGACGGCGTTCTTCTCCAACATCAGCCACGAGTTCCGCACCCCGCTGACCCTCATCATGGGGCCGCTCGACGAGCTGCGGGCCCGGCCCGACATGGTCGACGACGGCGTCCGGGCCGAGCTCGACGTCATCCACCGCAACGGCCTGCGGCTGGGCAAGCTGGTCAACACGCTGCTCGACTTCTCGCGCATCGAAGCCGGCCGCATGCAGGCTCGCTTCACGCCGGCCGACCTGGCCGCCGCCACGGCCGAACTGGCCAGCGTGTTCCGCTCGGCCATCGAGCGGGCCGGGCTGACGTTCGAGGTCGACTGCCCGCCGCTGCCCGAGCCGGTGCACATCGACCGCGGCATGTGGGAAAAGGTCATCCTCAACCTGCTCAGCAACGCGCTCAAGTTCACCTTCGACGGGGGAGTGCGCATCGCCGTACGGGCGGAGGCCGGCACCGCCGTGGTCACCGTGACCGACACCGGCGTCGGCGTGTCCGAGCAGGAGATGCCGCAGCTGTTCGAGCGTTTCCACCGCATCGAGAACTCCCGCTCGCGCTCCAACGAGGGCAGCGGCATCGGCCTGGCCCTCGTCAAGGAGCTCATCGAGCTGCACGGCGCCACGATCACGGCGAGCAGCGTGCCCGGCGAGGGCACCACGTTCACGATCCGGCTGCGGTTCGGCGCCGAGCACCTGCCGCCCGGCTCGGTGACCTCCGACGGCCGCCGCACCTCGGTGTCGTCGGCGGTCGAGCCGTACGTCGAGGAGGCCCTGCGCTGGCTGCCCGGCGTGCCCGAGGAGTCCGCGCCCGAGGACTCCGCGCCCGAGGAGCCCGCGCCCGAGCGGCCGGGCAAGCCGGCCACGGTGCTGGTCGCCGACGACAACGCCGACATGCGCGACTACCTGACCCGGTTGCTGCGCTCGGCCGGCCACCGCGTGCAGGCGGTGCCGGACGGGCAGGCCGCGCTCGAGGCGGCCCGGCTGCGCAACCCCGACCTCGTCGTCAGCGACGTGATGATGCCCCGCCTCGACGGGTTGCAGCTGGTGGCGGCGTTGCGGGCGGATTCGCGTACGGCGGGAACTCCGGTCTTGCTCTTGTCGGCCCGCGCCGGGCAGGAGGCGTCGATCGAGGGCCTGGAGGCCGGGGCCGACGACTATCTGGTCAAGCCGTTCTCGTCGGCCGAGCTGCTGGCCCGCGTACGAGCCAATGTGGAGCTCTCCCGGTTGCGCAACCACCACGCCCGCTGGCGCACCGCCCTGATCGACTCCTTGCAGGAGGCATTCTTCGTCTGCGACGAGGACGGCGCCATCATCGAGATCAACTCGACCTTCACCGACGTCATCGGCTACGGCCCCGAAGGTCTCCCGTACGCACCGACCCACCCGTGGTGGCCCGACCGGGAATCCGACCCCAAGGGCTTCCAGCAGGTCACCGAGGCGTTCGAGATGCTCACCGGGCGCACCCACGGCACCTGCACGGTCCCGGTCAAACACCGCGACGGGCACCGGCTGTGGGTCGCGGCCTCGTTCAACCAGGCCGAAGACCCCGACACCGGCCGCCGCGTCGTCGTCGGCACCTTCCGCGACGTGACCGCCGAGCACTACTCGGTGCAGCGGGAGAGCGCCGTGGCCGCGCTCAGCGTCCGGCTGTCCCAGGCCGACAGCGTCTCGGGCGCGCTCGCCGGCGTGCTGCCCGCGTTCCAGGAGCTGTGGCAGGCAACCCGGGTGTACGCGGCCGTCTTCCACGGTGGCGCCGACCCCACGGTGCTCACCACCGAACCGCAGACGACCTGGGAAACCCTGAGCGACAACCGCCGCCACAGCCTGACCGTCCTGCGCGACAAGCCGCTGCTGACCCCCGTCGCCGAACAGGCCGGTGGGGCCGGCATCGCGCTCGAGCACCCCGACGGCGCCATGGTCCTCTGGATCGAGCTGGCCGAGAAACGGCCGTTCACCGAGCAGGACCAGACCCTGCTCGCCCTGCTGGCCGGCCACCTCGGCCAGGGCCTGCACCGCATACACCAGATCGACCAGCAGCGCGAGACCGCGCTCGCCCTGCAGCACGCCATCCTCGGCCCGGCCCAGCTGCCGGCCGGGTTCGCCGTCCGCTACTCACCCGCGACCCGCCCGCTCAAGGTCGGCGGCGACTGGTACGACACGGTCATGCTGGCCGACGGGCGCATCGGCATCGTCGTCGGCGACTGCGTCGGCCACGGACTGCAGGCGGCCACGGTCATGGGCCAGCTGCGCAGCGCCTGCCGGGCCCTGCTGCTGCAGAACACCGACCCCGCGCAGACACTGACCGCCCTCGACCGGTTCGCGGCCCAGCTGCCCGGGGCGATGTGCGCGACGGTCTTCTGCGGCGTGCTCGACCCGGCCAGTGGCGAGCTCACCTACGCCAGCGCCGGGCACCCGCCGGCCGTCGTCGTCCACCCCGACGGCGAGACCGACCTGCTCGACCAGGGGCGGTCACGACCGTTGGGCGTACGGTCGGCGACGCCCCGCCCCGAGGCCCACTACACCGTCCCGGCCCGCGCCACGCTGTTGCTCTACACCGACGGGCTGGTCGAGCGCCGCCGCCAGCCGCTGACCGCCGGCATCCAGCGGGCGGCCACCGCCGTGCAGAACGCCCGGTCGGCCGCCCTGGAGGAACTGGCCACGGTGGTGATGGAAAGCATGGCCCCCGAAACCGGATACGACGACGACGTGGCCCTGCTGCTGTACCGCCACCCCGGCCCGCTGGAGGTGGACTTCCCGGCCGAGGCGACCCGGCTGGCCACCGTACGCGGGATGCTGCGGGGCTGGCTCGCCCGCTGCGGCATCGACCCCATCACCACACAGAACGTGCTGGTCGCCGCGGGCGAGGCCTGCGCGAACGCGATCGAGCACGGGCACCGCCAGCTCCCCGGCGGCCTGATCCGCCTGCGAGCCGCGGCCACCGCCCACGACCTGCATCTGACCATCACCGACAGCGGCCTGTGGAAAACCCCCCAGCCGGCCGCCAATCCACACAGGGGACGGGGATTCACGCTGATGCGGTCAATGATGACCGAAGTAACCGTGACCACCGGCGCTGCCGGAACAGTCGTCGGCCTGCAAACGAGGATCCCCCGATGAGCACACCACTGACTCTCACCCCGGGCCGCGGCCCCGACGGCGCTGTCGTGCTCACCGCCGTCGGGGAGATCGACATGAGCAACTCGGCCTCGTTCGCGGCCGCGCTGACCGACACCGAGCGCGAAGCGGACGGCAAGTTCATCGTCGACTTGACCGAGGTCGAATACATCGACAGCGCTGGTTTGGCCGCTTTGTTTCCCCACGTTGACCGCTTGCGGTTGCTGTCCAATGACCTATTGGCGCCGGTTCTGACGATCGCCGGCCTGGAAGACATCACAACTTTTCCGGACGGCGCTTAGGAGTCTCGTCCTGTCGCCGGCGCGGCGCTGCCTGCCTTTGCCGACTGAGCCAGCCCGGCTTGATCGCGCCGGGGGTGCCGCGGGCGGGTGCGGTGCTGCGGGAGTGGATCGGGCTGATCTACAGATTCGCGGCAGGCTCGTTGTGGGCTGGGTGGGCCGCTCGCTGGTCCGGTGGGTGGCTCTTGACGAGACATTGGCTTGTCACGGCATGCTGGCTCGTCAGGACGCGCTGGCTTGTCAGGGCGCGCTGGCTCGTCAGAACGCGCTGGCTCGTCAGGACGCGCTGGCTCGTCAGGACGCGCTGGCTCGTCATGAGACGTTGCGATCTGATTGCCTCGCCTGACGGTGTCGATTTGGCACTGCTCGGGCGGCCGGATGCGTATGGCACGGCTCGGCTGGCAGGATACGTATGGCACGGTTTGGCCGGAGCATATGTATGCCACTGTCCGGCTGGCAGGATGCGTGTTTCGTCCCCCACGGCGCGGGCCGGCGTAATCCGGCCGACGCGGCCGGATTGGGCATGCAAACCACCAAAAACAGGGCCCACCCTACCGGGGGACCCCCGCCCACCTCGGATTTTATCGGCCTGCGCTGATCTTGGAGGCGCTGGGACGGGCGGCCTGTGGATAACCGGGGATTGTGGACGACGCGCCGTTCGGGCCGATCTTGTGCTATCCGCTGATGAGGCTGGCGAAGCGCTGGTAACCGGTCCTTTGATCGGGTTTCCGGGGGTTCTGCTCACGGCAGTGCGATTGATCGAGACGCCGCGTACGTCACCACGCCCCCCACGCGAACACATCGGCCGCGGCGCTCTGTTCGATTCCTTGTGGGTCGGGTCGCTGATCTTGACTGGGCGTCCAGGAGCGGCTCCTTCGTCTGCTCGGTGATCCTGTCAGGTGTGGTGGGGCTTCGATGACGGGTGGTTCTGGCTCGGTCAGGTGAAGAAAAGTGACCGACCGGGTGGATGTCGCCAGTGCCCACCCTTGAGGTTCAATATGACCGGCCGGGCGGTCGAAATGCGGGCGCTTGGCCGGGTAAAGACCGCCTTGGGCTTGACAGGGTGGGGTGAAATAGACGGGGCTCGCTTCCGACGTCGCACGGGTGGGTGGTTCGGTGGGTTCCTGGTTTCGCAGGCGCGATCACAACGTGTTCTTCAACGTGTTCGCGCTGCTGACGTGTGGGCTCGTGGCCGGTGTGGTGGTGGCCGCGGCCGCGTTCCCGGTGGCGGCCATGTCGGGGCTCACGGCCAAGGCCGGCGGTGACGCGTTCGCCAGCCTGCCCAGCGAGCTGAAGGACTTTGCCTCGCCGCAGATCACCCGGGTTTACGCGTCGGACAACAAGACGCAGATCGCGCAGTTCTACGACGAGTTCCGCAGCGACGTACGGCTCAAGGACATCTCGAAGCCGATGCGGGACGCGATGGTCGCCGCCGAGGACCGGGATTTCTACAACCACAACGGTGTCGACCTCAAGGGTGTCGCCCGCGCGGTGGTCAACAACAGCGGCAAGTCGGACTCCAAGCAGGGCGCCTCGACGATCACCATGCAGTGGGTGCGCATGTCGCTGGCCTACTCGGCGACCAGCCCGTCCGAGGTGGTCAAGGCGACCGAGGACACGAACAAGCGCAAGGTCACCGAGATCAAGTACGCCATGCAGGTCGAGAAGAAGTTCAGCAAGGACGAGATCCTCGAGCGCTATCTCAACATGGCGCCGTTCGGCAAGGCGACGTACGGGATCTTCGCGGCCAGCAAGGTCTACTTCAACAAGAAGCCGAAGGACCTCACGGTCGGCCAGGCCGCGATGCTCGCCGCGATCGTGCGGGCGCCGTCCTACTACGACCCGACGACCAAGAGCGGGCACGACGAGATCCGTCAGCGCCGCAACAACTACGTCATCCCGGGCATGGTCGAGGCGGGGGCCATCACCGCTTCTCAGGCCGAGGCGGCCAAGAAGGAAGCGATCCCGCGCAAGGTGCAGGCGATCGGCAACGGCTGTGTCTCGGTGGCCAACAACAACTGGGGCTTCTTCTGCGACTTCTTCTACCGCTGGTGGATGGAGCGCCCCGAGTTCGGCGCGTCCCAGTTCGACCGGGAGCGGCGCCTGAAGAGCGGTGGCTACCGCATCACCACCACGATCGACCTGAAGGCGACCGAGCAGGCCCGCGGCCGGATCGCCGACCTGATCAAGGAGAAGAGCAAGAACGCCCTGCTCCTGGCGGCGGTTGAACCCCGTACGGGCAAGGTCAAGCTTCTTGCCACGAACCGTAAGTACAAACTCGACAACTCGGACAACCCGCTGTCCAGTGATCCGGCCAAGCGGCGCGAGAAGGTCAAGGCGACCTACCCCAACACGGTGAACCCGCTGCTCAGCGGGGGTGGCGACATCACCGGCTATCAGGCCGGCTCGGTCATGAAGATCTTCACGCTGATCGCGGCGCTGGAGAAGGGCTATCCGCTGCACTACACGATCAAGGCGGAGAAGTTCTTCCGGTCGAAGTACATCGTCGAGCGCAGCAGCGACTCGGCCTGCCCGGGCACGCATTTCTGGTGTCCGCAGAACTCGGGCGGCGGCGGCGAGGGCGTCTACAACATGTGGACCGGCTTCGGCCGTTCGATCAACACGTTCTTCGTGCCGCTCGAGGAGCGCGTCGGCGCCGAGAACGTGGTCGACGTGGCCAAGCGTTTCGGCATCAAGTTCCGCGACCCCAGCGACGCCCGGTACGCCTCGCCTGGTTACTCGAATCAGTGGGGCGCCTTCACGCTGGGCGTCTCGGCGACCACCCCGCTCGACATGGCCAACGCGTACGCCACCCTGGCCGCCGACGGCATGTATTGCGAGCCCACCCCGATCGAGCAGATCACCACTCGCGACAACGAGAAGCTCGACATCGGCAAGCCGCACTGCGTCAAGGCGACCAGCCCCGATGTGGCCCGGGCGGCGGTCGACGCGGCCCGCTGCCCGGTCGGCGACCAGGCCCGTACGGGAAGCTGCGGCGGCGGGACGGCCCGCCAGGTGCGCAGCGTCGTCGACCGCCCGGTGTTCGGCAAGACCGGCACCACCGACCGCGACCGCACGGCCTCGCTGATCGCCGGCACGACGTCGCTGGTCGTCGCGGGTTACCTGGTCAACCCTGACTACCAAGCCCACAAGGACAGGCTGCGCCACGATCAGGTCAACCCGGCGGTCTATCGCACGCTCGCCGACTACATGGAGACCCGCCCGTACGTGCAGTTCAAGCGGCCCGAGAACCGCAAGCTGGTGTACGGCGAGCAGCGGCGCATCCCGAACGTCGAGTGCGACTCGCTGCGCAGCGCCCGCAACCGGCTGGGGGACGCCGGCTTCTACCCGGTGATCAGCTCGCAGGAGGTCGAGTCCGAGTGCCCGGCCGGCACCGCGGCGGGCACCGAGCCGAGCGGCCGCACGGTCAAGAACGGCGTGGTCGTCATCAACGTCAGCAAAGGCAAGGGCGCCACCCCGCCTCCGGGCACTCCCGGCGCCCCGCCGACCTCGGGGCCGCCCCGGCCGCCGCGCTGAGCGCGGCGGCGGGGTGGTCGCCCGCGGCGGGCTTCAGCTGTAGTTGAGCGAGAAGCTGTTCGTGGTGAAGTTGGACTGACCGGCCGTGCCCGTGATCTCGAAGCCGAACTGCAGCTCACCCACGGTCACGTCGCCCCACCAGTTGTTGGTGCGCAGCCACTTCATGACGGCCAGCAGGTCGATCGTGCCCGAGCTGGTGTTGGTGCGGATGAACGAGAACACCGCGTTGGCGCCGTTCGAGCCGCGGTAGACGTTCCACGTGTGGCCGCCCACGGACAGGTTCCGCACGATCGGCACGGCCCCGTTGGCGTCGTACTGTTCGGCGATCGGACCGACCGCGCCGTGCTGGTTGGTCCAGATCATTACCTCGTACGCGTGATTGTTGGCCCAGATGTCGTAGGTGGTCGCGTAGTCCCCGTCGGCCGGCACCGAGACGTTGAACGAGCTGGTCACCGACGACAGCGAGCTGAGCGTGCGGTTGAGCGTCTTGCCGGTGTTCGGGTACGACTTCACACCGCTGGTGCGCGGGTGGTTGGCCACCACGCCCCAGTTCGTGCCGCTGCGGGCCCAGATCGTCTGCGCGCCGGCGCCCGAACCCCAGATGTTGTTGTAAAGCGTGTACCCGTTGTTCTGCCAGGACGCCCACTGACCCGCGTCGACCCAGGCGGCATCGGACGGGACGCCGGACGTCGGTGGCGGTGTGGACGGGCTGGTCGGCGGGGTCGGCGACGGGGTGGTCGGGGTCGTGCTGCCGGTGCACGCCGTCCCGTTCAGCGTGAAGGCGGTGGGCGCGGGGTTGGTCCCCGAGGCCGAGGCGTTGAAGCCGAACGACACGGTTCCGTTCGTCGCCAGCGAGCCGTTGTACCCGGCGTTGCGGGCCGTGACGGTCGACCCGCTCTGCGTCAGGGCGGTGTTCCAGGACTGGGTCACAGTCTGCCCATTCCCGTACGCCCACACGAGCGTCCACGAGTTCAGCGGATCCCCGAGATTCGTGACCGTCACGTTGGCGCCGAACCCGCCGGGCCACGTGCTGCTGACCGCGTAGGTCACGCGGCACCCGGCCGCCGCTGACGCCGGAAGCGCGGTGAGGACGGCCGCCCCTCCGGTCATCGCCGCCGTGCCGGCCAGCGCGACCGCAAGCATGCGTCTGCGCATGTCTTTCCCTCCGATCGGACGTCATCGAAGCGCTTCGACGGTGGCGCGAGCAGTTCGAAGGACGTCAATGGGTATGTGCCGCGATGGTAGGACGTGACGTACGTCTCGGCAACAGAACCGCCTGCGCTAAGGGGCGGCTAAGAGCGCGCGGCCATCGTCGTCTGATGCTGACCACCTCGTACGCCGCCCACCGTCTCGACTTCGTCCCGGGCGCCGGCTTCCAGGCCCGCCCGGCCGGCCCGGCCCGCCCGGCCGACCTGGCCCGTCCGGCCGACCCGGCCTGGCCTCCGGCGCGTTCGCTCCGCCCAGCCGCTACTACCGTTTCACTGCCGCTCGGCCGGGAGCCGCAGATTGCTCTGGCGCGACAGGCTTTGTCGCAGGGTCACGTGGTCAACGTGCGCGGCCCGTGCGGAATCGGCAAATCCACGATGCTGAAACACCTCGCCGGGTCGGCCCGCCACGGCGTCTATCTGCAGGTGGGTGCGGGTGACTCGCCCGGCGACGTGATGGAGGCGCTGCTCGGGAGCCTCGGCTGTGCCGGACGCCCGGAGGCGCTGGCATCACTGCGCCCGGTGGTGGCCCTCGACTGCGACGCCGGCGCGGCGGCGGCCGTGGACGCCCTGCGACCGCACTGCGCCGTGATCGTCGGCTCCGAGCAGCCGGTGGCCGGCGTGCCCTGCGAGCTGCCCGGCCTGGACGGGGACGACGCGGTCCTGCTGCTGACCCGCGATCTCGGCCGCGAGCTGACCGCCTTCGAGCGGATGGCCGCGGCCCGGCTCGTCGTGGCCGTCGAGGGCAGCCCACTGCGCCTTCGGCAGGCCGCCGCCGTCGTGCGTGCGGGCCTGCGCACCTTCGAGGATCTGGCCGACGTCGTCACGCGTGACCCGGCGGCGCTGACCCGGATGAGCCTGCTCGGTCTCGACCGGGCCGACCGCCGTGCCCTGACCGTGCTCGGCGCGCTGGCCGGGATGCATCTGCCGTCCGAACTGGTCGAGATCATCACGGACACCGGCCAGGCTCGCGGAGCCCTGATCAAGCTGCGTGACCGCCGCCTGGCCGACGCCGAGGGGGACCGTTTCGGCCTGCCCGTCTGCCGCGCGCCCGGGAACGCCGAGCTGCTGTTCCGTACGATCGATCTGGTCTCGGCCGTACGCGACATCGCCGAGTTCGTGCGGGCCGCCGACCCCGGCGCCGACGGGACGATCTCGCTGGCCAAGGCGCTCGTCACGCTGACCGGCGAACTGGCCCGGCGCCGGCAGTGGGCCGCGGTCGTCACCCTGGTCGAGGCGGCCGAGCCGATCCTCACCGTGGCCGGTCGCTGGTCCACCTGCCGCCGCTTGCTGACCCTGGGCATCGAGGGCGCGCAGCACGCCGGCGACCTGGCCGCCGAGGCCCTGTTCCGCCACGAGCAGGGAACCCTGGCGCTGTGCTCGGGCGACCACGCGCAGGCCCGGGAGCAGCTCAGCCGGGCCTGCGAGCAGCGCGCCCGCCTGGGCGACGTGCAGGGCCTGGAAGTGAGCACGCACAACCTTGGCCTGGTGCCGGATGTGCCGGAGGCGGGAAACGCGGCCCGGGAGGACGAGCCGTCGGCGGAGGCGGGAAACGTGGCCCGGGAAGGCGCGCCGGCGGTGGCGGCACAAACCCCGCCGCCGGCCAGGGTCGTCGCGGCGCGGCGCAAGGGCCGTCTCCGGGCGGCCGCGGGCGCGCTCGTCGCGGTGGTCATTCTGGGGCTCGGCGTCGCCGATGCTCTGTGGGACACCAGCGAACAGACGCGGCTCTCGACGAATCCAACCGTGTCGACGAGCCCGGTTGCCTCGCCGCCGACCACGGTTTCCCCCACGCCGGCCGGGCCGGGCCTCCCGGGCTCGACCGGTGGGCTGACCTTCGGCCCCACTCGTCCGCCCTTCACCCCGCAGACCCAGCCGCCGCCGGCCACCACGACGTCGATCAGCGACCCGCCGCCCCCGACACCGCCGGTGCTGACGCCGGCCGAGGTCGACTTCGGCCAGTTCCACCTGGGCGATCGGCTCGTCGAGCGCGTTCTGACCCTGCGCAACGACCGGGACGTTCCCGCGCCCTACGACGCGCCGGAAGTGACGGGTTCCGCCTTCGTGGTGGCCCGTCCGGATTCCTGCGGGGGAGTGGTGCCGCCCCGCGGTAGCTGCACGTTCGCCATCGCGTTCGCCCCCAAGGAATCGGGTGCCGCCCGGGCCGGCATCACAATTGCGATGGCCGGCTTCCCCGTCATGCGGAGCACCCTGATCGCGGCTGCCTTCCGAGAACTGACCCTTACTGTCGATGTTCCGAAGGGGGCCTCCGGCGTTCTCTCCGTCCCCTCCACGCAGAGCGAATGCAACGGGACGGACTGCCCACCCATCCGGATCTTCGAACCGGAAGTCGAAGTGACGGCGAAATTGGGCGAGGGCAGCACGGTCGATTGGAGGTGCAAATCGACGACATCGTGTCCGATCGACATGTCGGCAGATCGGACGGTGTCGGTCATCGGCCAGCCGCCTCAAGAGGGGTGATCCTCAACCCCTACCTGCGGTGAGGCACGGCTCCGGCTGCGGTTAGGCTTTCCTAACCTGGGGGGAACGGGGTGGGGATGACGCAGCCGGAGTCGCTCGCACAACTGCTGAACGGGCGGCGCGCCGCGATCGACGCCACGCTGCCCACGGTCGGGTTCGTGGCGGGCTGGCTGGTGTTCGGCCGGTCGATCGTGGCCGGCGCGATCGTGGCCGTCGTCTTCGCGCTGGCCTTGTCGGCCTGGCGGCTGCGTCACGGCGACAAACCCCGGGCGGTGGTCATCGGCCTGCTCGGCGTGTGCGTGGCCGCGCTGATCGCGCTGTACACCGGCCGGGCCGAAGACTTCTTCCTGATCCAGCTGTTCAGCAACGCCGCCAGCGCGCTGGCCTGGGCGGTCAGCATCGTGATCCGGTGGCCGTTGCTGGGCATCGTGGTCGGCGGGGTGCTCGGGCAGAAGACCCGGTGGCGGCGTGATCCGGCGCTGCTGCGGTCGTACGGGCTGGCCAGCTGGGTGTGGGTGCTGCAGTACGTCGTACGGGTGGCGGTGTTTCTGCCCCTTTACGCGGCCGGAGAGGTTTTCGCCCTGGGGGTGATGCGGGTGGCTCTCACCTGGCCGCTGGTGGCCGCCTGCCTGGCCGTGAGCTGGTGGGTCATCCGCCGTACCCTCCCGCCGGGCCACCCCGGTCTGCGACACCCTGTGACCGAGTCGGTGGCGGCAAAATGATTGCCGCTCAGCAAGCACGGGTACCTCCTCATCGTTCGCACGACGATGTGGAGGCTGTCATGGCATTCGACGACAAGGTTGACAACAAGGCCGAGGAAGTTGGCGGCAAGGTCAAGGAGGGCGTCGGCCGGGCCACGGACGACGAGCAGCTCGAGGCCGAGGGCAAGACCGACCAGAGCAAGTCGAAGCTCAAGCAGGCCGGCGAGAACATCAAGGACGCTTTCAAGTCCTGATTCGCCCGAACGTCAAGGCCCCGGATCGCCGTCAGGCGGCCGGGGCCTCGTTCACGATGGTGTAAAGCTTGGCGATCCGGTCGTTCTCCATGATCGAGATGTCCACCCCCGTGACCACCGGCGGCGCGCCCGCCGGGCCGAGCTGCCAGGCCAGCATGGCGAGGTTGCCCACCGTCTGCACCGGGCCCAGCGGCTGGAACACGAAGCCGGGAGCCTGGTCGAGCAGCTTCTGGGCCTTGGCGTCGAGGGCGTCGCGGCCGGTCAGCTCCTCCTCGGCGTCGGTGAAGACGACGTCCTCGGCGTAGATCTCGGCGATGGCCGCGGCCCGCGCCTGCGGGTCACGCTCGCCGAACACGCGGAGCAGGGTGTCGTGGGCCAGTTGCGTCAGACGATCCATGATCAGATCGTCGCAGGGCCGGCCCGATCGCGCCGTCGTCCGGATCACTTTCCCGGCTCTTTAGTTGTCCTCTCGGTTAAGCCCGCATTAACGATGCATCCCTGGTTTGAGCAGCGTAAATACAAGATGGTCCGTTCGTACATTCCATGAGGGACGAACGGACCTCATTGACGTTCATCTCAATCCGCCGGGCTCGAAGATCCGTGTTGCCGGGCGAAGGGGCGACGCTCACGCCCCCAAATGAGGAGTTCTCATGCTCAACACGAAGCGTTCTCGTGTCCGCGCCGCCGCAGGGGTGGGAATGGTGGCCGTAGTGGCCACCGCCGGCGCCGTGACCTTCAACGCCTCAGCCGCGGAGCGGGCGCCCGTCGCGCCGGCCGCCGTCGGACCGGACGCCCGAGCCGTCTCGATCCCCGGCATCCCCGCGGCCATCAAGCCGCCCAAGGGCTCCAAGCCGATCGGCGCCTACATCGTCGCCTCCGGCACCCAGACCTACACCTGCGCCGGAGGGAAGTACGGGACCGCCTCCACCCCCGAGGCGCAGCTGATCGGCACCGGCGGCCGCGTCCACCACTACGGCGGTCCGACCTGGGAGTCCACCCGCGACGGCTCGAAGGTGACGGCCAAGAAGGAGGCCGAGAGCGTGCGCGCCGGCACGATCGCCGAGCTGCTGCTCAAGGTCGACTCCAGCACCGGTTCGGGCGTCCTGGGCAAGGCCACCTACATCAACCGCCTGCTCACCTCCGGCGGCACCGTCCCCACCGAGGCCTGCACCGGCACCCAGACCAAGGCCGTCAAGTACGGCGCGGTCTACGTCTTCTGGACCAACTGAACCAACGCGCTGTCCCGGGGCACCGGCCGCACCCGCGGCCGGTGCCCCGCGCGCTGCCGGGCCCGGGACGAAACCGGCCCGGGACGAGGCCCGGCGCGGCGGTTCAGGCGCGGAGCCGGCGGTATTCGTGGACCGGCCGCCAGCGGTCGTGCAGCGTCGTGATCAGCGAGATCATCACCAGGAAGACCAGGGTGTCGTAGCCGTCGATCTGGTTGTCGAGGATCCAGTTGGCCACGGCGGCCAGGGCGACGTTCACGAGCAGGCGGGCGAGGAAAGCCAGCACGGTGGAGCGGATCGTCCAGCTGCGGCGGGCGACGGCCAGCGAGATCGCGGCGTTGACGACCACCGTGACCGCGACACCGGCGAACAGGTTGCTCGTCGAGCCGGTGTAATCGGGCAGCATCCGGGCGAAGATGCTGCAGATCAGGCCGAGCAGTACGGCCTTCTCGAAGGTGTTCCACGACCAGACCCGGTCGTTGCGGACCCGCCAGGCGCTCTGCTCGTGCGGCTCGTCGATCGCCTCGGGCAGCCGCTCGGGGCGGAATTGCCAGTTCCAGTCGGTGGGGCGAAGCCGGGGCCGGACCGCCCGCTGGAACACCACGGCCAGCCCGGCCGGCAGCGCGACGAGCACGACGACGGCCCACCGGTGCGCGGCCAGCTCGTCGGTGACGTCGAGCTGCGCGACGTGCAGCCACCACTCCTGCGGCAGCTTGACGACCACCCAGATCAGCCCGGCCGCGCTCAGCCACCAGCCGACGAGCAGCGTCATCGGAGACCATCGGGAGCGAATTGTCTCGTACGCGATGAAGAAGTACTCGAAGACGTTGGGGAACACGAGCAGCAGCCACCGCAGCTGCGTCAGCTCGAAGATCAGCGCGCCGGCGAGCCGGAAGTAGAACAGGAACCGCGCGATCCGGAACGCCGGCTCGACGGCCCAGTTCCGCAGCGTCGACAGATAGGCGATGGCCAGATAGAACACGTCCATCGCCTTGTCGTACGCCTGGTAGCCGGGCGGGTCGTAGCCGAACGACTGGAAGATCGTCTGGTCGACGCCGTCGAGCACCAGGCAGGCGAGGACGGCGGGCAGGGGGTAGTACGGGATGGCCAGCGGCAGCAGGAACCGCGCCGCCACGACGATGACGAAGGCCAGGGCCGCACCCGTACTCACCCAAGCAGACTGTCAGAGGCAGGGCGGGGTGTAGCGATCGACCCGCAGGCCGCGGAACTCGAGCTCGTTCGGGGTCTTGCCGACGAACACGAAGCCCCGCGCCTCGCTCACGGCCGTGGCGAAGGAGTGCGCCGGGGCGCCCAGCTCGGGCACGGAGGTCCACGCGGACGGGCGGAAGCTGAAGAACCGCGTCACCGTGCGGCCGTGCGTCGACGGGATCCGGGTGGCCCACTGGGCGCCGCCGCTCCAGTGTGAGGCCGGGCGCAGCTGCAGATAGACGTCGTCGGTGGCGCTGTAGGTCAGGCGGAAACCGGCCGATCGCGACAGGTCGGCCTGCGCCTCGAACTCGTTGGCCAGCCACAGCACCGCCACGTGCCACTCGTCGTTGCGGAAGCTGATCTTCGCGGTGTAGCGGCCGTGGCGGCCGGGGACGAGCATGCTGCCGGTCGCCGGGACCGTGGTGCCCTCGCCGCTGGCCAGCCACTGCTGATAGCGGTCGATCGACGGCGCGGCGCACTCGCGGGCCGGGGCGGGGTGCGTCACCGCCACGGGGGAGCCGGCCAGCATCACAACCGAGAGCAGCGCCGCGAGCATCGACAAGACCTCCTGCGTACGAATTAGTAAGTCTTGTTCAGAGTAGTCGGATTGCCGACCTCGCAGTCAAGGGCGTCGATGGAATTGGTCCGGTCGGACAGGCCCGGATTGGCGCCTCGGACCGGCCGCCGGCTGAGTACCGTTGAGCCGTGACGAAAGTTGACTTCTTCTTCGACCCGGCCTGCCCCTTCGCCTGGATCAGCTCGCGCTGGATCCTCGAGGTGGAGAAGCAGCGCGACCTCGACCTGCGCTTCCGGGTGATGAGCCTGTACGTCCTGAACGAGAACCGCCACCTCGACGACTGGTACCGCGACCTGATCGACCGTTCCCTCGGCACGGTCCGCGTGGTCATGGCGGCCGCCGAGCAGCACGGCCAGGAAGTGCTGCGCGACCTCTACACCGCACTCGGCACCCGCATCCACAACCAGGGAAACAAGGACTTCGAGGCGGTCATCCGCGAATCGCTGGCCGAAGTGGGTCTGCCGGCCGAGCTGGCCGGGGCCGCGACCAGCACCGACTACGACGAGGCCCTGCGCAAGAGCCACCACGAGGGCATGGACCCGGTCGGTGAGGACGTCGGCACCCCGACCATCCACATCGACGGCGTGGCCTTCTTCGGCCCGGTGCTCACCAGCATCCCGCGCGGCGACCAGGCCGCCAAGATCTTCGACGGCGCCGTCGCCCTGGCCGGATATCCCGACTTCTTTGAGCTCAAGCGCACCCGCACGGGCGACCTCAAGTTCGACTGAATCGCCGCCGGCCCTCAGGCCGAGAAGCGGTTCACCCTCACCGGGTGCAGCACGATGCGGGTGACGCCGCCGGCCCGCCACTGTTCGACCAGCTTCTGGTGGGCCGGGTCACTCATGTCGTAGTAACGGTCGGCCAGGCGGGCGGCCAGTTCGGCGCCGCCGTCGTCGTGCAGGGTGACCGTGCCCTCGACCGAGACCCAGTGCTCGGGCTCGCCGGTGGGGGCGGACACGACGACGGACGCCCGGGGCTGCTCGCGAAGCTGCTTCAGCTTCGGTGCGTCCGGGTCGGAGAACATCTGCAGGGTGCGGTCCCCGGCCTGCTCGAACCACACCGGGCGCGGTGCGGGCCAGCGGTCGCCGCGCGGGGCGACGGTCAGGAAGGCGTAGAGCGGGCGGGCGAGCAGGGCCAGGTCTTCGTCGCGAAACATGCGATCAACCATAGGCACACGAACAGGCCCGGCCTTTCCTGACGGGGAAGGGCCGGGCCTCGTACGGGGAAACGGGGTCAGGGGGTCTCGGCCGTGTGCAGGGCCGCGACCTCCTCGTCGGTCAGCGCGCGGTTGTAGGCGTGCACCTGGTCGACGCCGCCCGACCAGAAGTCGGTCTTGTTGCCGGCGTACTTGGCCCGGCCGATCGACAACGGGCCGGTGCTGATCACGTCGGGACCGGCCGGAACCGCGGCCACCCGCTTGCCGTCGACGTACAACCGCGCCTCACCGGTGGCGTGGTCGCGCACCCCGGTCAGGTGATACCAGCGGTTGAGCTCGGGCGTGACCGCCAGCCGGGCCCGGTTGCCGCCGGGCGTGCTGAAGGCGAACGCGCCCTGCCCGTACTGCAGATAGAACGGGTTCTCGCGGGCGCGGCCGTCCTGGCTGACCGCGGACGCGTAGTTGCCGGGCAGCTCGTCGAGCGACACCCAGGCCGAGATCGTGTAGTCCTTGGTGGTGTCGAGCACCGGCGCCCGGGTGTCGGCCGAGTCGCCGTCACCGTCGAAGGTCAGCGCCGAGCCCTTCGCGCCCGGCGCCCACGCGGTGTCACCGGTCAGGGTCAGGTCCGCCCCGCTTCCGCTGCTGTCGCGGGCGGTCGTGCCGGTGCCCTCGTCCAGGGTCCAGTCGCCCCGGCCGGGGAACGTCGCGTCCGAGGCGGCGTTCGCGCCCGCCTTGATCACCGCGGCGTTCACGGCCCGTACGGGCGCGGGGTCGACCTTGATTTCCCGGCGGTCGTAGGTCCAGAGCCCGTTCAGCTCGGTCTCGAGGTCGGTGATCTGGGTGTACACCGAACCGGACAGCTCGGCCCCGGCCGCCTCCCGATAGAAGCGGTCGGTGTTGTCGACGTACTTCGCGGTCAGCGCGGCCTTGTCGGCGACCCCGCTGTAGATGACCGCCGGCGGCCCGGGCCACATGTGCCCCGGAGTGCGCAGCGTGAAGCCGCCGTGCTCGCCGTCCATGGCGATGCGGGTCGCGTCCGGGTAGGGCGGGTCGTTGTTGACGTAGTCGTGGTGGTCGATCACGTCGCCCTTGCCCGAGTCACCCTTGGAGGCGCAGCAGTTCACGCCGCTGTGCGCGTTGAGGATGCGCGACGGGTCGGCCGCCTTCATCTGCTCGGCGATGCGCCCGGTCTCTTCCCGGTTCCACTCGCCCCAGCCCTCGTTGAACACAATCCAGCCGATGATCGACGGGTAGCTGTGCAGCTGCTTCATCATCTCGCGGCCCTGGCTCAGGAACGCCTGCTGACCGGCCGTCGAGGTGATGTCGGAGGAGACGAAGTCCTGCCAGACCAGCAGGCCCAGCTCGTCGGCGTGGCGATAGAAGCGGGCCGGCTCGACCTTGATGTGCTTGCGGACCGCGTTGAAGCCGAGCTTCTTGGTCTCCACCAGGTCGAACTTCAGGGCCGCGTCGCTGGGCGGGGTGTAGAGGCCGTCCGGCCAGAAGCCCTGGTCGAGCGTGGCCAGCGAGAAGATCGGCTTGCCGTTGAGGACGAGCTTGGGGAAGCCGCCGACCTTCTGCACCGCGACCGTGCGCAGGCCGAAGTAGCTGCGTACGGCGTCATTGCCCTGCTTGACCTCGAGGTCGTAGAGGTAGGGGTTGTCCGGGCTCCAGAGCTGCGGCTTGGCGATCTTCAAGGTCAGCGGTGTGCTGGGCGCACCCGACACCGTGGCGACCTTCTTGCCCCGCTTGTCGAGGGCGGTGGCGGTGACCCTGGCGGTGGAGGCCGAGTTGACCTGGACGGTGACGGAGTCGAGCGCCGGGGTGGTGACCACCTCGTCGATGCCCGCCGCGACCACCGGCTCCATCCACACCGTCTGCCAGATGCCCGACGAGGGCTCGTAGACGATGCCGCCCGGGTTGAGCGACTGCTTGCCCTTGGGCTGATCGGGCCCGGTCACGTCGGTGACCGCGACGATGATCTCCTGCGGCCCGTTCTTCTTGAGCGCGCCGGTGATGTCGGCGGTGAAGGCGTTGTAGCCGCCGGTGTGCTCGGTGACCAGCTTGCCGTTGACCCAGACCTTGGCCTGGTAGTCGACCGCGCCGAAGTTGAGCTTGACCTGCTTGTTCCGCCAGCCGCCGGGCACGGTGACGAGCTTGCGATAGAACATGTGGTCCTCGCGCCGCTCGATGCCGGACAGCTGCGACTCGACCGGGAACGGCACGGTGATCTTCTCGGCCAGCTTCCGGCCGAAGACCGGCTGCTCGCCCGCCTCGGCCCCGGCGAACTCCCACGGCCCGTTCAGGTTGAGCCAATCCTTGCGGACCAGCTGCGGGCGCGGGTATTCGGGCAGCGGCTTGTTGCGGTTGAGCTTCTCGCCCCACGGGGTCAGCAGCCGGTGGGCCGAGTTGTTGGTGGCCGAGCGCTGAAGCTGCGGCACGGTCTCGCCGCCGACGACCAGGCCGCCGGCGCCGTCGTAGCTGACCCGAACGCGCTGGTTCTTCTGCACCGTCGCGCCCAGCTTGACCACGATCTTCTTGCCGTCCCGCCGGACCGACCTGATCGGGAACGGGGTGGTGTCGACCTCGACCTTCAGGTGCTGGGCCAGGTCGCCCAGGGCCTCCACGCGCGCGTCGAAGTTCGCGGTCAGCGTCGTGCCGGTCCGGTCGACGGCGAAGGTGACCGGGAAGACCTGGAAGCCGTCCGGCGGGGTGAACGCCGACTCGGGCACGATCTGCTTCGCGAGACCGGCGCCGGCCCAGCGCAGGAACAGGTTCGCGCCGCCGACGTCCTGGAACATCTCGATGCGTACGGTGTGGGTCTCGCCGGCCACCAGGCGTACGGGAGCGCTGTTCTGCTCGACGTCCCAGTCGCCGACCCAGTGGTCGATCACCGGCTGGTCGTCGAGAAGGAACCGGAAGCCGTTGTCGCCGATCATCGAGAACGTGTAGTCGCCGGTGGCCGGGGCCGTGAGCTTGCCGGTCCAGCGGGCGGTCGTGTGCTCGGTGCGGCCGGTCAGCGACTCGAACGTGCCGGCCAGGCCGGGCAGGTCGATGTTGGGGTCGAGGACCGTGCCGCCGAGCTCGGCGAAGTCGCGGGCGCCGGGCGCCGACATCCGGAAGTACTCGCCCTTGAGGCCGTGGACGGTCACAGCGGCCTGGGCGGAGGCGGGGATCGCGAGGACGGAAGTTATCAACAGCAGCGCAAGGAGGAGTGGTCGCACGGGCGATCGCGGCATCGAGTGTTTCCTTTCGATCAACGGCGCGTTGCGACCACATTGAGGCATCCAAATGTGTGATGTCAACAGAACGAAACATGGTTGGACACATTCGATAACAGGCGTGCACTAGTGGGCATTGTGACCGCCGTCACAGAGTTTCGTGATCCGTGGCGGGGTCCCTCGTCGTCTGACCGGATGTGAGAGTGACCGAGCTGGACGAGGAACAGCTGTTGCGGCGCGTCGCGCGAGCCGATCGGGCCGCGTTCGACGAGCTGTACCGGCGCACGTCGCCGTGGCTCGCCGTCCGGCTCCGGCGGCGCTGCGCCGACGACGGCATGGTCGCCGAGGTCATGCAGGACACCTACCTCGCGGTCTGGCGGGCGGCCGGCTCGTTCGCCGGGGTGCAGGGCGGCGGCAGCGCGGCCGGCTGGCTCTGGACCATCGCGGCCCGGCGGCTCGTCGACGCCATGCGCCGGCGGGCCCGCCACCCGGAGACACCGGCCGAGGAGCTTCCCGTACGCAGCATGCCCGCGGCCGAGGACGAGGCGCTGGCCGGCTCGATCGGCGACGAGGTCGGCGCGGCGCTGTCGCGGCTGGCCCCCGAGCTGCGCGCGGTGCTGCACGCGATGGTGCTGGACGGCCTGACCGTCCGTGAGACGTCGATTCTCCTCGGGCTGCCCGAGGGAACCGTGAAGAGCAGGGCGCGGCGCGCCCGGACCACACTGCGGGAGGCCCTGTCGTGAGCGACCACATCCCGGGCGGCTCGCTGGCCGCCTACACCGCCGGCGACCCGGCCCTCGACGACACCGCGGTCTGGGCCATCGAGGTCCACCTGGAGAACTGCGCCGAGTGCCGGGGGCACCTGGCCGGCGCCGCCCCGGCGCCGCTGACCGCGCTGCTCGACGACGTGCAGGTGATGATCGACCGGGAGGTACGCACCGGGCCCGAGCCGGTCCGCCCGCGCGTCTGGCGCCGCCTCGCCCACCGGTGGGCCGCGTGGTCGCTGGTCCCGTGGCTGGTGACCATCTGCGCCGCGGTGGCCGCCGCCTTCCTGCTCGACCGGTCCTTCCCCGACAGGCCGTCGCTGGTGCTGCTGCTGGCGCCGGTCGCTCCGCTCGTGGGCATGGCCGTCGCCTGGTCCCGGCGGACGGACCCGGGCTGGGAAGTTGTGGCCGGCACCGCCCGCGCGGGTCTGGAGCTGTTGCTGCGCCGCACGACGCTGATCCTCGCGGTCGTGCTGCCGCCGCTGGCCCTGGCCGGCTGGCGGCTCGGCATGTCACCCGCGCTCTGGCTGCTGCCCGCGCTGACCTTCACCGCGGCGACCCTGCTGCTCGGTGGCCGGTTCGGCGTGGTGCGGGCGGCCGCGGGACTGGGCGCGGCCTGGTTCCTGGCCGTCGTGACCCCGGCCGTCTTCACCTCGGACGTTCCGGTCCTGGTCGAGCCGGCGAGCGTGCCCGGATGGGCCGTGGCCGCCGTCGCCGGCACCGTTCTTGCCCTCTGGCGCGCCGGCGACCACCGGCACGTCAACCCCCGATAACTGGAGGACACCTTGGTACGCATGGTTAGCACGGCGGAGCTGCGTCCGTCGACCAACGCCTGGCCCATCGAGGCCGACGGACTGATGGTCAAGGCCGGGAAGCATCTGGCCGTCGACGGTCTCGACCTCAAGCTCGGCGTCGGCGTGTACGGCCTGCTCGGCCCCAACGGCGCCGGCAAGACCACGCTGATGCGCGCGCTGTCCACAGTCGAGCGGCCGTCCGGCGGCCGGCTGCGGCTGCTCGGGGAGGACGCGACGAACGGCCGGTCGCTGCGGGCCCTGCGGTCCCGGCTCGGCTATCTGCCGCAGCACTTCGGGTTCTACCCCCGGTTCACCGTGCGCGAATACGTCGAGTACGTGGCCTGGCTGCGCGAGATGCCCAAGGCCGACATCCCCGAGGCCGTGCAGCGCGTGGTCGAACGGGTCGGGCTGGCCGACCGGGCCGACTCCCGGCTCAAGACGCTCTCCGGCGGCATGCTGCGCCGCGTCGGCGTGGCCCAGGCCATCGTCAACTCCCCGGACGTGCTCCTGCTGGACGAACCGACCGTCGGTCTCGACCCCGAACAGCGCGTGGAGTTCCGCACCCTGCTGCGTGACCTCGGCGCCGACAGCTGCGTGCTGGTCTCGACCCACCTGGTCGAGGACGTGGTCGCCGCCTGCACCGACGTCGTCCTGGTCAACCAGGGCAAGCTCGTCTGGCAGGGCCGGCCGTCCGACCTGATCAGCCGGGGCGAGCAGGGCGGCGTGGGCGACAGCCCGGCCGAGCGCGGCTACAGCGCCATCCTGGCCGGCCACCGGAGCGCGGCATGAAGCGGATGCTGGGAATCGAACTGCGCCGCTCCAACGCGCTGACCCTGGTGCTGCTGCTGAGCGCGGCGAGCATCGCCGGGCTGCTGCTGTCCGGCAACGACTGGTACGCCACCTGGATCCGGTTCTCCTTCGTGCACGGGTCCGCGATGTTGCTGCTGCTCCCGCTGGCGCTGGCCGGCGGCGCGATCTTGGGCCGCCGCGAGAAGCGCACCCACGCCGACGAGCTGATCGCCAGCACCGGGCGCCCCAAGGCGCAGCGCTTGCTGCCCGGCCTGCTCGTCCTCGGTCTGGCCGCCGCGGCCACCCACCTGCTGGTCTTCGCGGTGGCCGGGATCCTGCCCGCGGTGACCGGCAGCTACGCCGGGCTGACGGCGCTGCTGTGGCCGCTCACCGGGATGCTCGCCCTGATCGGCGGCGTCTGGCTGGGCCTGGCGGCCGGCCGGGCCTGGGCCTCTCCGCTTGTTCCGCCGCTGCTCGCCGTGGTCACCGTGATCGCGGAGATCGGCCTGTCCGAGGCCGGCGGCCCCGGTGGGTCATCGGCGCTGCGCAACCTCTCGCTGCTGGCGCAGCCCCCGTCGTACGACTGGGAGGCGATCTCGCCCCGGATGCTGCTCGGCTGGACCCTGCTCGGGCTGGGCCTGGCCGGCGCCGGATATCTGTTGTCCACCGGCCGGTCGTGGCTGCACCGGGCGGCCGCCGTGGCCGTGCTGGGCGTCGCCCTTGTGGCTGCCGCGACGGTGCCGGGCACGTCACAGAGCGACCACTACGGCGTCGACGCGGGCGCGCAGAAGCTCGTGTGTGCCGAGGGCGCCCCGCAGGTCTGCGTGACGGCGGTCCACGCGTACGTCCTCGACGACGCCGCGCCGCAGGTCCGCAAGGCGATGGAGTTGCTCGCGAAGCTCCCCGGCGCCCCCACGAAGGCCGCCGAATGGCGCGCCGACAAGGTCTACGACTTCGGCACCACCGCGAACTGGATGAACGGCGGCACGACCCGGCCCGATCCCGGCACGCTCCACTTCGACCTGGTGCTGGACGACAACAAGATCAGCGAACAGCTGGTCGAGAACATCGTGGTCGGCGCCGGCACCTACTGGAACGGCTGCGAGGAGGGCTGGGACACGGTGGCCGGGCGCGCGGCCGGCGCCTGGCTGATGGGCACCGACGAGCTCGAGGGCGTCATCGACGGCACCGAGCGATTGCCCGAGCAGCAGCAGGAGGTCAAGCAGGTTCTGGCCGCCCTGCGCGCCGCGCCCGAGAAGGAGCAGGTCCGGCGGGTGGCCGCGATGCGCGACGCCGCGCTCAGCTGCGAGGGCACCGACCAGGTGGCCATCCTCACCGGCAAGGCGTCCTCGTGATGCGCTGGCTCACCCTGTACGCCCGATCCCGCCGCCTGCCCGTGGCGATGCTGGCGTCCGTCGGCGCGGTCGTGCTGACCTGGGGCGGCTGGGGCTTGTTCACCGACAGCCGGGACATCAACGAGAACCTGGCCGTCCTGACCGTCCTGCTCGTGCTGTCCCCGCTGATCCCGACGATGGCCGGCGACGACGACTCGCTGGAGTCGGGCGTGGCGCTGAACTGGCCACCCCGCCGCGCGCTGCACCTGATCGTCTTCGCCGCCCTCGCCTCGGTGCCGCTGCTGGCCAGCGCGGCCACCGGCGCCTGGTTCGGCCCGCCGGGTGCGGTCCTGCGCAACGTGGCCGCCCTGACCGGGCTGATCGGCCTGGGGGTCGCCCTGTTCGGCATCCGCATGGCCTGGCAGCTGCCGGTCTGCTGGACCGTCCTGCAGATGCTGTTCGGCAACCTGGCCGAGCCGGGGTGGAGGGAAGCGCCGTTCCTGCTCTTCCAGCCGGCCGGCAGCCGGCCCGCCGCGGTCGCCGCGATCGCGCTGTTCGCCGCCGGTGTGCTGGCCTACGCCTGGCGGGTCGGCCCACGCATCGCCCCGGCCGAGGTCGCGTTCGGCCAGTGAGCGTGCGAGGCCTGGACTCCGCGAATCAGTAAGGTGGCGGCATGGACCGATCCGGGGGCTCCCCACTGCCGATCATCGCCGTAGCCAGCGGGAAAGGCGGCGTGGGAAAGTCGAGCGTCGCCGTTGCCATCGGACGCGAGCTGGTCCGCAACGGCCGCAGGGCCGGACTGGTCGATGCCGACATCGCCGGGCCGGATGTGCCCCGCATGCTCGGATTACGTCGCGACGTGCCGGCCCGGACGGTCACCCTCGCGGGCTGGGCGGGCGGCGGCCGGGGCAGCTCCGGGCTGGAAGCGATGGACGTGGGCGGCCTCAAGGTCGCGTCGGCCGGGTTCCTCATGGCCGGCAACCAGGGGCTCGCGCTCGGGTCGGGGCTGGGGGACCTCATGCTCAGCCGGCTGATCAAGGAAACGAACTGGGGCGATATCGAGGCGCTGGTCGTGGATCTGCCCCCCGGCATCAGCTTCACGCAGCAGGGCGTGCTCTCCGGCGCCGGACGGGTGACGACGATCCTGGTGGTGACGCCGGCCGAGGTCTCTCATCTGGACACCGGCCGCACGCTCAGCACGCTGCGCGAGCTGCGGACGCCGGTGCTGGGCGGGGTCGAGAACATGGCCTACTTCGAGTGCCCGTGCTGCGGCGAGAAGTCGGAGCTGCACGCGCCGGCGCCCGGGGAGCGCACCATCTGGGCCGACGGCGTCGAACGGCTCGTCCGCCTTCCGTTCCGGCCCGACGCGGCGATCGACCCCGCCGATCTCGCCCCCGTCCTCGAGGCAGTGGCGGCGCACATCGCGGCGTAACCGCTCACTTGCGGTGGATCGTGTAGTGCAGCACCAGGAACGGCATCCCGTACAGGGAGAAGGCGTGCTCGGCCTTGAGGTCGCCGTCCTCGGTGTAGACGTCCAGCTGCTCGGTGAAACCGTGCACCGCGAGGGTGGTGAGGTCGCGGCTCTCCGGGTCGATGAAGGTCAGGTAGTGGCCCGGGTGGGCGAGCTCGCTGCGGCTGGTCAGCACCAGCCCGCCACCCGGGCGGGGCCGCGGCAGCAGGGTGGCCGTGAAACTGCCCTGCGGCACCGGGAAGCCGACGCTGACGTAACCGCGGCCGTCGTGCCGGTACGTCGTGTAGATGCCCACATAGATCGGCTCGTCGGTGTCGGCGTAAGAGCGGATCCATCCCCGTACGCCGATCAGCTCCGTGCCGTCCGGGGTGATGGTGTCGATGCGGCTGCGGACGCCGCGCAGCGTCTCGCGCTGGTTCATCGGCACGTTGGCCTGGCCCAGCGGCCGCGCGACGAGCGTGCGGTAGAGCAGGTATCCGGGGCGCACCCAGAGCTTCCACTCGGGCACGATGTCGAGCCGGAACCGGGTGGTGTGCTCGTAGAACTCGCGGACGAGCGGATCGACCCCGGCCGGATCGAATTCGGGGCCGGCCAGGTCGTCGAGCGAGGCGACGATGCCCACGTCGGCCGCGTCGGCCTGATATGTGCCGCCGAGCACCTCGGCCAGCCCGCGCACGTAGTCGGTGCCGACATAGCCCGTACGGGCCTCGAGCGGGACCACGAACGGCAGCTCGCCGGCCGTCGCCCGCTCGGCCAGCAGATCGACCTGCGGATCGCGGAATAGCACCGCCGACAGCACCCGGAAGCCGACCACCGCGCTCGCGGCGACCGCGGCCGGGTTGGCGCCGGGCCCGCGGGTCAGATGCCAGGCGGCCCCCACCGCGGCCCCGGCCACCGGGCCGAGCGCGACCTTCTGCGGCCGCAGGCCGAGCGCCCCGGCGACCGCGCCCGCGGCCAGGCCGACCGGCAGCGGCCCGGCCTTGGTGACGCAGCCCGCCTGGGCCGCCAGCGCGCCGCTCATCACGATCCGCGACCACAGGGGCGGAACCTCGTCGGGCCGCTGCCGGGCCCGGGCCACGGCCTCGGTCGCGGCCAGGGCGGCCGCGCCGGCCAGCGCCGCGGGAATCTTCCGGCGTCCGGCCAGGGCGGCCCCGGCCAGCGCCCCCACGGTGGCGGCGAACACGATCCCGGCAGCTCTGCTCATCCGCGAAGGGTAGCGGGGAGCGCGGCCTCCACCCGCCAGCCACCACCGGGAACCGTTCCCGCGGTGAACCGGCCGCCCTGTTCCTGCACCCGTTCGCGCAGCCCGGTCAGGCCCTGGCCGGTCCCGCCGAGTTCCAGGCGGGCCTGCTGGGACGGGTCGTTCTCCACCCGTACGGACAAGGACCGTTCGGTGCCCGTGACGAGCACCCGCACCGCGGCGCCGGGAGCGTGCCGGAGCGCGTTGGTCAGGCTCTCCTGCACGACGCGGAAGGCGACGTGCGCGACCGGCGCCGCCACCCCGTCGCGGTCGCCCTCGAAGCGGCAGGTCACGTCGAGACCGTTGCGGGCCGCGCGGCTCACCACTTCCTCGATCAACGACAGGTCGGGGCCCGCGGTGCCGGCACCGGCCAGCAGGTCCACCAGGCGCTGCAGGTCGGCCCGTCCCTGTCGCGCCGACTCGGCGATCGCCTCGAGCGCCTCGCGGGCGCGGACCGGATCGCGGTCGGCCAGACGCTGCCCCGCGGCGGCTTGGATGATCATGACGCTGATCGCGTGACCGACGATGTCGTGCAGCTCGGCCGCGATCCGCGAGCGCTCGTGCCGCAGTGCCAGCTCGGCGAACAGCTCCCGCTCCTCGGCCAGCTCGCGCCCGCGCTCGGCCAGCTGCCGCGCGGCCTCGCGGCGAAGACGCAGCACCGTGCCCGCGAAGAAGGCCGGCACGCTGAACATGGCCAGCGCGACCCACGTCGCGTCCAGCAGCAACCAGAGCGCCCACAGGTACGCCGTCAGCACCGCACCCGCCATCCAGGCCGCCCGCCCGCCGAACGCCAGGGCCGCGACCCCGGCCAGCAGCGCCAGCACGACCAGGGCCGGATCGGGAAACGGCGTGCCGCCCGCGACCAGTGCCGCGGCCAGCCACAGCGAGCCGCCCGCCACCGTCACGATGCGCGGGTGCGCACGCCACCAGAGCAGGGTGAGCCCGCTCGCCAGCAGCAGGAACGTCACGGGGCTCCACCGCCCGGTGACCGCCGTCGGTCCCACGACCACCCCGGCGACCAGGACCGCGATCGCCGCCCTCTCGAGCATCTAACTCGTCACCGGCAGCTGGGCCACCACCAGCGCCCGGCCGCGGGTGACCTTCACGTCGACCGACCCGCCGAGCAACCGGGCCCGTTCCCGAGCCCGGGCCACCGCCGCGCGAACCTGGCCGGCCCGGCCGACCGACCCGTTGACCCTGATCTCCAGCGCCTCGGGCTCGAACCGGATCGCCACCTCGAGCCCGCCCAGCGCCCCGACCAGATATTCGACGATCCGGTAGGCCGACAACTCCACCGTGGCCGGCAGCGTCCGCGGATCCCCGGTCACCGTCAGCGAGCCCGCCGTCCCCGGCCGGGCCAGCAGCGCGTCGAGATGCGCGACGGTCGGCGGGGGCGCCAGATCCACCTCGCCGCCGCGCAGCAGCCCGACGATCTCGCGCATGTCGTCCATCGTCCGGCGGCTGTCCGTCTCGATCGACTCCAGCAATTGCCGGGTGCGGGCCGGCTCGAGGCCGTCGGCCGACTCGGCCGCCCGGCCGAGCTGATCGAGCCGTTCCTGCAACAACCCGTCGAGCCGCCGCGACAGCCGGGCCCGGTCGTCGGCCACCACCAGCGCGGCCCGCTCGTCGCGCAGATGCCGCAGTTCCTCGTCGCGGCTCTGCAACTGCCGGTTGAGCTCGCTGCGCTGCCTTGCCGCCCGGCCGACGCCGAAGAGAATCAACGCGACCGGCCCGGCGAGCAGCATGGTGTCCGGGCCGGCCGAGGCGTCGACCACCAGGACGGCGTAGCAGAGCAGCAGATTGAGGGCCAAGGACAACCAGGCCTTCGTACGGGGACAGGCCAGCGCCCCGAGGAACGTCAGCACGAACACCAGCGGCAGTCCCGCACCGCACCGGGTCACCCAGCCGAAGAGCAGATCGTGCAGCACCATGACGCCCAGCGCGACGCCGGTGACCGCCAGAACACTGCGACGCCACCACAGCACCGGAACGGTGGCCGCGGCGAACAACGAGATCATCCAGATCGAGTGGGAGCCGGGCATGTGCGCCATGGCGCCGGTGGCGACGTCCCGGGCCATCTGCTCGTCGTCCGCCGTGACACCGAAGACCATGAGCACGGTGCCGAGCGCGGTGAGGCACCCCGCAACGAGCCAGTCGCCGGCCCGGACCCTGCTCATCGCCGCACCTGCTTCCCTGTCCGCGTTCGGCGTCAGACGGCCGCGTGTTCCGGGGCCGGCGCGACGGCTTGCTTCCTTGTGCTCCTAGTCTGGACCGCCAGGCCGATGCCGTAGAAGAGCGCGGACCCCGGAAGGGCGAGCTCGAGGCCGCCGGGAAGCCCGCCGATCGACGAGTCGCGCACGAGCACCAGCAGGATCAACGCGACAATTCCGGCCAGCCCCACCGCCTGGTTGCGGATGTTTCCGGCGAAGCGGGCCACCGCGTACGAGAGGGCGAAAGCCAGCGGCAGGCCGGCGCCGCAGCGGGTCACCCAGTCGAACGCCACCACGTGCACCGCCATCGCGGCCACCGTGACCCCGATGACGGCCAGGATGTTGCGCCGCCGCCACAGAATCGGCACGGTGGCCAGCAGGAACACCGGGAGCATGGCCCATGTCGTGGTGGACAGTGGGTGAGCCAGTGACTCGCCGCCGGGTGCGTTGACGTTCTCCACCATGATCAATGCCCCGCCCGCCGTGAGCAGCGCCGCCAGAATCCAGTCGGTCCTCTTCATGACCGTTCCCCTTTCGTTTCCCGGAACGGTAGGGAGCGGCGCGGGTAGCCTTCGTCTGTCTCGAGGACGATGTCGCGGTCCGGCATCCTCCTCAGGGATGACCCGCTGTCGTTCCCGCTTCGGCAGAATCGCGGGTGTGATCCGGGTGCTGATAGCCGATGACCAGACGCTGGTCCGCACGGGCTTCCGCGTCATCCTGGAGGCCGAGGGCGACATCACGGTGGTGGCCGAGGCCGGCACCGGCGCCGAGGCCGTCCGCCAATCCCAGCTGACCACCCCCGACGTGATCCTGATGGACATCCGCATGCCCGTGCTGGACGGGCTGGCCGCCACCGAGGAGATCCTGCGCCACCCCGGCCCGCCGACGATCGTCGTGCTGACCACCTTCGACCAGAACGAGTACGTCTATCGGGCCCTGCGCGCCGGAGCCGCGGGCTTCCTGCTGAAGGACGCCCCCTCCACGCGCCTGATCGCGGCCGTCCGGGCCGCCGCCACCGGCGACTCCCTGATCGAGCCCTCGATCACCCGTCGCCTGGTCGAGCGCTTCGCCGCCCCGGCCGCCCCGAGTGGCCCACCGCCGGAGCTGGCCACCCTGACGGATCGGGAACGCGACGTGCTGCGCGCGATGTCGCGGGGCCGGTCGAACGCCGAGATCGCCGCCGACCTGGTGGTGGCCGAGACAACGGTCAAGACCCACGTGGCCCGGATCCTGACCAAGCTCGGCCTCCCCGACCGGGTGCAGGCCGTGGTTCTCGCCTACGAGACCGGCTTCGCCACCCGTCGCGAGCGTGACCGCTGACACGGCCGAGGTGTGACCGGCGTACGGGGAAATGGTTGTTCATCACGAGTTCTGGTTCCTGAGCGGCCCCCGGGCATAGCTTGAAATGGCGTTGCACCAACTGCGGAGGGAACCGGCATGGGATATGTCACCACGAACGACGGCGTCGAGATTTTCTACAAGGACTGGGGGAGCGGACAGCCGATCGTGTTCAGTCACGGGTGGCCGCTGTCCGCCGATGACTGGGACACCCAGATGCTGTTCTTCGCGCAGCACGGCTATCGGGTCATCGCGCACGACCGCCGCGGGCACGGACGGTCCACTCAGGTCAATGACGGCCACGACATGGACCACTACGCCGACGACCTGGCCGCCGTGACCACGCATCTCGACCTGCACGACGCGATCCACGTCGGGCACTCGACCGGCGGCGGTGAAGTGGCGCACTACATCGGGCGGCACGGGGAAAGCAGGGTCGCGCGGGCCGTGCTGATCAGCGCTGTCCCGCCGCTCATGGTGCAGACCGACAGCAACCCGGGCGGCCTGCCCAAGAGCGTCTTCGACGACCTGCAGGCGCAGCTCGCGGCCAACCGGTCGGAGTTCTACCGGGCCCTGCCGTCGGGCCCGTTCTACGGCTTCAACCGGCCGGGTGTCGAGTCGTCCGAGGCGATCATCCAGAACTGGTGGCGTCAGGGCATGATGGGCGGCGCGAAGGCGCACTACGACGGGATCGTCGCCTTCAGCCAGACCGACTTCACCGAGGACCTCAAGAAGATCACCGTCCCGGTTCTGGTCATGCACGGCGACGACGACCAGATCGTCCCCTACGCGGACTCGGCTCCGCTTTCGGCCGACCTTCTCAAGAACGGCACGCTGAAGACGTACGCCGGTTTCCCGCACGGCATGCCGACCACGCAGGCCGACACGATCAACGCCGATCTGCTGGAGTGGCTCCGCTCCTGAGGCGGCGTAACCCGGCGGCTGCGGTCCGTGATTGGCGGTTCGTTACTACAGTCATGAGCGATGAAGACGCTATCGAGGGTCGTCGTCGCGCTGGTGGCCGCAACGCTGGGCTCCGGGGCTCTGAGCACGCCGGCCCACGCGATCGCGAACGGTGAGGACGTAGCCGACGGACAGTACGAATTCGCCGTCAAGCTGACCGACATCGGCATCCCGACCAAGGACGGCGGCAAGCGGAACAGCTCCTGTTCGGGCGGGCTGATCTCGCCCCGCTGGGTGCTCACCGCCGGCCACTGCTTCAAGGACGAGAACGACCGCCGGGTGTCGCGGCCGGTGGCGGACCGCACGGTCGCCACGATCGGAAGAGCGGATCTGACCGGTACGGCCGGGTTCAGCGCGAACGTCGTCGAAGTGCGCCAGCACGGCGATTCCGACGTGGCGCTGGCCCGGCTCGACCGGCCGATCACGGGCGTGCCGCTCATGCGCCTCAACCGGAAGAAGCCCGTCAAGGGGCAGCAGGTGCGGCTGGTCGGCTTCGGTAACACCAAGGGCACCGCGAAGCAGACGACCGAGCGGCTGCAAACCGGCGTCTTCGAGATCACGAAGACGTCGAAGCTCGAGATGGGCGTCATCGGCACGTCCCCGCGGGACGACACGAGCGCCTGCCCGCACGACTCCGGCGGCCCCTACTTCATCGGCGGCCCGACCGGCGCCCCCACCGTGGTCGGCGTGGTCAGCCGCGGCCCCCTCTGCCCGCACAGCGGCGCCGACACCTCGGCCCGGGTCGACGCGATCGCCCCGTGGATCCTCTCGGTGATCACCGCCGACCTGCGGACCGCCGCGGTCAAGCCCACCACCAAAGCCCCGGCCGCCGCGAAACCGCCCCCGGCCGGCCGGGCCGAGTCCCGGGCCGAGGAGCCCGTGGACGAGCCGGTCTCGCCCCTGCTGTGGGTGGCCGCCCTGCCCATCGTGCTGCTGATCGGCGCCCTGGTGATGTGGACGGCGAAACCACGCAAGGGGTCGCACCGCCGCCGATAGACCCCGGCAACAGCGCCGTGTCAGGCCGTGTCAGCGGCATGTGCGTGCGCTGTCAGCGCGGGCCGCGAGTCTCTACGCCGAGGGCAGCCGTCACGTTGCGCTGCCCGCGACGGAGGGGACGGAAACATCATGAGCGATCTCGTGGTGCGCGCGGAGGGGCTGCGCAAGCGATTCGGCAAGACGCAGGCGCTCGACGGGGTGGACCTGGCCATGCGGCGGGGCACGGTGCTGGGCGTGCTCGGCCCGAACGGCGCCGGCAAGACCACGGCCGTACGGGTGCTGGCGACTCTGCTGCGGCCCGACGAGGGCTACGCCGAGGTAGCCGGCATCGACGTGCTCAAGGAGCCGGCCCGGGTGCGCCGGCGGATCGGCCTGACCGGTCAGTACGCCAGCGTCGACGAGGACCTGACCGGCACGCAGAACCTGGTGCTGATCGGCCAGCTGCTCGACCTCACGACCCGGGACGCCCGGCGCCGCGCGGCCGAACTGCTGGAGTGGTTCGACCTGGCCGAAGCGGCGGGACGGCAGGCCAAGACGTACTCCGGTGGCATGCGCCGCCGCCTCGACCTGGCCGCGAGCCTGGTCGGCCACCCCGAGGTGATCTTCCTCGACGAGCCGACCACCGGCCTCGACCCGGCCAAGCGCGAGGACATGTGGGGCGTCGTGCGCAACCAGGTCACCCAGGGCGCGAGCGTCCTGCTGACCACGCAGTACCTGGAGGAGGCGGACGCGCTGGCCGACGAGATCGTGGTGGTCAACCACGGACGGGTCATCGCGCACGACAACCCGGACGGCCTCAAGCGCCGGGTCGGGGGGCTGACCCTGCGCGTACGCCCGGCCGACCCGGCCCGCGTGCCCGACGTCATGCGGGTCCTGGACGCGGTGGCCGCTCCCGGCACGAACGCGTCGCCGGACGCGGCCGCCGGCGCCCGCCCCGGCGCGGTCAGCGTGCCGGTCAAGGACGACATGTCGCTCGACATCGCCGTCCCCGCCCTGCGCCGGGCCGGCATCGAGGTCGTCGACCTCGGCCTGCACCTGCCCAGCCTCGACGAGGTCTTCCACTCCCTCACCGACGGCACCTCCGCTGCTCCGGCCACCGCCAAGGAAGGTGAGCTCGTATGACCACGCTCGACGTGCCCGTCCGCAACATCACCGGCGACATCGACAAGCCTCGCGGCGGCGCGCCGGCCGCTCTGGTGCGCCACAGCGTGGCGCTGGCCCGGCGAAGTCTGATCAAGACGATCCGGACGCCGGAGGCCCTGATCGACGTGACCCTGCAGCCGGTCATCTTCCTGCTGCTGTTCACCTACCTCTTCGGCGGCGCCCTCTCCGGCGGCAACCGCGGCGCCTATTTGCAGTTGCTGCTGCCCGGCATGCTGGCCCAGTCGCTTGCGATGGGCGGCATCGCGCTCGGCCAGAACCTCAATGCCGACATCGAGAAGGGGGTCTTCGACCGCTTCCGCTCGCTGCCCGTGGCCCGCTCGGCCCCGCTGGTCGGCGCGGTCGCGGCCGACATCGTGCGCTACCTCACCGTGTGCCTGGTCATGCTCGGCTTCGGCTACCTGATGGGTTTCCGCGTCGAGACCGGCTTCGTGCCGGCGGTTGCCGCGGTCGGCCTGGCCATCGGGTTCGGCCTGTGCTTCTGCTGGATCTCGGTGTGGGTCGGCATGATGGTCCGCACCTCCGGCGCCGTCCAGGGCGTCATGTTCCTGCTGGTCTTCCCTCTCGGCTTCGGCAGCAACGTCTTCGTCGCCACCGAGACCCTGCCCGGCTGGCTGCAGGCGTTCGTGCACGTCAACCCGATCACGCCGCTGGTCACCTCGATCCGGGGCCTGCTGATCGGCGGGCCGGTGGCCAGCCACCTGCTGCTCACCCTGGCCTGGATGGCCGGCTTGCTGATCGTCTTCGTTCCCCTGGCCCTGCGGGCCTACGCCCGCCGAGCCTGAGTCCCGCACTCCCACGGGCCGGGGCGGCCGTTCAAGCCGCCCCGGCCCCGATCTGTCCGCGGTTCAGGGAATGAGCACGAGCTTGCCGGGGGCGTGTCCGGCGAGGCCGGCCTCGTGGGCCTTCGCGGCCTCGGGGAGGGGGAACGTGGTGTCGATGACGACCCGCAGGGCACCGGATCCGGCGCGCTCGACAAGCTCGGCTCGGGCGGCGCTACGAACCTCGGTGCCCGCGTCCTGTCCCGGCCCGTAGCCGAGCAGCTTGATGCCGGACGCGGCCCGGCGCGGCGATCCGGTGATCGAGGCGATCCGGGCGCGGCCGGCCACCAGCTCCAGCGAGACGTCGAGCGCCTCGTCGGTGCCGGCGAAGTCGACCGCGGCGCTGACACCCTGCGGCGCGGCGGCGCGCACCCGGCCGGCGAGTCCCGGGCCGTAGGCGACCGGGACGGCCCCGAGCTCCCGCAGCAGCGCGTGGTTGCGCCCGGCCGCGGTGGCGATCACCGTCGCGCCCGCGGCGACGGCCAGCTGCACCCCCATCAGGCCGACCCCGCCCGCGCCGCCGTGGATGAGCACCGTGTCGCCGTCACCCACACCGGTGGCGTGCAGCGCGTGGAACGCGGTGGTGCCGGTCAGCAGCAGCGACCCGGCCTCGGCCCACCCCAGCCCGGCCGGTTTGGCCAGGATCGAGGCGGCCGGGGCGGTCACGTAATCGGCGTAGGCGGCCGTCACCGGGTACACGATGACCTCGTCGCCGAGCCGGACTCCGGTCACCTGCGCACCGACCTCGGTGACGATGCCCGCGCATTCGAGACCGATCGAGGGCATGGCGGCGGCAACCCCGGCGGCGTCCTTGTGACTGTCGTCGACGGCGTGGAAGGCGCCGCTGTAGACCTTCCAGTCGATCGGATTGACGCCCGCGGCCCGCACCTGGACCACGACGCTGTCGTCGGCCGCGCGCGGAGCCGGCGTTTCCATCACGGCGAGCACGTCGGGCCGGCCATAGGCGGTCGGGCGAACGATCCTGGGCATGTCGGGCTCCTGTCCGGGCGAGTGGCTGAGGACCAGTATCGAGTCGGCCTGGCATGATGCCCAGTGCATTGTTCTTACGTAATCATTGCGCTGGACGCACGAATGAGGCCGCCGTGCCGGAAGAGCTGGATCTCAACCTGTTACGGGTGTTCGACGCGCTCATGGACACCGGCAGCGTCGCCGGGGCCGCCGTACGCCTGCACCTGTCGGCGCCCGCGACCAGCCGGGCGCTGAGCCGGCTCCGGCGCATGCTGAACGACCCGATCCTGGTGCGGGCCGGCCGCGGCCTGGTCCCCACGCCCTTCGCCCAGCACTCCGCGAGCCGGGTCAAAGCGCTGCTCGAGGCCGCGGACGGCTTGCGGGCCGATCCGGCCGACAGCGACCCGTCCTCGTGGCAGCGCACCTTCTCGCTCCGCCTGAACGACGCCCTCACGCCGGTTCTCGCGCCTCGCCTCACCCGCCGGATCACCCGCGAGGCGCCCGGTGTGCGCCTGCGGTTCGTGCGTCAGGAGTCCAAGGAGCCGGAACCGCTTCGCGGCGGCTCGCTCGACCTCGACATCGGGGTCGCGGATCCTCCGCCGCCCGACATCCTCAGCTCCACGTTGTTCACCGCGGGCTTCGTCGCGGTCGTGGCGGCCGGATCGGAGCTCGGCCGGGCCGCGCGCCTGACCGTCGACGACCTCTGCCGTCATCCCCACATCTCCGCCTCGCGACGCGGCGTGGCCCGGGGGCCGCTCGACGACGCCCTGGCCCGGATCGGGCGGTCCCGGCACGTCGCGGCGGTCGTTCCCTCGTACGCCGTGGGCGCCCTGATGGCCCTCGAGGACGACGTCATCTGTCTCGTGCCGCGCGTGACCGCCGCGCACCTGCGCGAGCGAGGGGTCCCGCTGCGCCTGCACGAGGTGCCCCTCGACCTGCCTGCCGCCGAGGTGGAGATGCGCTGGCACCGCCGCGTCGACAACGACCCGGCCTCCCGGTGGCTACGCGCCTGCGTGCGTGACGCCGCAGTGTCGCTGGGGGCGCTCGGCTGACGTGCAGCCATGCCCGAATCCGTTCGATTCCTGACCCGTCGCTCTCCGTAGCCGGGCGTTCGCGCTGGGGTGGCCGGCGGGCGCCGTGGCCGACTGGGAAATGTCGGTTCCTGCCCGAGCGGGCCGGCGACGCGCCGGGACACGCCGACGGCCCCGGCCGAGACGAAACTGTCACCGAGAGCGACGGCTGCCGGGGCCGGGTGGCTTGAGCTGGGACGACCGGGATGACCAACGAGGGACGGCGCGCGGACACCCAGGGGACCCGGCCTGCCGCGACCGGAATTCCGGCCGGTTCACCTATTTCGTCGCCTGTCGATGTTTTGCGCGGGCGCGAGCGGAGGGTAAGTTCTGCTCTCATGACCGAAAGCAACCAGCAGTCCGGCCGGCACGCCGCGAAGCCGGACGATCTCGGCGACCGCTCCACCGTCAACATCAAGAAGTACCTGTTGAAGGACGAGGAGCTGGAGCGCCGGGCGGCCACCGAGAGTAACGGTCGGCACGCCGCCCCGGAGTCGCAGAGCTGAGCGGACCCCCACACCGGCCGCCGGCATGGAAAAGGCCCACCGAAGCGTGGCCGCGAGGAACCCTCCGCGGCCACGCTTCACGCTTTGCGGGCGGCGTCTGACAAAGACCGTCGAGGGCCGGGTTGGGCACACTCGACACCGCGCGGGAGGATCGTGGGTGTGGGGGAGCACGGGGACTCGGCGGCACGGCTGCGTGTGACGCTGCTCGGCGCCTTCGAGGTGCGGCTGGGCGACGCCGTCGTGCCGGTGCCCGGGGCCCGCCTCCGGGGCCTGCTCGTCCGCCTCGCGCTCGCCGGTGGGCGCGCCGTCGAACCGGCCGTGCTGGTCGACGCGCTCTGGTCCGGCGACGGCCCGTCCGACCCGGTCAACTCGCTGCAGTCGCTGGTGTCCCGGCTGCGCCGCGTGCTGGGCTCACCCGGCCTGGTCGTGCAGAACGAGGCCGGCTACCGGCTCGACGTGGCCCCCGGCGACGTGGACGCGCTGCGCTTCGAGCGCCTGGCCGCCGACGGCCGCGAGCGCCTTCAAGCCGGGGACGCGCCGGAGGCCGTACGGCTGCTCGGGAATGCTCTGGAATTGTGGGCCGGCCCACCGATCGCGGGATCGGCGAACCGTCTGGAGACGCTGCGGGCCGAGGCGGTGGCCGACCTGGCCGAGGCCGAGCTCGCGCTGCACCAGCCGGCCGCGGCCGCCGCCCGCCTGACCGGCCTGCTGGCCGAGGATCCGGTGCACGAGCGGGCCGCCGCCCTGCTGATGGACGCGCTGACTGCGCAGGGACGTCAGGCCGAGGCGCTGTCCCTGTTCGAGACCGTGCGCGAGGCGCTGGCCGACCGGCTCGGCGCCGACCCCGGAGCCGCGCTGCGTGAACGTCACACCCGGCTGCTGCGCTCCGGGGCCGGGCCCGTCCCGCAGCCCGCACCCGAGCGCAAGAGCAACCTGCCGGCCCCGCTGACCAGCTTCGTCGGGCGCGACGACGACCTCGACCGGATCGACACGCTGCTCGCGGGCGGGCGGCTCGTCACCGTGCTGGGGCCGGGCGGCGCGGGCAAGACCCGGCTCGCGCTCGAGGCGGCCCGTCGCCGGCGCCACGAATATCCCGACGGCGCCTGGCTGGTCGACCTGGCCGTGGTGACCGAGCCCGCCAAGGTCGGCGCGGCCCTGCTCACCGCGGTCGGGCTGCGCGGCGGCGCGATGTTCGAGCCGTCGGCCCGGATGCGGGTCGAGGCGGGCGAGGTCGACGTGCTCGTCGAGCAGCTCGACGGCCGCGAGACCCTGCTCGTCGTCGACAACTGCGAGCATCTCGTCGACGCGGTCGCGCACCTGATCGCCACGCTGCTGCCGCGCTGTTCCGGCGTCCGGGTGCTGGCCACCAGCCGCGAGCCGCTGGCGGTGGACGGCGAGGCGCTGGTGCCGCTGGGGCCGCTTCCCCTTCCCGGCCCGGACGACACCGCCGACCAGGCCCGGCGTACGGCGTCGGTGCGCCTGTTCACCGAACGGGCAGCCGCCGTGCGCCCCGGGTTCGACGTCGACGACACCACGCTCGGCGACATCGCCCGGATCGTCACCGCGCTCGACGGCATGCCGCTGGCCCTCGAGCTGGCCGCGGCCCGGCTGCGCACGCTGTCGCTGGCCGAGCTGGCCGCGGGGCTGTCCGACCGGTTCCGGCTGCTCGCCACCGGCAACCGCACCGCGGCGCCGCGTCACCGCACGCTGCGCTCGGTGATCGCCTGGAGCTGGGATCTGCTCGGCGACCACGAGCGTACGGTGGCCGAACGGGTTTCCGTGCTGCCCGGCGGCGTCACCGAAGCCACGGCGGTCGCGGTCTGCGACGGCACACCCGTGCCCGCGGCGCAGATCCCCGAACTGCTGGCCGCCCTGGTCGACCGTTCGCTGCTGCAGCTGGCCCCCGAACCCGGCCGCTACCGCATGCTGGAAACCCTGCGCGAGTACGGCGCCGAGCGTCTCGCCGAGCAGGGCACGCTCGAGCAGACCCGCGGCCTGGCCGCCCGGCACCTGTCCCGGCTGATGGGCCGCCTCGACCCCGAGCTGCGCGGACCAGCCCAGGTCGGCGCGCTGCGCGTGCTCAGCGCCGAGTACGACAACATGATCGCCGCCCTGCGCCACCTGTGCGACGTGAGGGACACCGACGGCGCGCTCGCGCTGGCGATGGACCTGGCCTGGTACTGGCAGATGTTCGGGCGGCACAGCGAGGCGGCCTACTGGATCGGCGAGGGGCTGACTCGCCGGGCCGGTCCGCCCTCGATGCTGCGCGACTGCGCCGAGGCGTTGCTGCTGCTCAACCGGATCAGCACGCGGTCGCTGATGACCGCCGAGGAGATCCAGCGTCGCGAATCCGAGATGCGCGCGCTGGCCGACCGCCTGCTGTCCCATCCCGAGCTGCCCGGGCTGATGGGGGCCATGGCCGGGATGACCCTTTTCTTCGTACGCGAGACCGGCGCGGCGCTGACCGTCATCGGGCGCCTGGCCGACGGGGCCGACGTGTGGGTGTCCGGGCTGGCCCACCTGATCCGCGCCCAGTTCGCCGAGAACGAGGGCAACCTCGGCCAGGTACGCCGGGACGTGACCGCCGCGCTCGACCGCTTCGGCCGGGTCGGCGACCGCTGGGGCATGGCGACGGCGCTGCCGATGCGGGCCCTGCTGCGCCAGTACGACGGCGACCTCGACGGCGCGCTGGACGACCTGCGCCAGGCCCGGGCGCTGGCCGGCGAGTTCGGGTCGCTCAGCCTCACCGACGAGGTCTTCATCGACCTGCGCTGGATCGACCTGCACCTGCGCCGCGGCGACGGCGACCGGGCCATCGCCATGCTGGAGGCCACCCGGGAGCGGATGACGCGGTCGGCCTCACCCGAACTGGGCGTGCTGCTCAACGCCCTGGAGGCCGGCACGTGGATCCGGTTCGGCGAGCTCGACCGCGCCGGTCAGCTGCTGGACCGCGCCGAGTCCGACATGGCCGCCGAACCCGACCTGGGCGGGGACCACGGCCGGGCCATCGCCGGCTCGATCCGGGCCGCCCTCTGCCTGGCCCGGGGCGACGCCGCGGGAGCCGAGAAGGCGCTGGTCCACGCGTACGCGGCTGGACTGGAAAGCCACGACATGCCGATCCTGTCCCTGGTCGCGGTGACCGCGGCCCGCCTGGCCGAGCTGCGCGAACGTCCCCGCGAGGCGGCCCGGCTGATGGGCGCCGCGGCCCGCCTGCGCGGCGCCCACGACCGCACCGACCCGCAGATCCGCGAGATGACCACCCGCGTCCGCGAGGCGCTGGGCGAGGACGGCTTCGAGGAGGCGTACGGGCAGGGCTGGTCGCTGGACGGCAAGACCGCCTCCATCGAGGTCGGGCGTTTCCAGGAGCCATCGACAAAGACCACTCTGGGCTAATCGCCGGGCGGGGCCTACGCTCGTCGGATGACCGAGGCCTTTGACACGGGACGGCCGCATCCGGCGCGGGTTTACGACTACCTGCTCGGCGGCAAGGACAACTTCGCCGCGGACCGGGCCGCGGCGCAGCAAGGGATCGCGGCCAATCCCAACGCGGTGACCGCGCCCCGGCAGAACCGGGCATTCCTGCAACGGACCGTGCGGTGGCTGGCCTCCCGGCGCGACATCCGGCAGTTCCTCGACATCGGCACCGGGCTGCCGACCCGGCCCAACGTGCACGAGGTGGCGCAGAGCGTCGACCCGGCGGCGCGCGTGGTCTACGCGGACAACGACCCGATAGTGCTTTCGCATGCGCGGGCGCTGCTGACCGGCGCGCCGGAGGGGCTCACCAACTACGTCGCCGCGGACCTGCGCGAGCCGCGGCGCGTTCTCGAGTCGCCGGAGCTGCGCGACACCCTCGATCTTGGCCGGCCCGTCGCGGTGCTCCTGTTCGCGGTGCTGCACTTCATCGAGGACGACCAGGACCCGTACGGGATCGTCAAGGAACTCATGGACGCCGTGCCCAGCGGCAGCTATCTCGTGATCTCGCAGATCACCGACGACCACGACCCGCAATCGTGGGCGCGGTTCGCCGAGATCATGCGCGGCCAGGGCATCCCGACCCGGCTGCGGTCGCGCGACGAGGTGGCCCGCTTCTTCGACGGCCTCGAACTGGTCGAGCCGGGTGTCGTCCCGATCCTGCAGTGGCGGCCCGACCACGAGGCCCCGTTCACCGACACCCAGGTCGCCCTCTACGGCGGAGTCGCCCGGAAACCCTGACCGGGTCCCCGCTATCCTGTCGCCGCCGGTTGGTTCGGGGGAGGCGGCGGCGTGGACAGTGCGGTGCAAATCCGTGGGCTGGTGAAGACGTTCGGCGACTTCCGGGCTGCTCGGCCACGACCTGGCGACCGACCGCGACCGGGCCCGTTCGGTGATCGGCGTGCTGCCCGAGGGTCTTGACTTTCCCGAGCGGCTCACCGGGGCCGAGCTGCTGCGATACACGGCTGCCCTGCGCGGGCTCGACCCGGCGGTCGCCCAGCGGCGCAGCGCCGAGCTGATCGAGGTGCTGGGCCTGGCCAAGGGGGCCGGCACCCCGCTGGCCGACTGCTCCACCGGCACCCGCAAAAAGATCGGCCTCGCCCAGGCGCTGGTGCACGCGCCGCGGCTGCTGGTGCTGGACGAGCCGTTCGAGGCGGTCGACCCGGTGTCGGCGCTGGCGATCCGCCGCCTGCTGCAGCGCTTCGTGGCCGGCGGCGGCACGACCGTGCTCTCCACCCATTCGATGTTGCTGGTCGAGCAGATGTGTGACGACGTCACGATCGTCCATCGGGGACGCGTGGTCGCGGCCGGCGCGGTCGCCGAGGTCGCCGCGGGCGGCACCCTGGAGGACCGGTTCGTCGAGCTGGTCGGGGCCGAGGTCGCCGGCGACGGCGGCGACCTCGACTGGCTCACGCCCCGATGAGCGCGGTGGTGACCGTCGCGCGGATGCGGGCGGCGATGTTCCGTCGTGCCCTGCGGGACGGCCCCGGCCCGGCGGTGGCGGCGCTGACCGGACTGCTGGCGGCCGGATGGCTGATCGTGTACGCCGCCCGCCCGTCGGCCCACCCGGGCACGCTGACGATCCTCACCGTGAGCTGGGTGCTGGGCTGGATCAGCCTGCCGCTGCTGCTGGGCGGGGTGCGCGGCCGCGTACGCCCGGTTCATCTGCGCCTCGAGTCGCTTCCCGTGCCCGCGGCGTCGACCGGGTTGCTGGTCGCTTCGGCCATCGGCATCGGTCCCGCGGTCTCGCTGCTCGCCCTCGCGTCGCTGCCGGTCCACGCGGCCCGCACGTCCGGCGCGTCGGCCGCGGTGTGGGCGGCCGCCGGGGCGGTGCTGCTGTGGCTCGTCGGGCTGGTCGGGTCGGCCGTCGCGCTGGAGGCGGTGGGGCGCTTCGGCGGACCGGTCGCGGCCGTGCTCACCGGCGTCTTCACGGGCGCCGTCATGGGCGTGCTCGGCTCGGCGTGGGCGGTCGCGCCGTGGGCCGGTCTGCTGCTGGTGGCCGGCCCTCCGGCCGGTGTGCGCCCGGCGCTGTCCTGGCTGCAGGTCGCGGACGGGCGGGCGGTCACCGTCGTCCCGCTCCTGCTGATCGCGGGGGCAGGGGTGATCGCGTACGGGTGGCTGGTGCGCCGTGTGCTCGCCGGAGCGGGACGGCCGCAGCCGGCCCGGAGCTCGACGGCGCCGGGGCGGTTCGCGTACAACGCCGTGGACGGTGTCGCCGGGCGGGAGCAGATCACCTGGCTGCGCCACCCGCTGCGCCTGCAATATCTGGCGTTCGCCGTCGTCTACGGCGCGCTGCTCGCCGGCCTGCCGCTGACGGCCGGCGTCGACGTGCTGGCGCCGTGGGCGGGCGTGCTGGTCGTGCTGTGGGCGGCGACGATGGCGGCGAGCCTGGTCGGGCTGGACGGCACCGCGTTGTGGCTGCCGATGACCGCCCCACGCGGCGAACGGGCCGAGGTGCTGGGCCGCGGGATCGCCTTCCTGCGGCTGGCGTCGCCGCTCGGGGTCGTCTTCGCGGTCGCCGGCCGCCTCGTCGCGCCCGATGTGGATCCGGTGCCCGCCCTGGCGACCCTCGCGGCCGTGCTGGGCGCCGGCGGTTCCGTGCCGGTGTGGGTGTCACTTCTGCGCGTCCGCCCCGTGGAAGATCCTCGCCGCCCGTCGGCGGCCGACAACCCGACCGACATCGTGAGCGTCCTGCTGGTGCTGGTCGCGCTCGTGGTGACGGCCGCCCCCGCGTTCATCCTCGCGCTCTGGGGGCCGCACTGGGCCCGCTGGCCGGCCGTGGCCGTGGGCGTCCTGTGCGGAGTGCTGGCCTGGCTCGGCGGCATCTGGGCGGCGACCCAGCGCCTGACCCGGCGCGGCACCGAGGTGCTGGCCGCCGCCGGTCAGACCACCGCGGCTCCCGCGACCGGGATCCCGATCAAGTGGGACGCCGAATGGGTTCGCACCCACCGTACGACGGTCTGGGCTCTGGCCCTTCTCGCGGCCGGCTGGGTCCCGGTCGTCCCGCAGGGCCTGATGGTGCTGGTTTCGACATCTCGGGCGGCTGGATCGTGGCCTCCCACCTGACCGGAACCGCGCAGACGGCAACGGCTCTGGGCATGGTTGCCGGGGGCGGCACGATGCTGCTCGCCGGTCTGCTCCTGTGGGACCGCCGCGAGCCCTGACCGGTGGCGTCCGGGATCGTCCGGGAATCGCGCACACCCCGGCCACCCCGGCCGAACATCGACATCGCAAGTCGTCGATTTTTCAACGGGGGAGTACAGCATGCGCATTCGATCCCTGGTCCGCCCGGCCGTCGCCGCGGGTTTCGCCTCGGCCGCGATTCTCGGGGTGGCCGCCACACCGGCGTCGGCCGTGGGGCCGTCGGGCAACGTGGCGGCGCCGTCCATCGTGGGCTGCCGTGACACGGCCAAGCAGCTCAACGGCACCGACCCGAACGGTCACTGGCCGCCCTACAGCTCGGCCTACACCACGACGGCCTGCGCCGACATCAACGTCTACGTCAACCAGACGGTCAGCGTGAAAACCTGTTTCGAGCCGTCGAGCGGCGGGATCTCGTGCAACGCCTGGCGTACGGTCTACGCCGGCAGCTGGGGTCTGGCCGCCACCGACGTCCGGGACTACACCCGGTTCCACCTGCTGTTCAGCACGACGGGGGTCACCGGGCGCGTCGCCTACTGACGTCCGGGCCGGCCTCCGGTGGCTCAGCGCCGCCGGAGGCCAGCACGGTCGCCAGGCCGTCGAGGAGGCGTTGCAGGCCGAATTCCAGCAGGGTGTCGAGGCTGAAGGAGCGGTCGCCGGAGGTGACGTAGCGGGCCATCAGCGGAAGCTTGCCGGTGGCCAGCGCGGCCGCGAAACGACGCTCCTGCGACTCCATCCACTCCACTTCGGTCATTCCGGTCTCCTGCTCGGCCTGCGCCTCCTCCTCCAGATTCACCGCGGTTCCCCGTACGTAGTTGGCCACCGTCACGGCCGCGTGGAACTGGGTGCCGCCCTCGAGACCGTGACCCTCGAGGGCGCGCATCGTCCACTCGGTGTGGGCCATCGCGTGCGGGGCCAGCAGCGGCCGGGTGAACGAGATGGCCTGGGCCAGCCACATGTGCCGGCGGTACATCGACCACTGCAGCCGGGCCACGGCCTCGACGCAGGCGCGCCACCCGTCCCGACCGGCCGACATGCCCGGCGGGGGAGGGTTGGCCGCCATCACCTTGTCCATCATCAGCAGCACGAGCTCCTCCTTGTCGGCCACGTGGCGGTAGACCGACATGGTCGGGATGCCGAGCTCACCGGCCAGCCGCCGCATCGACAGCCCGGTCAGGCCCTCGGCGTCGGCGATCGTGATCGCGGTGCGGACGACCAGGTCGCGGTCGGGGGCGGCGCCGGCGGGCACGGCCCCGATCGCCACCACTGTGCCGACCCCGGGCTTGGCCCGCACCAGACCCTCGTCGCGCAGATGGGCGATCACCTTGGTCGCGGTGGCCATGGCGACCCCGTACGTGGCCATGATCTGTCGCGTCGACATGATGCGCTCGCCGGGACCGGGCTCACCGGCGGCGATCCGGGCGGCGATTTCCGCGGCGATCGTGCGATAGACACTCACCGGGCCTCCTAGTGCACTAGAGCGCTTGACCGTAGTGCACTAGCCCGATACGGGTGCTAGCACTACCGATTTCAGAGTAGTGCGTTCGTACGGTGTATCTATGACCGACATCGTCAGGGTAGAAGAGCTGTACAAGACGTACGAGGGTGGCGTCACCGCCTTGGATGGCGTCACGGCCGGGTTCCGCGCGGGCAGCTTCACCGCCGTGATGGGACCGTCCGGTTCGGGCAAGACCACGCTGCTGCACTGCGCGGCCGGGCTCGACCGTCCCACCGGGGGCCGCGTGTTCATCGACGGCGCCGAGCTGACGGCCACCAAGGACACCCCCATGACCAAGTTCCGCCGTACGCGGGTCGGGTTCGTCTTCCAGGACTACAACCTGCTGCCGTCGCTGACCGTCGAACAGAACACCGTGCTCTCGCTGCGCCTGGCCGGGCGTCGTCCCGACCGGCAGCGGGTGGGCGCGGTGCTCGACCGGCTGGGCCTGGGCGACCGGCGGGACGAGCTTCCCGAACGGCTCTCCGGCGGCCAGCGGCAGCGCGTGGCCGTGGCCCGGGCCCTGATCACCGAGCCGGCCGTGATCTTCGCCGACGAGCCGACCGGCGCGCTCGACCTGCGCAGCGCGCGCGACGTGCTCACCCTGCTGCGTTCGGTCGTGCACGAACACGGACGGACGGTCGTCATGGTCACCCACGATCCGGTCGCCGCCGCGTACGCGGACTCGGTCGTGTTCCTGGCCGACGGCCGCCTGGCCGGATCGTTGCCCGCGCCGACCGCCGACGCCGTGGCCGAGCGGCTGGCCCACCTCGGGGACCGGGTGAGCGGGGTGTCCGCATGATCGCCGTGGCCCTGCGCAATCTGCGGCACCGTCCCGGCGGTTTCGTCGCCACGTTCCTCTCCGCCTTCCTGGGCGCCGCGCTGATCATGGCGTTCGCCTCGCTGCTGGACACCGCGTCCGGGGTCGCGGCGGCCGACGGCAACGAGTCGCTGGCCACCACGGCCACCGTCGGCGGCGGCTGGTGCCTGGTCATCGTGGCCTTCGCGGTGACGTCCACGCTGAGCCTGGCCGTCCGGCAACGCGCCGGGCAGATCGCGCTGCTGCGCCGGGCCGGCGCGACCGGTCCGCAGCTCGGCCGGATGGTCGTGGGTGAGGCCCTCGCGGTCGCCCTGGTCGCGTCGGCGGCGGCCGTGCCCGCGGGCTGGCTGCTCGGCCGGGTGCTGGTCTCGCTGCTCAAGGACACCGGGCAGGTCGCCGCGGCGGTCCCGGCCGGGTTCGGCCCGATCGCGCTCGGCGCCGGCTTCGGGGTGACCCTGCTGGGCTCGTTCGCGGCCGCGAACGCCACCGCCCGGCGGGTTCTCGCGTCGTCCGCACGCCACGAGCGGCCCCGGCTGCGCCGGATCGGCGCCGTGCTGTTCCTGCTGATCGGCGCGAACTGCGCGGTGCTGACGGCGACCCTGATGGACGGCAAGGGAATCGACGCCATGCAGACCGCCGGGCAGGCCGGGATCTGGGCCGCGATCGGTCTGGCCCTGCTCGCCCCCGAACTGCTGCGCCTGGTCACGGTCGTCCTCGGCCCGCTCGTGCGGCTGGCCGGTGTCGCCGGTTCGCTGGCCGTGACGGGCGTCCATTCCCGTACGCGTCAGCTGGCCTCCGCGGTCATGCCGGTGCTGCTGTTCACCGGCATCGCCACCGGCACCGTCTACATGCAGGGGATCGAGGATCGGGCGGCGGAGGGCCAGATCCAGCCCGAGTACGCCCAGGACATCCAGACCCTGAACTACGTGGTCGTCGGCATGATCACCCTGTTCGTGGCCATCATGCTGGTGAACACGCTGGTCGCCGCGACAACCCACCGCCGCCGCGAGTTCGCCCAGCAACGGCTGGCCGGCGCGACCAAGGGGCAACTGCTCGCGATGGTCTCGCTCGAGGGCGTGCTGATCACGGTGACCGGCGTCCTCGGCGGGCTGGCCGCCTCGATGTTCACGATCCTGCCGTTCGGTTCGGCCCGCGCCGACCAGCTCTGGCCGTCCGGCTCCCCGTGGGCGTTCGCCGTCATCGCGGCGGCCGCCGTCCTGCTGACCGGCTTCGCCACCCTCCAGACCACCAGCCGTACGGTCCGCGGCCCGGCCACCACCGCCGTCCACGCGTGACCCGTTTCGCCCCCGGGCCGTGAACAGCTACTGTTCACGGCCCGATCCCTGTCCCGTACGCCCGGAGGGAACAGCCGTGACGTCACCGAAGATCGTGTCCGTCGAGTGGGGACGCATGGAGGTGGAGGGGCTGCCGCCCGGCAAGGACTTCAAGCTCTATCCCGGTGGCGGCCGGGAGTGGGACTGGTCGGAGACCGGAACCCGCCACAGCCCCGGCATCCAGCCCGCGGACGTCGAAGACCTCCTCACCCACGGCGCCACGGTGGTCGTCCTCTCCCGCGGCATGGAGCTCAAACTGCAAGTCGACCCGGCCACGCTCGACTATCTCGGCGAGCAAGGCGTCGAGACCCATGTGGCCGAGACCGGACAGGCCGTGGAGCTCTACAACAAGCTGGCGGAGACCCGCGCGGTCGGGGGCCTGTTCCACTCGACGTGCTGACGCCCCCGCCGCGGCCCGCGGCACCCATCAGGTAACCGGATCGCGCGTCCACGCCATCGCGGCGGTCGGCCGGGGCTGCCGGTCACCCCACAGTTGGAAGCGGCGCAAGGCGGCGGTGCCGGAGAGCATCCAGGTGTCGTACGGCCCGGACGCTTCGGCCACGAGGCGCAGGTCGCCCGTCGGTTCGTCGTCGAGGCTGCTCGTCACCCAGGTCTCCAGGGCGTTGCCGGGCACGGGATGCCAGGCGCTCAGCTCGTCCATCAGGGCGTGCCCCTCGATCAGGTGATGGATCGAGGGGCTGACCTCGAGGAAGGGCCCGCCCTCGGTCACCCCGAACCGGCCGTCGGTGTGCATCAGATGCCGCACCGGGGACGACACCCGCTGCCCGATCCAGCCGAAGGACCACCCGTCGCGCTCCGGACGAGCCCAGCCGTCGACATCGAAGTCCCATTCGCGCGTGGTGTCCCACCGCTCGGCGCCGGCCCGGACGCTTCGCCGCACGGTGTAGCGCAGACCGCCGAAGCGGGTGACGAAGTCACGCCGGCGCACGGCCAGTTCCAGCGGATCGCGGTAGTCGGTGGCGAGCACTTCGGTGGCCGCGGGCTCGCGCCGGGCCGTACGGCTCAGGAACGCCCGGGCCCGGGATGACAATCCGTCGAGGTCGTCGAGCAGGTGCACATGGACTTCCACAAAACAGGAGGGACCTCACGGTACCCGGCGCGGAATTTGTTTGGGCTGGTCCGGGGCGCAATCTTGGCGGCCGCGGGCGCAACGGGATAGAGCCGACGCCCGGAGTCGTGCTTAGATCACGCCGGTATTTCGGAGTTCGTCTATCTCCGAGGTGCCGTCGCTGTTCTTTGCACACACGGGGGAAAAGATGGACTTCACCGGCCGATTGCCACGCGCCGAGCGGGCGGCTGACTAAGCGCCGCTTCCTTTCTTCTCGCGCGCCCGTGCCGTACGGGCGTGCGTTCCGCTCTGCCCTGCCCGAACTCTGAAATGGACATTCTGTGGTGAATCGTGCCCCGCGGATCCGCGCCTTACTGATCGCGCTGCTGGCTGCGCTCGTGGTCGCCGGACTTCCCGCCCCGCCGGCGAACGCCGCCCCACCGCCCCGTGCGGCCGTCAAGGCGGCCGCCGATCCGCCCCCGATCCCGGTCCCGCCGGTGGTCACCGAGTCGTGGAACGGCTCGACCGGGGTCGACGCCGTGGCCGAGCGGTGGCGCCGGGCCGTCGCCGACGTCGCCGCGCTCACCCCGGAGCCGGAGATCCGCGACGCCGCCCTGGCCGCCCTGGCCACCGGTGACCCGGCCGTCATCCAGAAGTTCGCCCTGGTCGACAAGCCGGCGCTGGACAAGCAGGTCGCCGCGCGCAAGAAGAAGGAGGCGGCCGACAACCTCGCGGCGGTGAAGGCGCTCAAGGGCACCGGCGGCGCCAACTTCAACGCCGAGGTCGAGCGGGTGCTGGCCGGCACCGACAGCGACCGGGCGATGTTCCTGGCCTACGGGGCCGACATCGCCCGCGAGCGGGACGCCAAGGTGGCCCGGAACGCGCAGGAACGCGCGGCCACTCTGCGCGAGCGTGTGCGTCTGGTGGCCGCGGCGGCGCCGGCCGAGTCGAACGTCCGGCGCGCGGCCGAGGTGGCCCTGGCCGGCGACGACGCGGCGATCAACGCGTTCCTCGCCACCGGCTATCTGGTTGCGGCCCGGGCCGACGCGGCCGAGCGCGAGCAGTACCTGAAGGACCTGGAGGCGCGGAACAAGGCGGCCGAGGAACTGACCGACCTGGCCCAGCGGGCCCAGCGGGCGTCGCAGGCCCGCACCCGGATGCTGGTCGCGCACGGCAACGCGGTGCGGGAGCTGCAGCGTGCGGCCAACGCGATGGCCGGTGCGGCCAACGCGGCCCGGCACGCGCAGCGGGTGCTGGCCGGCAACGGCACGGTGACGGCCAAGGCGACCGAGCTGAACGCGGCCCGGGCGCAGACGACGGCCGGCCTCACGGCCGCGCGGAACGCGGCCCAGGAGGCCAGTGCGGCCGCGGCCATCGCCACCACGGCGGCCGACGACCTGATCGCCACCGGCCTGACCTACGGCGCCGAATGGTCGCTGATCGTCCAGGGCATGAGCGAGGCCGCGACCGCGGCGGTCGGCGCGACGCAGACCGCGGGGCACGCGGTCGACGCGACGATCGCCACCAACAGCGCGCAGGGCGCGCAGGCTCAGGCCGAGGCGCACGCGGCGCAGGCGATCAAGTGGCGTCAGCACGCCGAGGAGCACGCCAAGTCGGCGGCCAAGCTGGCGGCGGCCGCGGCGAAGCAGGCCGCGGCGGCGAAGACCGCCGCCGCCCGCACCAAGAAGGCCCGTGAGCAGGCCGAGGCGGCCGAGGCCAAGGCCTGGGCCGAGGCCGCGAAGACGCGCCGGCACAAGGAGGAGGCCGAGGCCCAGGCGCTCATCGCCAAGGAGCAGCGGCGGATCGCCGAGACCGAGCGGGCCAACGCCGCGGCGCACCGGGCCGAGGCGGACCGGCAGGCGTCGATCGCCCGGTCGGAGCGGGCCAACGCCGAGGCGCAGGCGTCGGTGGCCAGCGGCGCCCGCCGCAACGCGGAGGCCGCCGACGGCGCCGCGGCCGGCGCGGCCAAGCGGGCCTGGGACCACGAGGGCAACGCCCGGCAGGCCCGGGACGAGGCCCAGGCGGCCGAGCGGGCCGAGCAGACGGCCAAGGCCAAGCAGGCGGCCATGCGGGCCGGAGTGTCGGCCGCGGGCAGCGACAGCGAGAAGCAGGAGGCGCAGCGACAGGCCGACGAGGCCGACGCCCAGGCCGGGGTGGCCAGTTCGGCCGCCCGCTCGGCCCGTTCGTCGGCCAACGCCGCCACCGGCGCCGCGGCCAACGCCCGCGCCGCGGCGACGCAGGCGCAGCAGGCCGCCGAGCGGGCCTGGGCGGCCGCGGAAGCGGCCCAGGCGGCCGCCGCGGCCGCCGATGCCGCGGCCGACCGGGCCGAGGCGACTGCCCGGGCCGCCCACGCGGCGCGGGTGCGCGCCGACGCCAAGGCGGCCGTGGCCACGGCCGAGGAGACCAAGGCCGCGCGGGCCGCCGACAACGCGGTCGGGCTGGCCGAGCAGGCGGCCGAGGAGTCGGTGCGGGCGCTGTGGGCGGCCAACCGCACCCGGGACGAGGCCGACGCGGCCACCACCGAGGCCGTCGCCGCGGCCGTGCAGGCCGAGGTCGCGGTGAGCGCGTCCGCCGCGGCCCGGCAGTCGGCGGCGGGCATCGCCGAGCCGGCCAACACGGCCATCGGGATGGTCACCCCGTTCACCGGCGCCGACATCGACGCCGACTTCGTCCGGCTGGTCGCCGAGCAGGCGAAGATCATCGGCGCCGAGCAGGCCGCGGAGGCCGCCGCCCGGGCCGCGGAAGCGGTCCTGGCCGCCCAGCGGGCCGAGACCGCCGCGGCCACGGCCAACGAGCAGGTCCGGCCGGCCTTCGCCGCGGCCGCGCAGGCCGCCCGGTCGGCCGCGGACGCGGCCACCTCGGCCGCCGAGGCCAAGAAGTCGGCCGCTCAGGCCGCGGTGGACGGAAAGGCCGCCCGGGACGCGGCGGCCGGTGCCGCCCGCGCCGACGCGCAGGCCGAGGCCGACGCCCTTGCGGCGCGGTCGGCCGCCCGCGAGGCCGCCAACGACGCGGCCATCGCCGGGAAATCGGCTCAGCAGGCCCAGGCCGAGGCCGACGCGGCCAACAGCGCCGCGTCCGCGGCGGAGAGCGACGCCGCGGCCGCCCGGGGCGCGGCCGACCGGGCCGAGGCCGACGCCGCGAAAGCACGCACCGCGGCCGACAGCGCGCAGGGACACGCCGACAGCGCGGCCACCGCGGCGAGCAGTGCGCTGCAGGCGGCGGTGGATGCGCAGAAGGCGGCCGAACGGGCCGAGGCGGCTCAGCGCAAGCGGGACGCGGAGGAGATGGCCAACGCCATCACCACCCCGCCCGGCGCACCGGCCGGCGACGTCCTCGAATACCTGGACCCGGAGCAGCGGGCCGCGCTGACCGAGGCGCAGGCCCTGGCCGGCCAGAGCCTGATGGACTTCCTCAAGGACAACGCCTTCGACCTGTTCATGGATCTGTCCGGGGTCGGCGACATCAAGAAGTGCGTCATGGACGGCAACGTCGAGGCGTGCTTGTGGAGCCTGGTCAACCTCCTCCCGGCCAGCAAGATCTTGAACGCCACGTGGAAGCTCACCAAGCTGGCGCCCAAGCTTCTGCACTTCCTCGACCGGATCAAGGACGCCCGCAAGAAGCGCGACGAGCTGACCGACCTGGCCAAGCGCAAGAAGGCGGCCTGCCCGTTCGTGCCCAGCAGCTTCGTGGCGGGCACACCGGTTCTGCTGGCCAACGGCACGACCAAAGCGATCGAGAAGCTGCGCGCCGGTGACCGGGTCCTCGCGACCGACGAGGTCAACGGCATCACCGCGGCCCGGACGGTCAGCCGGACGATCACCAGTTACGGCCCCAAGGACCTGGTCGACATCGTCGTCGACGTGGACGGCCCGCGCGGTCACCGTACGGACACCATCACGGCCACGGCCAGCCATCCGTTCTGGGTGCCCGCCCTCTCCGAGTGGGTCGACGCCAAGGACCTGGCCCCGCGGCAGTGGCTGCGCACCGGCGCGGGCACCACGGTCGCGATCAGCGCGGTCCGGCATCACAGCGCGAACCTTCGCGTCTACAACCTCACCGTCGAGGGCTTCCACACCTACTACGTCATGGCCGGCCGCCGGTCGCTGCTGGTCCACAACGCGACGTGCCCGCCCGACGACATCGGCCTGCAGAACGCCGATGACGCCAAGGGGAAGTTCAAATACCCGGGCAACATGAACGGCGCCCTGTTCGTGCCCAACGGCGGTCTCTATCCGCTGTCCACGGGCAAGCGCAACATCCACCCGGACATCCTCGGCAAGGCCGCGCCGGGCACCGCGAAGGGCTTCGACCACCACCTCGAGGCGCAGAGCGCGGCCCTGATGCACGTCTGGATGAAGGACTGGCCGGTGCAGGACAAGAAGGCCACGCTGTTCATCACCGGCGACTACATCTGTGGCGCCTGCGAGAACACGCTGGAGGCGATGCTGCCGTCCGGTTCCCAGCTGACCGTCGTCTATCGCGACTCGAAGGGCATCCAGCGGCGCACCTTCACCGGCCGATAGCTCGCGGCCTACTCCCCGGCCCGGCGCCACTCGATTCCGTCGAGCTGGTCCAGATAGGACAGGCGGCCCGGGTCAGGGGAGGCCACGACAACCTGGAAGAAGCCCGGGCTGTAATCCGGGACGACTTCGGCGACAACCAGGTCACCCAGGAAGTAGCGGTAGTCGTCGTCCTCCGACGGCCACCGCCACTTCGGGAAATCCACCTGCTCGAGGCCGGCCAGCACACCGCTGAGCCGGCCCTCGGGCACGTGGGTGTTCGCATAGGAGCTGCGGGCGCCGTAAAGGGCCTCCTGCACGGCGTGGTGGATCAGGAGCTGTTCGAGCGTCTCCTCGTTGCGGCGCCAATCCTCGTAGAGCTCCCCGTCGTAGACCACGTCGGGCTCGTCCACGTCGAACGACCAGCGCCAGTCACCGGTCGGGTCGACCAGGAAGATCGCCTTCCCGTCCTCCGCCCGGATCTCTTCGGGCCGCAGGAAACGCTTCATCACGCCGCGGGGCTCAGCGCGGCCCGAACTGGTCGCGTACCAGCGCCGCAGCGGCGCGGGAAGCCACTGCCCGGCGGCCGGCAGGGAGAATTCCCCGGACCGGGCGCCGTACCAGCGGGAAAGGAACTCGTCCAGGTGGATCGTCGACGGGTCGATCATGCGGAGATTGTCGCAGGCCCTCAGTCGGACAGAATTTCGATGTAGCCATCCGTGCCGTGGACCCGGATGCGCTGGCCGTCGCGGATGCGGCGGGTGGCGCCGTCCACGCCGACCACCGCGGGCAGGCCGTATTCGCGGGCGATCACCGCGCCGTGGGTCATCTGCCCGCCGACCTCGGTCACCAGGCCGGACACCGCCACGAAGAGCGGCGACCAGCTCGGATCGGTGTAGGCGGTGACCAGGATGTCGCCCGCCTCGACGTCGGCCCGCGCCATGTCGAGGATCACCCGGGCCCGGCCCTCGACGGTTCCGGCCGAGACCGGCACGCCGACCAGGGCGCCGGCCGGCACGTCGTCACGGCGGTACGCCCCGGAGAGACCCTCGCCCTCCGAGGTGAGGATCCGGGGTGCGGCGAGCGCGGCGTACGACCGGAACGCCTCCTTGCGGTCGCGGATGAGCCCGGCGTCGACGGCCCGGTCGCGTACGGCGTCGGAAAGCTCCTGGAACGTCAGGAAGAAGATGTCCTCCCGGGCCGCCAGCGCACCGGAATCGACAAGGCGGTCGGCCTCATTCAGCAAGGCCTGCTTGTAGACGAAGAACCGGCTGACGATTCCGTACTTGGGGAACTCGCGATAGCCGATGAACGTGCGCACCCGCTCGATCATGTGCTGGGTCTCGGCGGCCTTTTCTTCTCCGCCGGGCTGTTCCCGCAGACGCGCAAGCACCTCCTGCGTCTTGTTCTCCGCCGCCTTTCGCCCCTCCTCGAATCGGCGCGCGGCCGCGCCCGGCTCGAAGGAACGCACATTGTCGAGAATCAGCGGAACGAGCGTGGACGGCTGCTCGCTCCACCGCGGCCGGGTGATGTCGATTTCGCCCGCGCAGCGCATCCCGAAACGTTCTAGATAGGACTCAATGGCATCGCGCGCCTCGGTGCCGCCCGGCAGTTTCGGCAACTCGTCGAGGAAATCGTCGTCGCCGGCGGTTCGCAGAAAGGCGACTACTTCCCCGTACGGACGGATCACGTCGGCGACGTCGAGAAGCGCGAGCCCCATCTCCGAGGTGATGTTGCCCGGCGCGGACAGGGTCAGCGTGTCGGCCGCGTTCCGTTCGCCCAGCCACTCCAGCAGGTGGTCGTTGAGCCACCAGGTGGCGCCCATGCCCGCCATCAGCGCCTGCATGCTCAGCGGGTCGGTGAGCAGCCGCTTGTGCTCGTCGATGGCCTCGAGCAGGAAGTCGAACAGCGCCGGCCCGCTCTTGGTGCGGATGTCACGCTTGAGGGCGGCCAGCGAGTCCTCGGTACGCCGGATCAGCTCGGTGACGATGCCCGGATCATTGTCGATCGTGGCCGGGCCGGCGCCGTGCGGAAGCGGGGCGGGTTCGGCGCCGGGTTCGAGGGGCACGAAGTCGCGGTCGAAGAGGGTGTGCAGCGCGTCCCCGACCAGCGGATCGGACTTCCCGGCCATCTGCAGCAGCCCCGCGCGGCCCGCGGCCGAGGCCAGCCGCGCCGTGATGTCGACGAACAGCCGCCCGCCGGCCGTGTGCATCGGCGCCAGCGCGGTCAATTGCCAGACGGAGATTCCGAGGGGCTTCATCGGGTCGGTCATCATCTGCTGGTGGCCGACCGAGATGTACACGCGAGGGCCCGGCCCGGCGGCCTCCGGAACCGGGAACAGCGTGGTGATCGGACGGCTCTGCACGATCTGGAAACTGTCGCCGGCCCAGCACCATTCGATGTCCTGCGGGCGTCCGAAATGCGCTTCGATCCGTCGTCCGAGTTCGGCCAGCCGTACGGCTTGGGTATCCGTCAAAGCCGGCCGTTCCCGCCGTTGCGGGTCGATCGCCACGTCCTCCGTTCCGCCGTCCGGCCGGGGGAGGACGGCGCGGTGTTTGACGGCGATCACCCGCTCGACGATCTCGCCGTCGCGCACCTTGAACACGTCGGGGTTGACCAGCCCCGAGACCAGCGCCTCACCGAGCCCGAAGCTCGCGTCCACGGTGGCGACCCGGCGGTTGCCGGTGACCGGGTCGGCGGTGAACAGGATGCCCGACGCCTCGGGGAGGACCATCCGCTGCACGACGACGGCCATCCGCACCTGGCGATGGTCGAAGCCGTTGCGCAGCCGATAGGTGACGGCCCGCTCGGTGAACAGCGACGCCCAGCAGCGGCTGACGTGCCGCAGGATCTCGGCGGCGCCGATGACGTTCAGATAGGTGTCCTGCTGCCCGGCGAACGAAGCGGTCGGCAGGTCCTCGGCCGTCGCGCTGGACCGAACCGCGTAGGCACTGTCCTCCAGCTCCGCCGTGATCGCCGCCGCGACCTCGCCGGGTATCGGAGTGTCCTCGATCGCGCGCCGCACGTCCGCGCTGAGCGTGCCGATCGCCGCCCGGTCCGCCGGCTCCAGAACCGACAGCCGATCGAGCAGGTCGTCGACGCCGGGCGCGCTCGCCAGAATCGTCCGGTACGCCTCCGTCGTGACACAGAAACCCACGGGCACCCGTACGCCCTCGATCCGTGACAGTTCCCCCAGCTGCGCGCCCTTGCCGCCCACGGCCGCGACCATCGTCCGGTCGATCGCGTCGAAGCCCAGAATCATCCGCAAATACCCCTTCTCGCAGCCCGAGCCGCCGATTGTGCGCCCTCACCCGCCTCTTGCCGCAAGCCCCGGGGTGCGATATACGTTAGAAGTGGCAGGGAGATTGTTCTCCTTGCCTTTTTGCATGTCACCCGTCCGTTGCGCTCGCTGAGCGCCGGTTGCGACCGCTCGTCCATACTGGGGGCATGACGCGGCGACGGCTGTGGGCATCGTTGAAGATCGCCGGCTGTTTGCTGCTCGTCGGCGGGTGGATCACGTTCCTGGCCCGCAACGGGCTCGACCGGGCCGACCAGTTGTCCAGCGTGGCCGGCGTGCTCGTCGGCGCGGCCGGGCTGTGGGCCGCCCTGCGGCAGCACCCGAGTTCGGCCGAGCCGAGCGGGCCGGTGCAGATCAACCAGGCGTCCGGCAACGCCACCATGTACACCGTTCAGGGCGGCGATCTGAACACCGGCGAACCGGCGAGGCGCGATGAGGCGTGAGGTCTCGCCTCAGCAGATCAACACCGCCGGTGACGCCGCCACGCTGCTCGCCGTCCAGAACGGTGACCTGCACGTACACCAGCGGATCGGCACGCATTTCATCGACGAGCTGTCCTTCGGCCCGGTCCGCGCGCTTTCCGGCGAGCTGCCGAGCCGGCTGCTCAACGCGGGCAACCGGGTCGTCGACTTCACCGGCCGGGCGCAGGAGCTGGCCGGGCTGAGCGCCTGGCGTGACGACGGCGCGGCCATGGCCGTCCGCCTGGTGCACGGGGGAGCGGGGCAGGGCAAGACCCGGCTGGCGCACCGGTTCGCCGAGCTGACCCACGCCGCGGGCTGGATCACCGTACGGGCCCGGCACAGCCGCGACGCCGTGGTGCAGCCGGTCGAGGTGGCCGCCGGGAGCGCCCTGGTCGCCCAGAAGCCGCTGCTCGTGCTGGTCGACTACGCCGAACGGTGGCCGCTCTCCGACCTGCTGGCGCTGCTGCTCGACCGTCGCCTGCACGCCGGCCGGGCGCTCCGGGTGCTGCTGCTGGCCCGCCCCTCGGCAACTGGTGGGACGCGCTGACCTACCGGCTCGCCGAGGCGCTCGGCGTCCATGCCGACAGCACCGAACTGGCCACGGCGACGACCGGCCCGCGGGAGGTCTTCGAGGTCGCGCGGTCGTGTTTCGCCCGGGTCCTGGGGGTCGCCGACCCCGGCCACCCGGCGCCGGATCTCGAGGGTTCCTTCCTGACCGTGCACATGGCCGCCCTGGCCCACGTCCTCGCCGTCCGCCACGGCGAGGAACCGCCGACCGACCCGGCCCACCTGTCGGCCTACCTGCTGTCCCGCGAGCGCAACCACTGGCAGTCGATGTACGACAACGACCGCCGGGTCGAGTCGCCGCCGCAGGTGATGGGCCGGGCGGTCTACGTGGCCGCGCTGATCCGGTCGCTCGACTACGCGTCCGCCTTGCCCGTGCTGAGGGCCGTGGCCGTCGCGGACGGGGTCAACGACGCCGGCCAGGTCCTCGCGGATCATGCGATGTGCTATCCGCCGCACGAGCCGGACACCGTGCTGGAACCGCTCTATCCGGACCGGCTGGCCGAGGACTTCGTCGCCCTGCAGACCCCGGGTCACGCCATCGAGGGATTCCGGCCCGACCCCTGGGCCGTGGGCGCGCTCGGGGAGCTGCTGGCCCACGACGCGCGCAGCGCCGCCACGGCGCTGCCGATGCTGCTCGAGGCGGCCCGCCGCTGGCCCCACCTGGCCACCAACCAGCTGGTGCCGTTGCTGCGGCAGAAACCCGAGCTGGCCGTGCGGGCCGGGTCCGCGGCGTTGTCGGCCGTCGCCTCGGCCCCGGCGATGCCGCTGGACGTGCTGGTGGCCATCGAGTCCGCCTTCCCGGCCGAGCCGGCGGCCGACCTGCATGCGGGGGTCGCCGCCATCACCGAACGTCTCGCCCGCGAGCTGGCCGGCCACACCAGCGACCCGGTACGCGCGGGCGCCCTGGCGCTGAAGCTCGGCTGGCGGCTGTTCGAGTCGGGCCGCGTACGGGATGGCCTTGCCCTGCTCACCGAGGCCGTCGTGATCGCCCGGCGTCCGCCCGCGCAGGCGCCGCAGCTGGAACTCGCGCTGCGCAGCCTCGGCCGGGCCTGCACCCGGGCCAGGGACTGGACGCCGGCCGCGGATGCCCTGGGCGAGGCGGTCGGGCTGTGGAACGACAGCGGCCGCCACTGCACGCCGCCGGCCGAGGAGATCGCCACCTGCCTGGCCGATCTCAGCCTCGCCCTGTGGAACCAGGGCCGGGGCACGTCGTCCCTGTCGACCCGCCACCGGGCGATTGCCCAGCTGCGCCGGCTGGTCGCGGTCGACGGGCGGCACCGGCTTACCCTGATCCGCGTGCTGGTGCAGCAGGCGGAGCAGTTGCGCCACGGCGACCGGGCCGGCGACGCGCTGGAAGCGCTGGACGAAGCCCTGGAGCTGCTGCGGGCGGTGGCCGAGAACGCGGGCCCGGGCCTCGAGCTGGACTTCGGGGCGACACTGCTCGGGCGGGCCCTGACACTGCACTCCCTGGGGCAGGACGAGGACGCCGGCTTCGCGGTTTCCGGCGCCGTCGCGGTGTTCCGGCGGCTGGCCGAGGTCAACGTCCGCTACGACCAGGACCTGGCCCGGGCCCGTCAGGTGGAGGCGCAGATCCTGGCCGACCGGTTCAAGTGGCGCGACGCCCTGGACGCGCAAGCCGAGACGGTCGCCATCCATCGGCGCCTCGCCCGCCTCAACGCCGAACGGCACGAGCTTGATCTCCTCCACTCCCTGATCAGGTTCGCCCGCTTCGGCCTCGGCGCCGGGACGCGGACCGAGGCCGCCCTGCAGGCGCTGGACGAAGTGATCGAGAAGGCCCGGGCACCGCGTTTCGCAAACGTCCGGGACCGGCTGATCCGGACCGCGCGCAAGCTCGGCGCCGACATTCTCGACTCGACCGGCCGCGCGCCGGCGACGGACGACATGCGCGACCAGTCGCCCCCGCCGGCCCCGCCGCGACCCGGCAAGCCGGGCGTCGATCCAGTTACGATCGCCCGCTCGCTCGACAACAAGGCGCCCTACTCGGCGCGGATCCGGTTGGAGCGGCTGCCCACACTCGAGATCGCCGCCGTGCTGATCGCGATGCAACCGCAGTACCGGTGGTTCGATCTCATGTTCCGCGGATTCGAACCGGCCAAGCGGCTGGCCATCCTGGGTTTTATGGTGCGCGACGACGCTCTCCTGGCCAACTCCGTGGTGTGGGAGTACGTCCTCCGGCTGCTGCGAAACTTCGACGAAGTCAACCTCACCATGATTTTGCAGCAGGCCGAGCCCGGGGTCGCGGCCGTCATCCTCCGCCATACCAGCAGTTGGACGGCATCCCGGGTGCTCCAGCACTTACCGCAGACCAAGGCCGAGGCGATCAAACGCCTGCTCACTACGACACACGAGACTCCGCGAAATGACCTGTGACTGTGAGCACATACCCCGGCCGGGTCAAATCAGCCGGCGGATCGCCTGCATTCCGGGGTCGAACTCCATACTCACTCAATGGTTGATATCGGGGCGTTCCGCGGGGCCCTCGCGCGATGGTCACTGGCCCCCGCCGAGCGCGCATACGCGGTTTCCCTGGCCCGCGAGGCGGTGCGGGAGATCGCGCCCGACGAGCTCCCGCTGTTCGAGCTGCGCAGCCGGCGGTTCTATCGGTGGCCCCTGCCGCGCGTGCGCCGCGACGTCCTGCGCTCGGACCTCGGCACCACTCTGGCCTGCGTGACCGACGCCGCCCTGGCCGCCGCGCAGGGCGCTGTGGCCATCATGGCCGGCCTGGCCGTGGAACGCGTCGCGGAACGGGCCTCGACCCGGCTGCTGACCCGGCTCAGGGCGCGGTTCCGGCCGCGGTCCGGCTCAGCGGCCGCGGACGCGGCGATCGCCGGTCGGGAGTGGACCCCGGAGCAGCTGGCCCAGATCCGGGCGGCGAGCGTCGCCGCGGGCGGTGGCCGGGTCGATGACGCCGAGCTGGAGATCATCGCCGACCGGATCGTCGCGCGCCTGGCGCTCGGTGCCGCCGGCACCCCGGAGGGTGCGAGCAATGAACGCCGACCGGCCGGCTGACGGCCGACGGGCGGGCTCCAGCACGACCATCCGGTTCGTCGTTCTCCTGATCGCCATGGTGCTCGCCGCCGCCAACGCCGGCGAGATCATGCAGCTTCCCTGGCAGGCCGCCGAGGAACGTTGCCAGCAGGAGCACAAGGAATGGGCCTATCGCGAGGCGGTGGCCCGGCTGCTGGACGTTCCGCCCACGGCGGTCGCCGGCGTTGCCGTACCGGACGATGCTCTCGACCACAGCAGGGTGTACGAGCTGTACAGCTCGACGTATCCGTGTGCCGGGTTCGAACCGCCGATCGGCCTCGTGGGGCTGCTGTCGGTCGCGGCGCTGTTCGGGCTGGGCGTCACCGTGTACTTTCTGCTGCCCTACGCCCGACGGCTCCGGCGTGGCCTGATCCCGCTGGAACAAGCCGGGCACCCGGCCGCCGCAGCCGAGGCCCGCGCCCTGATCGCGGCCGCCGGGGTCCGGGTCACCGTGCTGGTCGACCCGACCGAGTACCGCGCCGACGGGATGGCGTTCGGGCACGCCCGCAGGCGCTGCATCGAGCTGACCGCCGGTGCCCTGATGCTGCACGACCGGGACCCCGAAGGCTTCCGGGCCCTCGTCATGCACGAGATCGGCCATGTCCGCAACCGCGACCTCGACGTCACCTACCTGACCATCGGCCTGTGGCAGTCCCTGGTCATGCTGACCGTGCTGGTGGTAGCCGTCTTCGGCATCGATCTCGGCGAACAGGCGCCGGACCGGTCGGCCAACCTTCTGCACCTCGGTGCTTTGTGGATCACCATCTATCTGACCCGCAACGGCATTCTCCGGGCCCGCGAACACGAGGCCGACGCCTACGCCGCCGAGCAGTCACCGGAGCACCGCGACGCCCTGTTGCGACTCCTCGAGCAGAAATCGCCCGGCCGTTCGTGGCCGAGCACTTTGGCCGGCACCCATCCCGGTCCGCACCGGCGTATCGCCGCACTGCGCCGCCACGGCGGCCTCGATGATCTGACCCGCGGCGACGCGTTCGCACTCGGGCTCGTCACGATGCTCGCCCTGCCGATGGCCCTCAACTGGCGGGTCAACGACGTCCTCAACTACTGGCAGGTCAAACTCGGCTGGATCGACAAGATGGACCTTATCGGTCCCCTGTACTCCTGGCTGGGCGTGCTGGTCCTGGTGCCCTTCGGCGCCGGTCTGGCCATCGGAATCGGGCGGGTGGTGAGCTCGGGCCGATCCCGGGGCCTGCCCCGGCGGTTGGTTCCGCTCGTCCTGGCCCTGTGCGCGGGCTCCCAGCTGGCCATCCTCGTCACGCCCCGGGACACGAACCTCAGCCTGCGGTGGCTGGCCGCGCCCATCGCCTACTACCACGTGAGCGTCTTCGTGCTCGCGATCCTCGTGGCCGGTGTCCTCACCGTCAACGCGCTGGCCTGGCGACTGGTCGTGGCGCGCTCCGCCGCGACACGCTGGCCGTGGCTGTTCGGCGGGTACGGGGCGGCTGTCCTGCTCGTCGGCACTCCCCACATGACGCCCTTCGTCTACTACGTCATCGTCACGGTACCTGTGGTCGGTCTTCTTCTTTCCCTGCGCTCCGGCCCCACGCCGCCGCCGGGCCAGCCGGAGCACCACGCCGCCGAACGGGACCCCGCGCACGCACTTGGCAGCCATCACTGACGCGACGTCGTGGTCTCGCTCGTTGATCCCGGTATGACCCGGCATCTGATTTTCACCGCCATCGCTGCCCTTGCGCTCGGCGCCTGCGACAGTGCGGAAACCGGCGCGGAACCGGCCCCGGTCGCGACGGTCGCCGCCGACCACCGCTATGACAGTGCTCAGAGCCTGGTCGGCGGCTTGGGCAAGGCCGGCATCGCCTGCACCCGATGGGAACGGATCGCCATCCCGATCGGGGCCGAAGATCGCGGCTCCTGCTATGTCGGCGAGAAATCAGTCGTGGCGTCGGTCTATGCCACACATGAGGCCGCCGCGGCCGAGCCGCAGCGCCACGCCGACTTCATGATGCGGGTGAACGGATCCATGGTCTTCGACGTCGTCATGGTGGTCGGCAGTAACTGGACGTTGAACTGCGGCGCCCCCCAGTTGTGCGCCCAGATCCAGAAGAAGTTCGGCGGTGAACTCGTGGCCATCCCGAAGTGACCGGCCGACGTCCTATCGGGCGACTCCCGCCGCCGAGACGGCCCGGGTCACCCGCCGCGACTCGATCGCCAGCTGACGCAGCATTCCGCCCAGCGTCACGTCGTAGCCCATGAAGAACAGGCCCGGCCGGGCCGCCGCACCTCCGTGGACGAGCGGCACCCCGGTGTCGTCGAACAGCGCCGGATCGTCGAACAGCTCGCGCAGCCCGGTGCCGTAACCCGTGGCCGCCACGACCACCTCGGGCTGCAGGCTGGACCCGTCGGCCAGCACCACGGACGACTCGGTGAAACTCTGCACGGCGGCGACCGGCTTCACCCGGCCCGCGATGACATCGCGCACGATGCCCACGTCCTGCAACGGCACGTAGCGCTGCGTGCGCAGCCGGGTCTTCAGGCCCTCGGCCGGGCGCGGGAGCCCGTACGGGGAAAGGTCGGGAACTTCGATTTTGGCCATCGAGGCGGCCATCGTGTTGAACACGCGCTCGGGCAGGCGGCCCAGCAGCAGGCCGTTCATCTGGGCCGGCCAGCCCGCGGTTTCGCGTCGCACGATGTGCGGTGGGGTGCGGATGGCCAGGCTCACCGGCGCGGCGCCGCCCCCGGCCAGGTCCGTGGCGATCTCGGCCCCGCTGTTGCCGGGACCGACGACGAGCACGTTCTTGCCCCGGAACGGTTGCGCATTGCGGTATTCGGCCGAGTGGATCAGCGTTCCGGTCCATTGTGGAAGTCCGGGCCACTGCGGCACGACCGGTGTGTGGAGATAGCCGGTCGCGACGATCAGCGTGCCCGTCGAGTGCTCAGTTCCGTCGCCGAGTCGCAGTGACCAGCGGTCACCGGCCGGTTCGACGTGCTCCACGCTCGTGCCGGTGCGCACGTCCAGACCGAAGCGTTCCGCGTACGCCTCCAGGTAGCGCACCAGATCGTCGCGGCGGACCCAGCGCCCGTACGCCCGAGGGATCGGAAATCCGGGCAGGCCCGACAGCCCCCGCGTGGTGTGCAGGCGCAGCCGGTCATAGCGGCCGCGCCAGCTCGTGGCCACCCCCGGGCCGCGCTCGAACACGACGCAGTCGACGCCGCGCCCCTTGAGCTGAGCCGCCACCGAGAGCCCCGCGGCCCCCGCGCCGAGCACCGTCACATCCGCCATGCGGAGCAGTGTGCGGGACCGGTCGATGCGGCCGTACGCCGGGGTCAGGCCAAGATCCCCGCGGTGGCCAGGGTGACGCGGCGGCGGGCGGCGGCCTCGTCGTCGGAGAAGCGGTCGACCGCCCACGACAGGGCCAGCACCAGTTCGTAGACCTCGCCGGCGGTGATCGGGCCGGACGGCCGGGCCGCCTCGAGAAGCTCGCCGGTCTTGACCATCAGGGGGTCGGCGGCCGGTTTCATCGGGGAGCCGGCGTCGTGGTGCGCGGTGGCCAGGCAGTACGGCAGGTCGTGCCAGATGCGCAGCTGCCAGGTGAGCCGCACCAGCCACTCGGCCAGCGCCTCAGGCGGCGTACGGGTGCGGGCCAGCTCGTCCGCCTCGGCCAGCGCCCCGGCGATGCTGGTCTGCATGACCGCGGCCAGCAGGTCGTCGCGGGTCGGGAAGTTGCGGTAGAGCGTGGCGTTGCCGACCCCGGCCCGCAGGGCGATCCCGTCCAGCGAGGCGAGCACGCCCTCCGCGTCGAACGTCTCGCGCGCGGCGGCCAGGATCGCGTCCCGGTTGCGCTGGGCGTCGGCGCGCAACGGACGGGCTGTAGCCATGAACACTCCTCCTTGACTATCCGGGGAGTATCCCCACATAGTTTTTCCGGGGATGCTCCCCACTTGTTGAAGGAGTCTAGATGAACCAGGCACTCGACGGTCGTACGGTGCTCGTGACCGGGGCCAACGGCGGTCTCGGCGAGCAGTTCGTGCGGCAGGCCCTCGAGCGCGGGGCCGCGAAGGTCTACGCCGCCACCCGTACGGGCCGCCGCTGGGACGACGCCCGGGTCCGCTCGCTCACCCTCGACCTGACGAGCCCCGGCGACGCGGTCCGCGCCGCCGAGGCCGCGCCCGACGTCGACCTGCTGATCAACAACGCCGCCATCGCCCCCGCCGGTGATTCGATCTCCGGCCCCGAGGAGGCTCTGCGGCAGATCTTCGAGACCAACTTCTTCGGTACGCTCCGGGTCGCGCGGGCCTTCACGCCGGTGCTGGCGGCCAACGGCGGCGGCACCCTGCTCAACATCCTGTCCGCGGCCGCCTGGATCAACATCCCGACCGGTTACGCGGCCTCCAAGGCGGCGATGTGGTCGGCCACCAACGCCCTGCGTTTCCAGCTGCAAGCCCAGAAGACACAGGTCATCGGCCTGCTGGTCGGCATGGTCGACACCCCGATGTCGGCCCGCTGGGACGTGCCCAAGGTCAGCCCCGAGAGCGTCGTGTCGCAGGCCTACGACGCCGTGGCCGACGGCTCGATCGAGGTCCTGGCCGACGACCAGACCCGCTACCTGAAGTCCCGTCTCAACACCCGGGCCGAGGAGCTCTACCCCTGGCTCGACGAACAGCTCTCCGGCTTCGCTGCCTGACCGCAGTCGGGTAGCCACCTTTTTGTGGGTACTGGGCAGCGGCTCGCGGTGATAGCAGGCTGGACGGCGGCGGCGCTTCATGCGTGTCGCGGGGCTGCTTACTCCGGCTCTCGGGCTTACTCCGGCTCCCAGGCGATGAGGCGGTCGATGACCTGGCGGTCGCCGTCGAGCTTCAGCGAATCCAGCGGCACCCGGCCGTAGAACAGCAGAACCAGGTCGCCGGCCGGCCCGGTGACGGTGGCGTCGGCCGGTTCGCCGCCGGGCGGCAGGGAGCGGGCGCCCTCGGCCGACAGGGAGACCCGCCAGGAGCGGCCCTCGGTGGCGACGTGGTCGACGATGGCGGGCTCGTGCGGCCACGGGCTCGTCGTCGCGCAGCACGTGACCAGGAACTCCTCCACCCCGTCGAGGGCGACCTGTTCGGGCAGGGGCTGCGGGGCGCCCACGGTGAGCTGGGCGTCGTACGTGTGGACCGCGATCTCCTGCAGCTGATGCCGGGCCGCGGCCGCGCAGTTCTGCGGCGACTCGGAGTCACCCCACCACGTCCAGCAGCCGCTGTCCGGTCCGGCCGCCCGCAGCGCCTCCACCAGCTCCCGGGTCGCCTCGGCGAGCGGGCCGCCGGTGGACCAGGCCGAGGCGGGCGGGGGAGCCCCGGCCGGCCCGGCGGCCACGATGGCCGCCCACTTGCGGCGCCCCTGGATCAGGTGCCGTTCGAGGTCGGCCAGCGTCCACTCGGGACAGGTCGGCACCCGCGCCTCGAGGTCGGGCGCGGAGGCGACGGCGGCGCTGAAGGCCGCCGACCGCTCGTCGATCAGGCTCAGCAGGTCAGTGAATTCCACCCGGGCTTTCTACCACCGCGACCGCCCTCAGCCGAACGTATATACGTACGCCCGGGCGCCGGGGGCGGTGAAGACGACCTCCAGATGGCGGTCCTCGATCCGGCCGGGCTGGCGGATCAGCTGGTACATGCGGCCCTCGTTCAGCAGGCCGCGGCCGTCGGGGCCGGTGTCGGCGCCGTGGGCCTCGCCGGGCGGCTCACCGTCGAGGAAGACCTGGAACGGCACGGGCGAGCCGGCCGCCAGCACCAGGTTGGCGTCGCGGGCCTGGAAGCGGAACGCGATGCTGCCGCCCTCGGCGTGCGAGGCGGCATATTCGCTGCTCAACGTCCAGTCCCCGTCGAGCGCCCACTGGTTGGACTGCAGAAAACCCGGATACCCGTACGCGTGCGAGCCCCCGACGGAGGCGAAGCGCTCGCCCCGGGCGTACCCCAGATAGGTCTCGGGTGTTCTCAGGTGATCCCAGTCGGCCCCGGCCTCCACGCCCAGCGCCTCCGGACGGGTGGGCGGCCTGCTGACGCCGAGCAGTCGCTGGATCGAGCGCTCGAGCTCGGCGTACCGGCCCTCGCCGAACTGGTGGTCGCGGATCACGCCGTCGGGGCCGGCCAGATAGAGGGCCGGCCAGAAGTGGTTGTCGAACGCCTTCCACACCGCGTAGTCGCTGTCGGCCACCACGGGATAGGTGATGCCGCGCGCGGCGACGGCCCGGCGGATCAGGTCGTGATCGTGCTCGAAGGTGAACTCGGGGGTGTGCACGCCGACGACGATCAGGCCGTCGTCGCGGTAGGCCTGCCACCACGCGCGCCGGTGCGGCGCCGTGCGCAGCCAGTTGACGCAGGTCAGGGTCCAGAAATCGTAGGCCACGACATGGCCCTCGAGGCCGGGCGGCTCGGAGTCGAGCCACTCGGCCTCGTCGAGCGAGGGTGCTCTCATGCGCGATACGGTCCCAGGAAATCGGTCAAGGTCGCTACCACCGCCTCGGGCGCCTGCTCGGCGATCCAGTGCCCGGCGTCGGGAATGACGGCTTCCCGTACGTCGTCGGCCAGCGGCCGCATCGCCTTGGCCACCATGTCTCCGTAGCTGAGCGCCCCGCCGATCGCCAGCACGGGCATGCTCAGCTTCGTCTTGGCCCGTTCGCCGTTCTGCGCCAGGGTCTCGTCGAGGGCGCGGTACCAGCCGAAGCTGCCGGGCAGGACCCCCGGCTCGGAAAGCACCCGCACATAGAAGTCGACCAGTTCGCCCGGCAGCTTGCCGCCCTGCACGGCGAACTCGTAGCCGAAGAACACGTCCTCGTTGCCTTGGACCAGCCGCTCGGGCAGACCCTCGACCCGGTTGAACGGGATGTGCCACAGCCGGTTGTTGATCGCCGAGGGCACGAACACCGGCGGTGACGCCGCGGCCAGCGGCGGGCCGGGGATCTCGGCCAGGACGGCCCGGTCGACCCGCTCGGGATGGTCCGACGCCAGGGCGTAGGCGATGGTCAGACCCGTGTCGTGCCCGGCCACGGCGAACCGGCCGTAACCCAGCGCGTCCATCAGCGCCACCAGGTCGTTAGCCAGGGTGCGGGTGTCGTAGCCGCTGTCGGGCCGGCTGGTCAGTCCCGTGCCGCGCTGGTCGACGGCGATCACGGTGAAGTCGCGGGCCAGGGCGGGCATGACCAGGCGCCAGGCGTACCAGAACTCGGGCCAGCCGTGCACGAGCAGCAGCGGAGGGCCGTCGCCGCCGATCACGGCGTGCTGTCGGATCTCCCCGGTGTCGACGTAGCGCCCGGCGAACGTGTCGGCGAACCCGGCGGGCAGGTTCGGCGCACCGGGAACCGACAGCGAATCGGAAATGGTCATGGTGCTCCCTTCACAGAATGTCCGGGACCCCGCCGAGCCAATAGGCCGCGGTTGTCCGTGACAAGGGAGGGAAGCGGAAAAGAATGCCCGACGATGACAGTCGGCCGCGTCCTGGACTGCGAAGACGCGGAAGCGTAGCGTTTTCGGAACTATTCTCCGGACAATTTCCGGATGGCAAATGACATCAATGTTCCGGTCGGTGTTCGACCCTTTTCGGCCGGGTCGTTTCGGGCTTTTTCTCCGTAGCCGAAGCGAGGGGGGCCTCGGGACGCGCGGCCGCGGGTGGCGTGGGCAGCCGGCCCGGGCGGGCCGGGGTCACCGGGCGCCGGCGACGCAGGCGGGGCCAGCGCTTGCCGAGCATCAGATAAGCGGCATAGACGACGGCGGCCACCGCCACCAGGAGGCCGCGCCAGCCCTCGTGGATGACCAGCGGCGGGGCGGTCGACAGCAGGGCCATGGCCAGAACCAGGCGGTGCGTGGGCAGGCGTCCGGGACCGCCACCCGGTCGCCACGCCGAAGATCTCGTCCCGTTGCCCACCGAGGCCAGGTTAGCCCCCGCGGCGCGGGATCCCGCGCCGCCCCGGGCCGGACACAGCCCGGGGCGGCACCGATCAGGCAGCGGGACGGTATCCGGCCGGCCTCGCCGAGAAGGTCGCCCGGCCCCGCGTACGGCTGCGCAGGTCGGTCGCATAGCCGAAGAGCCCGGCCAGCGGCACCACCGCGGTCACCGACTGTGACGTGGAGCCGGTGATCTGGCCGCGCCGGGCCGCGAGGTCGCCCAGCACCGCGCCCAGCGTGTCGGACGGCGCGCTCACCGTCACGTCGGCCACCGGCTCCAGCAGCGCCATCGAGCTCGCCGCCAGCGCCGCTCGCAGACCGGCCCGCCCGGCCGCCCGGAACGCCATCTCGGACGAGTCCTTCACGTGGGTGGACCCGTCGACCAGCGTGACCCGCAGCCCGACGACCGGGTGACCGCCGAGCGGCCCGTCGGTGAGCGCGTCACGGCAGCCCGCCTCGACCGCCCGCACGAACTCGGCCGGCACCCGCCCGCCGGTCACCGCCGACGCGAACTCGAACCCGGTGCCCTCCCGCGGCGCCACATCCAGCACGATGTGCGCGAACTGCCCGGCCCCGCCGTCCTGCTTGACGTGCCGATGGACGAAACCGGTCACCCCGCGGACGACGGTCTCGCGGTAGGCCACCCGGGGGCGGCCCACGTTCACCGCCACCCCGGCCTCGCGCAGCCTGGCCACGGCCACCTCCAGTTGCAGCTCGCCCTGCCCGGACAGCAGGGTCTGGCCGTCCTCGTGCACGACCTCGACGGAAAGTTCCTCGGCCAGCGTGGCCAGCGCGCCCGGCAGCCGTCCGGCGTCCGCCCGCGTACGGGCCTCGACCGCCACCGACACCAGGGGAGTGGCCGCCGCCGGGGCCTCCAGCAGCACCGGATGCTCCCGGGTGGACAGCGTCGTCCCGGCCCGGGCGCCCTTCAGACCGGCCAGCGCGACGATGTCGCCCGCCACCGCCCGGTCCACGTCGGTGACCCGGTCGGCCTGCACCCGCAGGATCCGCCCGGCCCGCTCGGTCCGCGACCGGGCCGCGTCCCACACCGTGTCCCCTTTGGCCAGCACGCCGTCGTAGACCCGTACGAAGGTCAGCCGTCCCTGCTTGCCGGTCTGCACCTTGAAGACCAGCGCCGACAGGGGAGCGGCCGGGTCACCCGCGGGTGCGGGCAGATAGTCGGCCACGGCGTCGAGCAGCGGTTCGACGCCCACGTCGCGATAGGCCGCGCCGCCCAGCACGACGACCGCTTCGCCGCTGAGCGTGAGGTCACGCAACGCCGTCCGCAGGGTGCCGTCGGACACGCCGCCCAGCTCCTCCAGCGCCGCCGGATGCAGCCCGGCCACCGACTCCTCCAGCCGCCGGCGAGCGGCCCGCACGTCCTCGCGGTCCGGTTGCGGCCCGACCAGATCGATCACCCCGCCGTCGACCGGCAGCTGCACGACCAGCGGAGTGACCCCGAGCCGCTCGCGCAACGACCGTACGGCGGCGTCGAAGTCGGCCCCGGGCCGGTCGAGCTTGTTGATGAACGCGATCCGCGGGACGCCGTCCCGGTCGGCCTGCCGCCACACCGCCTCGCTCTGCGGCTCGACCCCGGCCACGCCGTCGAACACCACGACCGCGCCGTCGAGCACCCGCAGCGACCGTTCCACCTCGTCGGTGAAGTCCACGTGCCCGGGCGTGTCGATCAGAGTGAACCGCTCGCCCCGCCAGTCGCAGCTCACCGCGGCGGCGAAGATGGTGATGCCCCGCTCGCGCTCCTGCGGATCGAAATCGGTCACCGTCGTCCCGTGGTGCACCTCGCCGCGCTTGTAGGTGGCGCCGGTCCGGAACAGGATCCGTTCGGTCAGGGTGGTCTTGCCCGCGTCGACGTGCGCGAGGATGCCGATGTTGCGCATGGCTGTGGTCTTTCCAGGAGTTTCTGCGGTGGACGGCGCCACCTGACCGCTCGATACGGCGGTCAGGCACGTCCAGCCCCGGTGGCGCAGCCGAGGCTGGGCACACCGGACACGAGGAGGAGAGCGGTGCGGTGACGCATCACTGGCCTCCCTCCGGAAAAGATCAACTGCCTTTCACCGTACGGGGGTCAGGTCGCGGCTGTCGAAGCATTTAGGCGCTGCCTTCTCCAGGTCACGCCGAGCAGGGTGGCGGTGACCAGGCTGATGCACACGTCGGAGAGCAGCGCCATCGCCGGCGTCGAAACCGCGTACGTGGGCACCAGATAGGCGATCGCGGCCGACACGACGAGTCCGGCGCCCCAGCCGGCCAGCACGTGCGACTGCCCCCAGCCGGCGCGCCGCGACCACCGCACGACAGCCGCCGCCACCAGCCCGGTCACCGCGACCTGGACAGCGACCCCGGCCCAGCCCGCGGCCAGGTCGCCGCTGAGATGCGGCAGGGCCGCCACCACGGCGACGATCAGCACCGGTGGGACCCGGCCGCCGGCCCTGCGTGGACGCCGCCGGATCAGCGCCGCCGTGACCAGGGCGAGCACGACGACGACGGTGAACAGCACCTGCGCGGGCGAGGCGAAGAAGTGCTCGTCGCCGTAGATGTCGGAGAAGATGAGCAGGCTGCCCAGCACGTAGACGACGGCCGTCACCGCCAGGCCCCGGCGGCCCAGCCACGGCTCGTGGCGGCGGGCCGGGGAGACGAACGACTCGACGACCGCGATCGGCGCGCAAATGCTCAGGGCGACGTGCCCACCGACGTACGAGAAAGCCTGCTGGACGCTGAAATCGAGCCCCGGCACCCAGGTGGCGCGGGCCGCGGCGGCGTTCGAGGCGAACTCCGTGTCGTCGAGGAACGCGGGGTTGAACAGCGACTGGTCGACCAGCCCGGCTTGCACGAACCCGAACGCGGCGGCCATCAGCACGATCGCCGGCCATCCACCGGCCCGGCGCCGGGCCACCTCGCGGATCAGCACGGCGGCACCCCCGTACTGAGGCCCGAGAAAGAGAATGACGAACGGCCAGCCGGTGACCGTGAATCCGCCCCAGACGCATTCGGCCGTCCACGGTGCGAGTGCCATGAGCGCGAGAACTGCTGCCATGAGCCGACTGTGCCGACGCCGGCCGGACCGGCGATACGGCTTTCGGTCTCACCCGGATAGACCGAAGTCGCCGCCGCATTACCCTGGTGGCGTGCCACCCACCCGACTGAACCGTGTCGCCGTGCTGGTGCTCGAGGGGGCCAAGCCGCTCGACGTGGGCATCCCGGCCCAGGTCTTCACGACCCGGGCGAGCATGCCGTACGAGGTGCGGGTGTGCGGGCCTGCGCCCGGGCTGGTCACCGGCGGCGACGGCCTGTCCTACCACGTGGCCGACGGGCTGGACGCCCTCACCTGGGCCGACATCGTGTTCATCCCCGGCTACCGGTTCCCGGACCGCGAGGATCCCCCGCCGGCCGTGGTGGATGCCCTGGTCGCGGCGCACGACCGGGGCGCGCGGCTGGCCGCCATCTCGACGGGCGCGTTCGCGCTGGCCGCCACCGGCCTGCTCGACGGCAAACGGGCGACCACCCACTGGCACTACACGCGGCAGCTCGCCGCCAAGCACCCGTCCGTGCTCGTCGACGAGAACGTGCTGTTCGTCGACGAGGGCAGCGTGCTGACCTCGGCCGGCGCCGCCTCGGGCATCGACCTGTGCCTGCACATCCTGCGCGGCGACGTCGGCGTGGCGGCGTCCAACCACGCGGCCCGCCGGCTCGTCGCGGCGCCCTACCGCAGCGGCGGCCAGGCCCAGTACGTGCCGCACAGCGTGCCCGAGCCGCTGGGCCGGCGGTTCGCGGCGACCCGGGAATGGGCCCTGCACCGGCTGGGCAAGCCGCTCACGCTGGAGACCCTGGCCCGGCACGCGGCGGTCTCCCCGCGGACGTTCTCCCGGCGGTTCGCCGAGGACACCGGCTACCCGCCCATGCAGTGGGTGATGCTGGCCCGCATCGACATGGCCCGCGAGCTTCTCGAACTGTCGCAGCTGTCGGTCGAGCAGATCGCGGCCCGGGTCGGGCTGGGCACGGGCGCCAACCTGCGCCTGCATTTCCAGCGCATCCTCGGCACCACCCCGAGCCAGTACCGCCGTACGTTCGTGGCGTGATCCTTGCGATCGGTGGCGTGGCCGCCACTGTTTCGCCGGCCGTCCCGGCGCGAGGCTGGAGGCATGACTCGCATTGCCATCAACGGATTCGGCCGTATCGGACGCAACGTGCTGCGCGCCCTGCTGGAACGGGACAGCAAGCTCGAAGTGGTTGCCGTCAACGACCTGACCGAGCCGGCCGCGCTGGCCCGGCTGCTGGCCTTCGACACCACCTCCGGGCGGCTGGGCCGTCCGGTCACCGCGTCCCCGGACGGGCTGGTGGTCGACGGGCGGCACATCAAGGTGTTGTCCTCTCGCGAGCCCGCTTCGTTGCCGTGGGCCGACCTGGGCGTCGAACTGGTGCTGGAAGCCACCGGGCGTTTCACGGCCGCCGAGGCCGCGCGGGGACACCTCACCGCCGGCGCCCGCAAGGTCCTGGTCGGCGCCCCCTCGTCGGGCGCGGACGTGACGCTGGCCTTCGGCGTCAACAACTCCGCGTACGACCCCGCGGCCCACACGATCGTCTCCAACGCCTCCTGCACGACCAACGCCCTGGCCCCGCTGGCCGCCGTGCTGGACGACCTGGCCGGCATCGAGCACGGCTTCATGACTACCGTGCACGCCTACACCCAGGAGCAGAACCTGCAGGACGGCCCGCACCGCGACCCGCGCCGGGCCCGGGCCGCCGCCGTCAACATCGTGCCCACCACCACGGGCGCGGCCAAGGCGGTCGGCCTGGTGCTGCCCCGCCTGGAGGGCAAGTTGTCCGGCGACTCGATCCGGGTGCCCGTTCCCGTCGGCTCGATCGTCGAGCTCAACACGGTCGTCTCCCGCGACGTCACCCGCGACGAGGTGCTGCAGGCCTACCGGACGGCGGCCGCGGGCCCGCTCGCCGGCATCCTCGAATACTCGGAGGACGCGCTCGTGTCGTCCGACATCGTCGGCAACCCGGCCTCGGCCATCTTCGACTCGGCGCTGACCCGGGTCGACGGCCGCCACATCAAGGTGGTCGCCTGGTACGACAACGAGTGGGGTTTCTCGAACAGGGTCATCGACACCCTGGAGCTGCTGGCCGCCTGATCTCCCCGGCCGGGGTGCGGTTGTCCGCACCCCGGCCGGGTCGGTACACACGGATGTGCCGCGGCGGCGAGCCGGACAGAGTGGACTCATGGAGTTCGTGATCTCGCTGACCTCGGTCTCGCGACGCTATCCGCGGGGTGTGCAAGCGCTCCGCGACGTGTCCCTCGACGTCCCGGCCGGGCAGTTCGTCGCCGTCATGGGGGCGACCGGTTCGGGCAAGAGCACCCTGCTGCACTGCGCGGCCGGTCTCGACCGGCCGGACGGTGGGCGGGTGCGGCTGGCCGGCCACGACGTCACCCGCATGCGCGAGGCCCGTCTGACCCGGTTGCGCCGGGATCGGGCGGGCTTCGTCTTCCAGTCCTACAACCTTCTCTCCGAGCTGACCGTCCAGCAGAACGTCGCGCTGCCGATGCGGCTGGGCGGCCCCCGCCGCCGAACCGTCGGCGAGGTGCTGGAGCAGGTCGGGCTGGGCGGTCTCGGGCCCCGGCCGGTGGGGGAGCTGTCCGGCGGCCAGCAGCAACGCGTGGCGGTGGCCCGGGCGCTGGTCACCGCCCCGGCCGTGATCTTCGCGGACGAGCCGACGGGCGCGCTCGACCCGGCGACCGGCGCGCACATCCTGGGGCTGCTGCGCACCGCGGCCGACCGCGACGGCGTGACCGTGCTGATGGTGACGCACGACCCGGCCGCCGCGGCCTGGAGCGACCGGCTGGTCCTGCTGCGCGCGGGTTCGGTGGCCGGCGACGGCCCGGCTCCCGCCGCCACCGAGATCGGCCGGCGGCTCAGTGAGGTGGCCGCGTGATCCGGCAGGCCCTGCGGGCCAACCCGTGGGCCTTCCTCGGGCCGGCCGCCACCCAGGCCCTGGCGGCCGCGCTCGTCACGACCGGGCTGTGCCTGATCGCCTCGTTCGACGGGGTGCCACTCGACAACGGCATCGCGGACCTCGGGCTGATCTTCACGCTGTCGTCGGTGTATCTGACGGTCCTGGTCGTCGGGGTCACCATGGGCACCGCGATCGCCGGTCAGGCCCGCGACATGGCGCTGGTCCGCACGATCGGGGCGACCCCTTCCCGGGTACGGCGGGCCGTCGCGGCGCAGGCCGTGCTGGTCGCGCTGCCGGCCACCGCGGCCGGGATCCCGCTGGGCCTGCTCGCCGGGCACGCGTGGCTGCGCGGCCTGATCGGGCACGGGGTGGTGCCCCCTGACGTCACCTTCCACATCCACCCGGGCACAGTTCCCATCGCGTACGCGGTGACAATCGGAACCTCGCTGGTGGGAGCGCTGGTCGCCGCGGTCCGTCCGTCCCGGTTGCGGCCCGCCGTGGCGCTGACCGAGGCGCTGGTGAAACGCCGCGGCGACCGGGTGCGCACGTCGATCGGCTTTCTGCTGGTGGCGGCCGGAGCCGTCCTGGCCGTGGTGATCAGCGGCCTCGACGCGCGGACCGCCGACCAGGCCGGGCTGTTCGTCATGATCGCCATGTGTGTCGGCGTGGGCCTGCTCGGGCCGGTGCTGCTGCGCGTGGTCGTCCCGGTCGCCCGGCGCCTCGGCCCGGCGGGCGCGCTGGCGGCCGATTCGGTGACCGCTCGCGCCCGGGCGCTGTCCGGCGCGCTGGTCCCGCTGACCCTGGCCGTCGCGTTCGCCGCGGTCACGATCGTCCGCGGCACCACGACGGCGCACGTCACGGGCGTTTCCGCGCCGGCCGCCGACCGCTGGCTGGAATATTCGGGAACCGGCGCCTACACCGCGTTCGCCGCCGTCGCCGCGGTCAACACGCTGCTGACCGTCATGCACGCCCGCCGGCGGGAACTGGCCATCGTCCGGCTGGCCGGCGGCACCCGCGGGCGCACGCTGGCCGTCGTGGTCTGCGAGGCTCTGGTCGTGACGAGCACAGCGCTGGCGGCCGGGACCGCGGTCGCCGCGACCACTTTGCTGCCACTGCTGCACACCGCGCTGGGCACGTGGCGTCCCTGGCTGCCGGTGTCCTGGCTGGTCGCCGGGGTCGCCGGCACGACCGCGCTGGTCTTCGCCGGGATGGTCGCGCCCGCCGCTGCCGGGATGCGCCGCGCGCCGATCGAGGTCGCCGGGTGATCCTGCTGCGGGTCTGGGCCAGCCGCCGCACGTGGCGCGAGCTGCTCTACACGCTCGTCGCCGTGCTGGTCCACCTGCCCGCGTTCGCGCTGGCCCTGCTCGGGCTGGCCGCGGGCGCGCTGTCCGTGGTGGTCTTCGGGCTGGTGCTGCTCGCCGTTGTGCTGGTGCTGGCCCGCGGCACGGTCCGCTGGTTTCGCGCCCCGGCCCGCCTGCTCCTGGGCTGGAACTGGCCCGACCCGCCCCCGCTGGCCGCTCCGACCCGGTGGGGCCGGTTCCTCGAGCTGTTCGGCGACCCGACAGCCTGGCGCGCGCTCCTCTACTGCTTCGTGAGCTTCCTGGTCATTTACAGCGGCGCGTACGGCACGGTGCTCGCCCTGGGCGCCGGCCTGGCCGCGGTGACCTATCCGGCCTGGTGGTTCCTCGACCCGGAAGGGCTCGGTGTGGGCCCGCACACCTGGCCGCAGACGTGGCGCGAATTCGGGTTCGGGGTGCTGTTGCTGCTCGTCGCGCCGTGGATCCCCCGCCTCGTCGTCCTCTCCGACGGCTGGCTCGTCCAGGGGCTGCTGCACCCGACCGTGACGAGCCGGCGCATCGCCGAGCTGGAGGCGGCCCGGACGGCGCTGCAGGCCGACGCCGCCGCCCTGCTGCGCCGCGTCGAACGCGACCTGCACGACGGCACGCAGGCCCGGCTGGTGACACTGGGGGTGGCGTTGTCGCGCATCCAGAACAAGAGCACCGAGCCGCCCGTACGCGAGGTCGCCGCCGACGCCCGCCGCACGGTCACCGAGGCCCTGGCCGAGCTGCGCGACATCGTCCGGGGAATGCATCCGCCCGCCCTCGACGACGGGCTCGAGGTCGCGCTGTCCACCCTGGCCGGCCGCAGCGCCGTGCCCGCGTCCGTCGCCGTCGACCTGCGTACGCGACCCCCCGACGCGACGGCGTCCGCGCTCTACTTCGCCGCGGCCGAGCTGCTCACCAACATCGCCCGGCACGCCGGCGCCACCCGGGCCGAGATCCGGCTGCACGAGCACGACGACCGCCTGACGCTGGTTGTCCACGACGACGGCCGCGGCGGCGCGTCCACCGGCGCGTTCACCGGCACGAGTGGCACCGGCCTGACCGGTCTGGCCCGCCGGGCCGAGTCGCTCGACGGCCGCCTGCACGTCAGCTCGCCGCCGGGCGGCCCCACCACCGTCACCATGACCGTCCCCCGGGAGTGAGAGTGCGCGTCGTCATCGCCGAGGACAACCCGCTGCTGCGCGACGGCATCGTGCTGCTGCTCCGCGAGCACGACATCGACGTCGTGGCCGCCGTCGACAACGCCGAAGCGCTGCTGACCGCAGTCGCCACCGAACAGCCGGACGCGGCCGTGGTCGACGTGCGGATGCCCCCCACCCACACCGACGAGGGCCTGCGGGCCGCCCTGACCATCCGCTCCGAGCATCCCCGCGTGTCGGTGCTCGTCTTCTCCCAGTGGATCGAGACTAGCTACGCCCGGCGCCTGCTGTCACAGCACAGTGGACACGTCGGCTACCTGCTCAAGGACCGTATCGTCAGCACCGGCGAGTTCGTCGAGGCACTGCGCCGCGTCGCCTCCGGCGGCACAGCCCTCGACCCCGAGGTCGTCCGGCACCTGCTCGCCACCCCGTCCGCCGACGCGGGCCTGGCCCGCCTGACCGCCCGCGAACGCGAGATCCTGGGCTTGCTGGCCGAGGGCCGTTCCAACATCGCGATCGCCGAGATGCTGAGGCTGGCCGACCGCAGCGTCGAAAAGCACGTGACCGCCATCTTCACCAAGCTCGACCTGCCCCACGACCGCTCCGACCACCGCCGCGTGCTGGCCGTGCTGCGCTACCTGCGAACCTGACCGCCCCGCGGCACGGCTCGGGCCAGGTGCACTTCTCCCCAGCTGCATAGTTGCGCGACGAGCGGCACCAGGGTCCGGCCGTACTCCGAGATCGAGTAGGTGACGCGGGGCGGCACTTCCTGCGCGTCGTGCCGGTCGATGATGCCGTCGGCCACCAGTTCCTGCAGATGCCGGATGAGCATGCGTTCGGTGATGCCGGGAATGCTGCGCCGAAGTTCCCCGGTGCGCATCGGCCCGTCGACCAGACGCCACAGGATCGTGCCCTTCCACCGACCCGCGATGACGCTCACCGCGGCGTCAACGGGGCATTGGGCGCTCTCACGAGAAACCTGACTCATGACGTCCCTCCGAGGCCGTGCTGACAAATTTGTCAGTACTAGCTTGATTCGCAGTACCAGGGTCTCATGAGGACATGGATCTGATATTGGCCGTCGCGGCGCTCACCGTTGCGGGCATCATGGTGGGCGTCGAATTCAGCGTCGCCGTCTTCGTCAACCCCATCTTCGACCGGCTGGCGGGCAACGCCGGTCTGGCCGGACGGGCCGACGGCGGGCGCGTGCTCGGTCGAGTGATGCCGGTCTGGTACCTGGCTGCGCTGATCCTGACTATCGCGCTGGCCGTGACCCACCATGACGACCCCGGCCTGGGCGCTCTGGCCGGCGCGGTGGCCCTGTTCGTGCTGAGCATCATCATGTCCATCGCCGTGCTGGTGCCCATCAACAACCGCGCGAAGAACTGGACGCCCGAACACGCGCCGGACAACTGGCGTGAGCAACATGCACGGTGGGACCGATACCACTATGCCCGCGTCGCAGTCATCATCGCAGCCTTCGTCCTCGTCGGGATCGGAGCTGTCCAAAGCTCCTGAGCCGACGCCGACCGGGCACTGCCTTCGTCAGGATGGGTTCCGGTCACGTTTGACGGTGTAATGCAGATGCAGCACGCGGTCGCCCTGGACCATCTTGTCCGGGTCGTCGAGGAGAACGGGACCGGTGCAGCCGCCGAAGAACCGTATCCCTTGGCCCATCATCACCGGGACGACGTCCATCGCCACCTCGTCCACGAGACCCGCCGAGAATGCCTGCCCACCAACGTCACCCGCGGTCACACAGACCAGACCGTCACCGGCGATCTCCTTGGCCAGAGCGATGCCGACCTCGACCGAGCCGGCTGTATGGAAGGGCGCTCCGGGAAACCGGGCCAGCCATTCCTCGGGCAACGGCCGGTGGGTGACAATGACGAGCTCGTCCCCGGCCGCGGGCACACCCGCCCAGCCGTCGGTGGTGTCGAACAGGTGGCGGCCGATCACCGTGACCTTGACGCGGTCCCAGAAGGGCTTCACGTAGTCGGCCGAGGCGCGGCTGACGTGGAACGTCCAGTGCTCGTTGGCTTGGACGGTGACGTCCCCATTGCCGTACCAGTCGAACAGCGGCCCGACCGTATTGTCCGGATAGGCGATGTAGCCGTCCACCGAGACCACAGCCTGCATGACAACGCCGGCCATCTTCACTCGCTCCTCGCCTGATCGGAACGTCGGGCATCACGTGTCAACCTCTGTAGCGCCGACCCTACCGACGCGCCGAGGTCCCGGGTCCCCTGATCAACCCCACCACCGGGTATTACGTGGCCTTGCGAACCGCATCCGCATTCGCCGCGATCCCGGTTCGCGCTGGGCAAGGGGCGTGCCAGGCTTGAGGCAGGACAACAGCGTCCGGCACCGTACGGTGAACGTCATGTCTGATTCCCGTCGCGAGCGTGAGCTTGCGAAGGAGCGGGGCTATGACCTCATGAGGCCGATCGACGAAGCCTATGAGTGCGGCGAGATCACCCAGTCCGAATGGCATCGGCGGGTTCAAGCGCTCATCGAGCCGGCCTACCTTTCGGCGACCTCTGACCAGGCGGGTTCCGGGCACTCGGGCACGGAGCAGGAGTGGGATACGTCGCGCGGTCTGGTCATGCACGCTGTCGACCGGCCCGGAACGTTCCTCGACGTCGGATGCGCCAATGGGCTGCTGATGGCCTCCGTCGAGCGCTGGTCGCGTCAACGAGGCCTGGCTGTGGCGCCCTACGGAGTCGAAATCTCACCTTTGCTGGCCGATCGGGCTCGAGCTCGCTATCCGGAGTGGCGTAATCGGATCTGGACCGCGAACGCTGACGGCTGGCATCCGCCGATGCGCTTCGATTTCGTTCGTACGGGCTTGGAGTACGTGCTTCGCCGCCGGCGTGAAGGCTTTGTGCGCCACCTTTTCGACCACGTGGTTGCGCCGGACGGGTGCCTGATCATCGGCAAGACCAACGAGAACCGGGGAGAGCTGGAAGTCGCCGACAGCCTTCGTTCATGGGGTTGGTCCGGGATCCGGCAGGTGCGTCGAGCCCACGCCCATCCGGACGTCGAGATGTCGGTGGTCTGGGTCAGCGGCGCGTTCTCCTGTGGGGAATTGTCGACACGATCGGTCAAGGGTCAGCGGCGGCATTGAGCACGTACAGTCGGTCGATGACCGGTTCCCGGACGGTCGTCCTCAACGGCGACCTCGGCAGTGGCAAGACGACGGTGTCGGTTGCGTTGGCCGAACGGATGGGAGTGCGCCGGGTCAGTATTGGCGACCTCTATCGGCAGATGGCGGCCGAGCGTGGCATGACCGCACTCCAATTCAATCTGCACTCGGAACTTGACGACAAGATTGACCACTACATCGACCAGCTCCAGTACGACATCGCCGCGTCGGGTGAGCCCCTGGTCGTCGACAGCCGCCTGGCCTGGCACTTCTTCCGCGATGCGTACAAGGTCCATCTGGTGACCGACCCTGTGGTGGCGGCCCGGCGGGTCCTGGGGCGCGCCGGTGGTCCGGTCGAGCATTACAGCAGCCTCGAGGATGCGTGCACGCAGCTGGCGGCGCGCAGTGAAAGCGAGCGGCAGCGGTTCCTCGCCCGTTATGGGGCCGACAAGACCCGGTTGCGGAACTACGACCTGATCTGCGACACGACCAGCGCCACCCCGGCCGACATCGTTGCCCGCATCATCGGCGGGGCCGGGGCGCCGGCTTGTTTTCTCGACCCTCGGCGGGTGCGGCGGACGGCGTCGACCGACAGTGACGGCGACATCGAGGTCATTTACCAAAACCCGCACTTCTTTGCCGTACGGGGTGGGCTTCGCCTCGACGCAGCCGTGCAGGCCGGCGAAACCTTGATTCCGGTGCAGCTCATGGATGAAGCCGGGGATAGCGCCGGCGGATAGCAAATCCCCGTGCCGGGCAGATCGAGGGAGTCAGCCGGGCGCTCGATCGAGGCCGGAGCATTGTTCTACCCGTCATGGCGCGGGCTGCTCGTCCTGCTCGACCTCCAGCTGCACGAGGTAGCCGGAGAATTTGAGGTCGCCTCGATCGGGTGTCCACCCGTCTGCTGATCGGATCGGGTCGAGAGTGCCGGACCCGGCAACAGGGGCGAGCTGAGTCGGCGCTTCGTTGGGCAGCGGGGCATAGCGACAGCGCACTGCATCGATCGAGGTGACGATCCCTGCCGTCGGTGTGACGTCCTCGCCTACGCCTCCGTGATGTTCTTCCGCTTGGTCTACGCCACCGGCCGAGTCGCGGCCAAGCACGAGTTCCAGCCATTCGGTGTCCGGGTCTCGCAGCGTCCAGGAGACCTCGTCGCCCACCGCGAACGGCTCTCCGCAGCACTGCATCTGCCAGTCGTCCATCCACACCTTGATCTCCACGGTCCCCTTCCCATTCTCGTACCGGACGGGCCGCCTCCTCATCCGCCGCCGACCGCGTGCGACGGCCGGCGGTGAACCTGTCACGCGCGTGACGCGCGCCGGGGCGGCCCGGCGCGCGAGCGGGCGTCGGCCGTCTAAACCGGGGGTACTCGTCGCCTCAGCAGGCAGAACTCGTTACCTTCAGGGTCGGCGAGCACATGCCATGACTCGGCGCCGGTCTGACCGATGTCGGCTTTGCGGGCGCCGGCCGCGAGCAACCGCTCGAGCTCGGCGGCCTGGTCCCGGTCGGTGGCGTTCACATCGATGTGCAGACGCAGCTTGCCCGCCTTGGGCTCGTCTGTGCGGTTGAAGACGATCGTGGGCTGCGGGCCGCCGAAACCGGCCTCAGGCGGCCCGATCTCTATGTCTTCGCCATCGCGTTGCAGTTCCACATAGCCCAGCACCTCGCACCAGAATCGCGCCAGCAGTTCGGGATCGCGTGCGTCGAGGACCAGTTCGGTGATACGGGCCGCCACTTGGTCACCGTAACTTTCCAGGCCGCTGTCGCACATGAGGCTCGCTCGCCTTCACCGAGATTCCTGCCTGCCTGCAGCCCCGCCAGTGCCGAAGGTCTCCGGGGGCGCGGACGCCGAATGCTGCTGTGCGAGAGCGGCATGGAGTTGGCCCAACCTGATGGTGGTGTCGAGGAAGCCCCAGATCGTCTGGTCGACGTTCCCCGCAGCCTCTACGTCGAGCCGGAGATCGCTGTAGAGCTGCTCGGCTTCCGCGGCGAGCTCCTCTGCGCGTGTGGAGTGCTGTTCTGGAGTCATGTCGTCATGCTTCCATCCCGGCGCGATATGTACTGTCCGGCGGTGAGTTGCCGGACACGCAGACGGGTCTTGTCGCGCACTCATTGCCGCGCTCCGGGCGTCTGGAGGAACCGGCTGGAGTCTGTCGTCGAAGGCGCTGAGGCGACCGCCACAGTCGGGCCGGTGAGGCCTGCGGTGGCGGTGAGGAGCGCTGGGCATGCGGCGAATGTCCGGCCGGAATGGGCGCCTGATCGAGGACGGTGAGCCTCCGGCTGAGGACGGGACGGGTCAGCTGAGAGCGACGCCCAGCGAGTGGCCCAGGACGGCGGCGCCCAGGCCGGCCAGGATGCTGACGATGGGGTTGGCTACGGCGGCGAGGGTCGGGCCGGTGCGGGCCAGCTGCAGGGTCTCGTACGAGAAGGTGGAATAGGTGCTCAAGGCGCCGCACAGGCCGGGGCCGATCAGGTGCTGCACGGTGGTGGGGGCGGCGACGCCGGTGAGCAGGCCCAGGATGGCGCAGGCGGCGACGTTGACGGTCAGCGTGCCCCACGGGAAGCCGGAGTCGTGGCGGGATTGGATCGCTCGGTCCGTCAGGTAGCGCAGGGGAGCGCCGACCGCGGCGCCCAGCATCACCATGAGCCAGGTCATCGGCGGGGGGTTGCCAAGCGGCGGGTGACGGTGGCCGCGATGTGGGTGGCCAGCAGCGCGGCGGTCAGGGTGGCGGCCAGATAGAGCAGCGCGATGACGGCCCGGCCGGTGTCGAGCAGATGCTGGGCGTCGGCGATGTAGGTCGAGAACGTCGTGAAGCCGCCCAGAACGCCGGTGCCCAGGAACGGCCGAACCAGCGGGTGCGGGGTCAGCATCTCGGTGAGCAGGACCATGAGGACGCCCATGGCGGCGCAGCCGGTGACGTTGACCCAGAACGTGGTCCACGGGAAGCCGCCGGGATGGCCGGGCCACAGAAGCGTGGCGCCGTATCGGGCGGACGCGCCGAGGACCCCGCCGGCGGCTACGGCGGCGACGATCCGGGCGGTCCGGGGTGGCCCGGCGGTGTCGGTGTCACGCACGTCGGCTGGCTCCTGCCTGGTCGGCTCCGGACCGCGCAGGACTGCGCGATCGCGGTCAGGAAAGGGTCCGGCGGGCCGTCGGCCAGCATATCGCCGGTGATCGCCGGGCCGCGGGCCGACTCGGCACATCGGCTACATATCGACCTTGGTCGAAGTCGCGTAATGTGTGTGGCCGACTACACATAGTGGAGGTAGGCGGGGATGTCTCTGCGTGCGTTACCCATGCCCGAGGAAGAACGGCTGCCGTTCGACCCACCGCCGGAATACGCGGGACTGCGGGCCGGGCCGCGGGTCGTCCGGGTGACCTGCCCGACCGGACTGGACGCCTGGCTCGTCTCCGACTACGCGGGGGTGCGGCAGGTGCTCGGAGACGGTCGGCGTTACTCGACCCGGCCGGGGCAGGCTGCCCACGTGCTCGCCGCGTTCAGCGGGCCCGAGGCGCCGATCAACGGCTTCGCCCAGCTCGACGGGCCGGAACACGTCCGGATCCGGCGCAACTTCGCGCCGCAGGTGTCGCACGCCCGGCGGCTGGCCGAGCTGAAGCCGCTGGTCGAGCAGATCACCGACGAGGCCATCACCCGCATGCTGGCCTCGCCGCAGCCGTACCTGCTGCACAGCCGGTTCTCCACGGCGATCACCACCGCCGTGATCGCCGAGCTGATCGGGGTGCCGCCCGACCGGCGGAATCTGCTGCACGACGCGGCCACGGCGCTGTTCACCACCTCGACCACGATGGAGGAGCTGCGCGTCGCGCTCGAACCGCTCTGGCGGTACCTCTACGAGCTGGTCGCCACGCGCCGCCAACGACCGGGCGACGACGTCCTGAGCCGGATGATCGAACACAGCGCCGGCAGCGAGCGCCCGCTGACCGATGCCGAGCTGACCGACATGAACGGCGCTCTGCTGATCGCCGGGTTCGACACCACCGCGTCCATGATCACGTACGGGCTGGTCTGTCTCTGGAACACCCCGGGGCAGTGGGAGAGGTTGTGCGCCGAGCCCGCGCTGGCCGTTACAGCGACCGAGGAGCTCGTACGCTATCTGGCCGCGGGCACCGGGCTGCTGCGCCAGGCCACCGAGGACACCGAGATCCACGGGCAGCGGATCCGGACCGGCGACTACGTGGTGGTGGCCGTGCAGTCGGGCAACCGGGACCCGGACCTGTATCCCGACGGCGACACGCTCGACGTGGGCCGCAAACCCGGCGCGCACCTCGGATTCGGGCACGGCGCGCACGCGTGCGTCGGGCAGCAGATCGCCCGGATGGAGCTGACCACCGTGCTGGAAGCTCTGGCCCGCCGGGTGCCGGCCCTGCGGCCCGCCGTGCCGTTCGAGCAGATCGAATGGAAACAGGACTCCGTCGTACGGGGGCCGGTTGATCTGCCGGTGAGGTGGTCGTGAAGGTCGCCCTCGAACGTGACTGGTGCATCGGGGCCGGGAACTGCGCGCTGACCGCACCCGCCGTCTTCGACCAGGACCCGGAGGACGCCGTTGTGGTGCTGCTGGCCGAGTCGCCGCCGGAGACGGAACGGGAGGCGATCGAGCAGGCGGTCGACCGCTGCCCGGCCGCCGTGATCAGGCTGATTGATTGAACACGGGCAGGCCGTCGATGCTGGCGCCGTTTTTCACCCGCCGATAGGTCGCGAGGTCGGCCTCGGAACGGCGCTCGTGCGAGCGGATCAGCAGGTCACGGTCGCCCTCGTAGGTCATCAGCGGCACCGAGTATCCGCAGGAGTCGCTCACCCGTTCGACCTCGACGTCGATCACCGACCGGACGCCGTGGGTGTCGGGCGGCGCGGGGAAGGCGCGCAGCATCTCGGCGTGCTCCGGCTCGGTGACCGCCACCGACCGGCCCCGGCCGTGCAGGCGGACGATGTTGGGCGGGCCCTGGAACGCGCAGAACATCAGCGTGATCCGCCCGTTGTCGTTGAGGTGGGCGATCGTCTCGGCGCCGCTGCCGTGATAGTCGAGATAGGCCACCCGGTGCTCGCCCAGCACCACGAACGTGCCGCCCATGCCCTTGGGCGAGACGTTGACGTGCCCGCCCGGGCCACTGGGCGCGGTGGCCACGAAGAACATCGGCTGCGCCTCGATGAAGCTCCGCAACCGCCCGTCGATCCGCTCATGCACCTTCATGGCCCGATCCTGCCTCGTGGGTACGACATCTTCGAGCCCGTTTCCCGCTCAGTGGTCCGGGCGTCCGGCGGGGGCAGCGGCGGCCATCGATCGGCGATAGGTTCGGCTTCGCCAGGGACGAAACTCGACGAGGGGCCGGCGATTGGGCGCTGCACTGGCTCCGTTGCGCTATGGGGCGTTCCGCCTGCTCACCGCGGGCCGCATGATCTCGATGCTGGGCAACGCGGTGGCGCCGATCGCGCTGGCGTTCGCCGTGCTCGACCTGACCGGCTCGGCCTCCGACCTGGGCCTGGTCGTGGGTGCGCGGTCGCTCACAAACATAGTGTTCCTGCTGCTCGGCGGGGTCATCGCCGATCGGCTGCCCCGCCACCTGGTCATGGTCGCCTCCAGCGCCGTCGCCGCGGTGACCCAGGCCGCGATCGCCGCCACGGTGCTCACCGGCACCGCGACCGTGCCGCTGCTGATGATGCTGTCGGCGGTCAACGGCCTGGCCGCCGCGCTGGCCTGGCCCGCGGTCTCGGCGCTGCTGCCCCAGACCGTGCCCGAGCCGATCCGCAAACAGGCCAACGCGCTCAGCCGGCTGAGCGGCAACACCGCGTTGATCCTGGGCGCGCCGGCCGGCGGCATCCTGGTCGCCACGGTCGGTCCCGGCTGGGGCCTGGCCGCCGACGCCGCCACGTTCGCGCTCAGCGGCATCTGCTTCGCCCTGATCAAGGTGCCCGGCCTGCACGACCCGGCCGCCCCCAGACCGGGCGTGCTGGCCGGCCTGCGCGACGGCTGGACCGAGTTCGCCTCACGCACCTGGCTGTGGGCGGTCGTGATCGGCTTCATGTTCCTCAATGCCGCCGGAGCCGCCGGCCTGGGCGTGCTTGGCCCGGTCGTGGCCGACGAAACCGTGGGCCGCCGCCTGTGGGGCCTGGTGCTGGCCGCCCAGACCGCGGGCCTGATCGCCGGCGCGTTGCTGGCCATCCGCCTGAAAGTGCGCCGGTTGCTGGCCTTCGGCGTGATCGCGGTGGCCGGTGAGGCCCTGCTTCCGGCCGGGATGGCGATCAAGCCGGTCATCGGGGTGCTGGTGGTGTGCGCGTTCGCCGGCGGGGTGGCGGTCGAGCAGTTCGGCATCGCGTGGGAGACGACGATGCAGGAATACATCCCGCCCGGCAAGCTGGCCCGCGTCTACTCGTACGACATGCTCGGCTCGGTCGTCGCGATCCCGATCGGCCAGGTCGCCGCCGGCCCCGTCGCCCACGCGCTGGGGGCCGAGACCGCGTTGCTGATCGCGGCGGCGGTCATGCTGCTGGCCGTGGCGGGCATGCTGACCAGCCGCGACGTGCGAACCCTGGAACACCGCCCGGCCACGGAACCGGCCCCCACCGGCAACGCATAGCCCTGGTCGGGGCCGATTTCGTTCTGAGGACATCCGGCGTATCGCGAGTGGAAACCCCGTCGTCGCCATAACGTGAGAATGCGTCGGCATTCCTCGTGTTTGTCCGACATTAGGACGGACTCGGAACGGGATGACGTAATGGTCGGATCAATTCCGCGGCGCGGATGTGCCGTGCTGCTGGCGATGCTCGTGGTCACTCTGGGCACCCTGGTCGGCGCCCGGCCGGCCCTGGCCGAGGCCCGGATCTTCGACCTCGGCGAGACGATGCTGTACTTCACGGCGTCGGACGGCCTGACCCGGGCCGGCTCGTACGGCTACTCGCAGGACACCTTCCCGGTGACCGGCGCGACCAGCGTGGCCCTCGACGACGACGGCACCGTCTATGTCGCCGGTAAGCCCGAGGCCGGTCCGCTCGTCCGTGAGCTGAAGCCCGACGAGACGTGGGGCGCGTCGCTGTTCCCGGATCTGTCGAGTGCCGCCGACGTCTCGGTGCGGAACGGCCGGCTGGTCGTGGCCGACGCCGCCGCGCTGGTGGCCCGGGGCCCGGCTGACGTGCCCGCGGCGACCCTCGCGCCGGATGTGCAACCTCTCAAGGTGGTCGACACGGCGGCCGGGGTGTACTTCGTCGCCGGTGACGACGGGGGCCTGTTCCGGTACACCGTCGACGACGGTGTGCAGCCCGTGCTCACGGGGAAGCCCACCGTCAGCCTCGCCGCCGACGCGGAAGGAAAGCTGTACCTCGGCCGGTCCACCTCGATCGTCGAGTACGACCCCGCGACGAAGACGGAGACCGGCCTCGTCTCCGGCCTGGACAGCCCGCCGGTCGACGTGGCGGTCACCGAGGCCGGCGAACTGTTCTACGCGTCGGCCGACGGTGAAATCAGGCGCAAGGGCCGCTCGGACTGGCAGCCGACCAAGGTGGCGACCGGCATCGAAGGCCTGACCGCCATCGCCGTGCGGACGCTGCCCCGGATGCCCGGGGCGGTGTCGGCCGAGGCCGGGGACCGGCAGGCCCAGGTCTTCTGGGCGCCCTCCGAGACGAACGGCGGACCCTCCGACATCCGGTACGAGGTCGAGACGTTCATCGGCGACGAGATCGGGGAGCCCATCCCCTCCGGCATTCCGGTCTGCGCCACCAAGCTGACGACGTGCACCATCACGAACCTCAAGAACGGCGAGTACTACACCTTCCAGGTCACCGCTTTCAACACGCCGGAGGGTAACAACACCGGCAGATCCAACCCGTACGACTCCAACGGCATCTATCCGCGTATCGGCCCCGAGGCGCCGGTCCTGGGCACGCCGACGCCGGGCAACGAGGCCGCCTCGGTGACGTTCACACCGGGCGAGGACAACGGGGTGGACGTGACCGCGTGGCAGATCTCGTCCGACCGTCTCACGTGGAACGGCGCGGAGGTCTACCAGACGGGCGAGAGCAAGTTCGAGGCGGTCTTCCGCGATCTGGTCAACGACCGGTCCAACAACCTGTACGTCCGTGCCTACGATCCCAGGACGGAGACCACGGGCAAGGTGGCGACGGCCACGGTCACGCCGGACAGTTCGCTGCCGGGAACCCCGAGGGTCGTGCGTGTCCAGCCGGGGGAGAAGTCGGCGACCGTGTACTTCTGGCCGGTGGAGCGCGGGGACAGCGACATCACGGGCTACGAGGCGAGCATCAACGGCCTGCCGTGGGCTGCGGTCTACGGGAGCGACGGCCCGCCCGCGGAGGAGCCGAGCGAAGAGCCGAGCCAGGAGCCGACTGAGGAGCCGAGCCAGGAGCCGACTGAGGAGCCGAGCCAGGAGCCGACTGAGGAGCCGAGCCAGGAGCCGACTGAGGAGCCGACTGAGGAGCCGAGCCAGGAGCCGTCCGAGGAGCCGAGCCAGGAGCCGTCCGAGGAGCCGAGCCAGGAGCCGTCCGAGGAGCCGAGCCAGGAGCCGTCCGAGGAGCCGAGCCAGGAGCCGTCA
>NZ_JBVHFW010000022.1:149112-216598 GCF_055562135.1 Actinoplanes sp. NPDC021490
CGAGGAGCCGAGCCAGGAGCCGAGCGAGGAGCCCAGCCAGGAGCCGAGCGAGGAGCCCAGCCAGGAGCCGAGCGAGGAGCCCAGCGCGCCGGTCGACGGCGAGGGTGAGGCGGCCGAGGACGACAGTGGGCAGGAGGAACTGGACGAGCTGGACGGGATGGATCACGTGGTGATCCGCGACCTGACCCTGTCGTTCAACCATGTCCGCCTGCGGGCCCGCAATCAGCAGGGCCCCGGCGTGCCGACCACCGCCAGGGTCTACCCCGGCCAGATCGTCGAGCCTGGCGTTCCCATGGATGTGGGGATCGAGTCGGCCGACAAGCAGCTCACGGTCACCTTCCTTCCGAGCCCGCAGCCGGCCGACGGCTTCGAGGTGCAACTGGCGGACGAGGGCCCTTGGATGCCGCTGACCCTGGACGGCGCCAAGCGCGGCGGACGGCTGGGCGGAGTCGTCGGCAACCTGGTCAACGGCACCGCCTATGCGGTACGGGTCCGCGGCTTCAACAAGATCGGACCCGGCGAGGCGACCGAGCCGGCGACCGGCATTCCCGCGCGCCCGCCGTCCGCGCCGAGCCAGCTGGAAGCCACGGCCGACGCCACCTCGGCCGTGCTGAGCTTCCGGCCGTCGGCCGACGACGGCGACGACCCGGACCATCTGACGTACGAGATCAGCTTCGACGGCGGCGAGGATTGGACGCCGCTGACCACCACACTGGGCAACGACGGCGTCCTGGTCGCGACGGTGTCCGACCTGACGGTCGAGGACAGCTTCGGGCTCCTGCTGCGGGCCCGCAACGGCGGCGGCGCGAGCGACTACCTCTCCGTCACCGTCACCGTCACGCCGGCAACCGCCGCACCGACCAGCCGGCCCACCGAGACGCCGACGACGCCGGCCACGACCGCCCCGACTTCTGCGCCGACCACGACGCCGCCGACCACGACACCGCCGACCACCGAGCCGACCACACCGGCCCCGACGGCCGCGCCGCCGACGACGGACCCGACCACCGCGCCGCCCACGACAGCCCCACCGACTACGCCCGCGCCGACCACGCCCGCGCCGAGCTCCGCGCCCACCTCGGCCGCACCCACAAGCGCGCCGACCAGCGCCGCCCCGATCGTTCCGAACGCGCCCACCGGTGTCACCGCCACGGCCGGCCTGAACTCGATCACCGTGTCGTGGACCCCGTCCGCCGACAACGGCGCCGTGATCACCGGCTACCGCGCGACGGCCACACCCGGCGGCGCCAGCTGCACGACCACGGGCACGAGCTGCGTAGTCGGCGGCGAAACGCGCAGCGCCTACACCTTCCGGGTGGTGGCCCTCTCGGCCGCCGGCGAATCCCGGAACTCGATGTCGTCGAACCCCGTGACCCCGAACGAGCTGACCGTGCCCACCGCCCCACCCGTCACCGACCTGCCGCTCGAGATGCCCGACGGCCCAGTCACCTCGGCGGCGCCGGGCGGACGGCTGAAGATGGCCGGCAAGGGCTACGCGCCGTTCTCCGTGATCACCTTGGCGGTGTACTCGGAGCCCACGATCCTCGGCACGGTCACGGCCGACGCCGACGGGGCCTTCGAGACGGAGATCGACGTGCCGGACAACCTGAGCCTCGGCACCCACTCGTTCGTCGCCGCCGGCGTCGACAAGAACGGCAAGTTCCGGGCCCTGCGCCTCGACCTGACCGTCGCCGAGCCCGCCGACACCGGCGCGACCCTGCCGGTCACCGGATCGGCCGTGCTCTGGCTGGCCGCCGCCGGCTTCGCGAGCGTGGTGACCGGCATGGCCGCGCGGAGGCTCGCCAGGCCGCCGGCCTGACGCGCCGGCGCCAAGGGGATCACGGCCGTCTCAACGAACGGCGGAGGCGGGGGACAGGATCGGGACGCGGCGCAGGTGGAGGGACAGGAGGCCGCTGACGGTGACGAACAAGGAGGCCAGCAGAACGACGCCCGGCCAGGCGCCCAAGGACCAGGCGGTGCCGGCCAGGCTGCCGAACAGCGACGAACCCGCGTAATAGGCGAACAGGTAGAACGACGCGGCCTGGGCCGGGGCCACGTCGCCCGCGTGGGCCCGGACCGGGACCCAGCCGCTGGCCACGCCGTGGACGCAGAAGAAGCCGGCGGTCATCACGGCCAGGCCGGCGACCACGACGAGCAGCGCGCCGGAGAGGGTGAGCAGCAGGCCCAGGGCGGTGAGCGCGCAGCCGAACGGCATGACCGCGCGGCGGCCGTAGCGGTCGGCCAGCCGTCCGGAGAGCGTCGAGCTGAGGGAGCCGACCGGGTAGACCAGGAAGACGGCCGCGGCGGCGCCCACGCCCAGGCCGAAGTCGGAGGTCAGGCGGAAGCCCATGGCGTTGTAGACGGCCACGAACGCACCCATCGCGCAGGCGCCGATCGCGTACAGGCTGAGCAGCGCGGGGTCGGTGAGGGCGCGCCGGGTGACGAGGGCGGACGGGCGCGGCACGAAGTTGCGGGAGCGGGGGAGCAGCACGGCGGCCAGCGCGGCGCACAGCAGACCGAGCACGGCCACCGCGGCCAGAGCGACCCTCCACCCGTACGCCTCGGAGAGCGCCCCGGTGAGGAGGCGCCCGGCCATGCCGCCGAGCGCGGTGCCGCCGATGTAGAGACCGGCGGCCCGGGCCTGGACCGTCGAGTCGAGTTCCTCGCGCAGGTAGGCGGTGGCGACCGCCGGCAGGCCGGCCAGCGCGACGCCCTGCAGCAGCCGCAACCCGAGCAGCGCGGGCCAGCCGGGTGCGACCGCGCAGGCCAGGCCGACCAGCGCGGACAGGGTCAGGGACAGGTGGATGAGACGCGTACGCCCGGCCTTCTCCGACAGCGGGCCGGTGATCAGCAGCGTTGCGCCGAGGCCGATCGTGGCCATGGACAGCGACCACGAGCTCTGCGCCGGGGTCACGTCGAAGGCGGCAGCCAGCTCGGGCAACAGCGCCTGCGTGCTGTAGAGCGCGGCGAACGTGGCCACGCCGGCCGCGAACAAGGCCAGGCAGACGCGGCGGTATCCCGGCTCCCCGGCCCGATATCCGGTTTCCATGCCCCCACTGTTCGCCGCGCATCTCCATGCGTCCAATGCATAGACATTATCGATGTGATGCGCTGACCGTATGATGAGCGTCGTGCAGATCGAGGATCTCCGGGCCGTCATCGCGCTGGGTGACCACGAACACGTCACCGAGGCGGCCGCGGCGCTCGGCACGACCCAGCCCACGCTGTCGCGGCTGCTTTCGCGGGTCGAGGCCGAGCTCGGTGTCCGGCTGTTCGAGCGGGACGCCCGGGGAGTGCATCCCAACCCGTACGGGGAAATGGCCTTGACCGCCGCCCGTGAGCTGGTCGACCGGCACGATCGTCTGCGCCGGGACCTGGCCGGGCTGCTCGACCCCGAATCCGGCACCGTCCGGCTGGCCTTTCTCGATTCGATGGCGACGTCGCTGGTGCCCAGGATCCTGCGCGCGGTCCGCCGGGACGCCCCGCACCTGCGCATCGAGCTGCGCCAGGAGCCGGCCCACGAGATCATGCGCGACGTCGACTCGGGCGCGGCCGAGCTTGCCCTGGTCTCCCCGCGGCCCGACGGCCCGTACGGATGGCTGCCCCTGCAACGGCAAGGTCTGTCGCTGATCGTGCCGCCCGGTCACCGCCTGGCCGCCCGCCGCCGGGCCCGGCTCGCCGAGGTGGCGGGCGAGGACCTGGTCACGGTTCCGTCCGGGTTCGGGTTCCGGCGGCTGGTCGACGACCTGTTCGCCGCGGCCGGGGTGAGTGTGCGCGTCGCGCTGGAGATCGGCGATCTGGCCACGGTCGAGGGGCTGGTCGGGGCCGGTCTGGGCGTGGCCGTGGTGCCCGACCAGTTCGTCGGCGCCACCGGCACGCACGGGCTGCCGCTGTCCGCGCCCGGCGCCGAGCGTGTCGTCGGCCTGGCCTGGCGTTCCGACCGCCGACCGGCCCCGGCCGCCGAACGTTTCCGCGTGCTGGTCGAGCAGTCCGGCCCGTACGACTGAAGCGTGCTGGTCGAGCAGTCCGGCCCGTACGACTGAAGCGTGCTGGTCGAGCAGTCCGGCCCGTACGACTGAAGCCGGCTTTTCGGGGGTAAGGCAGGCGTTGTGACAGAGCGTCGAATTGCCGTGGTGACCGGGGGAACCGCCGGTGTGGGCCGAGCCGTCGTGCGTGAGCTGGCGGCCAACGGGTGGGATGTGGCCGTCCTGGCCCGGGGCCGCGCCGGTCTGGACGCGGCCACCGATGAGGTCGCGGCGGCCGGGGGCCGGGGCCTGGGGATCGAGACCGACGTCGCCGAGCCGAAGCAGGTGAGCCGGGCCGCCGAACGCGTCGAGCAGGAGCTGGGCCCGATCGCGCTGTGGGTCAACAACGCGTTCGCCGGTGACCTGCGGTATTTCTGGGACATCCCGGAGGACGAATACCAGCGGATCACCGAGGTCACCTACCTGGGACAGGTGAACGGCACCCGCGCCGCCCTCGAGCACATGCGTCCGCGCGACCGCGGTGTGATCGTGCAGGTCGGCAGCGCGCTCGCCTTCCGCGGCATCCCGCTGCAGGCGGCCTATTGCGGTGCCAAGCATGCGGCCAAGGGGTTCACCGAGAGTGTGATCGCCGAGCTGAAGCACACCGGGAGTTCCGTACGGGTGTGCATGGTGCAGTTGCCGGGTGTGAACACCGTGCAGTTCGACTGGAACGCCACCGACTACGACGAGCACCCGCAGCCGGTGCCGCCGATCTTCCAGCCCGAGATCGCCGCCCGGGCGGTGCGGTTCCTGGCCGATCATCCGCGCCGCAACATGTGGGTGGGGTTCTCGACGGCCAAGACGATCCTCGGCAACCGGATCGCGCCCTCGTTCCTCGACTGGTATCTGGCCCGCAAGGTGGTGGACGGGCAGCTCTCCGATCAGGACGGGCCGCGTTACGGCAGCAACGTCTTCGAGCCGCAGGACGACCGGGCCGATCGCGGGTCGCACGGCATGTTCGACGACCAGGCCAAGACGCGCGACGCCTGGTCGTGGGCGTCGATGCATCGGTGGGCGTTGACCGGGGTAGCGCTGGGCGCGGTGGCCGGTGCGGCCGTGGTGGGCCGGCTCCGGAAGTGAAGCGTCAGGACCAGGCCAGGCCGGCCCGAGTCGTCCAGTAACGGTCGGGGGTCTCGGCCAGAGCGCTCAGGCGGTCGAGATGCTCCGGCACAAGATGCAACTGGGCGGCTTGCAGGTTCGAGGCCAGCTGGGCCCGGGTGGCCGCGCCGGAGAGGACGATCGTCGCCCACGGCTGGTGCAGGGCCGCGGCCAGCGCCAGGGCGTCGGGTGTGGTGGACAATTCGCCGGTCAGGGCCAGCGGGTGGGTGGCCAGGCGGCCGTTGGCCATGGCCTCCTTGACGATGACGGCGCACCCCGCGTCGCGGGCCTCGGCCAGCGCGGGACCGGCGCTGGTCTCCAGCAGGTTCCAGGTCGACTGCACGCTGCGGAACAGGCGGGCGCCGTCCACCTCGATCTCCAGGGCGGCGCGGATGGCGTCGGCCTGGCGGGGGCCGCTCGTGGAGAAGCCGACGGGCACGCCCAGGCCGGCCAGGCGCCAGTGCAGTTCCGTGTCGGTCAGGGCCGGGCTGCCGGGGGTCACCGAGTGGATCTGATAGAGGCCGAGGCGGTCACCGAGCAGGGCGCGGGTTTCGAGGATCTGCCGGTCGAACGTGGCCACGCTGTGGTCCTTCACCTCGTGCACGCCGGCGGTCACCGTCCAGCCGGCCGTGTAGGTGTAGCCCCACTTGCTGCCGGTGATCGCGCCGTCGTGACCGGGAAGCCAGGAGGCCAGGAACTCCTCGGCCCGGCCGTACGAGCGGGCCACGTCGAAGTAGCGCACCCCGGCCGTCCACGCCGCGGTGAGCAGGGTGTGCGCCCGCTCCCGCAGGGCCCCGACGCTGCGCTCGGCCGGCAGATCGGCGCCGCGCCCGAGGTTGATGTAGCCGGGGCGGCCCACGGCGGCCAGGCCGAGCCCGATGCGTGCGGTTCCGGTCAGGCCGTCGAAGAGCTCCATGGGCCCATCCAAACAGGTCACGCCGGCGGGGCCGGAGAGGCCTTCGATGGCGGCCGAGGGCCTCTCCGGCGTTCCGCCGTGGGGCGGCGGCGCGTCCACGGGCAGGAATCTGAGGGAGCCGCGCCCCGCCCACCGAACCGGCGGGCCGGGCGCGGACCCTGTGGGGGAGGGTTCGTTCCCGCCAGCCATGCTGCTGGGGCCCGATGGCGAACGGCCTCCGGGCATGTGACGGTTGCGTGACGAAACCCCGGTTTCCCACCACAGCCGTGTCGTACCGGGTCCGGCGCGGCATCATGCGGATATGAGTGCCGTGCTGTTGATCGAGGATGACGACCGGATCCGGCTGTCGCTGGCCATGGCCCTGGAGGACGAGGGCTATGTCACCCACGCCGTGGCCACGGCCGAGGAGGGCCTCGAGATGCAGCGCAGACATCCGGCCGACGCGGTCCTGGTCGACCTGATGCTGCCGGGCATGGACGGGTTCGAATGCATCCGGCAGCTGCGCCGCACCGACGACGTGCCGGTGATCGTGGTCAGCGCCCGCGACGACACCCACGACATCGTGGCCGGGCTCGAGGCGGGCGCCGACGACTACGTGGTCAAGCCGGTCGCCGTCAAGGAACTGGCGGCCCGGCTGCGGGCGCTGCGCCGGCGGGGGCGGGCCGCGCAGGCCGCCACCCCGTCGATGACCGTGCTGGCCTTCGGCGACCTCGAGATCCGGCCCGAGGCGGGCGAGGTGCGCCTGCACGGCGAGCCCGTGGCGGTCACCCGCACCGAGTTCCGGCTGCTGTGCGAGCTGGCCGAGCACCCGGGCCAGGTGCTTTCGCGCCAGCAACTGCTCAGCCGCGTCTGGGAGTACGAGATCGGCGACGAGCGGCTGGTCGACGTGCACGTGGGCCGGCTCCGGCACAAGATCGAGGACGACACCGGGCGGCCCCGGCACCTGGTGACCGTGCGCGGTCTGGGCTACAAGCTTCAGCCGTGAGACGGGCCGGGCTGCGGACCCGGGTCAGCGCGGCGTTCGCGATCGGCGCGCTCGCGCTGTCGGCCGGGGTGACGTTCGTGTCGTACGAGCTGATCAGCAACACGCTGTTCCGGGAGCGGGAACGTGCGGCGGTGCGGTCCACCTACTTCGACGCGGCCGTGATCAACGCGGGTCTGACCGGCGGCGACCCCGAGGTGGGGGAGCTGCTGCAGTCGCTGGACAGCGGCGCCGACCGTTACGTGCTGCTCTACTGGGAGGGCGACTGGTATTCGCGCAGCGCCGACGAGTCGGCCGGCTCGGCCGTGCCGGGGCGGCTGCAGGAGCTGGCCGCAACCGGTCAGGCCGGCGCCCAGCGCATCCGCCGCGACTCCGAGGCCGCCCTGGTCGTGGCCGTCCCGGTGCAGAGCGGGGGCGTCTTCTACGAGATCGTCTCGCTGGCCGAGCTGGAACGCACGCTCCAACTGCTGGCGCTGGTGCTGACCGCCGTGGCGATCATGGTGTCGGCCGGGGGAGCGGCGGTGGGCTGGTATGTCACCCGGCACGCCCTGCGCCCGCTGGCGGCCGTGGCCGAGGCGGCCAGCGGCATCGCCGACGGTGACCTCGACACCCGCCTCGACCCGGACGCCGAGCCCGAGCTGGGGCGGCTGACGGCCTCGTTCAACCACATGGCCGACGAGCTGTCCCGGCGGCTGCAGCGCGACCGGCGGTTCGCCGCGGACGTGAGCCACGAGCTCCGCTCACCCCTGCAGACGCTGGCCGCCGCGGTCAGCGTGCTCAACCGGCGGCGCGACAGCCTCGACGAGCGTTCGGCGGCGGCGGTCGGGCTGATCGCCGACGAGGTCGCCCGGTTCCAGGCGCTCGTCGACGACCTGCTCGAACTGGCCCGCAGCGACCAGCCGGTGCACCGCGAACCCGCCGACATCGGGCTGCTGGCCGGACGGGTGCTGCGCGACCGGGGACTGCCGCCCGGCCTGATCGAGGTGGTGCCGGGCACGCCGGTGGACTGGCTGGTCGACCGCCGCCGGGTCGAGCAGGCGCTGGGCAACCTGCTCGACAACGCCGTGCGGTACGGGGGCGGGCCGGTGGCCGTACGGATCGGGCCGGATTTCCTGGAAGTCGACGACGCCGGTCCGGGGGTGCCGGCCGAGGCCCGCCCGACGATCTTCGACCGCTTCGTGCGGGGACCGGCCGCCGGCTCGCGCGGGGGCGGCGACGGCACCGGCCTGGGCCTGGCGATCGTGGCCGAGCACGCGGCCGCCCACGACGGCCGGATCGTGCTGCTAGACCGGCCCGGCGGGGGCGCTCGTTTCCGGCTCGAGCTGCCGCACGAGTAGGGCCGCGTCGAGGTCGGGATAGAGGGTGAAGACCTGGTGCAGCTTCATCGTGTGCAGCACCGTCACGACGTAGCGCGACGGCGCGGCCAGGCTCAGCGTCCCGCCGCGGGCCTTGGCGTCGTTGTAGGCCCGCACGAGCAGGCTCAGACCGGCCGAGTCGATCGTCGGGGACGCGTGCATGTCGACGATCACGTGACGATGCTCGCGGACCGCCTCGGCCAGCGCCTCGCGCATCAGGTCGCCAGCGTCGGCGTCGAGATCGTGGGACGGGGTGACGACCGCGACGTCGTGGCGGACGGCAATCATCGCAGGCCTCCCTTGTGGGCCGGGGGACGGTGGGGGGAACGGCGGTCGGCGGTGGCGACCACCGCCGCGACCGCGGCCGCGGCGAAGAGCACCTGCAGGACCAGTTCGGTCAGGCTGAAACCGGTGGGCAGGTCGGCCGCTATCCGGGCGATCGTGGTGGCGAACACGGCGGCGCCGACCCCGGCCGCCGGCGGCAACCAGAACGGGACGCCGCGCCGGGCGAGGTGCCCGGCGACGCCCAGGGCGACGCCGACGGCGACGGCGGTGACCAGGCTGGTGACCGTCATACTTCGATGTCCTCACACGGGTGGCTCGACCGGAACACCCTCCACGGTGCTCCCGGGAGTTGGCGGAACCTGCCCGGCGATATGACAGTTCCATGACGTACGCCGGGTGGCGCGGCGACGCGAGGCATCATTCGGAGATGCGCAGGGTCTGGACGATCATGACGACGGCCGTGCTCGTCCTGGCCGGCTGCGGTGTCGGCGCCCAGGACGAGCCGCACCCGGTCAGTCTGCCCCGGCACGCGCTGACCAGCCCCGGCCCCGGGACGGCCGAGCCGGTCGGCGACGTGGCCCAGGTGATCTGCCTGGTCCGCGACACCAAGCTGGTGCAGCAGGTGCGCCGCACGAGGTCCTATCCCACGCCCCAGGCGCAGCTGAACAGCCTGGTCACCGGGCCCAACGACGCGGAGCGCAAGGCGGGGCTGACCACCGCGCTGTCCGGGCTCACCCTGACCGCGCGGGGCATCTCGGGCTCGGAGGCCACGGTGGAGTTCCCGGACGTCGAGGGCAGCAACGTCCGCGACAAGATCTTGGCGTACGCGCAGGTCGTGTGCACTTTGACCGCGCGCCCGGATGTGGCCGAGGTGCGGTTCACCCGGGACGGACAGCGTCTCGAGGTGCCCCGGTCGGACGGCACGCTGACCAGCGCTCCGCTGCGCAGCGGCGACTACGCCGACATGCTGCAACCGGGATGACCGCGCGGGTCAGCGGGAGCCGGCCAGCGCGGGGTGCCGCTTCTCCCACTCCTCGCGCACCTTGGCCGGCAGGTGCAGATGCCGCCAGATCCGGCGCAGGACCCCGGGGTTGAGCAGGTCGTTGATCTCGCAGCAGTCGGCGGCCCGGCAGAGCACCCTCTGATAGGCCTGGCGCTGCTGGGCCGGATCCTCCAGATTCAGCAGGCGCCGGCTGCGGTGCCCGGGGGCCATGTGGCGGGGCAGTTCGAGCACGCCGATGCTGTGGCCGTGCAGGTCGTCGAGGCGGTCGGGGACGCTGGGGGCCCGGTCTTGGCGGCCGCGCTGCTGGCGGCCGTCCCGGGTGGCGACGTACGGCATGGCACCCAGGCTAGGCTCGCCGGGGCGCCCCGGTCGCCGGGTCGGCCGGACAGGTTACCCAGGTGCCAAAAGGCCTCCTGAGGTGCCACGAGTGCTGCGAGGGAAACATGGACACACCGATGCTGCGGCGGCTGCGCGAGGGCTCGATCGGCACGGGCGCGGTGCTCGACGGGCCGTACGGGCCGCGCCGGGTGACGTACGCCGACCAGACCGCGTCGGGCCAGGCGCTCGACTTCATCGAGGACCACATCCGCCGTACGGTCCTGACCGGCTACGCGAACACGCACACCGAGGCGTCGTCGACCGGGGCGCAGACCGGCGCGCTGCGCGAACAGGCCCGCGAGGTCATCCATCGGGCGGTCGGCGGCGGCCCCGGCGACGTGGTGCTGTTCTGCGGCTCCGGGTCGACGATGGCGGTCAACAAGCTGGTCGCGCTGCTCGGCCTGCGCATCCCGGAGAACCTCGACGAGCGGTACGCGTTCACCGAGCGCATCCCGCCCGGCGCGCGCCCGGTCGTCTTCGTCGGCCCGTACGAGCACCACTCCAATGTGCTGCCCTGGCGCGAATCCATCGCCGACGTGGTCGAGATCGGCAGTGACGAGCGCGGCCACCCCGACCTCGAAGACCTGCGAAGGGCCCTGGAGGCGTACGGGCAAAGGCCGTTGCTGATCGGCAGCTTCAGCGCCGCCTCCAACGTGACCGGCCTGCTCACCGACGTCGAAGCGATCTCGAAGCTGCTCCACGAGCACGGCGCCCTGTCCGTCTGGGATTACGCGGCGGGCGGTCCCTACCTGCCGATCAGCATGGCCGGCAAGGATGCGATCTTCCTGTCGCCGCACAAGTTCCCCGGCGGCCCGCAGACCCCCGGCGTGCTCGTCGTCGGCAAGCATCTGCTGGTCAACAGCGTGCCCACGGCGCCCGGCGGCGGCACGGTCGCGTTCGTCGACCCCGACGGCCACCGCTATCTCGACGACCCGATCGCCCGCGAGGAGGGCGGCACCCCGGCCATCGTCGAGTCGATCCGGGCCGGTCTGGTCTTCCAGGTCAAGCAGACCGTCGGGGCCGAGGTGATCGCCGCCCAGGAGCACCGGCTGTGGCGGCGGGCGCGCGACCGCTGGGCCGCCGAGCCCCGCATCGAGATCCTCGGCGACCTCGAGTCCGACCGGCTGCCGATCGTGTCGTTCCAGATCCGCGTGGGCGAGCACTACCTGCACCACAACTACGTGGTCGCGCTGCTCAACGACCTGTTCGGCATCCAGGCGCGCGGCGGGTGCTCCTGCGCCGGCCCGTACGGGCATCGCCTGCTCGGCATCGGCCCCGAGCTCTCCCGCCGGTTCGAGAACGAGATCGAGGCGGGCTGGGAGGGCATCAAGCCGGGCTGGTCGCGCCTGAACTTCGCCTACTTCCTGTCCGACGCGGTCGCCGACTACCTGATCGAGGCGGTCGCGCTGATCGCCTCGCACGGCGCGCGCCTGCTCCCCGACTACCGTTTCGGTCCCCGTACGGGTCAATGGCGTCACCTCGAAGCCTCGGGGAGCCGGCCGCACCTGTCCGACCTGCGGCTCCACCCGGACGGCACGGTGACCATGCCCGAGTGCCCGGCGCCGGTCGGCGAGGACGCCCTGCCCGGTTATCTGGCCGAGGCCCGTGAGCTGATGGAGAGCCGCCCCGACCCGGTCGACGGGGGAGCGCGGCTGCCCGCCAACTTCGAGAAGCTGCGCTGGTTCCTGCTGCCGTCCGAGTGCCTTCCCGTTGCGTGAGCGACTTTTAGTTGACGAAACAAGTTTCTGGCGTAACCTGGGAGGTGGTTTACGCTTCAACTATTGCCGGGAGCTCCCATGACCAGCACGACCTCGGACGCCGACGCCCGCATTCCTGCTTCGCACCCGTTCGCGGCGCACGTGCGCCGGGCCGCGGCCGCCGAGGTGGCCGATCCGCACCGTGAGTGGACGCCGTCGGACGGGGCGATGCCCAGCCTGTACGTCAGCCACGGCGGCGGCCCGATGCCGTTCGAGAGCCCCGAGTGGCTCAACCCGCTGCGCCGCTGGGCCCGCTCGCTGCCCAAGCCGAAGGCGATCCTGGTGGTCAGCGCCCACTGGGAGTCGGCCCCGCTGTCGGTCAGCGCGGCCCGCCCGTCCGAGCTGGTCTACGACTTCGGCGGCTTCAACCCGATCTACTACGACTTCCGCTACGACACCCCCGACGCCGGCTCGCTGGCCGAGCAGGTCACGGCCATGATGCCCGACCGCGAGCAGGTGCACGGCCACCACAGCCGCGGCCTCGACCACGGCGCCTGGGTGCCCCTGAAGATCATGTACCCGCTGGCCGACGTCCCCGTGCTCCAGCTCAGCCTGCCCACCGAGGACCCCGACGAGCTGCTCGCCCTCGGCGCCCGCCTGCGGCCGCTGCGCGAGCAGGGCGTCCTGGTCATGGGCTCCGGCCACATGACACACGGCCTGCCGTTCCTGACCCGCGAGATGTTCACCGGCAACGTGGTCCCCGGCTGGTCGGCCGACTTCGACGCCTGGGCCGCCGACGCCCTGGACCGCGGCGACGTGGCCGAACTGGCCCGCTTCCGCAGCGCCGCCCCCGGCATGCCGTTCTCGCACCCGACGGTCGAGCACTTCACCCCGCTGTTCGTCACGCTGGGCGCGGCCACCGACCCCACCGCCCCGGTCATCACCAAGCTCGAGGGCTACTCGGTCGGCCTGTCCCGCCGCTCCTTCCAGGCCGCTTGATCGGCCCGGATAGGGTCGGCTCGACGTAGCGAATTCCTCTACCCCCGGGCGCGGCGCTATCCGCGCGGCGAGTACTCGGCCGAGGGCTGCTACTACGACACCCACGACTACGACTCGCTGAACCGGGTTCTGCTCGATCCGCTCGGTCCGGGCGGGGACCGCCGCTTCCAGCCCGCGGTCTACGACCACACCGCCGACACAGTGCTGTCGCCGCCGGTCCGGACGGCCCCCGCCGACGCAGTGCTGCTCTTCGACGGGGTCTTCCTCATGCGCCCGGAACTGGCCGGCCGGTGGGAACTGAGCGTCCTCGTCTCGATCGAGCTCGGGAAGACCGTGGACCGGGCGGTGATCCGGGAGCGCGGCGCGGCGTCCCGGGCTGCCGTCGAACGGCGCTGGCGCGAGCGTTACATCCCGGCTCAAGAGCTCTACTTCGCTACGGCGCGTCCGGCCGAGCACGCCGACTTCGTCGTCCACAACGACGAGCCCCACCAGCCGGTGTGGGAGTCCCGGACACGCTGACCCGCTTCTTGCGGGGTCATGACGGTGGTCTTACCGGCCGCTTACAAAGGCGGCCTAGCGTCGCCGGCATGACGGAACGCGCTCGGGTGTCGCACCTTCTTCGCCGGCTCGCCTTCGGGCCTACGACCGACGAGGTGGATGCGGCGGTCAGGGGCGGCTTCGACGCGACGCTCGTACGCCTCCTCGAGCCGGTCGCCGTGCCAACACCTCCGGATCTGGGTGCCGACCCGGTGTCCCGGCTCGGCCCGGACGCCTCCCGCGACCAGCGCCTCGACGCCCGCCGCGGGCAGCGGGAACAGAACGTGGCCGTCGCCCGGTGGTGGCTGGCCCGGATGGCGGCGGGCGGGGCGGCCGAGAAGCTCACGTTCTTCTGGCACGGGCATTGGGCGACCAGCGCGCAGAAGGTCCGCTCGGCCCATCTCATGCTCGTCCAGCAGCAGACGTTCCGGCGCTACGGGGCGGGAGACACCGCGCCGCTGGTCCGGGCCATGGTGCGCGACCCTGCCCTGATCCTCTGGCTCGACGGGCAGAAGAACACGCGCAAGGCGCCGAACGAGAATCTGGCCCGCGAGGTCATGGAGTTGTTCACGCTCGGACCGGGGGCGTACACCGAAGACGATGTGAAGGCCGGCGCGCGCGTGCTGACCGGGTGGCGAGTCGACCGCGCGACCGGCGCCGCGCGCCTCGTGCCGGCCAGACACGACCCGGGCCGGGTGACGCTGCTCGGCCGCACCGGCGTTCTCGACCTGGACGCGTACGCGGATCTGCTCGTCGGCCATGACGCCCACGTGCCGTTCATCGCCCGCCGCTTGTGGGCCCGCTACGCCGGACCCTCGGCGATGCCCGGGACGGTGGTGGCGGCCGGTCGGAACACCACGGCCCTGTTGCGGGCGGTGTGCCGTGCTCCCGAGTTCGCCGCCTCGGCCGGGACGCTGGTCAAGCAGCCCGTCGAGTGGCTCGTCGGCGCGGCCCGGCAGCTCGGAGTGCCGGTTCCGGAGGCCGTCCTCAAGGCCCTCGGGCAGGTGCCGCTGCGGCCGCCGTCGGTGGGCGGATGGCCGGCCGGTGCGGCCTGGCTGACCACGTCGTCGACGCTGACCCGCCTGCGCGCCGGGCAGAAGCTGGCCGCTCAAACCAAGGCGGACCCGCCGCGCGATGCCGAGGCGCTGGCCGCCCTGCTGGTCGTGGACGGCTGGAGCGACCGTACGTACGCCGTGCTGAAGGACACCGCGGATCCGCGCCGGCGGCTCGCCCTCGGCCTGGCCAGTCCCGAATACGCCGTTCACTGAGGAGGAGAGCCATGGACACCATCACCCGGCGCCGGTTCCTGATCGCCAGCGGGGTGGTCGCGGGCGCGGCCGCCTCCACGCTCGGGCTGCGCCAGATCCTGGACACGGCCGGGGACCGCGATCCGGCCGCGAAGACGCTGGTGCTGGTCACCCTCTACGGTGGCAACGACGGGCTCAACACCGTTGTCCCGTACGGGGATCCGGCCCTCGCCGCCGCCCGTCCCGACTTCGCGTACGGGGAAGACGAACTGCTCGATCTGGGCCAGGGGGAGGCGCTCAATCCCGGGCTGCCCGGCCTGCACCGGTTGTTCGGCCAGGGCAGGCTGGCGATCGTGCGCGGCGTCGGCTACCCGAAGCCCAACCGTAGCCACTTCCAGTCCATGGACATCTGGCAGACCGCCCAGCCCGGCCGCCCCGGCACCACGGGGTGGCTCGGCCGCTGGCTCGACGTGTCCGGCGGCGACCCGCGCCTGGCCATCTCGTTCGAGCCCGTGCTGCCACCCCTGCTCGCGGGGGCTCAAAGCGCCGGGGCGACGGTTCCCGGCGGCGAGCTCGAGCTGCCCGGCGGCGTGACCCCCGCGCTGCTGAACCGGCTGGGCACGCCGGCCGCGGGGGAGCCGGCCGCTCAGGCCCGGGCCGCCGCCTGCTTCACGGATCTGGCCCGCGTACGCGACCTGGTCTCGTCGCCGCTGCCCGCGAACGAGGATGACGGCGACGCCCCCGCGACCGCGACCGGTGGCGCCGCGCCGCCTCTGGACCAGCAGTTGTCGCTGGTGGCCCGCTGCATCGAAGCCGGCGTGGCCACCCGCGTCTACTCGGTGTCGCTGGGCGGCTTCGACCTGCACGCCGACGGTAAGGACGCCCAGAAGTCCCTGCTCATGAAGCTGGACAAGGCCCTGTCCGCCTTCGCCGCCCGGGTGGCCGGCCACGGTGTGGTCACGGCCGTCTATTCCGAGTTCGGCCGCCGGGTCAAGGCGAACGCCTCGGACGGCACCGATCACGGCACCGCCTCCGACGTCTTCCTGCTGGGCGACGGCGTGACCGGCGGCCTGCACGGCGAGCGACCGAGCCTGACCGATCTGGACGACGGCGACCTGAAGTTCACCACCGACTTCCGCGACGTCTACGCGACCCTGCTCGCCGGCGTCCTCGCCACCGACCCCGAGCGGGTGCTCGACGGCTGGGCGACCCGGCTGGACAACCTGGCCTGACGGCCGGTTACTTGGTGGCCCGGCCGGTCAGCTTGTCGCGGAGGCGGTCGACCAGGCCGACGCCGGGGCCGACCAGCTTGTGGAAGACCTCGTTGTTGGGGGCGCTCGGGTGCGGGCGCGTGGGGGCCAGCTTCTTGGCCGTCTCGACCTTGCCGGCCAGCTCGACCAGTTCCTCGCGCGGGATGTGCCGGCGCAGCTCGGGGAACTGGTCGGACTCCTCGTCCTGCACGTGGTCGACCAGGATGGCCTCCAGCTTGCGCAGGGCTTCCTCGAACTCGGGGCTCGACACGTCGACGTCCTCGAGGCGCTTCATCATCTCCTCCAGTTCCTTGTGCTCCTCGATGTCGTGCTCCACCGACTTCTCGCCCTCGGGCAGGTGCTTCTTCATGGCGGGGTAGACGTACATCTCCTCGGCGACCGCGTGCCGGACCAGCTCGCTGATCGCGGTGTCGGTCAGGTCGCGCCGGATCATCGGGTCGGTGATCGTCCAGATCTCGCCGATCAGGGCGGTCACGTCGCGGTGGTCGGCGGTCAGGATGTCGACGACGTCCCTGTCGGTGGCGCTGGTCATTACTGGCTCCTCACAATGCTTCGACGCTGACGGGCGGCCGGGTACCCGTGCCCGGCGGACTTATGCGTCAGCCCGAGACGTGCTCCAGAAACGCGTCGACCAGGGTGTGCGCCCGCTTGGCGGCCACCTCGCTCTCCTCGCGGGTGCGGGCCAGCAGCTCGCCGGGGTCGAAGCCGTGGGCGCGGGCCTCGGCGGCGGCGCCCTGGGCCAGCCAGCCCGCGAGCATGGCCGGGGTCAGCTCGGGGTGGAACTGGACGGCCAGGTTGCGCCGGAGCCGGAAGGCCTGGGACGCGGCCGGCGTGCGGGCCAGCTCGACGGCGCCGGGCGGCAGGGTCCAGCGGTCGTAGTGCCACTCGAACCACGGGCCGGCCGGGACGAACGAGTCGCTGGTCAGCGTCGTCCAGCCGATCTCCGGCCGCGGCGAGCGGGCGACCGTGCCGCCGTGGGCCGTGGCCAGCAGCTGACCGCCGAAGCAGATGCCCAGCACGGGCACGCCGGCCTCGTCGGCGCGGCGCAGCTCGGCCAGCTCGGGGGTGACCCAGCTGCCGACCAGGGAGTCGTACGTGGACCAGGGCGCGCCCATCGCGACGACGGCGTCGAACGCGGCGAACGACGGGAACCGGCTGATCACGCCGGGGGAGCCGAACCGGGACTCGGGGACGACCGGGTGGTGGACGATGTCGTACCCGTGCTGGGCGAAGCGGGCCGCCACCGGGCCGAGCGGCGAGACGTGGTCGTGCTGGACGACAAGCAACTTCACGGCGACGACTCTAGACCCCATCGTTCGGGTCCAAATAGTTAAAGGTGAGAGGAATATTCGCGGAACTCCCAGTCGGTCACCCACCGGGAGAAGCGCTCCAGCTCGTTGCGCTTGTAGGCCAGGAACGCGGCGACGAAGCGCGGCCCCAGCAGGTCGGTCAGTTCGGCGTCGCGCTCCAGGGCGGACAGCGCCGTGCCGAGATCACCGGGCAGGCGGCCCGCCTTGGTGGCGTTGTACCCATAGCCCTCCAGCGGGGCCGGCGGCTCCAGCTTGTCGCGCAGACCCAGATAGGCGGCGGCCAGCACGGCGGCGATCCCCAGGTACGGGTTGGCCGACGCGTCCCCGAGCCGCACCTCCAGACGGGCCGCGCGGCCGCGCTCGGGCGGGATCCGGATCATGGCGCTGCGGTTGTCCAGACCCCAGTCGATCAGCCACGGCGCCAGCGTGTCCGGTCCGAAGCGCTTGTACGAGTTGACCGTCGGATTGAGCAGCGCGGCCAGGGCCGGAGCGTGGGCCAGGATCCCGGCCACGGCCGAGCGCGCGACCGTCGACAGCCCGTCCTCGGCGGCCGGGTCGTCGAAGACCGCCTCCGACGACGCGGACCGGCACGAGAAGTGCACGTGGAAGCCGGAGCCGCCCTCGTCGTTGAACGGCTTCGCCATGAAGGTGGCCCGCTTGTCGGAAATCCGGGCCAGCTCCTGCACGGCCGTCTTGAACCGGAACGCCCGGTCGGCGGCATCCAGCGCGTCCGAATGCCACAGGTTGATCTCGAACTGGCCGGAGGCGAACTCGTGATTGGCCGCGACCACCTCCAGCCCGTACGCGTCGAGCTTGCGCAACCAGCTGATCAGCGTGTTGTCCGGATCGCCCTTGTAACCCGCGGTGTAGACGTTGCCCGGGCCCTCGCCGTACCGCTTCCAGCCGTGCGGCGCCTCCGCGGCCGGCTCGAGCACATAGAACTCGAGTTCCGGCCCGACCAGCGGCGTCATCCCGAGCGTCGCGAACCGTTCGATCACCCGCCGCAGCACGGTGCGCGGGCTCTCCCCGGCCGGTTCGCCGCCGGGATCGAAGACGTCGGCGATCACGTGCGCGACGCCGGGCTCCCACGGGACCTCCCGCATCGTGCTCAGGTCGGGGACCGCGATCACGTCGGGCAGACCGGCGGAAAGGCCGCCCTCGATGTCGACGACATCGCCCATCGGGGAGGTGCCGTAGACCGAGCGGCAGAACGCCACGCCGTCGCGGGCCGTGCGGGCGAACCGGCGTACGAGAAGGTCGCGTCCCCGCTCGGCGCCGATGAGATCGCTGTAGCCGAGCCGCACCACGTCGATCTGACGCGCCTGCAGCCGGGCCTGCGCCTCTTCCATGGCCTTCGCATCGACGACGAGCATGACCCCGGAACGTACCATCGTCGCCATGAAGGACCACCCGAACCTTGTCGAGACCGAGCGAGCCATGCGCCAGTACGTCGAGTCGCTCGGCCTCGACTTCGAGGCGGCGATGGCCGTGTCGAGCATCTACCGCGCCGCCAACGCCGTCCGCTCGTACGCCTCCAACGAAGTGCTGCGCCCCTACGATCTGACGTGGACCGGCTTCGTCGTGATGTGGGTGGTCTGGATCTTCGATGGCATGGAGACCCGCCACGCGGCCGAGGCGGCGGCGATCTCGAAGGCCACCCTGACCGGCGTGGTCAAGACCCTCGAAGGCAAGGGCTGGATCCGCAAGCAGGGCCGCGAGGACGACCGCCGCCTCGTCGAGATCCACCTGACCCCCGCGGGCAAGCAGCTCATGGAGGAGATCTATCCCCGGTTCAACGCGCTCGAGGCCAAGGTGGTCGCCGGGCTGCCGCGCCAGGGCCAGAACGAGATGACCGAGAACCTGCGCGAGATCGTCAAGACGATCGAGCAGATCGAGCGCGGCTGACCGGACCTATGCCCCCGGGCATAGGTGGTTCTCCACCGGTTGCCAGATGTGCGGGGCCCCGGCCCGCGGCCAGACTTCGGGGCATGCACAACACGTGGATCCGCCCCGTCGTCATCGGCCTGGCCTGCCTCCCGCTGGCCTCGGTCAGCATCCTGCACACGATGGGCCGCTCGGGCGACTTCGGCCTGCTCGGCGAGTGGTACGTGATGGTCCCGCTGACCCTGCTCGGAGTCCTGGCCTGGTTGCTGGTCGAGAAGACCGTCGAGTCCCAGGTGCCGTCATCCGAGCCGGCGCAGGACGAGGACGTCCCGGACCGCACGGACGTCTGACGCCTCGACGTCCTCGGTCATCGACCCGTAGCGGGCGGCGAGCTCCCACCGGTCGCCGGCGCGCTCGCACAGCTGATCGGCCGTCCAGTGCCGGGAGGGAACCACCTCGTCGCTTTCCACCTCGTCGCTCTCCACAGTCGAGCCGACGGTGAAGCGGACGCGGGTCTGCTCGATCCCGGTCACGGGGTCGTAGGGGTCGCCGGGCATACCCCACTGGGTGCGGACCACGATGCCGCCCGACTCGGCCGTCCAGTCCGGCCGGCCCTGGCCGACGCTGAGATCGACCACGAGCAGGCCGCCCGCGGTGAGATGCCGGCCGGTGTGCTCGAGAAAGGCCGCCATGGCCTCGTCGGTGAGCAGCAGGGCGGCCGAGTCCAGCATCAGCAGCGCGAGATCGAACCGGCGGCCGAGATCGAAGGCGGTCATGTCGGCCCGGACGACCTCGACGTCGAGACCGTCGGCCCGGGCCCTTTCCGCGCCCCGCGCGCACATGGCCGCCGACAGATCCAGCGCCGTCGCGCCCATTCCGCGCCTCGCGAACTCGAGGGCGTGATCGCCGGGCCCGGCGGCCAGCTCCAGCACGCCGCGGGGAAGCCCGCCGTGGTGGCGTGTGAACCACTTCAGCAGCAGGTCGGCCTCGGCCGGGATGTCGCGATAGCCGAACGCGATCTGATAGATATCGGCGGATTCAAAGATCCCGGCCATGGCCACTCCTGACATGCTTCCCCGGTGGACTACGCGTTCGAGGTGCTCCGCCGGGAGTTCGGCTCCGAGCCGGGCTCCTTCCTGCTGCGCCTGTACGCCGACCGGGTCTGGGACCGCGAAGCGTTCAGCCGCCTGGAACAGGCTATGCGTACGGCCTGCGAGGAGTGCGCGGACCGGGAGTCGCTGGACCGCTGGCTGGTCGAGGGCTTCCACTACGTCTCGACCTGGGTGCCCGACCATACCGCCCACGCCGATTTCCCGAGGCCGGAGCCCGCAAGCTACTACGAGGCCTGCCTGAACCGGCTGACCGACCTGGCCGACTGGTTCTTCCACGGCTGGCACACCTACCAGGAGCCGCACTACTGGGAGTTCCTGTGATCACGGCGGGTGTTTCCCGGGCGGAGTTGCGGGTAGATCTGCGCCGTGGCTGACCTGGATGACGACACCATCGCGTACGCGCACCGCATGTTCGACCTGGCGCGGTCCGGGGTCACCGCCGAGCTCGTCGAGAACGTCGCGGCGGGGCTGCCGGCCAACCTCACCAACGACAAGGGTGACACGCTGCTGATTCTCGCGGCCTACCACAATCACCCGGACACGGTGGCCGGGCTGCTGGAGCACGGCGCCGACCCGAACCGGGTCAACGACCGGGGGCAGTCCGCCCTGTCGGCCGCGGTGTTCCGCCAGAACGCGGCTACCGTCAAGACGCTGCTCGCGGCCGGCGCCGACCCGGACGGCGGCACGCCTTCCGCGCGGGCCACGGCCGAGTATTTCAAGCTGCCCGAGATGTCCGCGCTGCTGAGCGAGTAGTCCCGGCGGACTGCCGTCCCGGCCGTGTCGTCCCGGCTGGCCTGTCGTCTCGGCCAGCCCCCGTTCCGGCCTTGCTGCCGTCCTCGGCCGGCTCCGTTCCGGCCTTCCGTCCGTCCCCGGCCGGTCGTGCGCTACGGCCTTTCGTTGCACTCCGCTCGCAGCGGCAGCCGCCGAAGGCGGAGTTCGGCCCCATTGCTGTTGAGGGCGGCGACGAGGCGTACGTCTTCGTGATCGGCTTTTGCCCTGGTCAACCGATCTTTCGCCGCGAGCAAGAAACACCGGCGAAACATTGACGGGATGCAGAATGCATTCTATGTTGTGGGCTACGTCACCCAGTAGTTACCGGGCGTGACGGAATGTGCTGTACCCCTCGGTCGTCACCGCAGCATCGGACCACCGCACCGGCGTGCGGCGATGGAACGTGTCCGGAGCGGATGACCGGCCCCGAATCGCCAGGAGTCTGCCCATGTCCCAGCCGACCCAGGAGACCGCTACCGAGACCCGCAACGTTCCGCCGAGTGTGGACGCCGTCATCGTCGGCGCCGGCTTCTCCGGCATGTATCTGCTGCACAAGCTGCGCCAGCAAGGCCGCACGGCCGTCGTGTTCGAGGCCGGCACCGGTGTCGGCGGCACCTGGTACTGGAATCGGTATCCGGGCGCCCGCGTCGATGTCGAAAGCCTCGCCTACTCGTATTCCTTCTCCGAAGACCTGGAGCAGGAATACCCGTGGCAGGAGCGCTACCCCACGCAGCCCGAGATCCTCAAGTACGCCAACCACGTCGCCGACCGCTTCGACCTGCGCAAGGACATCGTTTTCCGGACGCGGGTGTCCGGCGCGACCTGGTCCGAGGACGACAAGGCCTGGCTGGTGCGGACCGAGCACGAGGACACGGTCCAGGCCCGGTTCCTGATCATGGCGACCGGCTGCCTGTCGTCGCCCAAGCTGCCCGAGATCCCGGGCATCGAGACGTTCAAGGGCACCTCGTACCAGACCTCGCGCTGGCCCCACGAGCAGGTCGACTTCACCGGCCAGCGGGTCGGCATCATCGGTACGGGGTCCTCCGGCGTCCAGTCGATCCCGGTGATCGCCGAGACGGCCGCCGACCTGACCGTCTTCCAGCGCACCCCCTCGTATTCGCTGCCGGCCCGCAACCGGCGCCTGCGCGACGACGAGATCGCCGAGATGCGCGCGAACTACCGGGCGTACCGCAAGGCCCAGCGGGAATCGGGGGCCGGCGTGCCCGTCGTGGTGCCGACCAAGTCGGCGCTCGAGGTGTCGGCCGAGGAACGCAACGCGGCCTTCGAGCAGGCCTGGGAGAGCGGCAGCCTGGTCAACCTGCTGTCCACGTTCACCGACTTCGCCACGAACCAGGCCGCCAACGACACCGCCAAGGCCTGGATCCACGACAAGATCCGCGACATCGTCAAGGACCCGCAGGTCGCCGAGGACCTGTGCCCGGACTACCCCGTCGGCACCAAGCGGCCCTGCCTCGACACGAACTACTTCGAGACGTACAACCTGCCGCACGTGCACCTGGTCAACCTGCGCCGCACCCCGCTGGTCGAGGTCACCGAGAAGGGCATCCGGACGTCCGAGAAGGAGTACGAGTTCGACGTCATCGTCTACGCGACCGGCTTCGACGCGATGACCGGCGCGCTGACCAACGTCGACATCCGCGGCCGGGACGGGCTCTCTCTCAAGGAGACGTGGAGCGCCGGGCCCCGCACCTATCTCGGCATCGGCTCGGCCGGCTTCCCCAACCTGTTCATGATCACCGGCCCGGGCAGCCCGTCGGTGCTGTCCAACATGATCGTGTCGATCGAGCAGCACGTCGACTGGGTGGCCGATGCCATCGAGCACCTCGATCGGCAGGGACTGCGCACGATCGAGGCGACCGCCACGGCCCAGGAGGCGTGGGTCGACCACGTCAACGAGCTGGCCGGCTACACGCTCTATCCGCGCGCAAACTCCTGGTACATGGGCGCCAACGTGCCCGGCAAGACCCGCGTCTTCATGCCCTACTGCGGCGGCGTGGGCGAATACCGCAAGAAGTGCGACGACGTGGCCGCCAAGGGCTACGAGGGTTTTTCGCTGGCTTCCTGACTCGAGGAGATTCGCATGTCCCGTCGTGAACTGATCGACCCCGAAGTCGCCGTCCCGCTCGACCAGCTGCTCGAGGCCCTGCCCGGCGGCTTCAACTCGGTGCCCGACATCGTGCAGCGCCGCGCCACCGTGCAGGCGATGCTGGCCGGCATCGAGATCCCCGAGAACCCCAACGTCGTCAAGGAGGACCGGACGGTTCCCGGTCCCGAGGGCGAGCCGGACATCACCGTACGGATCTACAAGCCGGTCAACGCCACCGGCACGCTGCCCGGCATCTTCTACATCCACGGCGGCGGCATGGTCCTGGGCAGCATCGACGGCGAGGACCCGAACGCCACCTACATCTGCGACGAGGTCGGCGCGGTCGTCGTCTCGGTCGAGTACCGCCTGTCGCCCGAGCACCCGCACCCGGCGCCGGTCGAGGACTGCTACGCCGGGCTGGTCTGGATGGCCAAGAACGCGGCCGAACTCGGTTTCGACCCCGACCGGCTGGCCATCTATGGCGCCTCGGCCGGCGGCGGCCTGACCATCGCGACCGCGCTGCTGGCCCGCGACCGCGGCGGCCCGCAGCTGAAGTTCATGATGCCGATCTACCCGATGATCGACGACACCAACACCACCACGTCCAGCCACGAGATCGTCGACATCGGCATCTGGGACCGGTCCGGCAATATCGAGGCCTGGGCCTGGTATCTGGGCGGCAAACCGGCCGACCAGTACGCGGCTCCGGCCCGCGCCGAGGACCTGTCCGGGCTGCCTCCGGCGTTCATCGACGTCGGCACGGTCGACCTGTTCCGCGACGAGGACATCGCCTTCGCCCAGCGCCTGATGGCCGCGGGCGTGCCGACCGAGCTGCACATCCACCCCGGCAGCTACCACGCGGCCGAGACGTTCGCGGCCGAGGCGGCCCTGTCCCGGCGCATCTGGGCCCTGCGCCTGGACGCCCTGCGTCGCGCGCTCGCCTAGCTGGCCGGCCCCCGGGACCAGCGAAGTTCCCGGGGGCCACTAGCGCAAATAGGTTTGCTGTGGAAACCTATTGCCATGACCACCGACTCGATGCCCGCGGCCGACGATCCGCGGCGGCTTCTCTCCGAGACCCGTGCGCTGGCCCATCGCGTACGCCTCGATCAGCGTCTGACGTGGGCGGCGCTGCTGGTGCTGGGCGCGGCGACCCTCGCGGCGATCCCGTTCGACTACTTCCTGCTGGTCGAACGCTGCACGGACAGCGGCTGCGCGTTCTGGCGGCGCGGCACGATGTTCTACTGGCCGCCGGCGCTCCTGGTGGCGTACGGGGCAATCGCCTTTGCCTATATGCGAGCCGCCCGCGCGCGCGGACTGGGCGCGAGGGTGCTGCCCTATGTGATCACCGGCGGGGTGCTGACGCTGCTGTCGCTGACCGCGTGGCTGCTGGCCTACACCTACTGGTGGGAGAACCCGCCCAGCGACCCGTTCCCGGCGTGGTTCATGGTGATCGACCGCCTGATCGCGCCCGCCGGCACCCTCGGCATAGCGCTGCTGGTGCTGAGCCGGCTCGAACGCAACGTCGCGCTGCTGGCCTTCACCGCCGCCTACCTGCTGGTGGTCCTGGTGCCGATCACCTTCGGCTGGCAGATGAACACGTCGACGGCAGCGTCGTTCGTCCCGCAACAGGTCATCAACGGCCTGGTCCTCCTGCTCGGCGCGGCCGGCTTCGCCCTGGCCCGGCGGCGGCCGTGACCGACGAACAGGTCGACCACCCGGTCAACGGCCTCGACGAGGTCGTGCACCAGCGGGTCCGCCTGGGCATCCTGACCATCGCGCACGAGGCCAAGCGGGTCGAGTTCGGCTACCTGCGCGGCCAGCTCGAACTGACCGCCGGCAACCTCTCCAAACACCTCAGCGTGCTGGAGGCGGCCGGCCTGGTCGACATCGAAAAGGGCTACGAGGGCAAACGTGGCCGCACCTGGATCACGCTGACCCCGGCCGGAAGCCGGGCGCTGGCCGAGGAGATCGACCGCCTGAAGCAGCTCATCACCCGCGTGGAGTCCACCGGAAACCGATGAGCCGCCGATCGGCTCAGTCGTGGTCGTAGACGGTGGTGCTGATGTCGCGGGCGCACAGGGTGGCCTGGATGAGTGGCTCGATGCGGGACCAGCGGCCGCCGGCCAGGCCGCAACCGATTCGGGGCATGTGGACGGTTGCGGCCAGGTGGGTGGCGTGGTCGGCCAGGGTGGTCAGGCAGCGCTCGACCGCCTCGTAGCGGATCGGCGGGCCGTTGCTGCCCGTGCGGGTGCCGCGCTGGGCGACCATATTCGCGACCCAGATGTCGGGGCGCACCTGCACGAGCTGGGTGGCGCCGAGCCCGAAGTCGTTGGTTGCGCGCTCGCGATGCCACTGGCGGTAGGCCTTCCCGGGCTCGGGCCAGCGGCGCGAGACGGCCAGCACGAAGCCCTTGCCCCAGCCGCCGAGATCGTTGCAGACGTGCGCGATCAGCTTCGGGCCCTTGTGCTGCGGACTGGTCGCGTCGCCCTTGATGATCCGCAGCGGTGTCACGGGGGTGATCGTGTCATCGCGCCGATCGGCGGTCGAGCGGTTAACCGCCCACCTCGGTGCCCGTGCGGGCGGCCCGAGCCAGGCCCCAGTCGTACATGGCCTGCAGGATCGGGATCAGGGTGCGGCCCTCGTCGGTCAGGTCGTAGTCGACGTGGGGTGGGACGGTGCCCCGGTCGCGGCGGGTGATGAGGCCGTCGGCCTCCAGTTCGCGCAGGCGCTGGGTCAGCATCTTCTCGCTGATGCCGGGGGTGAGGCGGCGCAATTCGCCATAGCGGTGCACGCCCTCCTTGAGGCGGGACAGCAGGACCGGGCGCCACCGTCCACCGACGACGTCGACGGTCAGTTCGACCGGGCAGCTGTATCGCTTGGGCACGCACCATTATGTGCGTACTTGCCGGTGGCCCGCCGCCCTGCTGAGCTGATCGGCATGACGGACACCCTGTATCAGTGGGCTGGTGGCTTCGAGGCGTTCGCGCGGCTGACCGACGCGTTCTACGCCCGCGTGGAGAAAGACGACCTGCTCGCGCCGCTGTTCGCGCACATGCCGCCGGAGCACGCGCGGCACGTGGCGGTCTGGCTGGCCGAGGTGTTCGGCGGGCCGGCCGACTACACGGCCTCGCACGGCGGCTATCCGCACATGCTGTCCAAGCACCTCGGCATGGCCATCACCGAGCCGCAGCGCCGGCGCTGGGTCAACCTGATCCAGGACGCCGCCGACGAGGCGGGACTGCCCGGCGACCCGGAGTTCCGGGCCGCGTTCCTCGCCTACGTGGAGTGGGGCACCCGGCTGGCCCGCGACAACTCGCAGCCGGGCGCCGAGGTGGCCCGGGCCGCCCCGGTGCCGCGGTGGGGCTGGGGAGAGGCACCCCCGTACCAGCCCTAGGCTGGGATCATGAGCCTCGACGTCGCCCGCATCCGGTCCGGTTATCCCGCGCTCGCCGAGGGGTTCGCGCACTTCGACGGGGCCGGCGGCACCCAACCGGCCGGGGCCGTGATCGAGGCGATCGGCGCGGCCATGCGTACGGCGGTGTCGAACCGCGGCACCGCGCACGATCCGGCCCGCCGCTCGGGGGAGATCGTGGCCGCCGCCCGGGCCGCGGTGGCCGACCTGGTGGGGGCCGACCCGGCCGGGGTCGTGTTCGGGCCCAGCGCCACCGCCCTGACCTACCTGGTGGCCCGCACCCTCGCGCAGGGCTGGGGTCCCGGCGACGAGATCGTGGTGTCCCGGCTCGACCACGACGCCAACGTGCGCCCCTGGGTCCAGGCCGCGGAAACAGCCGGGGCCACCGTACGGTGGGCCGACGTTGATCTGGCGTCCGGTGAGCTGCCCGCCGGGCAGTACGCCGAGCTGGTCGGCCCGCGCACCCGGCTCGTCGCCGTGACCGCGGCCAGCAACGCCATCGGCACCGTGCCCGCCGTCGGCGAGATCGCGGGCCTCGCACACGCGGCCGGGGCCCAGGTCTTCGTGGACGGGGTGCACGCCACCGCCCACCGGCCGACCGACGTGGCCGCGCTCGGCGCCGACTTCTATGTGACCAGCGCCTACAAGTGGTCGGGTCCGCACTACGCCGCGGTGGTCGCCGACCCGGCCGTGTGGGAGCCGCTGCAGCCGGTGAAGCTGATCCCGTCGCCGTCGGCCGCCCCCGACCGGTTCGAGTACGGGACGTTGAGCTTCGAACTGCTGGCCGGCGTGACCGCGGCGGTCGACTTCCTGGCCGGGCTGGCTGCGGGTGCGGGCAGCCGCCGGGCCCGGGTGCTGGCGAGCATGGCGGCGGCCGAGGAGTACGAGAACCGGCTGGCCGCCCGGCTGCTGGACGGGCTGCGGGCCAACGACAAGGTGACGGTGTGCCCGGCCGGGCGCGAGCGGTGCCCGACGATCTCGTTCCGCCTCGCCGGTCAGGCCCCGGCCGAGACCGCGCGGAACCTCGGCGAGCAGGGCATCTGCGTGTCGCACGGCGACTATTACGCGGTCGAGTACTTCGAGGCGGCCGGGCTGCGCGCGACCGGGGGAGCGGTGCGCGCGAGCCTCTACCACTACAACACCGCCGACGAGGTGGACCGGCTGCTCGCCGCGCTCGGCTGAGCCCGGCCGGTGGTGTTGGATGGTCCGGTGGTCGCTGATCAGTCGGTGGAGATCGACGGACGAGTCCTGCGTTACTGCGTCTACGGGCCCGCCGACGGGTTCCCGGTCATCGCGCACAACGGCACGCCGAGCACCCGGTGGCGGCGGCCGGACCAGATCGAGGCGATGAACCGCAGCGGCGTACGGGTGGTGATGCCCGACCGGCCCGGATACGGCGGCTCGACCCGCCGTCCCGGGCGCAGCGTCGCCGATGTGGCCGGGGACGTCCGGCGGCTCGCCGACGCCCAGGGCTGGGACCGGTTCGCCGTGTTCGGCGGCTCGGGCGGCGGACCGCACGCGCTGGCCTGCGCGGCACTGCTGCCCGAGCGGGTGATCCGCTGCGCCGTGCTGTCCGGCATCCGCCCGCCCAGCGACGGCCTCCACTCGCCCGCCGACGGCCTCCACCCGCCCCGCGACGGCATCCGGCCGCCCGGCGACGCGCCACCGCCGGTCGAGCAGACCCTGCGGCCCGAGCTCGAGCGGATCTCGCGCGACATCATGGCGATCGTCGCCGCCGGTGGGCCGGAGCATCCCAGCCTGGTCTCCGGCCCGCCGGCCCGCGACGACCCGGAGGCCATGGCCCGCCTGCGAGCCACCTTCGTCGACAGCTACGACGGCTGGGTCGACGACAAGATCGCCTTCGCCCGCCCGTGGGGGTTCGCCATGCCGGACGGTTCGGTGCCGGTCGGGCTCTGGTACGGCACCGACGACCAGAACGTCTCTGCCGACCACGCCCACTGGCTGCTGGCCAACATCGGCGGAGCGCAGGGTCACGAGTACACCGGCGGCCACGTGCCGGGCCCGGCGACGTTCGGCGAGATCTACGACTGGCTGCGCGGCGCGGGCCGCTGACTGCCATGGCCCGACCGGCCGCGTCTCATGACAGGAACTCCTTGGCGGCGTCGCGGGCCTGGGCGTGGGCCTGCCTGCGGCCGGTGTCGGCGTCGGCGGTGGCCAGGTTCGGGCGGAAGTGGATGCTGCGAATGTTGTCGATGCCCGCCCAGCGCAGCCATTCCTCGAAGTACGGGGCCTGGAAGTCGGCGCCGAAGGCCGGGCCGCGTTCGGGGCCGTACACGGCGCTGGTGTAGATCACGGCAGCGCGCTTGCCCGTCAGCAGGCCGCTGTAGCCCCGCTCGGGGTCGAAGCCGAAGACCAGGCCGGGCTGGCTGACGACGTCGATGAACTGCTTGAGGATGTACGGCACTCCGGCGTTCCACATGGGCACGCTGAAGACGTACCGGTCGGCGGCGTCGAAGCGGCGGAACGTGGCGATGGCGGCGTCCCAGGCGTCGGCGGCCGCGCCGCGGGGCTGTTCGCCGGCGAAGACGGCCATCTTGGCGGCCGCGGCGTCCGGGCCGAACGCGGGCAGGGTGCCGTCCCAGAGGTCGTACGTCTCGATCGGGGTGGAGGGGGAGACGTCGCGGAGCGTGTCGAGGAACGTGGTCGCGATCGCGAGGGACTCGGAGCGCGGGCCGCGCGGGGATGCGGAAAGGTGCAGAACCTTGGTCACTGTCTCGTCCCGTCGTCAGAAGAATGCGTGCGCACGCACATTCTTACTCCGATGCGTGCGCACGCACAAGAATTGGGTAGCCTGAGGTGATGGGCGACACCGACACGGCCGCGTGGGCGGCGCTGCTGCGGGTGCACGCGGCGCTGGTGCCCCGCCTCGACCGCGAGCTCCAGCAGCAGTGCGGACTGCCGCTGACCTGGTACGACGTACTGCTCGAACTCAACTCGGCCCCGGACCGGCGGCTCAGCATGGGCGAGCTGGGCGAGGTCGCGGTGGTGTCCCGCACGCGGGTCAGCCGGGTCGTCGACCAGTTGGTCGAGGCCGGGCTGGTGAGCCGGGCGGCCAACCCCGAGGACAAGCGTTCCGCGTACGCGGTGATCACCGACGAGGGGCGCAGGACGTTGCGCGCCGCCGCGCCGGTCTATCTGGCCGCGATCGAACGTCACTACACGTCACACATGACGGCCGCGGAGTCGCGCAGCGTGGCCGCCGCCCTCGAGAAGGTGCTGGCCGCCCAGCGTCAGTGATGGGCGATGAAGTCGCGGTCGTGATAGACCAGGCGACCGCCGGGCGGGCCCAGCAGCACGTCGTGGACCTCGGCGATGACGACCGTGGACGTGCCGACCGGCACGAGCCGCAGCGGGGTGCCGCGCAGCGAGGCCAGCGCCGAGGTCAGGACCGGCTCGCCGGTCGGCAGCGTCTCCCAGCCCTGGCCGGCGGCGAAGCGGTCGCCGTTCGGGCCGGCGAACGTGCGGGCCAGCGCGGCCGACGACGGGCCCAGCAGGTTGACCACGAAGCTCGGCGCGCGCAGCAGGGCCTGGGCCGACGGCGAGTCCATCACCGAGAACGACAGGGCCGGCGGCTGCACCGACACCGACGCCACGCTGGAGGCGGTCAGTCCGACCGGCCCGGCCGCGGTGATGATGGCTACGCCGGTGGGGTAGCGGCGGAACGCTGCCTTGAAACCGGTCTCGACACTGCTGAGCACCATCGAACCGTAGAACTTCAACCTTGGTTCACGTCAACGTGTGCAAGATCGCAATTGCCACGAGCGAGGGCATGCAGGCCAGGGTCGACAGGAAGACGGCGTCGCGCGCGAGCACCACGCCGCGGTCGAAGGCCTGCGCGTACAGGAAGACGTTCTGCGCGGCGGGAAGGGCGGCCAGGACCGTGACCGCGTACGTCTCGGTGGGGGTCAGGCGCAGGGCGAGCGCGAGCAGGAAGGCGATCAGCGGCATGATCACGGCCTTGAGCACCACCGCGGCGATCACCGGAATACGGTCGGGGCCGGGCTCGAGCAGGCGCCGGCCGGACAGCGACATGCCGAAAGCGACGAGCACGACGGGCGCGGCCGAGTTGCCCATCGCCGCGATCGGCTCGGTGAACACGGACGGCAGCCGTACGCCGGTGACCGAGACGATGATTCCGAGCAGGACGGCCACGGTGAGTGGGCTCCGCAGGGGCACGGTCAGCGACGTCCGCCACGAGCTGTGACCGGTGGTGGCGATCTCGAGCAGGGTCACCGTGACCGGCATGAAGACGAGCAGCTGCAGCAGGAAGATCGGCACCACGAGGGCGGTGTCGCCGAGCACGTACAAGGCGATCGGAATGCCGATGAAGGCCGCGTTCACGTAGCCGCCGGCGAGCGCGCCGACGATCCGGGCGCCGGGATCGCGGCCGCGCGTCGTGACCGTGTGCAGGCCGAAACAGACGATCGCCGCGGCGGCCGAGACGAGCAGCGGCTCCGTGAAGAGCTTGCCCGGGTCGGACGCCGCGGCGCTGGTGAACAGCAGGCAGGGCGACAGCACGGTGTACGCGAGCCGCCCGGCCACGGTCTCCGTCTCGGCGGGCAGCCGGCCCCAGCGACCGGCCACCCACCCGGCGACCACGATCACGCCGATGACCGCGAAACCGGAGAGCGCCGAAAACACGCCTTACGGGCGCGGGGCGGCGAGCTCGCGGTCGATCGCCGCGGTCAGACCGGCGTCGTCGGGGGTGACGCCGGGGGCGAAGCGGCCCGCGACCTCGCCCGTACGGGAAATCAGGAATTTCTCGAAGTTCCACTGGATGTCCTGGTCGCCGGCCAGCTCGGTGTAGAGCGGGTGACGGTCCGGGCCCAGCACCGTGATCTTGGAAAACATCGGGAACTGGATCGAGTACGTGCTGCGGCAGAACTCGGCGATCTCCTCGTCGGTGCCGGGTTCCTGGCCCGCGAAGTCGTTCGCCGGGAAGCCGAGCACGGCGAAACCCTGGCCGGCCAGGCTCTCGTGCAGCTTCTCCAGGCCCTCGTACTGCGGGGTGAGTCCGCACTTGGAGGCCACGTTCACCACCAGCAGCACCTGCCCCGCGTAGTCGCCGAGGGTGGCGTCCTCGCCGGTGATGGTCTTCAGCGGGATCTCTTGAATCGCCGTCATCGCAGTGCCGCTCCCTCTCGGGCCAACTTCCGGACCCGGCAAACGGTACATCCGGCCTGGCCGGGGTACGTGCCGAGGGTGACCGACCTCGGCGTGCCGCTGGCCCTGGACGACATCGACGCGCCGCACAGCGCCAGCGGCGAGAAGATCTGGACGCATGATCTCAGCGGGGTCGCGCCGCCGGCCCGGCCCGCCCGCCGCTGGACGCCCAAGCGCGTCGTGGCCACCCCGCCCGCGTACGACCATCCGCACGGCCGCCGCATCATGGCGCTGGTCGAGGCCCAGGGCATCGAGGTCGAGCGGCTCAAGTCGGCCCGGCTCACCGATGTCCGCGGCGAGAACGACCGGCAGACGTACGCCCGGGCGAAGTCGACCATGGCCATCGTGGTGAGCCCGCCCTCGCGCCGCAAACTGCAGCCGATCGCCCCGAGTGCGGACTGGCGCTTCGACCTGGCCGAGGGCTGCCCGGCCCACTGCCAGTACTGCTATCTGGCGGGCTCGCTCTCCGGGCCGCCGGTGACCCGCGTGTACGCCGACCTCGACGACATCCTCGACGGGCTGGCCGAATACGCCGGCCGGGGCACGGTGACCAGCCGCCGGGCCGCGCGCCGCGACGAGGGCACCACCTTCGAGGCGTCCTGCTACACCGACCCGCTGGCGCTCGAGCATCTGACCGGCAGTTGGAGCCGGGCGGTCGAGCACTTCGGGGCCTGGGACGCGCCGGTGCAATTGCGCTGGACGACCAAGTTCGCCGATGTGGGCGCCTTCACCGGGCTGGCGCATCACGGTCGTACGCGGGTCCGGTTGAGTGTCAACTGCCTGCCGGTCACCACCCGCATGGAGGGCGGCACCAGCCCGCTGCCCGAACGGCTGGCGGCGCTGCGCACTCTCGCGCTCGCCGGCTATCCCGTCGGTCTGACCATCGCGCCGATCATGCCGGTCGAGAACTGGCGGGACCGCTACGGCGAACTGCTCGATGCCGTAGCGGCCGCCGTCGACAAGGTGCCGGACCTCGACCTCACCGCCGAACTGATCACCCACCGGTTCACCCCGGGGAGCAAAGAGGTGCTGCTCGGCTGGTATCCGCGGACCCGGCTCGAGATGGACGAGGAGTCACGCAGCCGCAAACACGGCAAGTTCGGCGCGGTCAAATACGTCTACCCGCCGGACGTGATGGCCGAGCTGCGCGGCTGGTTCGAATCCCGGATCGCCGCGCGGCTCCCCGCCTGCCGGATCCTCTATTGGACCTGAGGCCTCACTCCCGCGGCGGGGAGTCCGGGCCATGCACTCCCGGTACGTCCCCCGGCAGCCCCGAGTCGTCCGGGTGGTGCTCCGGAATCCGGGCGGGCTGAGGCCGCTCACCCCGTTCCGGAAGATCGGTCAGATCGATGGGATGTTCGATTTCGGGCTGGGCGCTCGGTTCACGAACAGACATGCCGGCCTCCTCGTTGATTTCGGACGAGCCGTTCACTTCCGGCATACCCGCCCAAGACGATGCCCATGCGGGATTCTGGCCCCGAGGGGCCTTCCGGCTTCGAGACAACCGGAAGGCCCCCGTCCACTTCAGCTCGCGTACGTCTCGAACTCGGCCACCCGCGGCGCCGCGCTCGCGCTGGTGATCTCGAACGTGACCTTCTTGAGCGAGGTCGGCGTGAAACTGATGACGCCCGCCCCGGAGCCGGTCTTGAGCACCGCGCCCGTGTCACCGTTCAGGACCCGGTACGCGGTCACTGCGGACGACACCTCGCGGACGTTGATGCGGCCGACGGTGGTGGCCGCGCTCCACTTGATCGAGATGCTGCCGGTCGTGCCGCTGGGGGACCAGTACGTGGTCAGGCTGCCGTCCTTGACGTTGCCGTAGCTCGTGCCGCTCGCCTTGCTGGAACCGTCGGCGCCCCCGCTGAGGCTCAGGTTGGTGCCACTGGGCTGGGTCGGCGTGGGCGTCGGGGTGGTCGGGCCCGGCGTGGTCGGCGTGGGGGTCGGCGTTGTCGGCCCCGGCGTGGTCGGCGACGGGTTCGTCGGGGTGCAGCTGCCGTTCGACGTACGCAGGCCGGTGTTGGCGCCCGCGGTCGAGCGCACCGTGGCCGGCACGCAGGAGCCACCGTCCAGGCTGTACGAGTACGGCACGCTGACCGTGGTCGTCGACGTCAGGTTGGGCCCGGCCGGCTTGGTGTCGGTGCCCGGGCTCGACCAGGTCACGTTGTCGAGGACGTTGCCGGCGACCTGCCAGTAGCCCGCCGCGTCGGTGTAGAACGTGCCCAGGACGTCCTTCGAGTCCTCGAAGTAGTTGTTCTCGACCTTGGCCCGGGCGCCGGCGCGCGAGTTGATGCCCGATTCGTTGAGGCTGTAGTAGTAGTTGTTGTAGATGTGCGCGATGCCGCCACGCAGCAACGGCGTACGGGAATCAATGTTCGAGTAGTAGTTGTGGTGGAACGTGACGAAGCCGTTGGACGTGTCGCTCTCGCTCGAGCCGATCAGCCCGCCGCGGCCCGAGTTGCGCAAGATGCTGTACGACAGGGTCACGTACTGCGTGTTGTCCTTCATGTCGAACAGGCCGTCGTAGCCCTCCGACTCGCCGCCCGACGCTTCCAGCGTGACGTGGTCGACCCAGACGTTACGGACCGTGCTCTCCATGCCGATCGCGTCGCCGCCGTTGGACGTCGGCGAACCCGACTTCTTGACGTTCCGCACGGTCACGTTCTGAATGATGATGTTGCTCGAGTCCCGGATGTGAATGCCCAGCTGGTCAAAGACCGCGCCGCCCCCCACCCCGATGATCGTGACGTTGCTGATCTCCTTGAGCTCGATCTTGTCGGCCGCCGTGTTGCAGCTGCTGCCCGAGACCTTGGTCGTGTTGCCGTGGTTGATCGTGCCGGAAACCTCGATCGTGATCGGCGTGCTGCTGCTGGCCCGGCTACACAGTGCCTGGTGAATCTGGGTGCCGGTGGTGGCCCGCACGGTCGCGCCGCCGTTGCCTCCGGTCGTGCCACCGTTGCTGGACGCGTAGCCGGTCGCGGAGCCCACCGCGGCCGCACTCGCCTGAGGCAATGGCAGCGCCGCAACGATCGCCGCTCCCACGGCCCCCGTCGTCAGCGCCACAAGTGCGCGTTTGGCTGAACGTTTCATGGCTGTCTCGCTCCTCTGTCACCTAGCGGGCGCTGCCACTACGAACCGTTGTCTCCGACCCGCAACCTTGTTCCCGGCCACGACCCAGCCACCCACGCCGACCCGGCGATCCGTATGCAGGAAAGCGCTTACCTCAGCGAGAATAGAAACAAGTCAATAGCCAGAGCAAGCGTTTGCAGTGATTTGCATTTCAGTTGGGGGGAGCGCTCCCACCGGCCGGCCCTTCTCGCCAGGCCGAACCCAGCCTCAAACTCGGGGACCGTCAGTCCGAGTTCGACTTGGACCCGGCCCCCTGGGCCTGGGCCTGGGGCTGGCCTCGCCGCGACATGGCCGGGCCGGGCCGAGGCCTTGGTTTCGGTGTTGGCGTCGGAGGTGGCGTTGGTTTGGGCTGCGGCTTGGAGTGGGTCGGGGCTGGGGTCGCATCCGTCCGGGTCGGGTTCTGAGCGGAGCCGTCGTGCAGGTCGGCCGTCGTTGGCCCCGCCGTTGCCGGTCGGGTGTCGAGGCACCGGACACTCTTGGACTTGGGCTGCGGGCCACGCTTGAACTGGCCGGGCCGTGGCCTGCGCGAAGCCGTCGTTCAGGGATCGGATCGGGTTGGGTCCTGAGCGGAGCCGTCGTGCAGGTCGGCCGTCTTTGGCTCGGGCGTTGCCGGTCAGCCGTGGAGACACCGGACGAGCTTTAACTTGGGCTGGGGCAGGGGCAGGGGCTGGGGTCCGGTCCAGAGTCAAGCTGTCGTGCAAGTCGACGGTCTTCGCCTCCGACCTTTCCGCTCAGGCGTAGAGACGCCGGACGAGCTGAGGTTCTTGGCTGAGGGCTGAGGGCTGAGGGCTGAGGGCCTGGACTTGGAACTGGGCTCGACCCGGGCCCGGACCCGGACCCGGACCCGGAGCCGGAGCCGGAGCCGGAGCCGGAGCCGGAGCCGGCGCTGGGGCTGGGCTGGGGCCTGAGCTGGGACTGGTCTGGGTCTGGGCCGCGACCTGGCTTGGGCGTGGGCTTGCTGGGCCTGACCTGTCTGGCCTGAGCCTGGCTAGGTCCGAGATCGGGTGCCGACAGGAGTTCTGACAGTCGCAGCGGTCGCCACCTTGGCTGAGGCGCCGATTTTGTTTGTGTTTGCGCGCGCCGCTCTGCTCAACGCATGGCCCTGGTCGTCTTCCGGCGCCCCAGCTCGCCTCAGGCGACCACCACACCTGGCGATCCAGCTCAAGGGGGACCAGGCGATCCCTGCCATTGGGATAGCCCGAGCCGGCGTGAGGGCTGCCGCAGCTTCGGGCACGCCGCCCGGTCGACTCCGCTTCCATGCCAAGACGCCGAACCAATCGGAGGGTCGAGCAGACCGTGCGGCATACGCCTCCGCGGCACGACTGGCGCATCGCACCACGCACCCATGTGGCCTTTCGGCAACGATTACCGCTCCGCGCTCCCGCCCTCGAAGCGGTCCGAACTCATTAAAATTCGCCGACCGGAAATGTTCGAATTTCGGAAAATCTCTGACCTCGACCACAGCGCGATGAGTTTCCCGCACCCGACGCCTGAATGCGGCATCGAGTGTCACCGCAGCCACCCCCGAACAGTAACCAAAGAAATGCAATAAACCACCATCCAAGCTCCGTTCTCTAACCGCAGAACCTGTACCCCGACCCCGCGAACGGACGGTTTGAACCCGGGCCTGCGGGGCAGCCGTCGAAGCCGGCCGCGTCTGCTGAACAGGCTCCGGCGCGGGCATGACGGGCTGACTGGCCTGCTTCGAGGCGGGGACCTGCATAGATGACGCCAGGCCAAGTTCTTGCAGGCGCCGCATCTTCTCCGCATGCCGCCGCTTCAAGCCCCACGAACGATGCCGCTCATGCTCGCGCCGAAACCTCTCCCGCTCTGCCGAATAATTGCGCCCCAAGGTCCGATCGCGCATTGCAGCAGTCTCGGCCCGGCTGAACAACGACATCTGGCCCATGCTTAATTGTTCCGCACCCGAGCCGCGCCATGTCAGTATTGGATCATGCCAATCGCGCCATTGTATTGATCAATGTCCCAGCGCCTATGAATATCTTGCGATGTGCCGGAGCCATTGTGCAGCGGGCCCGTTTCGGCGGTGGTGCTGGATGTCGATGGCGCTGCGGGGCCGTATGCGGTAGGCGATTGCGGCATCTGGGGGAGCGCACCAACCGTGACCACGCCACACGCAGAGACCAAGCAGAATTCGAGATGAGTCCCCGTACGGGATGGTGCCGGGCGGTGCGGTTCACCGTGCTGCGCCGACGCGTGTGGATGGCGTTGCGAGGTCGCGGAACGGATGGGGTGCAGCCCGGGCGGACGGAGGGTGGACGCCGACTGGACAGAGGCGCGATGGTTCGGTGCGAGATGCAGTGGGCGTGGCGCGGCAGGTCGCAGGGCGAGGCCGAATGGGCACGCGCGGCGAAGCAGTTCAAGGAGCAGCGCGGAGGTGGATCGCAGACTGCAAATTGGAGCGGCTGCCCCGGTGAGTCGAAGCCGCCGAAGTCAAGGGGTGATTGGAGCTATGGACGGCATATTCGCTCTTCGGCCGGCCACCCAAAACGACGCCTTCCTGCTGGCCGACATCGTCATGCTGGCCACCAAGGCGCAAGCCCGCTGGCCCGCGATGACGCCGGCCGAAGAAGCGGAGTGGCGGGACGGTTTCGCCGATTGGACGCGCCGCACCCTTGGCGACGTCGTGGTGGAGGGTGACGACATCATCGGCCGGTTGCGGGTGGTTCGGGGTGACGGCTTTCTCCGGCTCGCCGGTATTCAGCTTCTGCCGTCCGTGCAGAACCGCGGAATCGGCACCGCCATCATCCGCGCGCTTCAAGAGCGTGCCCGCACCGAAGATGTTCCCCTGCTGATCGGCGTCGAGAAGGACTACCCCGGCACGCAGCGGTTCGACTTTGTGCTCTTGGGGAGGAGGTTGACGCTGGGTGGCGCCTATTCCAGGAGGCTTCGCGCCACCTGCAGATCGGTGATGAGAACGTTGACCCAGCCGCCCCGGACGGCGGCCCGGATGGCGTTTTTCTTGCGCAGGCCGCCGGCCACGGCCACCCGCCGGGGGACGCGCATCAGCGTGGCCGGGTCGATGCCTAGGACGCGTTCGTCGAAGGCCGACTCGATGTGCCCGCCCTCGGCGTCGAAGAAGCGCATGCACACGTCGCCGACGGCGCCGGCTGAGCGCAAGCCTGGCAGCTCGCTTTCGGCGAACGCGTTGCCGCTTTCGCGCAGCAGCGGGGACGGTTCGATGCTGCCCACGCCGACCAGCGCCATGGTCAGGTCGTCGCACGCCTTCAGCACCGGCTCGATGTTGGGGTCCGTGACGAACATCTGCCGCATGTCGCCCGACGCCAGCAGGCCGGGCGCCGGCAGATAGACGGCCTGAGCGCCGGTCAGGGCGGCCAAGCGGCCGGTGATGCGGGTCGCCTGGGTCTGCGCCGTCACGTTGCCGACGCCGCCCAGCATCTGCACCACCTGGTCGGCGACCGGGGTGGGCCGGGGATGCATGGCCTCGACCGTGGCCAGGATCGTCGAGCTCCACGATGACACCCCGATCCGTTCGCCGCCCATCAGCGTCGTCTCGAGGTGGACCGCCGCCGCCGAGCCGAGGGCCCGCATCACGTGGCTCTCGTCGGCGTGGTCGTCGGTGTCGGCCACGATCACCTCGGTCAGCCCGTACGCCTGCTCGATCTGTTCCTCGAGTTCCGCGTAGACCCCGCGCGGCGCGGTCACCGTCGTGCGCACGATGCCCAGGTCGACCGCGCGTTTGAGCAACCTGGACACGCGCGGCTGGGAGATGTGCAGCTGCTGGGCGATCTGGGGCTGGCGCATGCCCCGCTCGTGGTACATGCGCGCCACCTTGGTCAGCAGCCGGATCTGCTCGGGGGCGACCTCGTCCACCGCGTAGCGCTCTGCCACTCCGACCTCCCGTTGTGCATGTCGCGACTCCGAAGAATATCCATTCACCGCCGCCGGGCGGCCAGCGGAGAGCGGCGAAGCGAGAGCGGAACAACCCGTTGACAAGCGTGACATCCACCATTCACAGTGGTGGCATGCCCAATCGCCTATGAATGGATATTCAACATGACGGTGATCACGCGCCGATTGCTTGCGGCGGCGACGACGCTGGCGCTCGCCTCGGCGGTGACGGCCTGCTCCAAGGTGCCGGGCGTCTACGTGTACGAGAAGGACGGGCAGGCCGCGGCCGAGTCGAACGCCACCGACCCGGCGACCTACGTGAACGACAACTGGGCGCAGAAGATCGTCCCGGCCGTCCACGACAACGCCAAGGACGTCACCGAGGTGGCCGCCGCGATCAAGGAGGACCCGGAGGCGGCCGGCCGCGAGCTCGGCAAGCAGGCCGGCACGGGCAGCCCGTACGCGTTCATGGTCAAGGGCACGGGCACGGTCACCGAAGTCGACACCTCGGTCCCCACCGGCCCGATCACCGTCGAGGTGCCGCAGGCCGGCGGCCGCCCGCTCAAGCTGACCATCGCGAGCGGCCCGGTCATCGCCGGCACGGCCGTGCGCGACGCCGTCGGGTTCATCGCGTTCGGCGACTTCACCAACCAGATCGACTACGCCGAGGTCGCGAACCAGATCAACGACAAGGTCAAGACCGACGTCATCGCCAAGGTGGACCGGGACACGCTGAAGGGCAAGAAGGTCAGCTTCTACGGCGCGTTCTCGTCGCTGACTCCCGGCACGATCTTCCTGGTGCCGACCGAGCTGGCGGTGCAGTGATGCCGGAGATTCTCGAGGCGCGCAACATCAGCAAGAACTACGGCGGCGTCAAGGCGCTCAAGGATGTCACCTTCACCGCGTACCGGGGGAAGGTCAATGTCCTGGTCGGCGAGAACGGCGCGGGCAAGTCCACGCTGATGAAGATCCTGTCCGGCAGTGAACAGCCGACCAGCGGCGAGATCCTTCTCGAGGGTGAGGCGGTGCAGCTGCCCAACCCGCGCGAGGCGCAGAAGCGCGGCATCGGGATCATCCACCAGGAGCTCAGCCTCTTCCCCAACCTGACCATCGCCGAGAACCTCTTCGCGGGCCGTGAGCTGCGCAAGGGCGGCCGGTTCGTCGACGCCGCCGGGCAGCGCCGCCGCGCCCGCGAGGTCCTCCGGCGGCTCGGCCAGGACAAGGTCGACCCGGACACGCTCGTCGGCGACCTGCCGATCGGCCAGCAGCAGCTCGTCGAGATCGGGCGGGTGCTTCTGGAGGACGTACGGGTGCTGATCATGGATGAGCCGACGTCGGCGCTGTCCAACCACGAGGTCGACGTGCTGTTCGACGTGATGGGCGATCTGCGCCGGGACGACGTCACGGTCATCTACATCTCGCACAAGCTCGACGAGTTCCGCCGCATCGGCGACTGGGTGACGGTCTTCCGCGACGGCAGCCTCGTCGCCCACGAATCGATGAGCCGCACCGACACCGGCTGGATCGTGCGCCAGATGGTCGGCCGGGACCCCGATTCCCTGTACGTCCGCAACAGCTCCCCGGCCGGTGACGTCCTGCTCGACGTGCGCGGTCTGACCGTCCCGGGCACGGTCAAGGTCGACGACGTGTCGCTGACCGTGCGGGCCGGCGAGGTGGTCGGCATCTACGGCCTGATGGGCGCGGGCCGCACCGAGCTGGTCGAGACGCTGATGGGCATGCGCAGGGCGAGCGCCGGCGAGGTTCTCGTGCGCGGAACCCGGGAGCCCAAGGGCACGGTGCAGGCCCGGATGGCGGCCGGTCTGGCCCTGGTGCCCGAGGACCGCCAGCGCGACGGTCTCGTGCAGACCATGTCCGTACGGGAGAACATTCTGCTCGCGACCCTCGCCCGGATGACCCGCGGCGGGCTGCTGAACGGCGGCGCGGAGCAGCGCACGGCCCGGGGCAAGGTCGGCGAGCTGGCCATCAAGATCCCCGGGCTGGGCGCGCTCGTCACCTCGCTCAGCGGCGGCAACCAGCAGAAGGTCGTCCTGGCCCGCGCCCTGCTCACCGACCCGGTCGTGCTGCTGCTGGACGAGCCGACCCGCGGCATCGACGTCGGCGCCAAGTCGCAGATCGCCTCGCTGATGGCCGACCTGGCCGCCCAGGGCTTCGGGGTCCTGTTCATCTCGTCCGAGCTGGCCGAGGTGATGGCCATGGCCGACCGGGTGCTGGTGATGGCCCGCGGCCGCGTCACCGCCGAGTTCACCGCCGAGAACGTCACCGAGGAAGCGCTCGTCACCGCTTCCGCATCCGAAAGCGTCCTGGAGGCCGCAAATGACTGACACGTCGGGCAGCGTCCCGGAGGGCAGGACACCATGACCGACACGCACGTGGCTCCGCCCCGGGAAGCCGCCGCGCCTCAGCCGGACGAGCCGAAGAACACCGCGCCGGCCCGGGCCGCCCTGCTGCTCCTGCGCGGGCGCACGCTGGTCGTCCTGGTCATCCTGGTGATCATCTTCAGCTCGATCTCGTCGGAGTATCTGACGCAGAGCAACCTGATCCTGATGACCAAGCACGTGGCCATCAACGCGATCCTGGCCATCGGCGTCACCTTCGTGATCCTGACCGGCGGCATCGACCTGTCGGTGGGCTCGATCGCGGGCCTGGCCAGCATGGTCGCGGGCGGTCTGCTGTTCAAGGGCTTCGACATGCCCGGCGGCACCATCTTCTTCTCGGTGGCCGTGGTCATTCTCATCGGCATCGTGGTCGGCGCGCTGGTCGGCGCGGTCAACGGCGTGCTGATCACCCGGTTCAAGGTGGCGCCGTTCATCGCCACCCTCGGCATGCTCTACGTGGCCCGCGGCGCCGCGCAGTTGCACAGCGACGGCGGCACCTACCCCGACCTGGCCGGCACCGAGGCGCGCGGCAACACCGGCTTCGGGTTCATCGGCGTCGACAGCATCCTGGGCATCCCGGTCGCCGTCTGGATCATGGTGGTGGTCGCGGCGGCGGCGATCGTCGTGACCACCAAGACCCCGTTCGGCAAGCGCATCTTCGCCGTGGGTGGCAACGAGCGCGCGGCGGTGCTCTCCGGCATCCGGGTCACCAGGATCAAGATTGCCGTGTACGTCATCTCGGGCGCGTGCGCCGCGCTGGCCGGCCTGCTGCTGACCTCCGAGCTGGGCGCCGCCTATCCGGACACCGCGACGACGTACGAGCTCAACGCGATCGCCGCGGCGGTGCTCGGCGGCACCGCGCTCAGCGGCGGCCGCGGCACGATCATCGGCACCGTCATGGGCGCCTTCGTCATCGGCTTCCTGAGCGACGGCCTGGTCCTGGTCGGCGTCTCCACCTTCTGGCAGTCCGTGGTCAAGGGCGCCGTCATCGTCTTCGCCGTCATCACCGAGCAGGCCCAGCAGCGCCTGCAGTCCAACCTCGCCAAACGCACCACCTGATCACCCGCACCGCCGAAACTCCCCCGCTCCATCGCTTGTGAAGGGACAAATCCCATGAAATACCTCCCCTCCCGGAGAGCTTTTCTCGCCGTCGGCGCCGCCTCGGTGCTCGCCCTGGCCGCCTGTGGTGGCGGCGACGACGAAGGGTCCTCGTCGTCCGGCGAGAGCGCGGCCCCGGCCGCGTCCAAGCTGATCGTCATCATCACGCCGTCGCCCGACAACGTGTTCTTCAAGGCCGAGCAGGACGCGGCCGACGCGCAGGCCAAGAAGCTCGGCTACGAGACGCTGGTGCTCAGCCACGACGACGACCCGACCAAGCAGAGCCAGCAGTTCGACACGGCGATCTCGCGCAAGGCAGCCGCGATCATCCTGGACAACGCGGGCGCGGACGCCTCGGTCACCGCCATCCAGCGGGCCAAGGACGCCAGCATCCCGACGTTCCTGATCGACCGGGAAATCAACAAGACCGGCGTCGCGGTCGCCCAGATCGTCTCCAACAACGCCCAGGGCGCCGGCCTCGGCGGTCAGGAGTTCGCCAAGCTGATGGGCAGCAAGGGCGAGTACGCCGAGCTGCTCGGCAAGCCCACCGACACCAACGCCGGGGTCCGCTCGAAGGGCTACCACGGCATCCTCGACCAGTACCCGGACCTCAAGATGGTCGCGCAGCAGAGCGCGAACTGGGACCAGGCCGAGGCGCTGCAGAAAACTCAGACCATTTTGCAGGCGCACCCGAACATCAAGGGCATCATCGCCGGCAACGACACGATGGCCCTGGGCGCGTACGCGGCGGTCCAGGCCTCCAGCAAGAAGGACATCATCGTCGTCGGCTTCGACGGCAGCCCCGACGTCGTCTCCTCGATCCAGAAGAAGGCGATCAAGGCGACCGTCCTGCAGCCCGCCAGCAAGATCGCCGAGATGGCCGTCGACCAGGCCGACGCCTACCTCAAGGCCGGCGGCAAGACCGACCAGCCCGAGAAGCAGTCGATCGACTGCGTGCTCGTCAACCCCGACAACGCCGGATCGGTCAAGAACTTCGCCGTCGAAGGCTCCTGAACACCGGGGCGGGCCCGCCGAGGCCCGCCCTTCACCACCGCAGAAAGGCACACCATGCTGGTCGCCGACCCCCGTACCGCCGCCGCCTGGCGCCTATTCCGGCAGGAGTTCACCGACGCCGGTCCCGAGCGCCGACGCGAGATGCTGCGGGAGCGGGCCAACCAGTCCCGTACCACCGACCTGCACATGATCGGCCGGGCCGGCCTGGGTCACGTGGGCGGCGACATGTCCGTCCTCGACATCCTGACCACCCTGTTCTTCGCCGTGCTGCGGATCGACCCCGAGAAGCCCGATTGGGCCGACCGCGACCGGCTCGTGCTCAGCAAGGGCCACACCGCCGGGGCGCTCTACACCACCCTGGCCGCGGCCGGGTTCTTCCCGTCGGCCGAGCTCGACACGTTCGCCGGTCCGCTCTCCGCCCTCAACGGTCACCCCAACCGGGTCAAGGTGCCGGGCGTCGAGACCAACACCGGCCCGCTCGGTCACGGCCTGCCCGTCTCCGTCGGCATGGCCGTCGCCGCCCGGCTCTCCTCCTCGTCGCGGCACGTTTTTGTGGTGCTCGGCGACGGCGAGCTGCAGGAGGGCAGCAACTGGGAGGCCGCGATGACCGCCGGGCACCGCCGCCTGTCGAACCTGACCGCGGTGATCGACCGCAACCGTTTGCAGCAGGGCGCCCGCACCGAGGAGACGAACACGCTCGACCCGCTCGACGACAAGTTCCGCGCGTTCGGGTGGGACGTGCTCGAGGTCGACGGGCACGACCACCTCGCGCTGCTCGACGCGTTCACCGGGCCGCGGGGCGACCGGCCGATGTGCGTCATCGCCAACACGACCAAGGGAAGGGGCGTCTCCTTCATGGAGGACCGGGTGGAGTGGCATCACAAGGTGCCGTCGGCCGAGCAGATCGTCACGGCGGCGGCGGAGCTGGCCCGATGAGCGCGCCCGTCCGTGAGCTCTTCGACTGCCGGGTCGCGTTCGCCGAGGAACTGAGCGCCCTGGCCCGCGAGGACGAGCGCATCGTGGCGGTGTGCAACGACTCGGTCGGGTCCAGCAACCTCGTGCAGTTTCAGAAGGAGTTCCCTGACCGGCTGATCAACGTGGGGATCGCCGAGCAGGACATGGTCGGAGTCGGGGCCGGTCTGGCGCTCAGCGGCTACATCCCGTTCGTCTGCGGCGCCTCACCGTTCCTCACCGGGCGCGCGCTCGAGCAGATCAAGGCCGACGTCGCGTACAGCCAGTCGCCCGTCGTCCTGTGCGGCATGAGCCCCGGCATGGCGTACGGGGAACTCGGCCCGACCCACCACTCGATCGAGGACCTCTCGTGGTTGCGGGCGATCGCCGGACTCGACGTGGTCGTGCCGGCCGATCCGGCCGAGACCCGGTCGGCCGTGCGGTGGGCGGCCCACGCGGCCCGGCCCGCCTTCCTGCGCGTCGGCCGTTTCAAGGTGCCCGCGGTGACCGGTGACCGTCCGTTCACCTTCGGCGCGGCGACCACGCTGCGCGACGGCACGGATGTCACGGTGGTGGCGGCCGGAACCATGGTCTCCCGCGCGCTCGAAGCGGCCGAGGAGGCCGCCGATCAGGGAGTGTCCGTGCGAGTGCTGAACATGTCGACGATCGCGCCCCTCGACGAGGACGCGATCCGGCGGGCCATGACCGAAACCCGGGGGATCGTCACCGCCGAGGAGGCCACCACCACCGGCGGCCTGGGCGCGGCGGTCGCGGCGGTCGTCGTCACCGGGCGCGCCCCGGTGCCGATGCGCCTGCTCGGCATCGACCGCGAGTTCGCGCCCACCGGCACCACCGAGTTCCTGCTCGAGCACTTCGGGCTGACCGCCGGCGACATCCGGCAGGCCGCGATCGGGCTGGCCCGCCCCGATGCCTGACGACCTCGTCCTCGCGGTCGACCAGGGCACCAGCTCCACCAAGTGCCTGCTGGTCGACCCGTCGGGCGCCGTGGTCGGCAGCGGGTCGGCGCCCGTGCCGATCCGGTACCCGCGGCCGGGCTGGGTCGAGCAGGACGCGGACGAGATTCTCGACAGCGTGCTGACGGCGGCCGCGGCCTGTCTCGCGGGCATCGACCGGGCGCGGGTCACGGCGGTCGGGCTGAGCACCCAGCGCGAATCGGCGGTCGTGTGGGACAAGCGGACCGGCGAGCCGGCCGGGCCGGTGCTGGGGTGGCAGGACCAGCGGGCCCAGCCGATCTGCGACGCCCTGCGGGAGAAAGGACAGGCTTCCCGCGTACGGGAGATCAGTGGTCTTCCCCTCGACCCGATGTTCAGCGCGGCCAAGCTGCGGTGGCTGCTCGACCGGACGCCCGGCGCGGTGGCCGGAACCGTCGACTCGTGGTTGCTGTTCGCGCTGACCGGAAGCCACCAGATCGAGTCGGGCAACGCCTCCCGTACGCAGCTGCTCGACGTCCGGGCCGGGTCGTGGAGCCCGGAACTGCTCGGCCTGTTCGGGATCCCGCCGGCCGCGCTGCCGGCCGTGACCCCCTCGTCGGGGCCGCTCGGCGTGATCGGCCCGCGCGGGGGAGCGCTGGCCGGGCTGCCCATCACCGCCGTGCTCGGGGACTCGCACGCGGCGCTCTACGCGCACGGCCCGCTGATCGAGGGCGGCGTCAAGGTCACCTACGGCACCGGGTCCTCGGTGATGCGGCTCGGCGCCACCGATGACACCGGTGTCTGCCTCACGGTCGCCTGGAACGACGCTCTGGCCGCCGAGGGCAACATCCGCTCGTCCGGCGCGACCGTCGCCTGGCTGGCGTCGTTCCTCGACGTCGCAGTGGACCGGATCGGGGAGATGGCGGCCGGGGCGTCCAGCGACGGCGTCCACCTCGTGCCGGCGTTCGGCGGACTGGCCGCGCCCTGGTGGGACGACACCGCGGTCGGCGTGATCAGCGGCCTCACCCTCGGCACCCGGCCCGCCCAGCTCGCCCGGGCCGCCGTCGAGTCGATCGCCCACCAGGTCACCGATGTCATCGACGCCATGGGTCCGCCCGACCGGGTGCTGGCCGACGGCGGCGCCAGCGGCAACGACGTGCTCATGCAGATCCAGGCCGACCTCACCGGCGTGCCCGTCCGGCGCGCCCGCACGACCAACCTCTCCGCCCTCGGCGCCGCGTTCCTGGCCGGGGGCTTCACCCCGCCGATCTCGTACGACGAATTCCGTCCCCAGCCCGCCGGCACCGCCGCGCTCCGCTCCGCGTGGCGGGAAGCAGTCGGCCGGGCCCGCACCCCTCGTGATGGGAGCACCGCATGACCGACTACCCCCGCTTCGGCGCCGGCCTCTGGCACTTCGCCACCTACGTCGACCGCTACGCCAGCGACGGCTACGGGCCGGCCCGCACCACGCTCGACGCCATCGAGCTGGCCGGGCAGGTCGAGGACCTGTCCGTGGTCGACCTCAACTACCCTTTCACCCCCGGCGTCGGCCTCAGCGAGGTCAAGGACGCGCTGGCCGCCCAGGAGCTGACGGCCATCGGCATCACGCCGGAGATCTACCTGCGCCGGTTCAGCCGGGGCGCCTTCACCAACCCCGACCCCGGCGTACGGAAGGCCGCTCTCGATCTGATGCACGAGGCCGCGGGCATCGTGCGCGAGCTCGGAGCCGACTACGTCAAGATCTGGCCCGGTCAGGACGGCTGGGACTACCCGTTCCAGGTCGACCACCGCACGCTGTGGAAACTGGCCGTCGACGGCATGCGCGAGCTGGCCGGGGCGCACCCCGACCTCAAGTTCGCCATCGAGTACAAGCCGCGCGAACCCCGCGTCAAGATGACCTGGGACTCGGCGGCTCGCTCGCTGCTGGGCATCCAGGAAATCGGGCTGGACAACGTCGGCATCCTGCTCGACTTCGGTCACAGCCTCTACGGCGGGGAATCGCCGGCCGACGCGGCCCAGCTGATCATCGACCACGGCCGGCTCTACGGCATGGACGTCAACGACAACCTGCGCGGCTGGGACGACGACCTCGTGGTCGGAACCGTCCACCTGACGGAGATCTTCGAGTTCTTCCACACGCTGCGCAAGAACAACTGGGACGGGGTCTGGCAGCTCGACCAGTTCCCGTTCCGCGAGGACAGCGTGGACGCGGCGAACACGGCGATCGGCACGCTGAAGCGGATCCACCGGGCCCTCGACCGGCTCGACACCGCGGGGCTGGCCGAGGCGCAGGAGCGGCAGGACGCGATGGCCGCCCAGCGCATCGTGCAGACCGCGCTCTTCGGGGAGCTGTGATGCGCCGGGTGATCGCTCTCGCCGCCGCACTCGGTCTGGGCGCCAGTCTCTTGTCCGCGTCGCCGGTTGCGGCGAGCTCCGGGCACGATGCCGGCAAGCCGCGGACGGTCGTCACCACCGACATGGAATCCGACGACATCGCCTCGCTCGTGCGTTACATGCTCTACACCAACGAGCTCGACACCCAGGGCATCATTTACAGCAGCAGCAAATTCCACTGGGCCGGCGACGGCCGGGGCACCGAGTTCTTCCTGCCCAACCGCGAATACACGACCCCGCAGACGTCCTGGCGCTGGACCGGCTCGACGACGATCGAAGACCAGATCCTTCCCGCGTACGCGAAGGTCTATCCGAATCTGCGCAGGCACGACCCGGCCTATCCGTCCCCGGCCCGCCTGAAGTCCCTGGTGCGGCTGGGCAACATCGCGTTCGAGGGCGAGATGGCGTCGGACACGCCCGGCTCGAATCTGATCCGGGATCTGCTGCTCGACCACGACCGGCGGCCGCTCTATCTGCAGGCGTGGGGCGGGACGAGCACGATCGCGCGGGCTCTGAAGTCCATTGAGGTGCGCTATTCCGGTACGCCCCGATGGGCTTCCGTGCGCGCTGCCGTCTCGAAGAAGGCCGTCATTCTGGCCAGCGGATTCCAGGACGAGACGTACGCGAACTACATCTCCAAGGCGTGGCCCGCGGTGCGCGTCGAGGAACTGTCGGCCGGTTACGCGACGTGGGGATTCAACTGCAACAACAACGGCCGCGGCAATGTACGCGGTCTGCCCGCCGACCGGGTCTACTTCACCGGCGCCTGGATCCGCGAGAACATCCAGGTCGGTCCGTGGGGTTCGCTCTACCGTTCCTGGCTCGACGGGCAGACCACCCCCGGCGACCCGCTCGACGTCTTCGGCGACCCGGTCAAGGCGCCCGGCGGCTGGTGCAAACCGATGGGCCCGTACGACTTCCTGTCCGAGGGCGACAACGTCGTGTTCAACCAGCTTCTCCGTACGGGCCTGCAGAACCCGGCAAACCCGGCCACCGGCGGATGGGGCGGCCGCGCCTACCAGGTGTCGTCGTCACCCGACCTGTGGAAGCTCGTCCCCACCGAGAAGGACGCGACCGGCGCCGACGTGGCCAACCTGACCACGCTGCGCTGGGCGGCCGCGGCTCAGAACGACTTCGCGGCCCGCATCCGGTGGACTCTGACGCCGCGCCGGTCCCAGGGCAACCACCCGCCGTCGGTCCGGATCGCCGGCGGCGACCTCGTGCGGGCCCGCCCCGGCTCCACTGTGGCGCTGCGCGCGAAGCTCGCCGACCCGGACGGCCGCCGGGTGACCGCCTCGTGGTGGCAGTATCGCGAGGAGGGCACCTATCCCGGGCCGGCCGGCATCACGACCCACGGTTCGTCGGCGTCGGTGAGGGTTCCGGCGGACGCCCAAGCGGGCCAGACGATCTCGGTGATTCTGCAGGGCACCGACAGCGGCACGTTCCCGCTGACCCGCTACGACCGGGTGACCATCCGCGTGCTGTGAGCGCTGCACGGCGCGGCCCTGGCTCATCGGCCGGGGCCGCGCCGGCCCCGATCAGGGCGCCGGTCGTTCGTAGCCGCACTCCTCGTAGACCCAGCGGTCGAGGTAGGCGGCCGCTTCGCCGGGGGAATCGACCACCTCGAGCCATTCGGTGGCCGCCTGCCGCATGTGCCGGACCGCGGCGGCGTCCTGTTCCGGCGAGCCGCGGCCGGGGGCGTCCATCTCGTCGGTCAGCGAACCCCAGACCAGGCTGAGCGCTGCCGGGAACTCGGCGATGTACTCGCCCTCAGGGGTCGCCCCCATGGCCCGCCCGGCCAGGCCGGCGAAGTCCATGCCCGCGTCATATGTAGCCTCGGGGCCGTCCGCCGCGAGCACCCGGCGGGCGTGCTCGGCGGCGGCGGCCAGAAACCCCGGCGGGCCGCTCTGCCCATGCCATCCGGTTGTCACGCCGGCCGACCCTACGCCTACGGGAGACGCGCGTAGCGTCCAGGCATGGAGCTTCGAGACGTCTACGAGGATCTGCATCGTCACCCGGAACTGTCGTTCCAGGAGCATCGGACGGCGGGCATCGCGGCCGCCTGGCTGCGCGACCATGCGTACGAGGTCATCGAAGGTCTCGGCGGCACCGGGGTCGCGGGAGTGCTGCGCCGCGGGGACGGGCCGGTGGTGTGGCTGCGCGCCGACATGGACGCGCTGCCCGTCACCGAGGAGACCGGGCTGCCGTACGCCAGCGAGGTCGACGGAGTGTCCCACGCCTGCGGCCACGACATGCACGTCACCTGGCTGATGGGGGCGGCCGCCGAGCTGGCCGCGGACGACGGGTGGCACGGCACGGTGGTCGCGATCTTCCAACCGGCCGAGGAACTGGCCAAGGGCGCGCAGGCGATGGTCGAGGACGGTCTCGTCGCCCGGGTCCCGAAACCCGGCATCGTGCTCGGGCAGCACGTGGCGCCGCTGCCGGCGGGCGTCGTCGGGCTGACCCCCGGGCCGATGTGGGCGGCCTCCGACTCGCTGCGGGTGACCATCCATGGCCGGGGTGGGCACGGCTCCCGGCCCGAGACCACCGTCGACCCGGTCGTGATCGCGGCGGCGACCGTGATGCGACTGCAGACAATCGTTGCCCGCGAGGTGTCGACGACCGAGACGGCGGTGGTCACCGTGGGCGCGATCCAGGCCGGGACCAAGCACAACATCATCCCCGACTCGGCGACGCTGCTGCTCAACGTCCGCACCTACGACCCGGAGGTGCGCGACCGGGTGCTGACCGCGATCGAGCGCATCGTGACGGCCGAGGCGGCGGCGGCCGGCGCACCCCGCGACCCGTCAATCGTGCTCGAGGAATCCGCGCCGACGCTGGTCAACGACGTGGCCACGGCCGCACGGACCCGCCGCGCGCTGGAATCGGTGACCGGCCCCGGCCGCGTCGTCGACCCGGGACCGTTGCCGAGCAGCGAGGACGTGCAGGTGCTGGCCACCGCGGCGGGCGCGCCGATCAGCTACTGGCTGCTCGGCGGGGCCGACCCGGCCCTGTACCGCGAGGCCACCGGCGTCGAGCAGCTGATCGAGGTCGCGAGCCGGATCCCGTCCAACCACTCGCCGCTCTATCACCCGGTGCCCGACCCGACGATCAGCGCCGGTGTGGCTGCCCTGGTCGCGGCGGCCCGGGAATGGCTGCGGACAGATCCCACACGCTGACCGGCGCTTCCGGGCCGGTCAGCGGGTGCCAGGCCGGATGCATGGGAAGGGTGGCCATGAGCACGCGCCGGGCCGGTGCGGCCGTGACCGTGTGGATCGGCAGAATGCCGGCGGCGGTGGTGCGTACGGTGGCCGCTTCGGTGTGCCGGAGAACGAGCCGTAGGGTGTCGAGGCCGTCCGGGCCGCCGCCCTCGTGCAGGTGCCGCTGGTCGGGTTCGACCGCCTCCAGCGTGGACGCGGGCCGCTGCGGCGGGTTGACGGCGAGCAGGTCCGCGTCGAGGCCGGCCAGCTCCCGGAAATCGAGTTGCCGAGCCTCCAGGCGGGCCAGGTCGTCCACCGTCCTGGCCACGTTCCGCCGGGTCAGCTCGACGGCGGCCGGGTCCGAGTCGATGGCCACCACCTGCCGGGCCCCGGCCCGCAGCGCCGCGATCGTGATCAGCCCCGCCCCGCAGCCCGCGTCGATGACCGTACGGCCACGGCAGTCACCCATGGCCGCCGCGAGCAGGGCCGAGAACCGCGAGGGCGCGTGGACGCCCGGGGCCAGGGACAGGGCGGCGCCGAACTCGAACCAGGACTCCCAGCCGGTCACCGTGCCGCCAGCCTCTGCTCCAGTTCGGCTCGGCAAGCGGGCCACTCCGGCGCGATGACCGAGAACATCGCCGAGTCGCGTAACAGCCCCTCCTCACCGGGCGCCCACGAACGGGACCAGCGGCGCAGCACCCCCTCGAACGTGGCGCCGGTGGCCGCGATCGCCGCCCGGGAACGGGCGTTGCGCGCGTCGGTCTTGAGGTCGACCCGATCGACCCGCCACTGCTCGAAGGCGTGCGCGAACAGCAGCAGCTTCGCCTCGGTGTTGACCCCGGTGCCCTGCGCCGCGGCGCCCAGCCACGTGAAGCCGACCTCGATCGCATACAGCTCGCCGTTCTCCGGCCGCCGTCGCGGATCCCAGTACGCCGTGGCGCCGACCGCCCGCCCGCTCCGCATCTCGATCTGCGCGTACGGCGTCATCTCCCCGCCGGCGGCCCGCGCCAGCTGCTGGTCGATGTAGTCACCGACCTGCTCGGGAGCCGGCACCCAGGTCCAGCCGAACGAATCCCGGTCGTGCGCGACCGCCGCGGCCAGATCACCGGCGTGGTCGTGGGTCAGCGGTTCGAGGCGTACGAGCGAGCCCTGAAGGACAGGCCTGGGCAGAATCACGGAACACTCCCGGTCGTGTCTTGCCCGGCACCCCGCGCGCCGGACCTGGTCATCACCCGGAGCACCCACCCACGACGAGGGGGTTGCCGGCCAGCAAGCCGGGGCTTCGCACTGGCACTCGTGACGCATCGGACGGTATCAAAGGCGCCGCTTACCGCGAACGGCCTTTTCAGCTCGCTGCGGTGAGCCCGACCCGTCGCGCCTCCGGCCGGTCAGCTCGAGCAGGACCGCCAGCAGCACGCCGATGAAGAGGCAACTGTCGGCGATGTTGAAGATCGGAAAGTAGCGGGCGTCCGGGCCGAAGACGCTGATCATGTCGACCACATGGCCCTGGAACATGCCCGGATCCCGGAACAGCCGGTCGGTGAGGTTGCCGAGCGCCCCGCCCAGCACGAGACCGAGCGCAACCGCCCACGGCGCCGAGCGCAGGCGTAGTGCCGTCCAGCCGATCCATCCGGCGACGGCGATGGCGATCACCGGGAACACCCACGTGTGTCCGCTGCCGACACTCCAGGCGGCGCCGCTGTTGCGCCAGAGGGAGAGATAGACCAGGCCGCCGAGGATCCGGACCGGTTCGTTCCCGGTCAGCCCGTTGGTCGACAGCTCCTTGACGATCTGGTCGAGAGCGATCGCCAGCACTGCCACGACGCCGAGCACCGTGACTGCCCGACCGGATGCGGCCGGGTGGGGGGCCTTGGCCCCGTGGGTGTCCGACATCGTGTCATCCTCTGCTCGTCGCCGACCTGGGCACCGCAGCGGTCGACGCCCACAAATACCACACGGAAGGCCGGCGCGAACGTCACCTCATGGCCGGTGGCCCTTGCGGCGGAGCAGGACGTCGGCGGCCCAGGCGAGCAGGCCGACGCCGAAGAGGGCGGCCAGCCAGCCGGCCACCTCGACGAGGACGACGGCGGCCGTCACGGTGAGCACGGCGATCCGGGCGACGACCGCCGCGGGGGAGGATCGGCGGGTGCTCCGGGCCGGCGAGGTGGCCAGGCGGGCGGCCAGCTCGCCGAACTGGCGGGCCTCGCGCAGGCGGGTCTCGCCGTCGGCGACCGTGAGGGCGTCGCACAGGTCGCGGACGCCGGGGAGCCGGCGCACCTCGCCGAGCAGGGCGTCGTGGACTTCCGGGCTCTCCACCCGGCCGGTCAGGATGGGCACGCCGTTCTGCACCTGGACAGCCAGCGGCTGACGCCGGAAGCGGTCGTCCGCGGCCAGGGCCTCGGCGATGCGGCGGGCCAGGGCGGCGTCCGCCGGCGAGGGTGGCGGTGGGATGCCGAAGGGCTCCATCGTGGCCCCCCTCACCGTCGGTCGCCGGCGTTGCGGAGCTCGTCGACGACCAGCTTGTCCTCGCGGGCCAGGCCCGCGCGGTAGCCGGCCCGGCCGATCATGTGGGCGGCCACCGGGGCCGTGGCCATGCTGAACACGGCGACCAGCAGCAGCGTGGTGATGTCGACGGCGTCGCGCAGGCGCAGCGCGCAGCCGGTCAGCACGAGCAGCAGGCCCAGCACCTGCGGCTTGGTTGCCGCGTGCATGCGGGAGAGCAGGTCGGGGAAGCGCATCAGCGCCACCCCGGCCGACAGGCTCAGCAGCGCGCCGACGATCAGGCAGAAACCGGCGGCGACGTCGAGAAAGCCGTTCATCGCGGGTCCCGCCGGATCGCGAAGCGGGCCACGCTGACCGCGCCGGTGAAGCCCAGGATGGACAGGACGGCCAGCACCGGCAGGACCGTGGCGTCGCGCGAGAACGCGGCCTCCGCGGCCAGGGCCATGACGATGACGGCCAGCAGCACGTCGGTGGCGACGATCCGGTCGAGCACCGACGGGCCGCGCACGATGCGGATCAGGGCCAGGCCGGCGCCGATGGCGAGCAGGGTGGTGACGACCACCGCGACGACAGTCATGCGGAGACCTCCTCGAGGACGCGGCGCTCGGCGGGGGAGCCGAACGCGCGGATGATCCGGCCTTCCAGTTCCAGGACCCCCAGCCGGAATTGCTCGACGGAGGCGGCGTCGGCCACGCCCAGCACGTGTACGTAGAGAATTCCGCGCTTGCGGTCCACGTCGACGATCAGGCTGCCCGGAACCAGCGACAGCGCCTCGGCCGTGAGGGTCAGTCCCAGGTCGGACGGGCAGCGCAGCGGCACGGCGATGATCGCGCTGCGCGGCTCGTGGCCGAACCGGAACGCCAGCGAGGCCACCTGCGCGCTGGCCAGCACCAGGTCGCGCAGGAACCGGACGGCGAACCGCAGCAGCCCGAGCGGGTGGATCCGACCGGCGTAGGTGATCGGCGGCAGCGGGAACACCACCAGCACGATGACCGCCACGAGCAGCCCGCCGGCGAAGGTCAGCGGGGTGAACGAGCCCCACAGCAGCATCCAGATCAGGGTCAGCCCGGCCGCCGCCACGCCGCGGTCCCGCCATCGTCCGCCGGTCACGGCGCACCCCCTCCGAAGACCGCCTCGACATAGCCCGAGCGCTGCATCAGCGTCGACGCGGCCTGATCGCCCACCTCGAACAGCGGCCCGGCGGCGAACGTCAGCGCCGCGCCCAGCACGACCAGGGCGAGGGTCGGCGCGACCATCAGCGCGGGCAGCCGGCCCGACGGCATCGACTTGGGCGGCGTACGCCAGAAGGCCAGGTTCCAGACGCGGGCGACCGCGTACAGGGTGAGCAGGCTGGTCAGGATCCCACCGGCGACGAGCATCCAGGCCAGCACGCCGCCGTCGGCCACCCCGGCCTGTACGAGGCCGAGCTTGCCGATGAACCCGGAGAACGGCGGGATGCCGGCCAGGTTGAGCGCGGGCACCAGGAACAGCACGGCGAGCACGGGGGAGAGCTTGGCCAGACCGCCCAGCTTGTCCAGGGCCGTGCTGCCGCCGCGTTGCTCGATCAGCCCGGCCGCCAGGAACAGCGTGGTCTGGATCGTGATGTGGTGGACCACGTAGAAGATCGCGCTGGACAGTCCGAGCTGCGTGGTCAGGCCCACCCCGAAGAGCAGGTAGCCGATATGGCTGATCAGCGTGAACGACAGCAACCGTTTGATGTCGGACTGGGCGACCGCGCCGAGGATGCCGATCACCATGGTGAGCAGCCCGGTCACGAGCAGCACCACCGCCGCGCGTCCGCCGGGGAACAGCAGCGTCTCGGTCCGGATGATCGCGTACACGCCGACCTTGGTCAGCAGGCCCGCGAACACCGCCGTGACCGGGGCCGGCGCGGTCGGATAGCTGTCCGGGAGCCACGACGACAGCGGGAAGACGGCGGCCTTGATGCCGAACGCGAGCAGCAGCATGCCCTGCAGGATCAGCCGCAGGCCGTCGGGCAGCGCGTCCAGCCGATCGACCAGCTGGGCCAGATTGAGCGTGCCGGTGGCGGCGTAGATGAGCCCGATCGCGGTCAGGAAGATCACCGAGGACAACAGACTGACCACCACGTACGTCGACCCGGCGCGGATCCTGTTCTCGGTGCCCCCGATCGTCAGCAGCACGTAGCTGGCCACGAGCAGGATCTCGAACCCGACGTACAGGTTGAACAGGTCGCCGGCCAGGAACGCGTTGGTCACACCGGCCGTCAGCACCAGGTATGTGGGGTGGTAGACCGACAGCGGCGTCTCCTCGTGGCCGTCGGCCATGCCCTGCCCGATCGAATAGACCAGCACGCACAGGGTCACGGCCGACGAGACCACCAGCATCAGGGCGGCCAGCTGGTCGGCGATGAGCACGATGCCCAGCGGCGCCTCCCACCCGCCGACCGCCACGACCAGCGAGCCGTCGGTGGTCGAGAGGTAGAGCAGCGCGCACGAGACGAGCAGCGTGGCGGTGAGCACGGTGAGGCTGACCGTCCGCTGGGCCCGCGGCTTGCCCGCCATCATCAGCGTGAGCGCCGCGCCGAGCAGCGGCATCACGACGGGCAGCGGAACGAGAAAGGTCATCGAGCGGCCTCACGGTCGGGAAGGGGCGGAACGTCGGTGTGGTCGGTGTCGTCGGTGCCGGATCCCTCGTCGCGCTCGGCGAGCTGCATGATCCGGCGATCCTCGACGTCGTCCTGCACCTCGTCGTGCCCGGACATCGCCCAGCTGCGATAGGCCAGGGCGAGCAGGAAGGCGGTCATCCCGAGCGTGATGACGATCGCGGTCAGGATCATGATCTGGGGCAGCGGATCGGCCATCTCCTCGTCCGGGCCGAGGCCCACGATCGGCGGCGTCCCGGCCTTGCCGCCCAGCAGGATCAGCAGGTTCACCCCGTTGCCGAGCAGGATCATCCCCATCAGGACGCGGGTGAGGCTGCGTTCGAGCACCATCGAGACACCGGCGGCGAACAGCACGCCGATCACGACGATGTAGACCAGGTTCGGAGTCATTACACCGGCTCCTTCTGTCGTTCGAGGGCCCGGCGTTCCTCGCGGGCGGCCGCGTCGTGCTGGCGGTCCAGCTCGGCGCCGAGGCTGCGCAGGATCTCGAGCACCAGCGCGACCACGATCAGATAGACGCCGATGTCGAAGAAGGCCGAGGTGGCGAAGTGGATGTGGCCGAGCACCGGAAGGTGCAGGTCGACCAGCGCGCTCTGCAGCACCTGGCCGCCCGCGACCAGCCCGGCCGCGCCGGTGCCGACCGCGATCAGCAGACCCGCGCCGAGCACGAGACCGGCGTCGACCGGGGCCGCCGCGTTCAGCTCGCGCCGCCCGCCGGCCAGATAACGGGTGGTCAGGGCCAGCCCGGCGACCAGGCCACCAGCGAACCCGCCGCCGGGCGCGTTGTGCCCCGAGAACAGCAGATAGACCGAGAACAGCACGATCGTGTGGAACAGCAGCCGGGCCACCACCTGCAGGATGATCGACTGGCGGCGGGCCTCCGGGTTGTCCCCGGCCCGCAGCCACGCCCCGGCCGGTGAGCCGTTGCCGCCCCGCTCGGCCCGGCGGCGCTGCAGCGCCCCCGTCCGGCGGAAGATCAGGCTGGCCACGCCGGTCGCGGCCACCACGAGCACTGAGATCTCGCCCATCGTGTCCCAGGCGCGGATGTCGACCAGCGCCACGTTGACGATGTTGTGCCCGCCGCCGTACGACACCGCGGGCTCGGCGAAACCACCCGAGATCGGCGTCGCGATCCGCCCGCCGGCCGCCACGTAGGCCATGCTCGCGGCGACCACGCCGGTCGAGACCGCGATGACCGTACGGATCACCCGGGTCACCCGCAGCGGCCGGGCCGAGAAACGCACCGGCAGCCGCCGCAGCACCAGCACGAACATGACGATGGTGACCGTCTCGACCAGGAACTGGGTGAGGGCCAGGTCGGGCGCCCCGTGCAGCACGAACATCACGGCGATTCCGTAGCCGCACACCCCGACCAGAATCATCGCGGTCAGGCGGCGTTGCGCACGGGCGGCGACCAGCGCGGCCCCGGCCACGACGGCCCCCGCCACCAGCTGCAGCGGGGTGTCCCAGAGCCGCAGGCCGGAAGGCCAGGGCGCACCGGCCAGCAGCAGCGTGCTCGCGCCCATGATCACCAGCACGACCAGGATCACGCCGAGCGAGAACGGCAGGGACCCGCGCTGGGTGGCCCCGGTCAGCTCGACGGCGGCCCGGTCGACGGCGTTCATCAACCGCCGGTAGACATCCTCGGCCTGCGGCACCTTCTGCCGGGGCCACGGACGCCCCCGCAGGTGAGCCGCGAAGACCACCCCGCCGGCGGCCAGCACGACGGCCGACAGCAGCAGCGGCAGTCCGAAGCCGTGCCACAGCGCGAGGTGCCCGGCCGGGCCGGGGAACAGTTCCGCGTACGGGGTGAGCACGCCGTCCAGCCAGGACGCGCCGATCCCGGCGGCGAGACCGGTGAGCGACAGCAGCCCGGCCGGCGCCACGAAACTCCACCCCGGGGCGGTGAAATCGACCGGCGCGACCCCGGGCTTGCGGGCGAAGGCGCCCCACAGGAACCTCAGCCCGTACGCCACGGTCAGCGCCGACCCGGCGACCAGCGCGAGCAGCACCAGCCGGTCGGTCGTCCCGCCGTGCTCGAACGCCGCGAACAGCGACTCCTTGCCGACGAACCCGGCCAGCGGCGGCACCCCGGCCATCGAGGCCACGGCCAGCCCGGCGATCCCGGCCAGCACGGGCGAGCGCCGGCCCAGACCGCTGAGGCCCCGCAGATCGCGCGAGCCGGTCCGGCGGTCGATGATGCCGACGACCAGGAAAAGGGCCGCCTTGAACAGGGCGTGCGCGAGCAGCAGGGCCGCCCCGGCCAGCACGGCCGTGCGCCCGGCGGCCCCGAACGCCACGGTCAGCAGGCCCAGCTGGCTGACGGTGCCGTACGCGAGAAGCAGTTTGAGGTCGTGCTGGCGCATCGCGGCCCAGCCGCCGAGCAGCATCGTCAGCAGCCCGGCGGTGACCGCGACCGGCCGCCACGGCCCGGCCTGGGCCAGCAGCGGGCCCATCAGCCCGAGCAGGAACACCCCGGCCTTCACCATCGACGCCGCGTGCAGATAGGCCGACGCGGGGGTGGGCGCGGCCATCGCGGCCGGCAGCCAGAAGCTGAACGGGAAGATGGCCGACTTGGACAGCGCCCCGGCCAGGATCAGGATGGCCGCCACCGCGCTGCCCTCGGGCAACGGCCCGGCGGCGATCTCCGACCAGCGGTACGTGCCCGCGCTGTGCCCCAGCATCACGAAGCCGACCAGCATGGCCAGCCCGCCCGCGGTCGTCACCACGAGGGCCTGCATCGCCGCGCGCCGCCCGGCCGCCTGCTCTCCTTTGTGCCCGATCAGCAGGTACGAGAAGACGGTGGTGAGCTCCCAGAAGACGTACAGCAGCAAAAGGTCGTCGGAGACCACCAGGCCGGTCATGGCCGTGACGAAACCGAGGAAGACGCCGGCGAAACGACCCAGCGACGGGTCGCCCTCGTCGAAGTAGCGCGCGCAGTAGGCCAGCACCACCGCGCCGATGCCGCTGACGATGAGCAGCATCAGCCACGACAGCGTGCCCATCCGGAGGGCCAGCTCCATGCCCAGGTGCGGCACCCACGGATGGACCTCGGCGGCCGGCGCCTGCTGGACGAGGGCCCACCCGAAGGTCGACGCCGGCACCAGGGCCAGCAGATAGAGGGCACGGTTGCCGAGGGCCCGCACGAGCAACGGGGCCAGCAGGGCGGCCGCGGCGTGCAAGATCAGGACGAGCAGCATCACGGCTCGATCAGCCCCGCGCGGATGGCGTACCGGGTCAGCTCCTGGCGGTCCTTGAGGCCGAGCTTGGTGAGGATGTTGGACCGGTGGCGCTCGACCGTCTTGACGCTGATGTGGAGCATCTCGGCGATCTCGCGCGTCGAGTGGCCCTCGGCGACGAGCTTGAGCACCTCCTCCTCGCGCTCGGTGACCGCCCGGGCCGGGATCTCGGCCCCGGTGCGTGCCCGCTCCAGATAGTCGCGGACCAGCGCGGTGACCGCGCCGGGATAGAGGAACGGCTCGTCGCGCATGGCGGCGTGGCAGGCCTCGACGAGATCCTGGTCGGCCACGGACTTCAGCACGTAGCCGGCCGCGCCGACCCGCAGGGCCTCGAAGAAGAACTGCTCGTTGTCGTACATGGTGAGGATCAGGACGCGGACTCCCGGATGGGTGCGGGTGAGCTCGCGGGCGGCCTGCAGGCCGGTCATCCGCGGCATGGCGATGTCGAGCACGGCGAGGTCGGGCGGGTCGGCGGCCGCCAGGGCCAGGGCCTCGGCCCCGTCCGCGGCCTCGGCGATCACCTCGAGGTCCGGTTCGCCGTCCAGGATCAGGCGCACCCCCCGGCGTACGAGGGCATGGTCGTCGGCCAGCAGGATGCGGATCATGTCGGCACCCGCAGCTGGACCGAGGTGCCCCCGGCGACGCCCGACTCGACAGTCAGGCCCGCGCCTATCAGTAGTGCCCGTTCTCGCATTCCGCGGATCCCCGCCCCTTCCGCCGCGCCTCGCAGGCCACGGCCGTCATCTCGTACGCAAAGCCGGATCTCGTTGTCGTCCTGGGCCAGCACCAGATCGACGTGCTGGGCCGCCGAATGCCTCGCGGCGTTGGTCAGGCTCTCCTGCGCCACCCGGTAGACGACCAGCTCGACGTCCTTGGGCAGCACCGGCAGATCGACGCCGACCTGGCGCCGCACCGACATGCCGGCCGTGGTGAACTCGCCCGCCAGCGCGCGCAGGGCACTGGCCAGCCCCAGCTCGTCGAGCACACCCGGGCGCAGCCGGCGGGCGATCCGGCGGATCTCGTCGAGGGCGTTGCGGGTGCTCTCCTGCACCTGCAACAGCTGGTCCCGGACCGCCGCCGGGGCCGCCTTGGCCACCCGTTTGAGGTCGAGCAGCACGGCCGTCAGCGTCTGGCCGATCTCGTCGTGCAGCTCCTGCGCGATCCGGTGCCGCTCGGCCTCCTGCGCCGACAGGGCGCGCCCGGCACTGGACGCCCGCTCCGCTTCCAGCCGCTCCAGCATCGAGTTGAACCCGGTGATCAGCTGCGCGATCTCGCCGTGGCCGCGGGCGGCCAGCCGGGTGCCCGGCTTGAGCAGGTCGATCGTGGTCATCACCCGGGTCAGCCGGGCCAGCGGGGCCAGGCCGACCCGCAGCATCACCGCGTTCGCGACCAGGGTGACCGCGGTGCCGGCCAGGATGACGAGCGCCTCGGCCAGCCGGGCGGTCGCCGACACGGTCACCGGGGCGAACAGCAGCACGAGGGCCGCGACGGTCAGGACCGCCGCGTTCAACGAGAAGATCCGCCAGAACAGCGACACGCAGACCACCCGGCTCCCGGAGAAAATTGCTTTCCTCCGACCCTGCCCTTTGCGGGGCGGGTTCGCATCGGGTCTGACACCCACATCGGGCGGTCAGGTCACGTGAGCCGCACCACGCGGGGCAGCGGGGACGCGTGAGGCGCCCGGGCCGGACGGCGGCGATACTCCTGCGGGCTCACCCCGCGTTCCCGCTTGAACGCCGTGCTCAGGGCGAACGCGCTGCCGTAGCCGACGCGCCGGGCCACCGCCTCCAGGGTGGCGTCGCCCTGCCGCAGCAGATCGGCCGCCAGGGTGAGCCGCCAGCTGGTCAGATAGGCCATCGGCGACTCGCCCACCACCTCGGTGAACCGTCGCGCGAGCGAGGCACGCGACACTCCGGTGCGGGCGGCGAGAGAGGCCACCGTCCACCCGTACGCCGGATCGTCGTGGACCAGCCGCAGCGCCGGCCCGACCACCGGATCGGTCTGGGCCCGCTGCCAGCCCGGCGCGTCGTCGGCCGGCGCGGCCAGCCAGGACCGCAGCACCGAGACCAGCACGAGGTCGAGCAGCCGGTCGAGCACCAGGTCCTGGGCGGGCTCGGTGCCGTCCATCTCGCGCGCGAGCAGGTCGAGCAGCGAGCGGTCACCCGTCCCGGCCGGCCGGATCAGCAGCCCCGGCAGCGCGTCGAGCATGCGGCGGCTGACCTCGCTGTGCATCTGATAGGTCCCGCTGATCATCACGGTCGGGGCGTCGGGCCGCGTGCCCCAGGTGCGGACGCCCTGACCGGTCAGCGTCACCTCGCCGCCGCCGGCCAGCTCGCAGCGCTGCCCGGGATGGATGACGACCTGCGGGCCGGTGCCTGGGTCGTCGGCCACCACATAGGGCTCGACGCCGTTGACCACGGCCACGTCGCCGGCGCCGATGCGGGCCGGGGGATGGTCCTGCTTGAGGATCCAGGCGTCGCCGCGCACCATCGTGATGAGCGAGAGCGGGGAGCCGTCCTGGATCCGCAGCGACCACGGCGGATCCAGAACCGAGCGCAACAGGAACGCCCCGCGGGCCCGGGGGCCGTCGAGCAGGCCGGTCAGCGCGTCCATGCGCACAAACTACAGGGCGGCCGCGGCCTTGCTCGCGTACGAGGAGAAGGGTGTGGCCGGGCGTCCGAGCGCCTCCCGCACCCCGTCGGCGGGCCGGGCGTTGCGCCCGTCGAGGATGCCCCGGAACATGTCGCCCAGCTCGACCGGCAGCCCCGCCGCGCTCAGCACCGACTCGTACTCCTCGAAGCTGATCGGCGTGTAGGTGATCGTGCGGCCGGTGGCCCGGCTCAGCTCGTCCGCGACCTCGGCGAAGGTCAGCGCGGCCGGACCGGTGAGCTCGTAATGCCTGCCCCGATGGCGCGGATCGGTGAGCGCCGCGGCCACCACCTCGGCGATGTCGTCGGCGTCGACGAACGGCTCGGCCACGTCGCCCGCGGGCAGCCGGATGTCCCCGGCCAGCACCGCATCGGCCAGGAAGTCCTCGCTGAAGTTCTGCGCGAACCACGAGCACGTGACGATGGTCCAGCCCGGGCCCGCGTCCTTGACGCGCTGCTCGGCCCGCTGGGCCAGCGGCTCACCCCGCCCCGACAGCAGCACCAGCTGCTCGACCCCGTGAGCCGCGGCCAGATCGGCGAACGCGCCCACCTTCTCGGCCGCGCCGGGCAGACCCAGGTCGGGATAGAAGGTGATGTACGCCGCCTTCTCGCCCCGGATCGCCGGGCCCCAGCTCGTCTCGTCGTCCCAGTCGAACCGCGTCCGGGACGTGCGGGACGCGATGCGGACATCTTCTCCCCGGGCCGCCAGGCGCTCGGCCACACGCCGCCCGGTCTTGCCGGTTCCACCAATGAGTAACGTCATGCGTTGAGTAGAGCCCGGACTGGCGAGAGTCTGAATGGCTCAGAACCGCGATCGCATAATCCAAACGCTCACGGTCTCTTTATCAGGGGCAGGCTGTTCGCCACGGCCAGCAGGATCACCAGCGTGCCGACCAGCTTGTCGTTCCAGGCCACCCCGAGCTGACCGGAAAAGCCCAGCACGAAGGGCGCCGCGGCGAGCCAGGCGCCCACCACGGCCGCCGCGGCGCTCAGCAGCGTCGACCGGCGCGGCAGCACGACCTGGGCCGCGGCCACGGCGATCAGCACGATCCCGGCCACGACGTCGCTGATCCACGGGTAGACGCCGTGATCGATGACGACGGGGGTGACCACCAGCCACAGCCCGGCCACCCCGAGGAACGCGCTCGGTGTCAGCACGAGGTCCCGGCCCAGCCGGCGGGCCACCCGCGTCCGTACGGCTTCGTCGGTAGTCATGAACCCAGAGTCACCCCGCCGGGTGGCGGACCCTTCGCGGGTCCATGACGGTTGCGTGACGATCACGCCGCGGGCCGGCTCGGGAGCCGCCGGCTCCGGCCGCTCCGGGCGGCTCCGGCTCCGGCCGCTCCGGGCGGCTCCGGCAGCGGCGGCTCCGGGCGGCGTAGGGTCGGGTTGTGACGATCTTGCCCGACGGTCTGCTGAAACTCCTGCGCCAGGCCAGCCCCTGCTTCATCGCGACCACCGACCCCGACGGCTCGCCGCAGCTGACCGAGACCTGGGTCGGCACCGACGGCGAGCACATCGTGATCAACACGGTCGAGGGCTTCCGGAAGGTACGCAACGTCGAGCGCGACCCCCGCGTCTCGGTGATCGTGACCGACCCGGCCAACGCGTCCGACTACTACTCGATCAAGGGCCGCCTCATCGAACTGACGCCGAAGGGTGGCGCCGAGCACATCGAGGAGCTGGCGCAGAAATATCTCGGCGGTCCGTATCCGTGGTTCGGCGGCCGTGACCAGGTCCGTGTGATCATGACCATCGCCGTCGATAAGATCATTCACGCACCCTGGGGATAGGGGCGCGCCGCGGCCGGGTATACAGCGGTAGTGGACGATCTGCTGGCCGCGATCCGGGGCGCCTACGGCACCAGCACCCTCGCGGGCCTGGCGCCCGGACTTGTCGTGCACGATTTGGACGGCTGGATCCCGGCCACGGCCCTCGCCGGCGACGACATCGGCCTGCTCCTGACGGCCGCCCAGCGCCGGTGGGACGCGCGACCGCATGTGGCCGCCGCGCTGATGTGGAAGGCGTACTCCTACTGGCTCTGCCTGCCCGCCGCGTTCGGGTGGGTGGCCGCCCGCCGCGTCCCGCACGTGACGGCGTCGCAGGTGCTGGTGCGTCTCGATGCCCCGGGCGCTCCCGTACGCATCGGCCTGCGCCCCGGCATCCCGTTCACCACCGGTGACCCGGCCCTGCTCCGCAGCGTGCTCCTCGACCAGCACGTCACCCCGCTGCTCGACGCGTTCCAGCGCGAGATCCGCATCGCCCGGCGACCCCTGCTCGGGTCGCTGTCGGCCGGCCTGGCCCACGCCACCCGGCACGCGGTCCGCGCTGTCCCCGGTGCCTCCACCGGCGACGTCGCCACCCTGCTCGAAGCCCTCGACCTGCAGGATCTCGTCGAATGGGAGGGCAGCAACCTGCGCCGCCGCACCTGCTGCCTCGCGCTCACCCTGTCTGCACCGAGGATCTGCTCGGACTGCTGCTATCGGCCCCGCCCGGGGTGAATGCCGCCCGGAACCTCTCGAGCGCCAGTTCGGACTCCCCGGACGCCCACCCCTCGAGCGCCATCACACCGTCGTACCCCAGCCGTCGCAGCGCCGCCGCCACGGCCGGATAGTGGATCTCTCCGGTTCCCGGCTCCGTGCGCCCCGGAACGTCGGCGACCTGGATCTCACCCACCAACGGCAACGCCCGCTCGACCAGGCGCACCAGATCACCCTCGCCGATCTGCGCGTGATAGAGATCGAGATTGAGCCGTACGAACGGACTCCCGACCGCCTCCACCAGCGCCATCGTGTCGGCGGCCCGCGCGAACGGCACCCCCGGATGGTCGACCGCGGTGTTCAGGTTCTCCAGCGTGAACACCCGCCCGGCTCGCTCACCCAGCTTCGCCAGCCGCTCCAGGGTCCGCGCCGCCGTCAGCCACATGGCCGGCGTCACCACCCCGGCCGGAACCACGGGCAGTCCACGATCGTCCAGCCCCGTCCCGTGCAGGTTGAGCCGGGCACAGTCGAGTTGCTCGGCCACTTCGAGGGACAGCTCGGCCGTGGCGAGCAGTTCCCCGGCCCCCTCGCGATCGGCCAGCGTGCCCCTCAGATAGCCCGTCATCGACGACACGGTCGCCCCCGTGCCCGCAATCGCGCCGAGATCCTTGCCGGACCATCCCCACATCTCCACTTCGAACCCGAGCTCCGCGATCCGCCGGACCCGCTCCGCGAACGGAAGCTCCAGAAACACCATCTCGGCGCAGACCGCGAGCCTCACTTGGCCACCTCGACAGGCTTTCCCGTACGCACCGACTCCGCCGCCGCCAACGCGATGGCCAGCGCCGCACGGGCATCCTCGCCCGAGGCCGCCGACGGGTCCTGCCGGCGGCCCTCGATCGCGTCGGCGAAGGACGCAAGCTCCGCCGTGTAGGCGTCCCCGAACAGCTCCTGGTCGCTGCGCGCCGTCTCGACCAGCCGCCCCTGCGAGCCCGAGAACGTCATCCCCGTCCGCCGCCCGTCGCCCATCGTCACCATGCCGCCCGAGCCCAGCACCTCACCGCGTACGTCATAGCCGTAGCTGGCCTCGAAGCAGGCCTCGGCCGTCCCGATCGCGCCGTTGCTGAACCGGACAGTGACCACCGCCGTGTCCAGCAGCCCGCGGTCCCGCCACTCCGGTTCGACTAGGGCATCCGCCAGCGCGTGAACCTCGACGACCTCGGCCCCCGGATTGAGAAACCGCAACGTGTCAAAGTCGTGGATCAGCGTCTCGTTGAAGATCGTCCCCGGCGCGACCCGCCCCGGATCGAACCCGCCCGGGTCGCGAGTGAGAGACCGCAGCAGCCGGGGCGTGCCCACCTGGCCGGAGTCAACAAGCGCACGGGCCGCCGCCCAGTCGGAAACAAAGCGCCGATTGAACCCCACCCGCAGAACAACCCCCGCCGCCCGCGCCGCGTCGATGACCCGGTCGATGTCGGCCACCGTGAGACCCATCGGCTTCTCACAGAAGACGTGCTTGCCCGCTTGGGCCGCCGCCACCGCAAGGCCGGCGTGGAAGCGGGCCGGGGCAGCGATGACCACGGCATCCACGTCGGGGTCTTCCCACACGCGCGCCGCATCGGTGTAGACCCTGATCACCGCGCCGCCAGATTCCCGTCCCACCCCGCCGGCGCGGGCGCGACCCACCGAGCTGGCCGATTCCGTGCCGGCCGATTCCGTGCCGACCGGTCCTGTCCCTGCCGATTCCGAGCCGATCGATTGCAGGCGGGCCGGTCCCGTGCCTGTCGGTTCTGTGCCTGTCGGTTCTGTGCCTGTCGGTCCGGGATCAGGCGATTGCGTGCCGGCCCATCCCGCCGGACCGTTGCGGATGCCACCAGTTTCGCCCTCGCGGCCTGGATCGCTCATCGTTTCGTCCAGCCGGTTGATGGCGGCGGCCAGGGCTTCGGCGGCGCCGGGGGCCGGGTCGGCTATGGCTACCAGCCGGACGCCGGGTAGCCGCCGGCTCAATGTCTCGGCATGGAACCGCCCCATCCGCCCGGATCCGATCAATGCCACTCTCACCATGGTCCACGCCTCCTGCTGGAACGTTCCAGTTCTTGCTGTGGACACTGCGCCGACCCGGCCCGGCCGGTCAAGATGCGGTCTGGAACGTTCCAGCATCTGCGACTACGCTCTCTTCGTGCGCGACGAACGCAGACCTACGCTGACCGACGTGGCGACCCGGGCCGGTGTCTCGAAATCCCTGGTCTCCTTGGTGATGCGCGACGAGCCCGGCGCGAGTCCGGAGACCCGGCAACGTGTGCTGAGCGCCGCCGACGAGCTCGGCTATCACCCCGACAGCCGGGCCCGGCTGCTCCGGAGTGGTCGCAGCCGCCTGCTCGGCGTAGTTTTCGGCATCCAGCACCCGTTTCATGCCGACCTGGTGACGGGCCTCTACACCGCAGCACGCGAAACGGGCTACGAACTGGCGCTCAGTGCCGTCACGCCCGAGCGCGACGAGTCCGAGGCGATCCGTGGCCTGCTGCAGGACCGTTGCGAGGCCCTGATCCTGCTCGGCCCCGAATCCCACACTGCCGAGCTGGCCCGCTTGGCGACCCGGCTGCCGGTCGTTGTGCTCGCGAGGAGCGTACGGGCCCCCGATCTCGACGTTGTCCGCACAGCCGATGCCGCCGGTGTCACGCAGGCCGTCAACTACCTGGTTTCTTTAGGCCACCGCCGTATCGCCCACATCGACGGCGGCCGTGCCCCCGGAGCCGCCGACCGCCGTCGGGGTTACCGCACCGCCATGCGCCGCCACGGCCTCGACGCCGAGATCCAGATAGTCCCCGGCGGCCTCACCGAGGAGCACGGCACCCGCGCCGCCGGCGTCCTGTTGGGAAGACTTCCAACAGCCGTGACCGTCTTCAATGATCGCTGTGCCACCGGTGTCATGGACATGTTCAATCGAAGCGGAGTCCAGATCCCCGAGGCAATGAGCGTCGTCGGCTTCGACGACAGCAGCCTGGCCCGCCTGGCCCACATCAACTTGACCACGATCGCCCAGGACGTCCCCGCCATGACCCGTCAGGCCGTCGACCGGGCCATCGCCCGCGTGGCCGGAGCCCCCGATCCCTCCCACGAATCCGTCGTCCCACCGCACCTGGTGATCCGCGGAACGACAGCCCCACTCCAAGCCCACGTCACAAGGGCGTCCTGACACCGAGGCGAACCGGCCGCGACGAACCGTCCGGCACCCACGCTGGGGTGGGGGTCTGGCACTCACGCTGGGGTGGGGGTCTGGCGGTCGGGCTGGGCCGGGCGGTCTGGCGCTCACGCTGGGGTGGGGGTCTGGCGGTCGGGTTGGGGCCGGGCGGTCTGGTGCTCACGCTGGGGTGGGGGGTCTGGCGGTCGGGTTGGGGCCGGGCGGTCTGGTGCTC
>NZ_JBVHFW010000023.1:0-184286 GCF_055562135.1 Actinoplanes sp. NPDC021490
AACGCCCGGTCTCATTCCGAACCCGGAAGCTAAGCCCTCCAGCGCCGATGGTACTGCACTCGGGAGGGTGTGGGAGAGTAGGACGCCGCCGGACTTAACGTCACAGCCGAGGGCCACCCCACCGGGGTCGGCCCTCGGCTGCTTTTCTATGTCTGGTCCCGAGTACTTTTGAACGTTGAGGCGTGCCCGCCAACCCGAGGGCCGGCCGTATCGGAAGGATTGATCCGTGACTACACCCCAGGACGACGGCGGCTCCAGCCCCCGCGACAACGAGCGGCAGGGCGGCCGCGGTCGCGACGGTGACCGTGGTGGTTTCCGGGGCGACCGGGGCAGCGACCGTGGCGGTGACCGTGACCGGGGTGGCGCCGGCGGCGACCGCGGCGGTTCCGGCGGTGACCGGGGCGGCTACCGCGGCGGTGACCGCGACCGCGGGGGTGACCGTGGCGGCTACTCCGGTGGAGACCGTGGCGGCTACCGCGGCGGCGGCGACCGTCCGCAGGGTGGCGGCTTCCGTGGTGGCGACCGTCCCCAGGGTGGCGGCTTCCGTGGCGGTGACCGTGACCGGGGTGGCGCCGGCGGTGACCGCGGCGGTTACCGGGGCGGCGATCGTGACCGCGGCGGTTACCAGGGCGGTTCCCAGAGCGGCGACCGGCGTGGCGTGACCGGCGGCGGCGACCGTGGCGGCTACGGCGACCGTCCTCAGAGCGGCGGCTTCCGGGGTGGCGACCGTCCCCAGGGCGGCGGCTTCCGTGGCGGCGACCGTCCGCAGAGCGGCGGCTTCCGCGGCGGCGACCGTCCCCAGGGCGGCGGCTTCCGTGACCGTGACCGTGGCGGCTTCCAGGACCGTGGTGACCGCCCCCAGGGTGGCGGCTTCCGCGGCGGTGACCGCGACCGCGGGGGCTATCAGGACCGTGGCGACCGACCTCAGGGTGGCGGGTTCCGTGGCGGTGACCGTGACCGCGGCGGCTACCAGGACCGACCTCAGGGTGGCGGCTTCCGCGGCGGCGACCGCGACCGCGGTGGTTACCAGGGCCGGAGCGACCGTCCCCAGGCCGGCGGCTTCCGTGACCGCGACCGTGGCGGCTTCCAGGACCGGGGTGACCGTCCCCAGGGTGGCGGCTTCCGTGGCGGTGACCGTGACCGTGGCGGCTTCCAGGACCGGGGTGATCGTCCCCAGGGTGACCGTCCCCAGGGCGGCGGCTTCCGTGGCGGCGACCGTGACCGCGGTGGCTACCAGGGCCGGAGCGACCGCCCGCAGGGTGGCGGCGACCGCCCGCAGGGTGGCGGCGACCGTCCGCAGGGTGGCGGCTACCGCGGTGGTGACCGTCCGCAGAGCGGCGGCTTCCGCGGCGGTGACCGTGACCGCGGCGGCTACCAGGGCCGCAGTGACCGTCCCCAGGGTGGCGGCGACCGTCCGCAGGGCGGATACCAGGACCGTGGCGGCTATCAGAACCGGGACGACCGCGGTGGTTTCCGCGGTGGCGACCGTCCGCAGGGCGGCTACCGGGGCGACCGCGAGACCGGCGGTGCGCGCGGCGGCTACCAGGGCGACCGTGACCGCGGCGGTGACCGTGGCGGCTTCCAGGATCGCGGCGGCTTCCGGGACCGTCCTCAGGGCGACCGGCCCGGGAACCGTGGCGGCAGCGGCTTCCGCGACCGTCCGCAGGGCGACCGTCCCTTCCGGGACCGCCCGCAAGGTGACCGCCCGCAGGGTGACCGCCCGCAGGGTGACCGTCCCCAGGGCGGCGGCTTCCGCGGCGGCGACCGTGACCGTGGCGGCTATCAGGATCGTGGCGGCTACCAGGACCGTGGTGGCTCCCAGGATCGTGGTGGCTACCAGGACCGCGGGCCGCGTCAGGGCGGGTTCCGTGACCGCGACGACCGCGCTCCCCGCGAGGGCGGCTACAGCAACCGCGACGACCGTGGCCCTCGCACCGGCGGGTTCCGTGATCGGGACGACCGTCCGCGCGTGCGTGACGACCGGGACGAGCGCCAGCACCCGGCCCAGGAGGAGCGGGACGACGCGCAGGCGTTCCAGACGCCCGACATCCCCGAGGAGATCGAGGCGACCGACCTCGACAAGGAGGTGCGTTCCGAGCTGCTGACGCTGTCGCGGGACGTCGCCGACAAGGTCGCCCGGCACCTCGTCGCGGCCGGCCAGATCATCGACGAGGACTCCGAGCTCGCGCTGCAGCACGCCATCGCGGCCCGGCGGCTCGCGTCGCGCATCGCCGTGGTCCGCGAGGCCGTGGGTCTGGCGGCGTACGCGGCCGGCGACTGGACGACCGCGATCGCCGAGCTGCGCACCTACCACCGGATGACCGGACGGCAGACGCACCTGGCCGAGCTGGCCGACTGCGAGCGCGCGCTGGGCCGGCCCGAGCGGGCCATCGACCTCTACCGGGGCGCCGACGTCGAGAAGATGGACAAGAGCGGCGCGATCGAGCTGCTGATCGTGGCGGCGGGCGCCCGCGGTGACCTCGGCCAGCACGACGCGGCCGTGGCGATGCTGCAGGTCCGCGAGCTGACCGCCGAGGAGAACGCCGAGTGGGCGCCGCGCCTGCGCTACGCGTACGCGGATGCCCTGCTCGCCGCCGGTCGGCGTGACGAGGCGCGGGAGTGGTTCACCCGGGCGGCCACGGCCGACGAGGAGGGTCTCACCGACGCGGCCGAGCGTCTGCTCGAGCTGGACGGCGTCACCATCGAGGACGAGGAGTCCGAGCCCAGCGGCACGACGCCGGACGGCGACGACCGCGACGAGGACGACGAGCCGCGTGCGGCCCGCGACGACGAGGACGACGACTACGAGGACGAGGACGGGGACGACCGCGACGAGGACGACGAGCCGACGGCTGTCCGCGACGAGGACGACCTCGAAGACGAGGACGACGAGGACGAGGACGAGCCCAGCGCCGTCCACGACGAGGACGACGGCGAAGACGAAGACGAAGACGACGACCAGGACGAGGACGACGAGCCGGTGGCCGTGACGGACACCGACGTCAACACCGACCCGGTCGCCGTCGAGGACGTTGCGGAGGAGCTCGAGGCCGACGCCGAGGAGCTCGAAGAGGAGCGCGCCGCGAGGACCGCGGACGACAAGGCGGCCGGCGACGAGTTCGTCAGCGAGCCCCAGGGCGACCGGAAGAGCCCGGAGGCGTGAGCCACGACGATCTGGCGGGCGGCTACGACCTGGTCGTCTTCGACCTGGACGGCGTCGTCTTCCTGATCGACAAGCCGATCGCGGGCGCGCCCGAGGCGGTCGAGAAGCTGCACGGGCGGGACACCCCGGTGGCGTACGCGACCAACAACGCCTCGCGTCGTGCCGCGGACGTCGCCGATCTGCTCACCGGCATGGGTGTGCCGGCCACGCCGGCCGAGGTGCTCACCTCGGCCGGCGCCACGGCCGTCGTGCTGGCCGACAAGCTGCCCGCCGGCTCGCCGGTGCTGGTGGTGGGCGCGGAGGCGCTGCGGGCCGAGATCGCCGACGCCGGGCTGACCCCGGTCGAGTCGCTGGACGACGAGCCGGTGGCGGTCGTTCAGGGCTACGGCCCCGACGTGGGCTGGCGGATCCTGGCCGAGGCTTCGCTGGCCGTCCGCGGCGGGGCCATGTGGGTGGCCACCAACACCGACCGGACGCTGCCCAGCCCGCGCGGCCCGCTGCCCGGCAACGGGTCGCTGGTCGCCGTGCTGAGCACCGCCCTCGGCCGCGAGCCCGATCTGGTCGTCGGCAAGCCCGAGCCGCCCCTGTTCACCACCGCGGCCGCGCAGTCGGGGGCCGAGCGGCCGCTGGTCGTCGGCGACCGGCTCGACACCGACATCCAGGGTGCGGTCACCGCGGGCATGGACAGCCTGCTCGTGCTGACCGGCGTCAGCGGTCCGGCCGACCTGCTGGCGGCCGAGCCGGCCCGGCGGCCCACGTTCGTGGCGGCCGACCTGTCGGGGTTGTTCCGCCCGGCGGCGGAGGTCGCGGTGCCCCTCGACGCGGGCGAGGCGGGCGGCTGGCAGGTGACCCGGGAGGGTGAATCGGTGACCCTGGACGGTTCCGGTGACCCAGTCGTGGCGCTGCGGCTGCTGTGCGCGGCCACGTGGGACGGGGTGCCGGTGAGCGGGATCAAGGCGTCGTCGGACGCGGCCCGTGACCTGCTGAAGGGCTGGTCGCTCTAACTTCGTCGACGGCGGGCCGTTCGAGTCCGTACGATCCCATCCATGACCGGCGATCCCGCCGACCCCGGCCGGGCCCGGAATCTCGACGACCTCATCGAGGCGCTGCGGTCCCTGAAGCTCTGGGCCGGTGACCCGTCGTACGACACGATCACCACCCGGGTCAACGCGGCGTGGGTGGCCGCGGGCCGTCCGGCCGGCGAGCTGACCCGCAAGTCCACGCTGGTCGACTGTTTCAAGCTGGGCCGCCGCCGGTTGAACACCGACCTGGTGCTGGCGGTCGTGCGCGCGCTGCATCCGGACGAGGGCTATGTGACGCAGTGGCGGCAGGCGTTGCGGGTCATCTCCGGTGAAACCGAGGCCGCCTCGCAGGTGCGGGTGCAGGACTTCCTGCCGCCCCCGATGGCCGGGTTCACCGGGCGGGCGGCGGAGCTGGAACGGCTGCGTGGCGCGTCGCCCCGGGGTGGCGGCTCCGCGGTCTCGGCCGTTGAGGGCATGGCCGGCGTCGGCAAGACCCAGCTCGTCGTCCACCTCGGTCACCAGTTGCGCCGGGAACGTTCGTACGAGCGCGTGCTGTTCGTGAATCTGCGAGGGTTCCATCCGGATCCGGCGCAGCCCCCGGCCGACCCCTCGGCCGTGCTGGACGGGTTCCTGCGTCTGCTCGGCGTGCCGGGTCAGCAGATCCCGCACGAGCTGGCCGACCGCACCGCCCTCTATCGCGACCGGCTGGCCGGCACCCGCGCGCTGGTGGTGCTGGACAACGCGGCCACCACCGAGCAGGTGCGCCCGCTGCTGCCGGCCACCTCCGGGTGCCTGACCGTGGTCACGAGCCGTCGCAGCCTGCCCGATCTGGGTCCCGCGACCCGCCTCAGCCTCGACGTCTTTCCCCCGTACGAGGCCGTCTCCTTCCTGATCGGGGCGGTGCCGGACGTGCCGGTCGGGCCGGACGCCGACGCCGCCGCCCGCATCGCCCGGCGCTGTGGCCACCTGCCGCTGGCGCTGGGGCTGATCGCCGCGCACATCCGGAGCACCCCGGACTGGACGCTGACCGACCACGCCGACCGGCTCGACGAGCGCCACCGCGACCGGCGCCTGGACGACGGCGTCGAGGTCGCTCTCGACCTGTCCTACCAGCATCTGCCGGCCGGGCAGCGCCGGTTGCTGCGACTGGCCGCGCTGCATCCCGGTCACGACCTGGACCCGTACGCGGTCGCGGCTCTGACCGGCACCGGCGTGGAGGTGGCCCGGACCGGGCTCGACCAGCTGCGAGCCGACCACCTGCTGCAGCAGGCCGCGCCGGGCCGTTACACGTTCCACGATCTGGTGCGGGCCTACGCGACCGTGCGCGCCGCCGAGGAGGAACGCCCGGCCGAGCGCCACGCCGCCCTGACCCGGCTGTTCGACTACTACCTGGCGGCCGCCGGCACCGCGCTGGACGCTCTGCACGGCGGCGACTCGTACCGGCGTCCGCCCAAGCCGGCCGTCGAGACCCCGGTGCCCGGTCTGGGGGAGGCCGACGCGGCCGTGAGCTGGCTGGCCGTCGAACGCCCGACGCTGGTCGCCGTGGCCGCGCTGACCGCCACTCAGGGCTGGCCCGGCCACACCGTCCGGCTGGCCAACACCCTCTACCGCTATCTCGACGGTGGTTACTACCACGACGGCCTGGCCGTGCACAGTCACGCCGTGCACGCCGCCCGTACGGCCGGTGACCGCGCCGGGGAGGCGCACGCCCTGGCCAATCTGGCCATCGCGTCGCTGCGCCTGGGCCGCTATCAGCCGGCGGGCGAATACTGCCGGCAGGCACTGGAGCTGTTCCGGCTGGCCGGTGACGCGGAGGGGCAGGCCCGGGTGGTCGCCAACCTCGGCATCATCGCGAAACGGTCCGGCGACTACACGGCGGCGGCCGCCCATCATCGGGAGGGGCTGGCCCTCTATCGGCAGATCGGCGATCGGGTGGGCGAGGGCAGTCAGCTCGGCAGCCTGGCCGTGCTGGCCCAGCGCGCCGGTCATTACACCGAGGCCATCGACCACTACGGCCAGGCCCTGTTGCTGTGCCGGGCCGGCGGCGACCCGGTGGGGGAGGCGTACATGCTGCACGGCCTCGGGGTCGTCGAGGGCAAGACCGGCCGGTACGAGTCGTCGCGCGAGCATCTGGGCCGGGCGCTGGACCTGCAGCGCAGCCTGGGCAACCGCGGCGGGGAGGGCGGCGTGCTCGACGAACTGGGGTCGCTGCACCTGCGCATGGGTGAGCCGGCCCGCGCGGCCGAGCACTACGAGCGGGCGCTGCGCATCTTCCGGGAGCTGGGCGACGCCGACAGCGAGGCCTGGGCCCGTAACGGGCTGGGTGAGGCCGCCCGGGCCACGGGACGTCCGGCCGACGCCGTCGCGCATCACGAGGCCGCGCACGCCACCGCCGTCCGGATCGGCATGCCCGACCAGCATGCCCGTGCCCACGCCGGTCTGGGCCGGGCCCACCGGGCGCTCGGCGACCCGGCCGCGGCCCGCCGGCACTACGAGCGGGCGGCCGAGATCTACGGCGAGCTCGGCATGCCCGAGGCCGGGGAAATGCGGGCCGAGTTGCGCTGAGACGCGACGTCCGAAAGACGCCAGCGTTCACCCCGCGCGGCGGGCGAGCATGGAGCCTCACCCGACGAGAGGCTCACGATGCACGTCGTACCCGGCCTGAAAGTTCTGTATTTCGGTACGCCCGTGGTGCTGCTCAGCACCGTCAACGAGGACGGGACGGCCAACCTGGCGCCGATGTCGTCCGCCTGGTGGCTCGGGCAGACCGCGGTCATCGGGATGGGCGACCGCAGCCGTACGGCGGCCAACCTGGCCCGCGAGCGGGAAGTGGTGCTCAATCTGCCGTCGTCGTCGCTGGCCGGGGCGGTCGACCGGATCGCCATGACGACCGGGCGGCCGGACGTGCCGGAGGGCAAGGCGGCGCAGGGCTACCGGCACGTGGCCGACAAGTTCACTCTCGGGGGACTGAGCCGGCAGGCGTCCGACCTCGTCGCGCCGCCCCGGGTGGCCGAGTGCCCGATCCAGCTCGAGGGCCGGGTCACGGGCACGCGCCGGCTGACCGGGGGCGGCGCCACCGCGTACGAGATCGAGGTCTTGCGCACGCACGTGGAGGAGAGCCTGCTCGTGCCCGGCACCGCCCACGTCGACCCGCTGCGCTGGGATCCGCTGGTCATGAAGTTCTGCGAGTTCTTCGGCGGCGGCGTCAACGTGCACCCGTCACGGCTGGCCGAGGGCTGGCGGATGCCCGCCCTTGGCCACATCGGAGGCTGACCGCGTCAGAGCAGTTTGCGCAGCTTGAGCAGGTCGAACGGGTTGGCCTTGATCTTCACTTGGCCGGAGGTGACCGCGCGGGTGACGTCGAGCCGGCCGCCGACCAGGGCGATCAGGTCGTCGCCGTTGGCGGTCAGCGCGATCTTGGCCTTGGGGTCGTCGCCGTCGGCGATGCCGGTCAGCAGGCCGTCGGTCAGCCGTCCGTGGAAGGCCGTCCCGAGGTCGGGCACGCGGCAGGCCAGCGTGCGGTCGAAGTCGAGTTTGCCGCGCGTCTCGGCGTTTCGCTCGAGGCGTGCGGCCAGGTCGTGCAGCGCCTGCCGGCACTCGTCCACCGTGGCCATCGGGTCCCTTCCTCACGACATGCGGTCGGCGTACCGCACCGTACCTCACGAAGTCCGGCGCACCGCCCGGTAGCGTGGCACCCGACGAGCCGCGAGAGGAGCGGAACATGCCGGACGCATGGCGGGCGTATCTGGAGATGGCGCTCGGACTGACCGAAGCACCACGCAAGCGTGCCCAGAAGGTGGCGGGCGAGCTGGTGAACCGGGGCGGGGCCACGGCCACGCAGCTGCAGGGACTGGTCGACGATCTGCTGTCGGCCGGCATGGCCAATCGTGAGGCGCTCACGAACATCGTGCGCTACGAGGTCGACAAGGCGCTCGGCGTGGTCGGACTGGCCACCGCCGAGGAGGTCACCGAGCTGACCGGTCGCGTACGCGATCTGGAACGTCAGCTCCGTGCCGCCGAGTCGCGCGCGCAGGGCGGCACGGCGGCCGACGCGCCCAGCGAAGGTGTCGGCGGCACCCGCATCGACGAACCGGCCCCGGCGCCCCGCGCGGTGGCCAAGAAGGCCGCGCCCAACAAGATGCCCGCCGCGGGCACCAACCCGGCCGGCCCGCCGGCCAACACCGCGCCGGTCACGGAGCCGCCGGCCAAGAAGGCCGTGGCCAAGAAGACGGCCGCCAAGAAGGCGCCGGCCAAGGCGGTCCCGCCGCCCGACGAGGTGATCCCGGCCGAGGTGAAGGCGACCGCGAGGCCCGCGCCGGCCACGTTGGAGGCCGAGGCGGGAGGCGCCCGGCCGGCCAAGAAGAGCGCGGCCAGGAAGGCCGCCAAGAAGGCCACCCCGGCCGTGCCGGCGGGCACGGCGGACGCCCCGACCGCGCCGGTGCGGGAGGCCGCGGCGGCCACCGAGCTGCCGCCGGCCAAGAAGGCCGCGGCCAAGAAGGCGCCCGCAAAGAAGGCGGTCGCTCCGTCCGCCGAGCCGCAGCCGGAGGCCTGACGCGATGACGTTCCCGAAGCCCGGGCCGCCGTCCGGCGGGTTCCGGCCCGGTCCGCCTCCGGGTGGTTACCGGCCCGGTCCGCCGCCGGTTTCGCCGCCGTCGCCGGCTCCGCCGGCCGCGGTCGTCGTTCCGCCCGCGGTCGACGAGGAAACCGGCCGGATCGTCGAGCAGACCGGTCACCCGGCGGTCGACGAGGTGCTGCGTTCGCTTGCGAACGCCGCGCGTCTGGCCCCGGCCGAACAGATCGCCGAGTACGAGGCGGCCCACCAGGTTCTCCAGGAGACCCTGGCGAGCATCGATCGCTGAGAAATGGGAATGACCAACTGATGGCCCGTCGTGCCCGTCTCGACGCCGAGCTGGTGCGCCGCAAACTGGCCCGCTCGCGGGAACAGGCCGCCGCGCTGGTCGAGGCCGGCCGCGTGCAGGTGCGCGGCACGGTGGCCCGCAAGGTGGCCGCCATGATCGATCCGGCCGACCCGGTGCTCGTCACCGGCGAGGACCCGGCGACCGAGTACGTGTCGCGCGGCGGCCACAAGCTGGCCGGCGCGCTGGCCGCGTTCGGGCCGCGGGGGCTGGCCGTGACCGGTCGCCGCTGCCTGGACGCCGGCGCCTCGACCGGGGGCTTCACCGACGTGCTGCTGCGCGCCGGGGCCCGGCAGGTGGTCGCGGTCGATGTCGGCTACGGCCAGCTGGCCTGGCCGATCCGCACCGACGAGCGGGTCGTGGTGTTCGAGCGCACCAACGTCCGGTCGATCACGCCGGAGTCGATCGGCGGCCCCGCCGACCTGACTGTGGCCGATCTCTCGTTCATCTCGCTGCGCTTGGTGCTGCCCGCGCTGACCTCGTGCACGGCGGCCGACGGCGATCTCGCACTGATGGTCAAGCCGCAGTTCGAGGTGGGCCGCGAACGGGTGGGCGCGGGCGGGGTCGTACGGGACTGGAAGCTGCGGGCCGAAGCGGTGCTCGATGTCGCCCGGGCCGCGTCCGAGCTGGGTCTCGGGGTGGCCGGGGTGACCGCCAGCCCGTTGCCGGGGCCGAGCGGCAACGTCGAGTTCTTCGTCTGGTTCCGCCGCGACGCGCCCGCCGCCGATCGAGCGGAGATCGAAGAAGTTGTCGCCGCCGGACCCGGGATCAAGGTAGCTTCTGCCGGGCCGGAGCAGACGGCCGCCCCCTTGGAGGACACATGACGCGCTCGGCCCTGCTGGTCACGCACACCGGCCGGAGGCAGAGCACGCAGCACGCGCGCACGGTGGCGCGTGACCTGCTGGCGGCCGGTTTCGAGGTGCGGGTCATCGCCGAGGAGGTGGCCGATCTCGACCTGCCGCCCGAGGTGACCACGGTCGAGGCCCCGTCGCCGTCCGCGGCCGAGGGCGCCGAGATCGTGCTGGCGATGGGCGGCGACGGCACGTTCCTGCGGGCGGCCGAGCTGGCCCGCCCGGTCAAGGCCCCGCTGCTGGGCATCAACCTGGGCAAGGTCGGCTTCCTGGCCGAGGCCGAGATCGACCACCTCGACCAGGCCGTCAAGGACGTCGTCGACGGCGCGTACAAGGTGGACGAGCGGCTGACGCTGGACGTGCGGGCCGAGTACGGCGGCCGCGTGATCGCCGAGTCGTGGGCGCTCAACGAGGTCAGCGTCGAGAAGGGCCAGCGGGCCCAGATGCTCGAGTTGATGGTCGACGTCGACGGCCGGCCGCTCGCGCGTTACGGCTGCGACGGTGTTGTGTGCGCGACGCCGACCGGTTCGACCGCGTACGCGTTCTCGGGTGGCGGTCCGGTGGTGTGGCCCGAGGTCGAGGCGCTGCTGCTGGTGCCGATCAGCGCCCACGCGTTGTTCAGCAAGCCGCTGGTGACCGCGCCGACGTCGACGTTCGCGCTGACCGTCGACCCGTACACGTCTTTCGCCGTGCTGTGCTGTGACGGTCGCCGCACCTGGGATCTTCCGCCGGGCGCCAAGGTCACCGTCGAGCGCGGCCGGCTGCCCGTCCGGCTGGTCCGCCTGCAGCCCCGGCCATTCACCGACGTGCTCGTGGCCAAGTTCGCCCTTCCCGTCGAGGGATGGCGCGGCAGCAAGCGGTAGTCACGTTCTGGTTTCTATCGGTTTTCCGCCGCGGTCACGCTGAGCCCGCGGTGGGCAAATGTCGGGGGGCACCGATACTGTCTGCCCTGTGCTGGAGGAACTGCGCATCACCGGGCTCGGCGTCATCGACGACACGACGCTGCGGCTGACGGCGGGCATGAACGTCATCACCGGTGAGACCGGTGCCGGAAAGACGATGGTGGTGACCGGTCTCGGGCTGCTGTTCGGCGGCCGGGCCGATGCCGGGCGCGTGCGGGCTGACCCCGGCCGCGCGGTCGTCGAGGGCCGCCTGCGCCTCGCCGGCAAGCTGGCCGGCGAGGTGGCCACGCGCGTGTCCGACGCGGGCGGCGAGGTCGACGACGACGGCACGGTGCTGCTGAGCCGCACGGTCACGATCGAGGGCCGCTCGCGGGCCCACGTCGGCGGCCGCAGCATGCCGGTGTCGATGCTGACCGACCTGGGCGAGCGGGTGCTGGCGGTGCACGGCCAGTCCGATCAGCTGCGCCTGCTGCGCCCGGCCGAGCAGCGCGCCGCGCTCGACCGTTTCGCCGGTCCCGAACACGAGAAGCTGCTCGACACCTATCGCGAGGCGTTCGGCCGCTGGCGGGCCGTGGTCGATGACCTGGCCGACCGCCGCCGCAACGCGCGGACCCGCTCGCAGGAGGCCGACCTGCTCAAGCTCGGCCTCGACGAGATCAGCCGGGTCGACCCCCAGCCGGGGGAGGACGACGAGCTGCGCAACGAGGTGCAGCGTCTCGAGCACGCCGAGGGCCTGCGGGTCGCGGCCGCGCTGGCCGCCCAGGCGCTGGCCGGCGGGGTCGAGGTCACCGAGGAGGCGCCCGACGCCACCCAGCTGCTGGGCACGGCCCGGCGCACGCTGGAGGCGCAGGCCGCGGTCGACCCGATGCTGGGCGAGCTGGCCGCGCGTGTCGAAGAGGCCGCGACCCTGGTCGGTGACGTCTCGTCCGAGCTGTCGGCCTATCTGAGCAGCCTCGACGCCGACCCGGCCCGCCTCGAGCAGATCTACGAGCGCCGCGCCGCCCTGCGCGCGCTCACCCGCAAATACGCCGACGACGTCGAGGGCGTCATCGTCTGGGCCGAGGAGGCGCGCGCCAAGCTGGCCGTGCTCGACTCGTCCGACGAGTTGCTCGACGAGCTCGACAAGGAACGTCAGCGGCTGGAGGCGCAGGTCGGCGAGCTGGCCGCCCGGCTCACCGAGGCGCGCACCGAGGCCGCGGTCCGGTTCTCCGAGGCGGTCAGCGTCGAACTGGCCGGGCTGGCCATGCCGCATGCCAAGGTCGAGGTGGCCGTCGTCCCGCGGGTCGCCGGCAAGGACGAGCCGACCGCCGGTGAGCTGGCCGTCGGGCCGGACGGCGCCGACGAGGTCGAGCTGCGGCTGCTGGCCCACCCGGGCGCGCCGTCGCTGCCCCTGCAGAAGGGCGCGTCCGGCGGTGAGCTCTCCCGGGTGATGCTGGCCATAGAGGTGGTCTTCGCCGGGGCCGGTGGTCCCGAGACGCTGGTCTTCGACGAGGTCGACGCGGGCGTGGGCGGCACGGCCGCGGTCGAGATCGGCAAGCGGCTGGCCCGGCTCGCGCGCACCCATCAGGTGCTCGTGGTCACCCACCTGCCGCAGGTGGCCGCGTTCGCCGACCGGCACCTGGTCGTGGCCAAGGACACCGGCGGCGCGATCACCACGAGCGGGGTGCGCGTGGTCGAGGAGACCGAGCGGGCGCGGGAGCTGTCCCGCATGCTCGCGGGATTGCCGGATTCCGATCTGGGCATCGCGCACGCCGAAGAGTTGCTGGCCGTGGCCGGGCGCGAGAAAAGGGCCTGAGCAGGCAGTTCGGTCATGGCACCATGACTGAGAAGGACGAGCGGGGCAAATGCCCCTTTAGTGGGTGAGATCGCGCATGTCGCGTGCCAGGCGCGTGATTCGGCATGTCAGGATGGCCGTGATGCGACTTCCCACCTTGCGCCGCGCGCGGAGCACCGATCCCGATGCCCTCGCCGGCACCGCCCGCCTCGACCGCCGGACCAAGCGGCTGACCGGCCGGCTGCGCCCCGGCGACATCGCCGTGATCGATCACGTCGACATCGACCGGGTGGCCGCCGACGCGCTGGTCGCCGTCGGGGTGGCCGCCGTGCTCAACGCGAAGCCGTCGATCTCCGGGCGCTATCCCAATCTGGGGCCCGAGGTGCTGATCAAGAACGGCATCGTGCTCATCGACGACCTCGGCGAAGAGGTCTTCGAGCGCCTGAGCGAGGGCGACTCGGTGGTCATCGAGGGCGACACCGTGATGCTCGCCGGCGAGCCGGTCGCCACCGGTGTCCGGCAGGATTCCGAGACCGTGGCGCGCTCGATGGCCGACGCCCGTGAGGGCCTGTCGGTGCAGCTCGAGGCGTTCGCGGCCAACACCATGGACTATCTCAAGCAGGAGCGCGAGCTGCTGCTCGACGGCGTCGGCGTGCCCGACGTCCGCACCCGGATCGCCGGGCGGCACGTGCTGATCGTGGTGCGCGGCTACGACTACAAGGACGACCTCGACGTCCTGCGGCCCTACATCCACGAATACAAGCCGGTGCTGATCGGCGTCGACGGCGGGGCCGACGCGCTGGTCGAGTCCGGCTACACCCCCGACATGATCATCGGGGACATGGACTCGGTCACCGACGACGTGCTGCGCTGCGGGGCCGAGGTGGTCGTGCACGCCTACCCGGACGGCCGCGCCCCCGGTCTCGAGCGGGTGCACAAGCTCGACGTGGCCGCGCTGACCTTCCCGGCCGCGGCCACCAGCGAAGACCTGGCGATGCTGCTGGCCGACGACAAGGGCGCCACCCTGATCGTGGCCGTGGGCACGCACGCCAACCTGGTCGAGTTCCTCGACAAGGGACGCGGCGGCATGGCCTCGACGTTCCTGACCCGGCTCAAGGTCGGCGGCAAGCTGGTCGACGCCAAGGGGGTGAGCCGGCTCTACAAGCAGAACATCTCCGGCTCGGCCCTGCTGCTGCTGGTGCTCTCGGCGACCGCGGCGATGGCGTCGGCGGTGGCCGTGTCGACGGTCGGGAAGGCGTACCTGACCGTGGTTTCCGAGTGGTGGGACAATCTGGTCTTCCAGCTCGGCCACCTTTTCTGACTACGGGGCTTTCGTCGTGATCAACTTCCGGTACCACGTGGTGTCGCTCACCGCGGTCTTCCTGGCTCTGGCCATCGGCCTGGTCGTGGGCACCGCCGCGCTCAACGGTCCGGTGGCCGACAACCTCAAGAGCCAGATCACCGCGCTCAACAAGGACCTGTCCAACAAGCGCGACGAGATCAACCAGTACCGCGAGGAGATCAACCGCAGCCAGGAGTTCGCCACCGAGATCGCGCCGACGGTCCTCAACGGCAAGCTGGCCGGTCGCAAGCTGGCCGTGCTGGCGCTGCCCGGCACCGACCAGTACGCCGACAAGGTGATCTCGATGCTGACGATCGCCGGGGCCACCATCACGGCCAAGGTCACCGTGCAGGACAAGTTCTTCGACCCCGCGGGCGGGCTCGAACTGCTCGACCTGGCCAGCGAGTCGTCCCAGCCCACGATCGGCCTGGCCGAGCTGCCGGTGAACAGCGACGGCGTCGAGACGGCCAGCGCGCAACTCGCCCTGGCCCTGCTGCAGCGCCCCTCGGTCTCCGGTGCGGCCCCGGTCGCCCAGCCCTCGGCGGGCGACGTGACCGCCGTGCTGACGGCGTACACCAAGGCCAGCTACATCGCGGTCGAGGACGACGCCACCGGCGGAGCCGAGGCCACCGTGATGATCACCGGCGCGCCGGCCGTCGACAAGGACGCCACCAAGAAGGCGCAGTCGCTGCTCACCATGGCCACCCAGTTCAGCGACGAGCGCCGGTTGGTGGTGGCCGGCGTCGGCGTGGGCGACGGCAACGTCATCTCGGCCGTGCGCGGCGACCCGACCCTGGTCAAGCGAATCTCCACGGTGGACAACGCCAGCACCGCCGACGGCCAGGTCGCCTCGGCCATGGCGACCGTCGAGCGCGTGGTCGACGACAAGACCGGCCATTACGGCCTGGCCGCCGGGGCCGCGTCGCTGGTGCCCAAGGCCGGCTCGTAGCGGCGACTCTCTAGACTTCGCACCCATGGCAACCCTCCGCTCGTTCGGGGCCGGCGCGGCCGTCGCCCGGGCCGCGCTCGCCTGGATCCGCCGCGACCAGCACGCCGGCGCGCTCGAGCGCACAAACTTCCACGGCCGCACGGTGACCCTCGCCGGGGGCCCGGCGCTCGCCGTGGGCGCGAGCGCGGCCGCCGCGCTCGGCGCGGGCAGCGGCCGGCTCGCCGCCGCCGCGGTCACCGCCGGGGCGGTGTCGGGCGCGGTCGGCCTCTACGACGACATCGTCGGCAACCGCCCCGAGCAGAAGTGGGCGAAGGGCTTCGCGGGGCACCTGGGCGCGCTGCGCGAGGGCCGGGTGACCAGCGGACTGGTCAAGATCGCCGGGGTCGGCGCGGCCGGGCTGGTGGCCGGCGCGCTGATCGGCAGCGACCGCCCGAGCCGGGCCGGCCGGGCGGCCGACGTGCTGCTCGGCGCGGGCGTCATCGCCGGGATGGCCAACCTCGTCAACCTGCTCGACCTGCGCCCGGGCCGCGCCATCAAGGCGGGCGCGATCGTCGGCGCGCCGCTGGCGCTGGGCCGCGGCGGCGGGATCGCCGCGGGCACGCTGGGCGCCTCGGCCGCGCTGCTGCCCGCCGACCTGGGCGAAGAGATCATGCTGGGCGACTCGGGGGCCAACGCGCTGGGCGCGCTGCTCGGCGTGGCGCTGGTGGCCCGCAGCGGCCCGGCCGGGCGGCTGGCCGCGCTGACCGTGCTGGGCGCGCTGACCGCGGCCAGCGAAAAGGTCAGCTTCACCAAGGTCATTCAGGACACGCCGTGGCTTCGCTACGTCGACGAGCTGGGCCGCCGCGGCTCGTGACCCAGGCCCCAGCGGCGAAGATCGCCGGGGCCGCCGCGCTGATCACCGTCCTGACGGTGCTGGCGCGGATCGCCGGGTTCGGGCGCACCTTCGTCTTCCTGCACACGGTCGGCGACGGCGGCCTGGGCGACATCTACAACGCCGCCAACACCATCCCCAACATCGTCTTCGAGCTGGTCGCCGGGGGCGCGCTGGCCAGTCTGGTCGTGCCGCTGCTGGCCGGGGCGGTCGCGGCGGGCGACCGCGACCGGGTCAGCGCGGTGTCCTCGGCGCTGCTCACCTGGGTGCTGGTGCTGCTGGTGCCCCTGGCCGTGCTGGTCGCGCTGCTCGCCGGGCCGATCGCCGGCCTGTTCGACGTGCCCGCCGCCCACCAGCAGACGGCCGCGAGCATGCTGCGGGTCTTCGCACCCCAGCTTCCCCTGTACGGGGTGGGGATCGTGCTCACCGGTGTGCTGCAGGCCCACCACCGGTTCGCCTGGCCGGTCATCGCCCCGCTGCTGTCCAGCGTCACCGTGATGGGCGCCTACCTGTCGTACGCGGCCGCCGACGGCGCCCAGACCGGCTTCGCGGGCCTGACCCGCACCGGCGAGCTGATCCTGTCGGCCGGCACCACCTGTGGCGTGGTCGTCCTCGCGCTGTGCCTGCTGATCCCGCTGCGGCGGCTGCGCCTGCGGCTGCGGCCGACCCTGCGGTTCCCCGGCGACGAGGGTCGCCAGGCCGTGCGGCTGGGCTGGGCGGGCGCCGTCACCGTCGGCTCCCAGCAGCTGATGACGATCACCGCGATCGCGCTGGCCACCGGCGACAACGGCGATCTCACCCGCTACAACGCGGCACAGACGATCTTCTTGCTGCCCTGGGCGGTGCTGGCCGTGCCGGTGGCGACCGCCGTCTACCCGAGCCTGTCGGCCGCCGCCAGCCAGGGCGACGAGGTGGCGTACCGCAAGGCCCTGTCGGCCACCGCCCGCTCGGTGATGCTGCTGGCCGGGCTGGGCGCGGCCGCTCTGATCGCGGTGGCCGGGCCGGCCGCGTTCCTGATCGACGCCGGTCCCGCCTCGTCCGGCATCGTCGGCTTCGCGCCCGGGCTGCTCGGCTACGCGCTGTTCGCGCTGCTGTCGCGGGCGCTCTACGCCCGCGGCGCGACGGCCGCCGCAGCGGCCGCGGCCGCTGCGGGCTGGGTCGTCGCGGCCGGCTCGGCGCTCGCGTTCGTGACCGTGGGCTTCGCCGACGTGGAGCGGAACCGCCTGGTATTCGGGCTCGGCCTGGCCAACAGCATCGGCATGTCGGTCATCGGACTGTTGCTGGTGCTCGCCGTCCGCCGGCACGCCGGGCCGGCCGCGCTCGCCGGCCTGGGCCGGACCACGCTGGTCACGGTGCTCGCGGCCGGTCTGGCCGCGCTCGCCGGGTGGGGCGTCGTGGCCGGGCTCGGCGCCCTGTTCGGCCCGACCCCCCAGGTTCCCGGCAGCATTGTGCAAGGCATATTGGGTGGGCTCGCCGTGCTGGTGGTCTTCCTGGGTGTCGTCTACCCACTGGCCCGGCACGACCTGGCGCCGCTGGCCCGCCGGCTGCGGCGCCGCTCGGCCTGAGAAGGAGATCTTTGTGGGCGACGACTGGCGTGGTTCGGTGGCTCTGGTGCTGGCCTCCAGCACCGGTGGGGTCGGCCAGCACGTCGCCTCCCTGGCCCGCGGTCTGGTCGCGGCCGGCTGCGACGTGATGGTGGGCGGCCCGGCCGCCACCGACGAGCTTTTCGGCTTCACCGACGCCGGCGCGACGTTCGTCGCCGTCGAGATCCCGGCCAGTCCGGGCGCGCAGGACGCCGGGGCGGTACGCCAGCTGCGCAGCGCCCTGTCGGCCCGGCGCCCCGACGTGGTGCACGCCCACGGCTTCCGCGCCGGCTTCGTCGCCCAGCTGGCCCGCTCGGGGGCCCCGCTCGTGGTGACCTGGCACAACGCCGTCCTGTCGCGAAAGGGCCTGCGCGGGCAGGCCGCGACCCTGGTCGAACGGGTCGTGGCCCGCAGCGCCACGCTCACCCTGGGCGCCTCGCAGGATCTGGTGGAGCGGGCCACCGAGCTCGGCGCCCGCCGTGCCCGGCTCGGCGCGGTCGCCGCGCCCACCCTGCCCGTGCCCCGGCGCACCCGATCGGCCGTGCGCGCCGAGTTCCGGCTGCCGCCGCACACCCCGCTGATCCTGTCGGTCGGCCGCCTGCACCCGCAGAAACGCTACGACCTGCTCGTCGACGCCTCGGCCCGGTGGCGCGACCTCGACCCGGCCCCGGTCGTCGTGGTGGCCGGCTCCGGCCCCAGCTACATGTTCCTGGCCCAGCGGGCGTCGCAGAAGCGGGCCCCGTTCCACCTGCTCGGCCGCCGCGACGACGTGGCCGACCTGCTGCTCGGGGCCGACCTGGCGGTCATCACCAGCGACTGGGAGGCGCGGCAGTTGTTCGCCCAGGAGGCGCTGGAGTCGGGCGTGCCGCTGATCAGCACGGCCGTGGGCGGGCTGCCCGGGCTGGTCGGCGACGCGGCCATGCTGATCCCGCCGGACGACGTGGACGCCCTCGACAACGCGGTGCGCGCGATGCTGACCGACCCCGCCTTGCGGGCCGAATACGCCGCCCGCGGGCCCGAACAGGCGGCGACCTGGCCCGGTGAGGCCGACACGGTGGCCGACGTCCTGGCCGCGTACGCGGAAGCGACGGGCTCTTGACGTGAAGGCTTTCGACCGATTGCGCCGGGTCCGCAAACCCTTCACGCCCGCCGGCCCCCGGGCCGCCCGCTGGGTGCCCTACCTGATGGTCGCGCTGATCGCGGTGGCCGGACTGGCCGGACTGGCGATCCGGCCGGTCAGCGACACCAACCCGGGCAGCGCCGACTACGTGATCCTGGCCGGCTCGGCCGGACTGCGCTGGGACGACCTCGACCCGCAGCGCACGCCCACCCTCTGGCAGGAGGCGACCAAGGGCTCGATCGGCTGGCTGTCGGTGCGCTCGGCGATGCGGGTCACGTGCCCCTCCGACGGGTGGCTCACGCTCGGCGCCGGCAACTACGCGGCCTGGCCCCGGCACACCACCGGCAGCGTCTGCGAACCGGCCGAACCGGCCCTCACCCGGCCCGACGACATCGGCGCGAGCCTCACCGAACAGCGCTCGGTGGTCCAGAACAACCAGGACCGGCTCCCGTACGGGGCGGTGCCCGGCGCCCTGGCCGAGTCGGTGCGCTGCACCTACGCCTTCGGGCCGGGCGCGGCGATGGCGGCCGCCCGCCCGTTCGGCCGCGTCGACAAATACCAGCCCGCGTTCCCGGTCGACGGCGGCAACCTGCTGTCCGAGTGCAACCTGAGCATCGTCGACCTGGGCACCGTCTCGGGCGACGGCGAGCAACGGCGGCAGCGGGTGCGGATGGCCGACGCCACGCTGGCCCGGGTGCTCGCCGCCCGCCCGCAGCGCTCGCTGCTGATCGTCGCCGGGGTTTCGGACACCGAACGCTCCAACCGGCTGCACGTGGCGATCGCCGAGGGCGAAGGCTGGAACGGCGGCCGGCTGACCTCGGCCGGCACCGGCCGCGACGGCTACCTGCAGCTGATCGACCTGGCCCCCACGGTGCTGACCGCGCTGGGCAAGCCGCTGCCCGAAAAGCTGTTCGCCGGGCGCAGCATCACCGTGGCCGAGGACCGGCCGGCCGACGTGGCCGACGCGATGCTGGGCGTGCACAACGCCGACCACCGCTCGATCGCCCAGAACGCGGTGGCCGAGATCTTCTTCACCGTGCTGGCCGGCCTGCAGATCCTGCTGTTCCTGCTGACCGTGCCGGTGATGGTGCGGGCCCGCCGGCACGCCGGTCCGCGCGGCCCGGCCCTGCCGTCGGCGCGCATCGTGACCGTGCTCGAGCTGGCGCTGATCGCCGCCGCGCTGGCCATCCCGGCCGCGCTGATCGCCGACGCCACCCCGTGGTGGCGCAACTCCCACCCGGCCTGGGTCTTCGGCAGCGTGACGGCCCTCTTCATCGCGATCGGCACCGCGTTCATCCGGTTCGCCCCCCGCTTCCCCCGCACGCTGTGGCCGCTCGGCGCGACCGCCGGCATCGCCGCCATCGTCGTCGGCCTCGACCTGCTCACCGGCGCCCAGCTGCAGCTCAACGGCGTGGCGGGCTATTCGGCGGTGCACGGCGGACGCTATGCCGGGGTGGGCGGCGTCGGGCTCGGCGTCTTCGTGGCCGGGCTGCTCGTGCTGGCCGGCTCGCTCAGCCAGTGGATCACCAGGCCGTGGCGCCCGGTCGTGGTCGTGCTGCTCGGCGGCATCGGCGTGGTGATCGTCGGCAGCCCCTACCTGGGCGCCGACCCGGTCGGCGCGATCGCCCTGACCGCCGGGGTCTGCGTGGCCGCGGCCATCACCACCGGCGGCTGGCTGACGTTCCCCCGCTTTGCCTGGGCCGCGCTGTCCGGCCTCGGCGTCACGATCGCGTTCGCGCTGGTCGACGTGCGCCGCCCGGCCTCCGACCAGAGCATCCTCGGCCGGGTGCTGACCGAGCTGCTCAACGGCACCGCCGGGCCGGCCATGTCACGCAACGCCGCCGCCAACGGGCAGGCCCTGCTGGACAGCCCGCTGACGATCCTGGCCGTGGCCGGGGTGCTGATGCTGGCGTTCTGCCAGTTCTCGCCGTGGGGCGGGCTCAACCGGCTCTTCGGGCTGCACCCGGCGCTGCGGGCGGCCGGGGCCGGCGTGACGGTGGCGACGCTGATCGCCGGGGTGCTCAACGGGTCGGCGCTGACCGTGGCCGGGGCGGCCGCGGCCACCGCGGTGCCGACCGCCGTGCTGACCGCGCTGCGGGTGCTGCTGCACGCGGCCGATCGCACCCGCCCCGAAGGGGAAACGGACGGCCCCGGCGGACCTCTGACCCGCGAAGATCCCTCTTTGACCGCTCGCTGACACGCTTCTCGACCAGCCCGAACCGTGTCCGCGCCCGCACAGGTGTTACGGTGGACTCCCGTGGATGGGGCTCTTCAGGACCCGGTTCGCACGTCGGTTAACACGTCGGTTAAACAGACGTCGGTTCAATAGACGACCACGGGAGCAAGGCCTTGGCCTCTACAGTGCGCGAAACGCGGCACATCTTCGTCACCGGGGGCGTCGCCTCCTCGCTGGGCAAGGGCCTCACGGCCTCCAGCCTCGGCAACCTGCTGACCGCGCGCGGGCTCCGGGTCGTCATGCAGAAGCTCGACCCGTACCTGAACGTGGATCCGGGCACGATGAACCCGTTCCAGCACGGCGAGGTCTTCGTCACCGAGGACGGCGCCGAAACCGACCTCGACGTCGGTCACTACGAGCGGTTCCTCGACCGGTCGCTGTCCGGCAAGGCGAACGTCACGACCGGCCAGGTCTACTCGGCCGTCATCGCCCGGGAGCGGCGCGGTGAATACCTCGGCGACACCGTCCAGGTCATCCCGCACATCACCAACGAGATCAAGTCGCGGATCTTCGCGATGGCCGACCCCGACGAGTCCGGCCGCCGGCCCGACGTCGTGATCACCGAGGTCGGCGGCACGGTCGGCGACATGGAGTCGCTGCCCTTCCTCGAGGCGATCCGCCAGGTGCGCCACGAGGTCGGCCGCGACCACGTGTTCTACCTGCACGTCTCGCTGGTGCCCTACCTGGCGCCCTCGGGCGAGCTCAAGACCAAGCCGACCCAGCACTCGGTGGCGGCGCTGCGCAACATCGGCATCCAGCCCGACGCGCTGGTCTGCCGCAGCGACCGGGAAATCCCCGAGAAGCTCAAGCACAAGCTGGCGCTCTACTGCGACGTCGACCGCGAGGCCGTGGTGGCGGCGCCCGACGCGCCCAGCATCTACGACATCCCCAAGGTGCTGCACGACGAAGGTCTCGACGCGTACGTCGTACGGCGTCTGGGCCTGTCGTTCCGGGATGTCAACTGGACACAGTGGGACGATCTGCTGCACCGGGTGCACCACCCTAAGCGGACCATCACCATCGCGCTCGTCGGCAAATACGTCGACCTGCCCGACGCGTACCTGTCGGTCAGCGAGGCCATCCGGGCCGCCGGCTTCGCCAACAACGTCAAGGTGCAGCTGCGGTGGGTGCCCAGCGACGACTGCGAGACCACGGCGGGCGCGGCGGCGGCCCTCAAGGGCGTCGACGGCATCGTCATTCCGGGCGGGTTCGGCGTCCGCGGCATCGAGGGCAAAATCAACACTTCCCGGTACGCCCGGGAGAACCAGATCCCCATTCTCGGCATCTGCCTCGGCCTGCAGTGCATGACCATCGACGCCGCACGCCACCTGGCCGGGATGGCCGGGGCCAACTCGCTCGAGTTCGACGAGCGGGCGCCGTACCCGGTGATCTCGACGATGGCCGACCAGGAAGACATCGTGGCCGGCAAGGGCGACCTCGGCGGCACCATGCGGCTCGGCGCCTACCCGGCCGAGCTGCAGGAAGGCTCGATCGTGGCCGAGGTGTACGGCTCGACCGACATCTCCGAGCGTCACCGCCACCGCTACGAGGTCAACAACGACTACCGGGCCAAGCTGGCCGACGCCGGCCTGGTCTTCTCGGGCACCTCGCCGGACGGGCGGCTCGTCGAGTTCATCGAGCTCGACCGGTCGGTGCACCCGTACTTCGTGGCGACCCAGGCCCACCCCGAGCTCAAGAGCCGGCCCACCCGTCCCCACCCGCTCTTCGACGGCCTGGCCAAGGCCGCCATCGAGTACGCGGCGGCGGACGAGCTGCCGGTGGACGCGTCGTGAGCTTCACGCACTCGGTAAAGTCGACCGTCACCCGCTACGAGGGCCCGATCTTCACGGTCTTCACCGACGAGGTGACGATGTCGTCCGGCGGCACCGCCCACCGCGACGTCGTCAAGAACAAGGGCGCGGTCGGCGTGGTCGCGCTCGACGACGTCGGCCGGGTCGTCCTGATCCGCCAGTACCGCCACGCGGTCGGGCAGCGCCTGTGGGAGCTGCCGGCCGGGCTGCGCGACGTCGAGGGCGAGGCCCTGGCCGTCACCGCGGCGCGCGAACTCGCCGAGGAGGCCGACCTGCGAGCCGGCCAGTTCCACCTGCTGATCGACCTGTTCACGTCGCCCGGCTTCTCCGACGAGACGATCCGCATCTTCCTGGCGCGCGACCTGGCCCCGGTGCCCGACGACTCGCGTTTCGAGCGCACCGACGAGGAAGCCGACCTCGAAGTCGTCTGGACCGACCTGGACGAGGCCGTGGCGATGGTCTTCCGCGGCGAAATCACCAACGCCGCCGCTGTGGGGGGCCTGCTGGCCGCAGCCCGCGCCCGCGACGAGGGCTGGGCCACACTGCGCCCTGCTTCCTAGTCCGGGCGTCCGAGTTCGGGCGTCTTAGATCGGGTAAACGCGGGCCGGCCGCCACCGGCCCGCGTTCACCGCCATTCATCGGCGCCGCCCCCAGATCGGCGCCGATAATGCCATTTCCGCCCAGTGGTGTTTCCCTTCCGGGCCGTCGTGTTTCCCCCACGGCAACCCCGGGAACCGTTGTCACGCAACGTTTTCCACCGCCACCACTGTGGACTGGCGCACTCATGGTCTCCCGCTTTCCGGATCGCGGCCATCTCCCTTTCGGTGAGCCCGTTCGCGTTGTTCAGCCATTTCCCGTACGCCTGCCGGCCGCCATTCCTGCCCGTTCGGCCTACCCATTCCGGCTGTGCTCCGCCTTTTCGTGAATCCACTTCGCGACTTGGCTGGTTTTGCTTTCGATCCCGGCCGGATTGGGTCCCGATCCTCCGCGCGGACTGCTTGGTTCGAAGCCGGGCTTCGTGCCGCGTCTGAGTCGCCATTCGCTCTGCGTCTTCGGTCGTTCTCTGCGCTTCGCGCAGCACGGCGTGCTGTCCCGCCCACGGCCCCGCCCACGCCGACGGCCCCCGCCGACGGCCCCCGCCCACGCCCGCGGCCCCGCTACAGCCCCGCGGCCCCGCCACCGCCGACGGCCCCGCCCACGCCACGGGCCCCGGCCACACCCTGCGGCCCGGCGGCAGCCTCCAGCTTGGCCCTCGCTCACGGCCCACGGCCCACGGCCCACGGCCCACGGCTCACGGCTCACGGCTCACGGCTCACGGCCCACGGCCCACGGCCCACGGCCCACGGCCCACGGCCCACGGCCCACGGCCCACGGCCCACGGCCCACGGCCCACGGCCCACGGTCCCGTCCACGCCCCACGGCCCCGCCGACGGCCCCGCCGTGGCCCGCGCCCCCGCCTCTGCCGACGGTCCCGTCCACGCCACGGCCCCCCGGCCGCTACCCCGCGGCCCGGCGGCAGCCTCCAGCTTGGCCCCGCCCACGGCCCCCCGGCCGCTACCCCGCGGCCCGGCGGCAGCCTCCAGCTTGGCCCCGCCCACGGCCCCAGCGGCCGGAACCCGGCCCCCGGCCGGAACCCTGCGGCCCGGCTCCAGTCTCCGGCTCCAGCCTCCGGCTTGGCCTCCGCCTGACTCGTCCGGATCGGTGGATTACCAGCTAATTTTCAAGATTTTCTAGCAGGGGCTGTGACCTGGTGTTTTGCCGTTGTGACGGCGTCGATTTGGGGCTGACGGCCGGAGGTCGGTTGAACCGGGCGGCGGTCGGGACCCGTACTGGCCCGCAGCACCGGTGACATCGACGTCCAACGACGAGGAGTGGCCATGAGGTCCCGCAAGTACCGACGTCCCAACGAGGGAAACCGGCGGAAGACGATCGGCGCGATCGCTGTGGCCGGCGTGGTCGTGGCCTTGGGCGTGACCGGGGTTCAGCTGGCCAACGCCAGCACCGAGACCAAGGCCGTCGAGCTGGTGACCGTCGACGGTCAGCAGTTCGACGTCGCAAACTGCGCGGACGTCCAGGTCAACGCGGGCGCCGTGGTCTGTGACGGCGAGGAGATCGCACCGGTCGAGCAGCAGGCCCCCGGCGACGCGGCGGCCGCATCGGCGGCAGCGCTCGAGGCGGCGTGCGACACGTTCGCGGCCGACGCGGCGGCAGCCGAGGGCGGCGCCGGCGAAGAGGCCGGTGCCGGCAACGAGGCGGGCGCGGGCGAGGAAGCCGCGCCCGGTTCCCCCGCGGCCAAGGCCCAGAACAAGGCCCAGGCCAAGAAGTGGGTCAAGACCCTGAAGGTCCGCGCGGCCAAGGCGGGCAAGGCCGGCGCCGCGGGCAAGGCCGGCGCGGCCGGTAAGGGCGAGAAGGCCGGAGCGGGCGAAGAAGCCGGCGCGGGCGAGGCCGGTGCCGGTGAAGAGGCCGGAGCAGGCGAAGAGGCTGGCGCTGGCGAAGAGGCCGGTCAGGGCCAGGACGCCGGTGCCGGCGGCGCAGCGGCCGACGCCGCCGCTCGTGCCGTGACGTCAGCCCAGCAGAGCCTGCTGCAGTCCTGCCTGGCGCTGGCCGACGCGAAGGCCGTAGTGGCCGGCGCCGGCGGCGACGCGGGCCAGGGCGAAGACGCGGGCGCCGGTGAGGAAGCCGGCCAGGGCGGCGAAGAGGCCGGTGCCGGCGAAGAAGCCGGAGCGGGCGAAGAGGCCGGCGCAGGCGAGGAGGCCGGCGCGGGCAACGAGGGCGCGGCCCCCGCATCCAAGAAGTAGCAACACTCAAGACGGCGGCGGTGTGGGGGCGATCCCGGCCCACACCGCCGCTTCTTTGTATTCACATTGCTGTAGCCCAAGCTGGTTTCGTTCGCGAGATTGGGCGCGAGACGCTCGCGACTTCCGGCACCACGTTGGCAGCGCCGCGAGCCGGGGCGATCGCCTTGGCGTATCGCGTTGCGTCTCTTCCTAGATGGCTGACAACCTTGGATCATGAGTGACCAGTGGTCGGGCAAAGGTTTCGGCTGGCAGAACATGTTCGTTTCGCCCGAGGGCGACCCGCGGGACCAAGGTGAGATCCACGGCGAGAGAGACGTGCTGATCGGGTACCTGCGCTCCCAGCGGCAACGCTGCAGCTCAAATGCGCAGGACTCACGCCGGAGCAACTCGCGAGGCCTGCGGTGCCTCCGTCGGAGTTGACACTGCTCGGACTGGTGCGGCACATGGCCGCAGTCGAGCACGGGTGGTTCCAGCGCGTAATGCAAGGCGACAGCGGCCCTCGGCCGTTCCGCCCCAACGGTCTGCACAGCGAAGAATTCACTCTCCCGACACCTACGGACGTCGAGGTCGACGCGGCCTTCACGGAATGGCAGCGCCAGTGCGACGCCGCCGACGACTACGTAGCCCAAACGGATCTGGATGCCCGAGGGCAGGACAATGTGGAGCTGCGCGAAGTCCTGGTCCATATGATCGAGGAGTACGCCCGCCACCTGGGCCACGCCGACCTACTTCGCGAATGCATCGACGGGCGCAGAGGTCAGTAATTCAGCCCCCGCGAACTCAGGCGCACGACCGAACGCTCATCCGGTCGCAGTAAAGGCATGCCCTATCTCTTGCGCCGTTAGCTTGCGTGAGCAGCGCGCTCGCTGACGACATATGTGCCGCGCCGCGCCGCCCCCCGCAACCGTGCCACCCCGCGCAACCGTGCCGCGCCGCCTCGACGCGTCCCGTGTTGGGCTGTGGCGTTGTGGCGCGTCGTTCTTGGCGCCTCGTTCGGTTGGTGCTACGGCTGTTCGGCGGTTCGTTCTTGTGATGATTTCGGGGCTTGCGTGTCGCGTGTCCGGTGTCTCCTTCGTGGTGGCGGCGGGATCCTGAGATGGCCGTCTCAGCGCTCTGGCCTGGGAAAACGTTGTCGCGGTGGGCCGCGCTGGAATTCGCACTGTCAGTGCCACAACCCGGGCTGCCTTCGCCGCCGTACCGGTTTATGCAAAGCCGGTACGAGCTAAGGGGATGGTGGGAATGCCGAAACGACGTGTGGGGGCGAGGAAGGCCGCGGGTGGCAGGTCGCGGCGCCTTGTGTTGGTTGGGGTCAGCGCCGCTGTGGTGGTGGCGGGCGCAGTCGTGACGCCGCAGGCATTTGCGGGGACGGGAACGGGAACTGCGGCCAGCAGTTCGGCGGCCGGTGGGGGGTCGTTCTTGCAGCGGCTTCGTGATCGGTTCGGGCAGAACGGTGGGCAGAACGGCGGCGGGCAGGCCGGCGGTGGGCAGAACGGTGGCGGGCAGGCCGGTGGCGGCAACGCGGCTGGGTGTTCGGATGTGGAGCTGGTGTTCGCGCGTGGCACCGGGGAGCCGCAAGGTCTCGGGATTGTCGGCCGGCCGCTGGCTCAGGCCCTGGCCGCCGAGCTCCAGGGACGTACGGTGGGCTCGTTCGCCGTGGTTTATGACGCCGCGTCCAACCAGCGCAGCGCTGGGCCGGGGGCGACCAACATGACCGAGCACATTGAGCAGGTCGCGCAGAGCTGCCCGGAGACGCAGTTCGTGATCGGCGGTTATTCGCAGGGCGCGACGGTCACCGACATCGCCATCGGCATCCGCGGCGTCGGCACCCAGGGCAAGGCCATCCCGGCTGAATTGCGGGCGCGCGTGGCGGCCGTTGTGGTTTACGGCAATCCGCTGGGCATCCGGCGGCAGACGATCGCGCAGGCCGCGCCGGCATTCGCGGCGAAAGCGGTCGAGTTCTGCAACACGGGCGACCCGGTCTGCGGCGGTGGAAACAACTTCGCGGCGCACCTGGCCTACAACCGGAACGGCACTGTGGGGCGCGGCGCCGAGTTCGCCGCCGGCAAGATCGGCGGCTGACCGGTCGTACGAGGGTCCGCGCCGCCACGCGGGCCCTGGAACGCATGCCCTACCTTGACGGCGTGATGGTCGTCGCGACTGTGGCGTACTGCTTGGGGGGCCTGCTGCTCGGCGGCTCCGGCATCTTTCTGCTGTTGAACCTCGGCGATCTGCAGGCGCTGCGGACCATGCGGCGCCTGGCGGTGGTGCCGGCCGCGACCCGGCGGGGCGGCCGTGTTGCGATCGAGGGCCAAACGGAATACGGCCCGGCCGGTCGGCAATTCGCGCCAGTCAGCGGTGAGGACTGCACCTGGTTCCACGTACGCCTCATCCGCGAGCCCACCCGGCACTACTCGGGCGGGGACGGACCCGACTACGACGTGCTGATCGACTTCTCATCGCCGGACGGGTTCACGCTCGCCGACCACAGTGGACGTGTTCCAGTCGATCCGGCGATTTTCGGCTCCCCGTACGTCACCGAGCACGGTGTGCCCGTGGTGACCACGATCGTGCACAAACGCTCAGCTCCCCGGACACTGCCGTCGGTCGTGTCGCGCGCAATCGTTGACGATGTGCGCAAGAACGAACGGCTCACGCTCACCGAGACCCGGGTGCCGCGCGGCACGCGAGTGTTCGCTCTTGGCCGGCTCGGCGACGGAACGCTCAAGAAGAGCCGCGCGGGACTGACCGTTTTCTCGGCCGACAGCCGCGATCAAGTGATCGCCGCGCGCCGCGACAGCATCCGGCTCGGCACCCAGATAATCGTTTGGTTCGCGGCGCTGGGCCTGCTGCTCGCGGGCGGCGGAGTCGGCTACCTGGCGACCATGGCCTGAAATCCCAAGCGATGCCGTCGAGGTGCCGAGTGCATGAGCGAATAGTGCGCGGGTGCATGTGGCGTGGTGCGCGTTCGAGCATGAGTGGCGTCGGTATGCGGGTTCGGGTCGCGCGGCGAAGTGAGGGCGCGCGGCGAAGTAAGGGCACGGCGTTGGGAACGCGGGTGACGGCGTGGGCCGTCACCCGCGTACGGGTCAAGCCTTGGTGATTTTGACGTTGTCGACGGCCGCCTCCACGAGCGAGGCGGTCGACAGGTCGGCGGCCTCCACGCTCAGGCGGATCGTCTGGCCGGCGAACGACGACAGGTTGACCGAACCGGTGGCCCACGCGGCGGCCCGGTCGGAGGCGGCGCCGGCCTGGGTGAACACCGTGGTCGTGGTGCTGCCGGAGATCACCCGGATGCGGAAGTAGTCGGCGCTGCTGGCGTTGTTCAGGTGCGACAGGTACCAGTTGAAGCCCAGCGTCAATGTGCCCGACGGCAGCGTGATCGACGGGGAGACGAGCGTTGTGGTGCCGCCGTCCACGTCGTTGGCGCCGGCGCTGGCACCCGCGGTCGCCCCGGTGACCAGGTCGTACGTGCCGCCCGCGGCGTTGCCGAGCTGGGTCGCGATGCCCGAGGTGGTCGCGGCCGGGTCGCCGCGCTCGAACCGGCCCGAGGTGGCGGTGTCGGACGTGCCCGCCGTCCAGCCGGTCGCCGTCTCGAAGTCGTCGGACCACACCGTCGTGCCGGTCGGCGGGGGAGTGGTGCCGCCGTCGGCCAGCGTCCAGACCGAGTACGCGATGGCGTCCGAATTACGGTCGAGCGCGGTGTCGTTGATGTTCGAGATGGTGTCGCATGATGCGTGGTAGCAGGGGTCGAACGTCGTGGCCGTGCCACCCCACAGCTGCACCTGCGCGGCTGTTTTGCGGCCCTCGGCGCCGGTGAAGATGCCGCCGGCCGGGATGCCGTTCGCGATGAACGGGCCGTAGTCGCTGCGGCCGTCGAAGTCCGTGCCGCGCGTGGGCACGCCGATCGACGTGAAGTAGTCGGCCAGCGTCTGCTCGATCTGCGCGGAACCGGCCGGGCCGGGACCCGAACCCGTGCCGTCGGAGTTGTCCCCGTCGTACAGGAAATAGCCGGGGTTGGGTGATCCGACCATGTCGAAGTTGAGGTACCCGGTGATTTCACGTTTCTGCGCGGTCGTGAGCGAATTGACGTACGCGGTCGAGCCGCGCAGGCCCAGCTCCTCGGCACCCCACCAACCGAAGCGCAGGTGCCGGTCGGGCTGGAAACCGGTGCGTGCGACGGTCAGCGCGACTTCGAGGTTCGCGGCCGAGCCGGACCCGTTGTCGTTGATGCCCGGACCGGCCGTGACGCTGTCGAGGTGCGCGCCGACCATCAGGGTGTCCGCGGTGTCGCCGCCCGGCCAGTCGGCGATCAGGTTGTAGCCGGTGGCGCCGTTGTACGTGAACGACTGCTGGCGGGTCGTGAAGCCGGCCGCGTCGAGCAGGTTCTTCACGTACGTGACCGAGGCCAGATAACCGGGCCGGCCGTGCGCGCGGTTGCCGCCGTTGGCCGTGGCGATGTTCTGCAACTGCGTCAGATGCGCCTTGACGTTGGCGACGGAAATGTTCGGGGCGGCCAGGACGGCGGCGTCGGTCGATCGGGCGTTGGCCGGTGCGGTGACCAGGCCTAACGCCAGCGCGGCCACGCCGAGGACGAGGGGTGCTCGCACGAAGGTCCTCCGTGGGGCTCGGGGACCGCCATCGAATGAGGTGGCGGCGTGCTCGCGAGCATGTCAGCGGAGACGACCCATGCAATCATCCCAATCAATACATATCAGAGGGACCCTCTACCGGCGCGAGGAGCGAACGGTCCGTTCAGGGCGGCCCACTGCAGCAGCATGACGGTCTTCGCGTCGGCGATGCGGCCGTCGGAAATGGCGTTCAGGGCGTCGTCGAAGTCGAACTCGACGGCCTCGATGTCCTCGCCGTCGTCGGCCACTCCGCCGCCCGGGCCGGTTCGGTCGGCCGCGGTGTAGGGCGCGGCGTAGAAGTGCAGGCGCTCGGTGACCGAACCGGGGCTCATCCACACGCCGAACACGTGCTGCAGTTCGCCGACCGTGATGCCCAGTTCTTCCGCGGTCTCGCGCCGGATCGCGCTGGCCGGATCGTCGTCGTCCAGCAGTCCGGCTGCCGTCTCGACGAGCATGCCGTCGGGGTGCCCGTTGACGTAGGCGGGATAGCGAAATTGCTTGGTCAGCAGCACCGTGCGGCGCGCCAGGTCGTACAGCAGGATCGTCGCGCCGTCGCCGCGGTCGTACGTCTCGCGCTGCTCCCTGGTCCAGCTGCCGTCGCGGCGGCGATAGTCGTACGTCGTACGGCGAAGGACGTGCCACGCCGCGGCCAGCAGCTCCACGTCGCGGATCATCACGTCGGGGTTGCCGGTGAGATCGCGGCCGGCCTCGTCGAGGCGGGTGCGGCCGCGGTGGTCGGGAAGGTCGATGCCGGGGGTGCCGAGGTCGGTCATGGCCGGTACGCTAACCCGAGAACACGCAACAGTCGACAAGAATGAGGAGAAACACGTAATGCTGCCGGCCGAGCGCCGCGACTTCCTGCTCGAGCGGTTGCGGGCCGAGGGCAAGCTCGTGGTCACCGACATCGCCTTCGAACTGGGCCTCGCCGAGGACAACATCCGCCGCGACCTGCGCGATCTGGCCGCCGCCGGTCTGCTGCAGCGGGTGTACGGCGGTGCGCTGCCCGCAGCACCGGCGGCCGCCGACTATGCCGCGCGCAAACAGGTCTCGCCCGACAGCAAGCGCCGGGTCGCCGCCGCGGCCGCCGCGCTCATCCAGCCCGGCGCGACCGTGCTGCTCGACGGCGGAACGACCGCCCTGGCCGTGGTCAACGCGCTGCCGCCCGACCTGGAGGCCACGATCGTCACCCACAGCGTCACGATCGCCGCCGCGCTGGTCGACCATCCGTCCGTCGACGTGATCGTGCTCGGCGGCCGCCTGTTCAAGCACTCGGCGGTGACCTGCGGCGCGATCACGGCCGAGGCCGCGCAGAGCGTGCACGCCGACCTGTTCCTCCTCGGCGTCACCGGCGTACATCGAAAAGCGGGCCTGACCACCGGCGACCCCGACGAGGCGGCGATGAAACGAACGCTGGCGAGCCGGGCCGCCGAAACGTACGTGATGGCCAGTGCGGAAAAGATCAACGCCGCTTCCCCGTACGTGGTGATGCCGCTGAACGAGGTGAGCGGCGTGATCACGGACGATCGCGACATCGACGGGCTCGGCGTTCCGATCATCCGGGCGCCTTGAATCGAACGACACAGACCGCCCGCACTCGGCTCGACGCCGACCCGGACGTTGGGCAGCGTGTACTTCGCCCTGCCCTGACCGCCCACTTTGACGGCCGGCACGTCCGGGGCCTTAGGGGCGGTCCTGGATGTGTCCGGGCGGGCCGTCCGCCAGGGTGAAGACATGAGCGTCCTCACCGTTGCCGTCACCGCGGCGTCCCTGCTGGTGGCGCCGGCCGCGACCCTGGAGCTGCCCGCGCCGACCGGCCCGTACGCGGTCGGTGTCGTCAACCGGCACCTCGTCGACTGGGCCCGCGCCGACCCGTGGGTGCCGGAACGTCGCCGCGAGCTCATGGTGTCCATTTGGTATCCGGCGATGCGCGAATCTGGCCGCACCGCGCAATATGTGACGCCCGAGGAGTCCGCGCTCATCCTCGAACGTCAGCGCGTGACCGGCGTTCCGCCCGAGATCCTGAGCACCACGGTCACTCATTCGCGCACGAACGCGCATCCACTTGCGCATCAGAACCGCCGGCCTCTGGTCGTGTTGTCGCCCGGCTTCACCCTGCCCCGTTCGTCGCTGACCGGCCTGGCCGAGGATCTGGCCAGCCGCGGCTATGTGGTCGCGGGCATCGACCACACTTACGAGTCGGCCGCGGTGACCTTTCCCGACGGTCGCATCGCCGAGTGCCTGATCTGCGAGAAGGCCGACGGTCCGCGGGTGACTGCTTCCCGCGTACGGGATGTGCAGTTCGTTCTCGACTCTTTGCGCGGTGGCTACGACTCCGGGCGGATCGCGCTGGTCGGCCACTCGCTGGGTGGCTCGGCGGCGTCGGCCGCGATGGTCGCCGATCGCCGCATCGACGTGGGCGTGAACCTGGACGGAACCGTGCAGATCGAACTGCCGGCGCGCGGACTCGACCGTCCGTTTGTGTTCATCGGCAACGAGAAGCACGGCGTCCCCGGCGCCGACGAGACCTGGACCGACACGTGGACGAAGTTGACCGGCTGGAAGCGCTGGCTCTCGGTCACCGGCACCACCCACCTGTCGTTCACCGACTTCGCGCCGTTGGGCGACCAGGCCGGACTGCCCATTCAGCCGCTCGCCGGCGCGCGCAGCATGCAGATCACCCGCGCGTACGTCACCGCGACGCTGGACAAGCATTTGCGCGCGGCGCCCGGCCCGTTGCCGCGCTGTCCCGAGGTCGTCTTCCATCAACCGGTCTACCGTTGAGGCCATGAAGCAGTTCCGCCGCGACGCCGGGCCGGGTCAATCCGCGTACGGGCTGGAAGTGCTCAAAGCCGAGGTGGCCCGGTTGGCTGCCTTGATCGGGGTCGGACAGCCCGATGTGCTCGTGTTCGAGCCGGACGACGGTTGCCCGTACGTTCTGGTCGATTCCGACGGGCTCTATCACTGGATGCGCGCCGAGGGCGGCAAGGTGGTCGAAGACCGCGCAACTTCTGCGCGCGACGATGTCCTGTATTGGTCGTTCGCCGCGATCGCGCACGACAACGAACACATGTTGCGCACGCTCGACCCGCGCTGGGCCGAACGCCGCGCCCGCGAACTCCACTAGCGCTGGGCTGAGCGGTGTGATCTCGACGGGGCCGTGAGGGCGTCCTGGAGTGTTCGCACGCCTGCGAGGAGGGGCGAGGGCCCCTCCCACCCCGATCTACCCGCCGTGGCCCGTCGCCTCGCCCGCCACGACGGAGGCCGCGCGGACGAAGGCGGCCAGGGCTGGGGAGGTGGCGTGCTCGGGCCAGGCGAGGACGAGCGTGGTGGGCTCGGCATCATCGACTGGGACGGCGACCAGGTCGTCGCGGAGCTGGTCGCGGATGGAGGAGGGGAGGACGGCGACCATGCGGCGCAAGGCGATGAGATGGAGAAGCTGCCCAAGGTCGTGGACCTCGGGTCCGTGTGAGCCACCCTCAGATGCGCGCGGCCAGCGCGGCAGGGGCTCCCCGGCGAGGTCGTTCAGGCAGACCCGGGTGCGGCCCGCGAGGCGATGCGAACCCGGTATCACGAGCAGTTGAGTCTCGGTCAGGAGGTCCTGGGTGTCCAGGCCGGTGAGGTCTTGCTGGGGGCGGTGAAGCAGGGCGGCGTCGGCACGGCCCTCCCGCAGGAGGATCTCACGCTCGCCGAAGCTGCACACCAGCTCGACCGGCAGCGCACCCGGCGCAGCCTGATAGGCGTCGAGGATCGCGGGCAGCAGGCCACCGTCGCCGCCCGGCTTGATGGCCAGGACCAGACTCGGGTCGGCGCGGCCGGCCCGCCGGGTGCGGTGCGCCGCGGCCGACGCGGCGTCGAGCACCGTACGGCTCTCGCGGAGCAGGACGGCCCCCGCCTCGGTCAGTGCGACCCGGCGACTGCCACGTTCCAACAGGTCTACGCCCAGCCGTCGTTCGAGCTGCTGAATGGCGCGGGAGAGCGGCGGTTGGGTCATCCCTAGCCGGGCGGCCGAAGTGCAGTTCTTCGGCGACAGCGGTGAAGTAAACAAGCTCGCGGACCTCCGGTCTTTCCATACCCGTACGGTATCGCTGCATGCCTGGTCGGTGTTGGAACTCCCGGCCGCCCCCGTGGTGGGCTGAACGCATGACAGAAACCACGACTGCCCTGGTCACCGGGGCCAACAAGGGCATCGGGCGCGAGGTCGCAGCCCAGCTCGCCTCGCTGGGCACGAACGTGCTGCTGGCCTCGCGCGACCCGCACCGCGGTGCGGCAGTCGCAGCCGAACTGGGCCCGCGGGTGTACCCGGTCACCCTGGACGTCACCGACCGCGCCAGCGTCCTGTCCGCCGCCCGCTGGATCGAGGAGCGCTTCGGCCGGCTGGACATCCTGGTCAACAACGCCGGCATCTCGGGCGACCTCGCCGCCCAGAGCCCTGGCAGTGTCGAACTGCCCGCTGTGCGCGAGGTGTTCGAGACCAACGTATTCGGCGTGATCAGCGTGACCACCACGATGCTGCCGCTGCTCGCCCGTTCTCCCGCCGCCCGGATCGTCAATGTCAGCAGTGGACTGGGCTCCATCGCCCGGATGACCGATCCCGAGGACTACTTCACAACCCGGCCCCCGATGGCCGGGTACGTCCCGTCCAAGACCGCACTCAACTCGCTGACCGTGCAGTACGCCAAGGAACTGCGCAGCCGCAACATCCTGGTCAACGCCGCCGATCCGGGGCCGTGTGCGACCGACTTCACCACCGCGTTCCCCGGCCTCACCCGCACCGCGGCCGACGGCGCGGCCGTGGTCGTCCGGCTCGCCACGCTGCCCGATGACGGGCCGACCGGCGGCTTCTTCGACGAGCACGGCCCGGTTCCCTGGTGAGCTGCCTGTCAGGGAATCGAGGGACGGGGTGGTGGGGGTCAGCCCGGACGGGGAGGGGCGAGCCGGAGACCGCGCCGGCGCCCTCGAACTCGATCCGGCTGGGCCGAACGCCGCGCCGGTGAACGGCGCTAACCGAGGCCGCGCTCGCGGGCCATGCGCTCCACCGCGTCCTTGGCCTCGGCCAGCCCCACGCCCGTACGCTCGCGGTAGATCTTGATCGCGTGGATCTTCTCGCCCTTCAGCAGGTGGGCGAGCACTTCGGGATCCTCGGCGGGCACGGGCTCCTCGATGCCGAGATGGCTCATGACGGCGTCCAGTTTCCGCTCGACCGCAGCCAGCCGGGCCTTCTCCTGGCTGTTGCGGCTCGACCGGTTCGACGCCACGACCAGGCCGAAACCGACAAGGGCGATGATGATGGCGACGACGTACGCGAAATCCATACGTGCATCGAATCAGCTGTCTGCCACCGGTGTCTTGAGCGAAACGACACAGGAGTGCAGCAACCTGCGCATCTGGTTTTGTTCGGCGGGCGTCATCCCGGCGAGCATCGAATCCTCCACGGCCCGTACGGCCCCGCTAGCCGTCGCCAGCTGACGGCGCCCCTTGACGGTGAGCGTGGTCGGCAGCACCCGGCCCGACGGCGCGCGCTCGGGTCGTTCGACCAGCCCATCGCGCTCCAGAGTCTGCAGCACCACGTTCATCGACTGGCGGGTCACGAACGTGCCGCGGGCCAGTTCGGAGTTGGACAGCCCCGGCCGCTGCGCGAGCAGCTCCAGGCACGAGTAGTGCGTGATCGTCATGCCGAGCGGCCGCAGTACCGCCTCCATCGCGTTGTGCAGGGCGCTCGACGCCATTTTCAGCAGGTAGCCCACCGACGTGTCCAGCTCCACTTGACCCATGTCAGCATCCTGACATACTCTGAGCCATGTCAGTTAGCTGACACCGACAATCGAGGAGCGAGCATGGCGGTCACCGGACCCGACTTCATTTCCCTGCAGGTGCGCGACATCGAGCGTTCCGCGGCCTTCTACGAGCAATATCTGGGCCTGCTGCGCCGCCCCGGCCCGCCGCACGCCGTCGTCTTCGACACCAAGCCCATCGCTTTCGCCGTACGCACGGCGATCGCCGGCCCGGTGCCCGACCCGGGCCGCGGCGTGGCCCTCTGGCTGCATGCCCCCGACGCCCAGGAGATCCACGACGCACTCTCCGCCGGCGGGGTGCCGATCGTCTCCGAGCCGATCGACGGCCCGTTCGGCCGCACGTTCACGTTCGCCGACCCCGACGGTTACCAGGTGACGCTGCATGACCGGGCCTGAGCGATTCTGGGTCAGCACGGCCAGCCTCGACCACGTCCGCGCGGCCGAGGCCGGCGGTTTCACCCAGGCCGACCACGGCGCGAACACCCGCCTGAGCCGCCTGCGCCCCGGCGACCGCATCGTCTTCTATTCACCCCGAACGGCCTTGCGAGGCGGCGATCCCGTACGCGAGTTCACCGCTCTCGCCGTGGTCACCGGAGCCGAGCCCTACCAGGTAACCGCCACCGGACATTGGCGCCTCACGTGCGACTTCGAGCCCACGACCCCCATCGAGGTCAAACCGCTGGCCGGCGATCTGTCGTTCATCCCCGACCCCACCCACTGGGGCTTACCGTTCCGCCGAGGCCTGTTCACCATCCCCGAGGCCGACTTCCACTTGATCGCCGCACGCATGACCGAACGCTCGTCGCGCGCATGACCGAACGCTCGCCGCGCGCATGACCGAACGCTCGCCGCGCGCATGACCGAACGCTCGCCGCGCGCATGACCGAACGCTCGGTGCGCACGTAAACGGACGTCCGTGGCGCGCGTGGCCGGATGCTCGGGTCGCGCAGGAGTAAACGCTCACTGCGCGCATGGCGGCGCTGGGTGTTGCGCAGGAGTGGACGTTCACTGCGCGCATGGCGGACGCTCGCGCCGCGCAGGATCGGGCGTTCGCGGCGCACAGGAGCGGATGCTCGTCGCGCGCAGCGCGGGAGGCCGGCATGCAGGAGCCGATGTTCGCGGCGGACGCTCGTTGCGCGCGCGGGCGGATGTCCACTGCGCGCGCAGGAGCGGACGCTCGTTGCGCGCATGAACTGACGTCTGCTGCGCACGCATGAGCAGACGTCGGCTAAGCGCGCGGAAACGGACGTTCGTTGCGCGCATCGGCGGTCGGGGTTGACCTCAATGATGGTTGAGGTTGCAGCATGGTCGGATGAGTTTTACGGAGTACGAGCTTGCTTATCTCGCCGGGCAGCCGCTGGGTCGTCTGGCCACGCTGCGCACCGACGGCAGCCTGCAGAACAGTCCGGTCGGGTTTCGCTACAACCCCGGCACCGGCACGATCGACATTGCCGGGCACAACATGGCCGGCAGTCACAAGTTTCGCAACGTGGCTGCCACCGCGCAGGTCGCCTTCGTTGTCGACGATGTTCCGTCGACTGACCCGTGGCGGGTGCGCTGTCTCGAGATTCGCGGCACTGCCGAAGCGCTGGAGGCGCCGTCCGACTCCGGTTATGGCTCGGGCGCGCCGATCATCCGGATTCATCCGAGCCGGATTCTCAGCTTTGGCATCGATGAGCCCGATACCGAAGCTCATTCGCTTGCCGTGAACGCTCGCAACGTGTGATGACCGGCGTGGCGGCCTGCCCTTCTGAGCGTCCACGCCGCGTGAAGCGGACATACCAGACATTGAACGGGGTACTCTTCCTCGGGGCCGGCCCGGTGGAGGAGGGGCCTGCCTGGGACGTCACTCAGCGTTGAGAAAGGACGGTGTCGGCTCGATGAAGGTCGGCATTCCCAGCGAGGTCAAGAACAACGAATTCCGGGTGGCCATCACCCCGGCCGGTGTGTACGAGTTCCGCCGAGCCGGGCACGAGGTCTTTGTGCAGGCGGGGGCGGGGGCCGGGTCGTCGATCACCGACGGTGACTTTGTGGCCGCCGGGGCCACCATTCTCGACAAAGCGGACGAGGTGTGGGGCACGGCCGACCTGATTCTCAAGGTGAAGGAGCCGATTGCCGAGGAGTATCCGCGGATGCGGCCTGGGCAGGTGCTTTTCACCTATTTGCATCTCGCGGCGTCCAAGGAGTGCACCGACGCGCTGCTCGACCGCAAGGTGACGGGTATTGCGTACGAGACCGTGGAACTGCCCGATCGCTCACTGCCGCTGCTGGCGCCGATGAGCGAGGTTGCGGGGCGTCTGGCGCCGCAGGTGGGGGCGTATCACATGATGCGTCCGGGCGGCGGGCGCGGCGTGCTGATGGGTGGGGTTCCGGGTGTGTACGCGGCCAAGGTCGTGGTCATCGGGGCCGGCGTGTCCGGTATGAACGCGGCGGCCATCGCGCTCGGCATGCAGGCCGAGATCCTGGTGCTGGATCGCAACATCGCCCGGCTGCGTGCGGCCGACGCCGACTATCGGGGGCACCTGCAGACCGTCGCCTCCAACGCGTACGAGATCGAAAAGGCTGTGCTGGACGCCGACCTGGTCATCGGGGCGGTGCTGGTGCCGGGGGCGAAGGCGCCCAACCTGGTCTCCAACGAGCTGGTCTCGCGGATGAAGCCGGGCAGCGTGCTCGTGGACATCTCGATCGACCAGGGTGGCTGCTTCGAGGACTCGCGGCCCACCACCCACGCCGATCCCGTCTACAAGGTGCACAATTCGCTGTTCTACTGCGTGGCGAACATGCCCGGCGCGGTGCCGCACACCAGCACCTATGCCCTGACCAACGTCACCCTCCCGTACGCTCTGGAGCTGGCCAACCTGGGGTGGCGCGACGCGCTGAGGGCCGATCACGCGCTCGGCCTGGGCCTGAACACCTTCGACGGGCACGTCACGTACGGGCCGGTCGCGGAGGCCCACGGCATGACGACGCTGGACCTGGCCGAGGTGCTGAACTGACCCCGGGCGGGGAACCGGAACCAGACGGAGCTGACTGTGGAGCGCGTGATCGCGGCCTATCTCGACCATCTCACCGTCGAGCGTGGGCTGTCGCGTAACACCCTCGCGTCGTACCGGCGTGACCTCGAACGCTATGCGCAGGGGCTCGCCGCGGACGGGATCGCCGATCTCGCCGCGGTGGGCTCCGGCCAGATCACCGGGCATCTGGCCGCCCTGCGCGCCGAAGGGCTGGCCGCCGCCTCCGCCGCCCGCGCGATCAGCGCCGTACGGGGCCTGCACAAATTCGCCGCCCGTGAAGGGCTGGTCGGCACCGATGTGGCCGCCGAGGTCCGCCCGCCCGCGCCGGCCAAACGCCTGCCCAAGGCCCTCGACGTCGACCAGGTCACCCGCCTGCTCGACGTGCCCGGCGACACCCCGCTCGCCCTGCGTGACAAGGCACTGCTCGAGTTCCTGTACGGCACCGGCGCGCGCATTTCCGAGGCGGTCGGCGCGGCGATCGACGACCTCGAGCTGGGCGACGAGCCCGCCGCCGTCCTGCACGGCAAGGGCGGCCGCACGCGGCTGGTGCCGGTGGGCGGGTTCGCCAAGACGGCTCTGGAGACCTATCTCGTACGGGCCAGGCCAGTGCTCGTCAAAAACGGACGAGGGACGCCCGCCGTCTTCCTCAATGCGCGTGGCGGCCGGCTGTCGCGGCAAAGCGCCTGGACGATCCTGCACCGCGCCGCCGAGGCTGCCGGGCTCCCGGTCGAGGGACCGCACGCCGTGAGCCCGCACACGTTACGCCACTCGTACGCCACCCACCTGCTCGACGGCGGCGCCGACGTGCGCGTCGTGCAGGAGCTGCTCGGTCACGCCTCGGTGACCACCACCCAGGTGTACACGCTGGTCACGGTGGACCGGCTTCGCGAGGTGTACGCGACCGCACACCCTCGCGCTCGTTAGAGACTGCGCACCCATAGATAGCGACACGCCGACCGCTCACCCCGGTACGGCGGCGGACGTGGCGTAGAGTCGGGCATCGACTCCGGCTGCAGCGAGTCGGAAGGGGGCGAGGGTCATGGCGGGCAACGGCGATCGGGCAGAGGCCTGGACCTCGGCGCTCCGGGAGCAGCAGGGTTCCATGGACCTGGGCGCTGACCTGGGCCCGGCCGACCCGACGGCGTACACGATGCGCCGTCCCATTCCCGAGCCCATGCCGACCGACCGGCACGGTCCGGCGCGCATCATCGCGCTCGCCAACCAGAAGGGTGGCGTGGGCAAGACCACCACGACGATCAACCTGGGCGCCGCGCTGGCCGAATACGGCCGCAAGGTGCTGCTGGTCGACTTCGACCCGCAGGGCGCCTGCTCGGTCGGTCTGGGTGTCAACCCGCACAACCTCGACCTGAGCATCTACAACCTGCTCATGCAGGATGACGTCAGTGCCGAGGACGTCATCATCAAGACCGACGTGGCCGGCCTGCACCTGCTGCCCGCCAACATCGACCTGTCGGCGGCCGAGATCCAGCTGGTCAACGAGGTCGCCCGCGAGATGGCGCTGGCCCGGGTGCTGCGCTCGGTCCGCAAGGAATACGACTTCATCCTGATCGACTGCCAGCCCTCGCTGGGCCTGCTGGCGATCAACGCGCTCACGATCGCGCACGGCGTGCTGATCCCGCTCGAGTGCGAGTTCTTCTCGCTTCGCGGTGTCGCCCTGCTGCTCGACACGATCGACAAGGTGCGCGAGCGGCTCAACTTCGACCTCGAGCTCGAGGGCATCCTCGCCACCATGTACGACTCGCGCACCACCCACTGCCGCCAGGTGCTGCAGCGCGTGGTCGAGGCGTTCGGCGACAAGGTCTACCAGACCGTCATCACCAAGACCGTCAAGTTCCCCGAGTCCACCGTGGCCGGCGCGCCGATCACGACGCTCGACCCCGCGTCCTCGGGCGCCCGCAACTACCGGCAGCTCGCCCGCGAGGTCATCGCTGCCAAGGCTGAGCGCGGCTGACCCAGTGCTGTTCGCTCTCGGTGAGCCGGTGGCGTTCGTTGCCCTGGTCGTCTCGTTCCTGCTCGCGATCGTGCTGCGCGCCGTCGCCATCCGCCTGACCGCGCGCACTCTCGGCCTGGCCGATCGCCGCGACCCGATCGCGCCCCGCCTGCGCGAGGACATCGACCCGTTCGGCGGTGTCGCGGCCGCGATCGGCGGCATGGGCTGGGGCAAGATCCTCTCGGTCGACGAGGTGCCCCGCTATCAGGGCCGAGGAAAAGCCATCGCGGTCTTCGCGGCCGGCCCCATCGTCTGCATCGTCGCCTCGCAACTGCTTCTGCTGGCGTACGCCCTGACATACCCCGACAATGTGCTGTCGATAATCGGACCGGCCGATGTTCTGCTCGGTATCGGCTTGCCGATAGCGCACCAGGTGCAGCTGTCGCTGGCCGTCGGGCTTCTCTGCTTCGGCATTCTGGCCCTGATCCCGATCCCGCCGCTCGACGGCTTCGGCATCCTCTACAACGCCGTCCGCAAGCCTGGCCAGGGACTTCAGTGGATGCGGCTGTGGTTCGAGGACAAGAACATCGGCGTCCTCGTACTGCTGATCCTGTGTATCTTCCCGTTCGGAATGCCGTTCCTGCTGCAGATCTTGAATGCGCTCGGATTGGTGTTCGTGCGTGTCTGGGGTTAACCCCTAAGCCCCCGGATTCGTGCCTCAGGGGGAAACCTGGAGGCGAGCGGTGGCGTACGAGGCGCACTCTGAACGCATCAGTTCATTCGCTTCGTTCGTTCCGCTACCGGAGATGATCGAGATGCGCAGCCAATTGCTCGCCGCCCGCGCCGCCGCCCTGTTCGCCAGCGACCTCCCGTCCGGATCCCGGCCCAGTGTCGCTCTCGTGGAAGCCACCATCGCCGCATCCGTCCGCACGTGCGGCGGCACCCGCGGATGTGTGGCCGCCCTCGCCGCCGCCTACGGCGACTACCCGGAGACCGCCGTCGCCCGCATGCGCTGGGCGCGGAGCGTGGTCCAAGGGACATACGAGCCTTCGCCCGGCATGGCCCTGGCCGCTTGACGTTGGGGGCCACGCCCGGCGCGGCCCCCAACGGTCAACGTGCGCTTATCCGCGCCCGCAGGTCAGCGTGCGGCTCGCAGCGCGGCCCGCGCGGCACGCGACTCGCAGACGGCCCGCAGGTCAGCGTGCGGCTTGCAGGACGGCCCGCGCGGCACTGCAACTCACAGGACGGCGTGCGACTCGCAGTGCGGCCCGCAGGTCGGTGTGCGGCTCGTAGTGCGGCTCGCAGGTCGGTGTGCGGCTCAGTGCCGCTCGTAGGTCAACGCGGGGTGATCACAGCGACCGGGAACTGCCGGTCGGTCTTGGTCTCGTAGTCGGCCGCGGCCGGCCAGTAGGCGCGCCAGAGGCCGTAGAGGCGCTCCCAATCGTCGTCCCGGCCGGGGCGTACGACTCGGTGGTCGGCCTTGAGGGTCTCGGTGCCCAGCTCGATCGTCACCGGGCCGTCGATGGCCTCCAGGTTGGCGACCCACTGCGGGTCAGCCGGCGCGCCGGCCCCGCTCCCGCACAGGATGTAGGAGTCGCCGTCCGGCGCCGCGACGAGCGGGTTGACGGTCACGTTTCCGGTCTTGCGGCCCGGGGTGTGCAGCAGCAGGGTCGTCTTGCCTTCAAAGTGGCCGCCGAGCACGCCGTTGTTGGCCCTGAAGGTGTCGATCATTGTGTCGTTGAACGAAGCCATACGCGCAAGATTAGTTGACGACGAAAATTCTTAGATGGACTGTGATCGTTTTCCGTGTGTCAAGATTTTCGGTGTGGCGGAGTCCAGCAAGGTCGACTTGAAGAAGACGCTTCCGGTTTACCGCGCCCGCCGCGGATTCCAGGTCGTGGACGTGCCCGACCTGCAATACCTGATGATCGACGGGCACGGCGACCCGAACACCCCGCTGTTCACCGGCGCCGTCGAGGCGCTCTACCCGCTCGCGTACAAGCTGAAGTTCGCCAGCAAGGTACAGGGTCGCGACTACGTGGTCATGCCGCTCGAGGGCCTGTGGTGGGCCGACGACATGGAGTCCTTCACCGCCGCCCGCGACAAGTCGCAATGGGACTGGACCCTCATGATCATGGTGCCGGACTGGATCACGCCGGAGATGTTCGCCGAGGTCGCTCCGCCGGCCTCGCCGGTCCGTCTGGAGACCCTGGCCGAGGGGCGGTGCGTGCAGACCTTGCACGTCGGGTCCTATGACGACGAGACCGAGGTGCTGGCCGCCATGCACTCGTCCTTCATCCCCTCCCAGGGGTTCACGATGGCCGGCAAGCACCACGAGATCTACCTGAGCGACCGCCGCAAAACCGAGCCTTCCCAACTCCGTACGATCCTCAGGCAGCCCGTACGGGAGTAATCGCGTGAACGGCGACGGGCTGACCGTGCCCGGGCACCACGGTGTCGAACTCGTGCCGTAGGCCCAGCTTGTCCATGACCCGTCGCGATCGCTCGTTGGCGACGTGGCGGATGCTGACGATGCGGTCGAGCCCGATCTCGTCGAAGCCGAACCGCAGGGCCGCCTGGGCCGCCTCGGTGGCGTAGCCGTGACCCCAGGAGCGGCGGCCGAAACGCCAGCCGATCTCGACCGCCGGGAGGATCTCGGGCAGGAAGCCGGGGATCGACAGGCCGGCCCAGCCGATCAGAGTGCCGTCCCGCTCCACGGCGAACAGGCCGAAGCCGTGGTCCTGCCAAGTACGCATCATCTGCTGCAGACCCTGCGCGCTCTGCTCACGGTCGCGCACGGAGCCATCCAGGATGTACCGCATGACCTCCGGATCGGCGTTGATCGCGGCCAGGGTGTCGAGGTCGTCGTCGCGCCAGTCACGCAGGATCAGGCGCTCGGTCGTGATGGTCGGCATCCCGGCATTCTCACGCTGCCCCGCAAGCGATTTTTCCGGTTTGATGCCAGTCACCCGAGGCCCGGCCGGGCGTTGATCATCAGAGCGATGGGAGTGACCTGTGACTCGGGAGCAGGTTGTCGGAGCCGTGGTCTACGGTCAGTTCGTGCCTGACGAGTCGACCCACCCGCCCGCGCCCGACGCTGCGCCGGCTCCGGTTTCGGAGCCGCTGGCCGTGGATGCCGCGGACGGTGGCGCGCCCCCGATTCCCGGCATCACGATCAACGCGGACGGCGTGGCCGTCAACGCCGCCGGTGTGCCGGTCGACGCCGACGGCAACCCGGTCGACGACGGCAAGTTCCTCGTCCGGCTCGACAACTTCACCGGCCCGTTCGACCTGCTGCTGCAGCTGATCGGCAAGCACAAGCTCGACGTCACCGAGGTCGCCCTGCACCAGGTGACCGACGACTTCATCGCGTACATCCGCGCCATGGGCGACGACTGGGATCTCGACGAGGCCAGCGAGTTCCTGCTGGTCGCGGCCACCCTGCTCGACCTCAAGGCGGCCCGCCTGCTGCCCGCGGCCGACGTCGAGGACGAGGAAGACCTGGCCCTGCTCGAGGCCCGCGACCTGCTCTTCGCCCGCCTGCTGCAATACAAGGCCTACAAAGAAGCCGCGGCCCACATCATGGAGCTCGAGGGCACCGGCATGCGCCGCTGGCCTCGGGTGGTGTCGATGGAGCCGCGATACGCCGAGGCGCTGCCCGACCTGGTGCTGGGCATCGGCCCCGAGCGCCTGTTCAAGCTGGCCCTCAAACAGTTCGCCCCCAAGCCCGGCCCGCCGCAGGTGTCGATCGCCCACATCCACCAGGTGCGGGTCAGCGTCCGCGAACACGCGGCCCTCCTGCGCGACCGCCTGCGCCGCGCCGGCCACGCCACGTTCACCCTGCTGGTCGCCGACTGCGACAACACCCTGGAAGTGGTGGCCCGCTTCCTGGCGTTGCTCGAGCTCTACCGCGAGGGCCTGATCGACTTCGAACAGCCGGTCTCCCTCGACGAGCTGATCGTCCGCTGGATCGGCGGCGACAATTCGGACGCCGAACTCGACATCGACGACTACGAGGGCAGCAAGCCGGAAATCGACACGGCCGCGTCCGAGCCGGGCGAATTGGAGGCTGCGGACGACACCGCGGCGCGCGCTACCGACCTCGACCTGGATCTCGATCTTGACGCGGACGACGACGAGGACAGCGATCTCGACGACTTCGACTTCGACATTGATCTGAGCGGTCTGGCTGGGGACGCGACTGACGGTGACCGTGCGGGGGCGAGGGCCGGCGTTGATCTGAACGGTCTGGATCGCGATGTGGCTGATGGCCGGCGTGGGGAAGCGATGGCTGGCGGGGACGAATTTGACGTCGACGGGAGCGAACTGGCTGGGAACGCGGCTGACGGCGAGCGCATGCAGGCGGTGGCTGGCGGGGGCGAGTTCGGCGGCGGTCTGGATGGTCGGGGTGAGGACGCGGTCGACGCCGAGCGCATGGGCGCGGTGACTGGCCACGGCGAGTTCGGCGTCGATCTGGATGGCCCGGGCGGGGGTGTGGTCGACGGCGAGCGCATGGGCGCGCTGGCTGGCGGGGGTGAGTTCGGCGCCGATGTGAATGTCGTGGCTGGGGACGCCACTGACAGCGAGCGTGCCGGGGCGGTGGCCGCCGGAGGTGAGTTCGACGTCGATCTGGACCGTCAGGCTGGAGAAGCGCCTGACGGCGAGCGCGTGGGGGTGATGCCCGACGGAGTCGAGTCCGGCCTCGACGTCCGCGGGGGAGTCGGCCTCAGTTCGGAGTTGAGCCGTGACGGGGTGAGCGCAGCCATTTCCGGCGATCAGAGGGCGCACGAACCCGAGGCAGACCTGGACAACGACGGCGAGCTTGGCTTGGGCGAGGCATCGTTCGGCGTTGGCGGGAGCGTGGCCGCGGACGGCGGCGCGCGTGTTGATTCGGGCGCTGATGAGTTCGACGCGGAGGCGATCGGCGACGAGGGGCGCGAGCCTGGTGCGTACGACGTTGGCGCACAGGCCCGTGACGGTGCGGCGGAGATTCATGGCGGCGGGCCGGGCGTTAGTGAGCTGGGGCCGGAGTCGGGTCGTGTCAGCGGAGGCGGCGGTGTCGGCGGGCCGGGCGTTAGTGAGCTGAGATCGGAGCTGGGTCGCGTTAGCGGTGGCGGCGGGCCCGACGCGGATGAGGAGCTAGCCGGAGCCGGAGCCGGAGCCGGAGCCGGAGCCGGCGTTGACGTCGATGTTCCGTCCGGGGCGGCGGGATCTGGGCGCTTCGGGGAGCCGGAACCGCGGGCCGAGGATGGCGGGGCGCCCGATTCGCGTAGTCGTGGGGGTGAGCCGGGGGTCTTTGACCGGCTTGACGAGCATGATCATCTTGGCGGGGAAGACGACGACGCGGAGGAACGATCGTGAGCAGCGACGAGCGGCAGGACTCACTTGCGGCGCAGGCGGCCGCCTGGGTGCCGCCGTGGGAACGCGCCCCGCGCACGCCGGATCGGGAGTTTCAGGCGCGGGCCGAGGCTGAGGCGCGGGCCGAGGGGGACGAGCCGGGGCTTGATGCGCCGGACGACACCGAGTCTCTGGACGAGGCCGGGCTCTCCGATGATGATGACGACTTCGATCCCGCTTTTGAGGGGACGTCGCCTGGGCAGGATCCGGGTCGCGATGAGCCTGTCGGAGGGCCTGCGGCCGGCGGGGTGACTGCCGCTGCGGACGCGGTATCGGGCGCCGGCGCGACCGATGGGGCCGGCCCTGATGCTGCGGCTGCTTACGTGAGCGGCCCTGATAGTGCGGCTGCGGGCGGGGTCGACCCTGAGAGTGCGGCTGCTGGCGGGGTCGACCCTGAGAGTGCGGCTGCTGGCGCGGTCCGCCGTGATGGTGCGGCTGCTGAGGCCGACGGCCGTGACGGTGCGGCTGCTGACGGCGCCGGCACCAGCGGGGTGGAGGCGCCTGTCGCGCAGGCTTCCGACGCTCGTGCGGACGCGGCGGACGACTTGGCCGTCGAGGAGCCCGCGCTGGGGGAGCCGGGGGATGAGGGCGCCGGGGTCGATGCGCCGGTTGGTGAGCCGGGGCGGGACGCCGTTGAGGTTGCGCCGGGGCCTGAGCTGCCGCTGCCGGATCCCATTGAAGAAGCTGCTGAAGCCGCGGATCCGGATGAGCCGGGGATTCCGGTGGATGCGCCGTTGCCTCCGGAAGGGGACGACGCGGGGGATGTGTTCGATACCGCGGCCGATGACGATGTGAGCGATGACGGCGAGATGGATTTGCCGTTCTCGGATGAGGTGCCGGCGCCGGGGAGTGACTACGACGACGATGACGAAGTTGGGGAAAGCGACAGCTACGAGGACGACGACCTCGATCAGGACGAACTCGCCGACGGCCGTGTCGGGGGTGGGGACGACCGTGACGAGACGGGGCTCGCTCAGAGCGACCACGCCGAGACCGGCCGCGGCGCTAACGGCTCCGCTGAGGTCGAGCGCGACGAGAGCGCCCACGCCGAGACCGGCCGTGATGAGATCGACCGCGGCGCGAGCGTCCCCGCCGAGACCGGCCGCGGCGCTACCGGCTCCGCTGAGATCGACCGCGACGAGACCGACCGTGACCAGGCCGACCGCGACGAGAGTGATGGCGACGGGGATGCTGCCGCGGCGGCTGCGGGCGGGGTGGTGGCTGAGGCTGACCTGGCTGACGGCGCGGTTGCCGGGGGCGCGGGCGGCCAAAAGGCCGGGGCCAAGCGGGCTGGCGGCAAGCGGGGCCGGGTTGCTGGCGGGGCGGGGTCTAGTGCTTCTGTGGGCGCTGGGGCCGGGGTGCCGGGGCAGAAGCGCCGGGAAGGGGAACCCCTCGGGGCGGGCAGTGAGGCGACGACGCGTACGGAAGCGGTTGAGGTTGATCTTCCGGGGTTGAATGAGGATTCGGAGCTGGCGGGGGCTCTGGAGGCGATCATGTTGGTCGTGGATGAGCCGGTGGGGGAGTTGCAGCTGGCGCAGATTCTGGAGCAGCCGACTGAGCGGATTGCGGCGATGCTGGACAATTTGTCGGCTCGGTACACGGCGGCGGGGCATGGGTTTGACCTGCGGCGGGTGGCGGGGGGCTGGCGGCTTTACACGCGGCCGGAATATGCGGCGTATGTGGAGCGGTTTGTTCTCGACGGGCAGTCTGTGCGGCTGACCCAGGCGGCGCTGGAGACACTGGCTGTGGTTGCCTATAAGCAGCCGGTGACGCGTTCGCGCATCAGTGCCATCCGCGGTGTGAACTGCGACGGCGTCATGCGTACGCTTGCTACTCGCGGCCTGATCGAGGAATGCGGCACCGAGAGCGAAACCGGGGCACACCTGTATCGCACGACGGGGCTGTTCCTCGAGAAGATCGGCCTCAACTCGGTCGATCAGCTGCCGCCGCTCGCCCCATTCCTGCCCGACGATGTGGAAGAAGTGCTCGATGCCACAGGCTGACACCGCCGAACGCCTCCAGAAAGTCCTGGCGGCGGCCGGTGTTGGATCCCGGCGCGCCTGCGAAGATCTGATCTTCAAGCGGCGCGTCACGGTCAACGGCAAGGTCGCCAAGCTCGGCGACAAGGTCGACCCCAACACCGTGGAGATCCTCGTCGACGGGCAGCGGGTGATCACCAACACCAAACTCGTCTACCTCGCGCTGAACAAGCCGCGCGGCGTCGTGTCGTCGCTCGACGACGAGAAGGGCCGCACCGAGCTCGCCGACTTCGTGGGCCAGTTCGACGTGCGGCTGCACCACGTGGGCCGGCTCGACGCCGACTCCGAGGGCCTGCTGCTGATCACCAACGACGGCGAGCTGACCAACAAGCTCACCCATCCGCGGTACGAGATCCAGAAGACGTACGTGGCCGAGGTCATCAACGGCCCACTGCCGCGCAACGTCGGGCGTCAGCTGCTCGCGGGCGTCGAACTCGAGGACGGCCCGGCCAAGGCCGACTCGTTCAAGCTGCTTGGCGCGCTCGGCAAAACCGCGCAGATCGAGATCGTGCTGCACGAGGGCCGCAAGCACATCGTGCGCCGCATGCTCGAAGAGGTCGGCCACCCGGTCACCCGCCTGATCCGTACGGCGGTCGGCCCGGTCCGGCTCGGTGACCTGCGTCCGGGCGGCTTCCGGCACCTGTCCAGCGCGGAGGTCGCGGCGCTGTTCAAGGCGGCCGGGGACTGACGTTTACCCTGGTTGCCCCCGGGGAAGCCGGTCCGTCCCCTTAGGAAAGGACGGACCACATGGTCACCCGTTCCACGGCCGGCAACACCGCCGCCGTACGCAGCCCTCTTCGCACTGCCGCACTCGTCGTCAGCGTGGTCTTCCTGCTGGTCGGCCTGGCCGGCTTCATCCCCGGCGTGACGACCAACTACGGCGACATGACCTTCGCCGGCCACCACTCGGACGCGCACCTGCTCGGTGTGTTCCAGGTGTCGGTGCTGCACAACATCGTCCACCTGCTGTTCGGGGTGGTCGGTCTGGCCCTGGCCCGCACGGCGCCGGGCGCGCGCAACTTCCTGATCGGCGGCGGCGCCGTCTACCTGGTGCTCTGGCTCTACGGCCTGGTCGTCGGGCAGGACTCCGGCGCCAACTTCGTGCCGGTCAACACCGCCGACGACTGGCTGCACCTCGGCCTGGGCATCGGAATGATCGCCCTCGGGTTGCTCCTGTCGCGTCGCGTGCGGCCCGCCGACAGTATTCGGTGAAACAGCAACAGGCCCGGGACGGCGACCGTCCCGGGCCTGAATGCTTTCTAATCCGGCCGGTAGTTCGGCGAGTCACCGGCCACGTCCCGCGTGTTGTAGCCGGCCCGGTTGACCTCCGAGGGCTGCGAACCCTCGTCGCGGTTGCCGCGCTTGTCCTCCGGCGCCAGGTCGCCCTGATCGTCGGTGGGGATCTCCACGGAATGGCCGGGTGGCCGCAGGGACGCCTGGTGGGCGGTGGTCCCGTCGGGTTCGTCGGTGCTGTGGCGATCTGTCATGCGGATCCGGGTTCCCGCAGGTCCGGCCCGCAAACAGGCCGCGCGTTTCGTCGGCGAACGGGCCCCGCGCGTCGGGCTGGTGAACAGGTTGCGCGTTCAGTCGGCGGACAGGCTGCGCGTTCACTTTGCGAACAGGCTGCACGTTCACCTGCGAACGGGCTGCGCGTTCACCTGCGAACAGGCTGCGCGTTCAGCCGGCGAACAGGCCGCGCGTCGAGCTGGCGAACTGGCAGCGCGTCCAGTCGGCGGACAAGCGCGTTCAGTCGGAAAACACGCCGCAGGTTCAGCCCGCAAACAGGCCGCGCATTCAATCGGCGGGCAAGCCGCGCGTCCAACCGGCGTACGGGTGGCTTCGTTCGCGAAATTTGTTGGGCGCCAGATGTTCGCGGCTTTCGGCCCTACGGCGCCTGCGCGGTGTGCCGAGATGTTCGCGAAGGCCGGCCACCACTCGTGGATGGGACTGACAGTAGTTCCGCAGCCCGTTCAACCTCCGTATAGGTGACCCGGGGTGCGGGTGCTCGGTAGCCGATTCAAGGTGCATGGCGCGGATGTGGCATCAGTTCAAAGCGTCAGCGACCGAGTATGAAGTACGCGAAACCGAAAACGCCGCGGTAGACGCCGACGTATTCGCGTAGCCGCACATCGAGTTCGTCTCGGAGCTCGGCCGCTCGGGGATCATCGGGATGACGCAGCAACCAAGCCTGCCGACCGGCCAGCCACGTTGACTCGAAATCGTCCCATTCCCGCTGGTCGGCAACGCTCATGTGCAGGACTCGCCAGCCCAGCGCTCGGGCATGCTCGATGAGATCTGTGAGCGGCATGAGACCCGGGCCGATGATCTCGGTCGCCTCTGTTGTGGGCGGACGCTCCCAGAACCCTTCACCGAACAGCAGACGGCCGCCTGGCCGGACGAGGTTGGCGAGCGACTCAAGAGCGGGTGTTTCTCCGAACGCATGAGAAGCGCCAACGCACAAGACCCGGTCCGCACGTTCCCGCCACACCGACGCTTCCTGCTTCAGGAACGTCACCTGCTTGTCAAGTGACCGATCGACGGCGAGCGTACGGCCGCGCGCCAAGGCCGCGTCATCGGTGTCCACGCCGGTACCCGTTGTCGAGCCAGTGTCATCCGCGCCGACTGCCTGCAACAACAGTTCACCCCAGCCGCATCCGAGGTCCACCACGCGGGCGCCGGCGGGAATGTCAAGTCGCTGGAGAAGGAGGTCCGCGTGGGTCTGCGACAGCGGCGTGTTCCAACGCATCCGCGCGTAGCGTGCGGAGGTGAGATCGTCGACTGAAGACATCGCGCCAGTGTGTCAGGCCCTGATCCGCGGTACACCGCATTTAGTGCTGGGTCCCAGTGCCCTCAACTGGTAGACAAGGCGCGTCCCGCCTCCATCACCCGTCACGGTGTGTGAGCCGCGCGCTGACCGGTGGCCGGAGTAACCCGTGGAACTGACGAACAAAACCATACGGGCATAGTCGTCGGTTCGGCGGGAATGCGGGGCGCGTGAACGCTGTCGCCGCTTCGAGTGAATGGGTCGGGTCGGACGGGGTGCGCCAGCCGGGCGGCGAGGTGCACGCCTGGCGGCCGGGCACCAACCAGACCGTGTGCGGGCTGGCGCTGAGCCGCACCCGGTTGAGGCGCTTCCCGCATGTGCCGTTCGACTTCCGCGCCACCGACGTGATCACGACCGAGGACGAGGTGCGGTACATCTGCCCCCGCTGTGTCGCCGCCACGTCGCGTCGCGGCGACAACAAGAGCTGGACCCGGGTGTCGCCTAGACCGTGATCACCAGCTTGCCCACGGTGTGCCGGCGGGCGAAGTCGGTCAGGGCCTGCACGGCGTCGGTGAGCGGGTAGATTCTGCCGATCGTCGGCTTCAGGTCGGCCACCTCGGTCATACCGCCGAGCTGGCCGTCGAGGTCGAGGACCAGCTCGAAGCGGATGTCGTCGCGTCCGATCATCTCGGGGCGCGGTGGCGGGAACGTGATCGTGAACAGGCGTCCCTGCGGGCGGATCGCCTCGGCCGCTTTCCGGAGCTGGTCGGTCGGCAAGACCAGGTTCAACGCCAGGTCGACGTCGGTGGGGTAGTCGTCGTCGTAGCCGATCACCGTGTCGGCGCCCAGGCTGTGCAGCAGGCCGGCGTCCGCGGGGTGACCGGTAGCGATCACGGTTGTATGCCGCAGCAGCGGCAGCAGGGTCGTGCCGACGCCGCCGGTGGCCCCGATGACCAGGACGGTTTCGCCGGCCGCCGGCTGTGCGGTCGCCATCAGGGCGCGGGCGGTCAGGCCGACGGTGGGCAGGGCGGCGGCGTCGGTCGTGCTCAGGCCGGGCGGGCGGTGCGCGAGGAACGGCGTGCCGGCCTCGAACACGGCATATTCGGCCAGCGCGCCCGTGGTGATCGAGGGGTGGTTGCCCGCCATTGCTTTCAGGGCTTTCGGCACGGCGTGGCCAAAGATCTCATCCCCTTTCCCGTACGCGGTGACACCGTCGCCAACCTTGGTCACCGTGCCGGCGAAGTCGTTGCCGAGCACGTGCGGGAACGTCAGCGGAGCCTGGGCCCGGTAGGCGCCGCCGGGGATGACGATGTCGCCCGGGTTGATCGAGACCGCCGAGATGCGGACCTGGATCTGGCCGGGGCCCGGCTCGGGGATGGGCAGGTCGGCGAGCGTGAAGCTTTCGGGCGGACCGTACTGGGTGGCTACGACTGCCTTCATGACCGTCGTTCCTTTCGGGTTCGCGGCCGCCCCGTAAGCGGACCGTGCGGTCACGTTAGAGCTAAACGGACCGGGCGGTCAACTTGTTAGGCTTCGGTGTGACTTCCGACCGGCCGCTGCGTGCGGATGCCGTACGCAACCGGGCGTCGCTGCTGACCGCGGCCGCAGCCGAGTTCGCCGAGCGGGGGCTGGACGCGTCGGTGGCCGACATCGCGCGCCGGGCCGGGACCGGCAAGGGGACCGTCTTCCGGCACTTCCCGACCAAGGACGATCTGCTGGCCGCGGTGGTGCTGGATCGTATCGACGGTCTCGCGGAACTGGCCCGCCGGTTGATCGACGCTCCGGATGCCGGTGCGGCGCTGCTCGAGTTCATGGACGCGGCGGCGGGACGGCAGCGGCAGCTCGACCTGTCATTCCTGCGCGAGGCCGGGGGAGTCAACGCGCGGCTGGACGACGCCCGGACGGTTCTGTTCGAGGCGATCGTCGCGCTGGTCGAGCGGGCCAAGACGGCGGGGGCGATCCGGGAGGACGTCTCGGGGATGGACGTGATCCTGCTGATGTGCGCGCCGAACCACGTGGTCAGCTTCGTCCCCGACGCGCCGCCGGAGTTGTGGCGGCGCTATCTGGGGATCATCTTCGACGGGTTACGTCCGGAAGGTGCGCGGCCCTTGCCGCATCCGGCTCCCGGGTGACCACCGGCAACATCCCGTGGGCGCGCTACGGCCGAACGTTGCGGCCGGCTCGCGAGGCGCAGCGGGTTCGCGATGGTGCGGTTGTTGCGCCCCGCGTGGCGTACGAAATCTGGCTTTTAATCGAGACTGCCGAGCGCCTTGATCACGGGGGCGTAGAGGCGGGATTTGATCGTTTCGAGGGTGGGGCCGGCCTTGTTGACGTGGGCGGCGGCCAGCTCGATCGCCGTGGTGAGCACGGCCTCCTCGGGAAGCGCCTGGTCGACGATCTGACGGCCCGCGGCCTCGGTGCCGCCGAAACGGTGAGCCAGGACCATGGCCTCGTGGGCGGTTTGCGGGTTCAGGCGCGATTGGATGAGAGCCGACATTCCGGGCGTGAACGGGATGTTGATGTCGGCCTCGGGCAGGCACCAGAAGCCGCGGTCGGCCCGCATGATCCGCATGTCGTGGGCCAGCGAGAGCATGGCGCCGGCGGCGAAGGTGTGACCCTGCAGAGCCGCGACGGTGACGAAAGGCGAGGTCAGCACGCGGGAAAGCAGGGCCTGCACCCGTACGCCGTAGTCCGTGTACTGCTCCGGATGCTCCATCAGCCATTCAAGATCGAGCCCGTTCGACCAGATCTTGCCGCGGGCCGAGGTGACCAGTGCGCGAGGTTCGTCGTTTTTCTCGACCTCGCTGAGAAGAGACTCGACCTCGGTCAGCCAGTCGGGGTGGAACCGGTTCTCGCCGTCGCCGAGATCGAGGACGTAAACCGCATCGTGGCGTTCGAGCGCAGGCATGGCAACTCCCTCAGGTTACTTGCCGGTAACATACCCTAGTTCGTCGCTCATCGGTGCGACGGGCACAATGGGAGGGTTGGTCGGGCAGGCAAACCTTGGAGGAACGGTGGCGCAAGAAGCACGGCCGGAGAAGTGCGTGGTCGCGGTCGACGGCCCGTCCGGTTCCGGCAAGTCCACCGTGTCCCGGCGGCTGGCCACCAAGGTCGACGGCGTCTACCTCGACACCGGCGCCATGTACAGGGCCGTGACCTGGGCAGTGTTGCAGGCCGGCGTCGACCTGAACGACCCCGACGCCATCGCGAAGATCGCGCTCGAGACCGAGCTGTCGATCGGCACCGACCCGAAGGCGCCGCACTTCGCGGCCAACGGCACCAACGTCGACGAGCCCATCCGCGGCGTCGAAGTGACCCAGGCCGTGTCGGCCGTCGCCGCCGTGCCCGCCGTCCGCAAGCACCTCGTGGCGCTGCAGCAGGCGATCATCGCCGCCCAGCCGCGCATCATCGTTGAGGGCCGCGACATCGCCTCGGTCGTCGCACCCGACGCCGACCTCAAGGTCTACCTGACCGCCTCCGCCGCCGCCCGGGCCGCCCGGCGCAGCGCCGAGGACGCCGCCGACGTGAATGCGACCGAAGCCGACCTGGCCCGGCGCGACAAGCTCGACTCGACCCGCAAGACCGACCCGCTCAAGCTGGCCGACGACGCGATCGAGGTCGACACGACCGGCATCGGCATCGACGAGGTCGTCGCGTACCTCTTGAATCTTCTGAACAGCAAGGTGAAGTCGTGAGTGAAGTCCCTTTGGGCATTTTGTCCGAGGACTCTGATGCCGGCCCGGCGCCCGTCGTGGCCGTCGTCGGCCGCCCCAACGTAGGCAAATCCACCCTGGTCAACCGCATCATCGGCCGCCGCCAGGCCGTCGTCGAGGACGTCCCCGGAGTAACCCGCGACCGCGTCCCCTACGACGCGGTCTGGAACGGACGCCGCTTCACCGTCGTCGACACCGGCGGCTGGGAACCCGACGCCCGCGACCGCGCCGCGGCGATCGCCGCCCAGGCCGAGATCGCCGTCCAGACCGCCGACGTCGTCGTGTTCGTCGTCGACGTCTCCGTCGGAGCCACCGACGTCGACGAGGCCGCCGTCAAGATGCTGCGCCGTTCCCACAAACCGGTCATCCTGGTCGCCAACAAGGCCGACAACCAGAACCTCGAACTCGAGGCCGTCAGCCTCTGGTCCCTGGGCCTGGGCGAGCCCCACCCGATCTCGGCCCTGCACGGCCGCGGCTCCGGCGACCTGCTCGACGACATCCTCAACGCGCTGCCCACGCCGCCTCCCATCATCGAGGACGGCCCCCGCGGCCCGCGCCGCGTTGCGTTGGTCGGCCGCCCCAACGTCGGCAAGTCCTCGCTGCTCAACAAGGTGTCCAAGGAGGAGCGCGCGGTCGTCGACTCCGTCGCCGGCACCACGGTCGACCCCGTCGACAGCCTCGTCGAGATGGACGGCGAACTCTGGCAGTTCGTCGACACCGCCGGCCTGCGTAAGAGGGTCAACCAGGCCTCCGGCACTGAGTACTACGCGTCCCTCCGTACGGCGGGGGCTGTAGAAGCGGCCGAGGTAGCGGTCGTGCTGCTGGACGCCGGCGACCCCATCTCCGAGCAGGACCAGCGCGTCCTGACCCAGGTCGTCGAGGCCGGCAAGGCGCTGGTGATCGCCTTCAACAAGTGGGACCTGGTCGACGAGGACCGCCGTTTCTACCTCGACAAGGAAATCGACCGCGAGCTGAAGCGCATCCCGTGGGCCGTGCGAGTCAACATCTCGGCCAAGACCGGCCGGGCTATGGACAAGCTCGCCCCCGCGCTGCGTCGTGCGTTGGCTTCGTGGGAGCAGCGGGTTCCTACTGGTGCCCTCAACCAGTGGCTGACTGCCTTGACCCAGGCCACCCCCCACCCCGTACGAGGGGGTCGTGCGCCCCGCATCTTGTTCGCTACCCAGGCCGGCGTGGCTCCGCCGCGGTTCGTGCTCTTCACGACCGGGCCTCTGGATGCCGGTTACCAGCGCTTCATCGAGCGCAAGCTCCGAGAGGAGTTCGGCTTTGAAGGCTCGCCGATCGAGGTGTCCGTCAAGCCGCGCAAGAAGACCGGGCCGGGGGGTCGGGGCAAGGCCCACGGGTAGGGCTTGCTAAGCTTTCCTGGTTGCCGCGCGGTGCTTTGCCGGGTGGCGGCGGGCTGTAGCGCAGCTTGGTAGCGCACTTGACTGGGGGTCAAGGGGTCGCAGGTTCAAATCCTGTCAGCCCGACCAGGTCAGAGGGCATATCCCATTGAAGGATATGCCCTCTTTTCGTTGCTGGGTGACTAACTGGGTGACTACGTCTCCCGGGTGTCGTCCGAGCCGAAGATGCGGTCCATAGCGACGGCTCCGTTGAGCAGCACCGGCCGGAGCTGGTGACGGTAGACGCTCTCGGTGATGGACGTGCCGGAGTGCCCGCACAGGTCGGCGATCTCTTCGAGGCTCATGCCGCTGTCGGAGAGCAGCGTGTGCGGCCGCCGCCGCGGCCGCCGGCGAAGCGGGCGGTGTAGACCAGGCCGTTGTCGGTCAGGGTTCATGCGGGATACCGGTGCAGGCTGGCGGTGTGCTGGAAGGTGGCGTTGATGATGGCCGCGGTGATCCCGGCATGGGCGCTGATGTGCAGGGCGCAGCGGGAATGAGCGTCGAGCCTGGTGATGATTTCGGCGTTGGGGCTGGGCCGGCCGTCGGGGGCGGGTGAGCCGGTGGTGGGAGAACCTGCTGGGCCTGATCAGCACCTCACCCGGGTCGAACGGTTCTACTTACTCGGCGAACCGATCAACAACATGAGCCGCACCATGCAACCCACCCGCGAGGAGACGGTTGACGGCCTACTCGCCGACTACCGACGCACGATCGAGCAGGCGAACGAGGTCGACGAAACCTGGACAGACCTCACGCTCGACGCCCCCTCGCCCAGCCAGCCGCAACCTTCCACTGTCGAGGAGGTGAGTCCTGGTGCACATGATCGAGGAGACCGCCCGGCATGCCGGCATCCTCCGCGAGCGGATCGACGGGTCCACCGGCCGCTGAGTACCCGCGCCGACGCAATGTCCGGAGCTGCCGCAATCCACGCGCGTCCGCCGTTTGCCAAGCGGCGTCGCGGCAGGAGATCTGTTCGGCTAGGGCTTTCCGGGGTTACCGGATCGGGCGATCACCGTGTCGGATTGCGGCGCTTCCACAAGGCTGCTCCGACGGCGATGAGGCTGATCAGGAAGGAGTAGACGGCGCCGCGTTCGAAGAGGCCGATGAGGATGTTGGCGCCGGAGATGAGGACGCCCATGAAGATCGCCATCGAGGTCAGGCCGAGAGCGCCCAGCACGACGATCGTCCGTCCCAAGCGGTGCGAGATGCCGATTTGGCGGTGTGCCAGGCCGATCAGTATGGCCATGACGTTGCCGCCGATGAACAGCGCGAAGGCGCCCAGACTGTGGTACGTGTCTGTGCCGTTGGCCACGGCCTCGGCCGATCCCGGGAACAGGCCTACAAAGACTCCGCCGGCCGCCAACAGGGCCGCCGTCGCGACGACGCCCAGCCTGCGCATGGCTCGCATGCCCCTCAGCATGACGACGCCGGCGAACGCGATGAGCCCGAACAGGACGAAGCCTGTGTTCATCACCGCGGCCAGTGGCGAATACATGAGTTGGTCGAACACCGTGGAGCGGTCGTGCACACCGAGGTTGCTGATGAAGTGGTAGGTGTAGCTGTAGGGCGGGTCTGTCCACGCTGCGGCGGTGATGAATTCCGCGACGAGGAAGACTACGCCGCTGGTGATGAGCGCGGTGGCCGCCGCGCGGCTCTGAGCGAGCGGAGCCGACGCACGGGAATGCGTACGGTCAAATGGTTCTGTCCGGATGTCGGTCATGGTTGCTCCTGGCGTTGAATCTCGTGGGGGGACGCGCCTGACGGGCTCGTTGGATCGGCGTCGAGCAAGGGAGCTCCGAACCAGCGGCGGATGGATTGGTTGAGCGTCTCGCCGTCGGGGTTCTGGTCGCTTGCCCAGGCGACGACGCCGTCGGGGCGGACGAGGACGGCGCGGTAGCTGAAGTCGTTGGGGGTCGACCCGGCCAGGTACTGGACGCGGTCCTTCCAGCCGGCGACCGTGTCGTGGAGTTGGTGGTCGGCGCCGAAGTCGAGCAGGATGCCTTGTCCGGTCTGCAGGTGGTGGCCGAGCAGGGTGCCGTCTTCGAGCCGGAAGTCGGGGACGTTGCGGCCGATGAGTGGCCGGTCGTCGCCCAGGTCGTAGCGGTTGGCCGTGCCGGAGGTCCGTTCCCATACATAGGTCGTCGCGTCCGGGGTGGCGAGCAGGTCGCCGATCAGCGCTTGCAGGGCCGGCGCGTACGGGTCTGGCCGCATGACCGCCGCTTGGGCCCGTGACCAGTCCAGCACCCGGATCCCGATCGGGTGTCGTTCCTGGGTGTAGGTGTCCAGCAGATCGTCGGGGGCGGTCGCGTGCACGGTCGCGGCGAGTTTCCAGCCCAGGTTGAGAGCGTCGCCGATGCCCAGGTTGAGTCCTTGCCCGCCGAGAGGAGAGTGGATGTGCGCGGCGTCGCCGGCCAGGAGCAGCCGGTTGTGCCGGTAGGTGGTGGCCTGCATCGCCCGGTCGGTGAAGCTGGAGGCCAGCTCGACCTCGTCCACGTCGACGTCGATGCCTGACACCCGGCGCAGGACTGTCTGCAGGTGATCGGCCGTCAGCGGCTGGGACCGGTCGAACGCGCCGCCGTCGAAGTCCATCATGCCGATGTAGCCGCCTGCGGGCATCCGCAGATACATGCCGGTCGGGGTCACGTTGAAGCCGGGGCTCAGCTTCTCGCGGCCGGTGACGGTGCCGGTGAAGAGGTAGCCGGTCAGCTGCGGTTCGGTGCCGACGAAGTCGAAGCCGGCCAGCCGGCGCACGGTGCTGCGCCCACCGTCACAGCCGACCACCCAGAGACCCTCGTGCTCCTGCCCGCCGGCGCGCACCACCACTTTGTCGTCGTGCTGGGCAAGATCGGTGACTTCGACGCCTCGCCGGATGTCCACGCCCAACTCGAGCGCCCGGTCGGCGAGCACCGACTGGACCGCGTCCAGGCTGGTCAGCATGCCGTCCATCGCGGGGCTGGGCAGGCGCAGCGGTAGGGCGGTCAGATCCACCTTCGACGGATCGAGCATCATGCCGGCGAAATGATTCACCGATCGCGGCGCCGGCGCGTGGTCCGCGTCGAGATCGGCCCCTACTTCGGCGCGGCCACCGGACACTGCCAGCAACTGCTCGAGCATCCCGCGGCGGTAGAACGCCTCGACCGAACCGGCGTTCAACCCGCGCAGTCCCAGAGGGAACTTCCGCCACGGCGAGTGGGGCTCCTCCTCGCGTTCCAAGACCACAACGGAACATCCGGCCAGGCCCAGCTCGCAGGCGAGGAACAGCCCGACCGGGCCACCGCCCACAATCACCACATCACGCATCAGAGGTCTCCTTGCTCAGCTGAACAGCGACGGGTCGATGGAGCCGGCGAGGACCTGGTAGCCCGCGTCGTTGCCGTGCAGATGGTCACCGGCGTGCAGGTCGTCCCGGATGCGGGAGGGGTGGGACGGGTCGCGCCAGGCGGCGTCGAAGTCCAGGACACCGTCGAAGGCTTCACTGGTGCGGATCCAGGTATTGACCGCCTGGCGTGCGGACTCGCTGCCGGTCGTGTGCGTCTCGGAGCCTTCGTCGGGGGTGAGGGTGGTGGCGTAGATCTTCACGTTGCGGTCGTGGGCGCGGTCGATCAGCTGCCGGTAGCCGGCGACGATGTCGTCGGACGTCACCGGCTCGCCGGGGAACATGGCCAGGAAGCCGGCCAGGGCGTCGTCGTCGCGCGGCGCGTTGGCGATGCTGATGTCGTTGTGGCCCAGTGAGACGATGACGTAGCCGAGGCCCGGCGTCGCCAGCACGTCGCGGTCGAAGCGGGCCAGGCCGGATGCGCCGAGGCCGTCGTTGAGCATCCGGTTACCGCTGATGCCCTGGTTGCAGACGTACAAGCCCCGTTCGGCCAGCCGCTCCGGCCAGGTGGAGTTCAGGTCCGGGGTCGAGCCGAAGCCGTCGGCGAGGGAGTCGCTGAGCACGACGATGGAGGTGGCCGGGGCGTCGGGAAGGACCTCGACGGCGGAGAGCAGGGCGCGTGCCGTCAGTGGCTCGGTCTTGGCGGGTAGCGCGGCCTCGGCGACGGCGTTGCCCGCGATGATCCAGCCGGTTTCCAGCGCCGAGTCGTGGTAGGTGCGGGTCTCCACCAGTTCCGGCAGGTAGAGGCTGATCGACAGCTTGGTCAGGGCGGGCAGCGGCAGGTCGATCGGGTCGCTGAGCATCGGCGCACCGGGCGGAACGGTGACGGACGGCCGGCCGGCGAAGGTCAGCACGCGGGCGCTGCCCTCCTCGACTGCGCCCCCGGCAGTCGCGAAGCCCACCTGGGCCGCGCCTATGGTCAACGGGGCGGTCCCGTACTCGTTGGTCAGGCGTACGCGCACCTGGCGTCCGCCGCCGCTGATGCGCACCACCTGCCGCAGGGTCACGTCGGCGAACGGGGGCACGTCGTCCAACGAGCCGAGCCCGGCGTCCGGTGCCTGCGGCGCCGTACTCCAGGTCCGGACCCAACCGTTGTCGTCTGCAGCTTTGGTCACAGTCACCTTTGCCTCCGTGATTGATCAGTTGCGGCCGTGTGGGGAGCCGCCCGATGGTCCGGGCTGTTCTCGGCTGCACGTCAAAGCTGACGGATGCCGCTCACACGGCGCACTCACGGCGCTGGCATGCAAGGTCGCCGGCTCACCGGAGGGACTTGAGCCGGCTAGGGCGCAAGCAACCCGGGGCTGCGTTGAGTCGGACTAATCCGAAGGAGGCTGCGACCGCAGCCGAGCGGGATCGGCCGCGGTCGCAGCCTCGTCCGCAGTGAATGCCCAACCGCGCTCGAAGGCGTCGGCGTAGGCCTCATCACCCAGCGCAGCATGCCCTCGCCGAACGAGTTCGCGGATCCAGGGATCGGTGTTGTCGTGGGCGCCGCGCAGCCGTGACGCGGCGCCGAGCAGGACCGCTGATTCGCGAAGCATTCCGTACGACTCGGCGAGTTCGGCGGCGTGCACCGCCACGACCGCCAGGATCGGCAGATCCCGGGCCCTCAGCGCCGCCGAGTACGCCTGCGCCAGCGCCTGCTGCGCGCCGGGCAGATCACCTGTTCTCGTACGGAGCGCCGCTCGCAGACTGCCGAGCAGGGTGCGCACGTGGTCGTCCGGGTAGGCCCGGCCACTGCGTACTGACTGTTCGGCCTCATCGAGCAGGGTGGCGGCACGATCTTGATGGCCGATTCGCAGCCACGATTCGGCCTCCCGCACATCGACCAGCAGCCGGAGCTCGGCCGAGGCCGTGTGCGACGCCCGTTGCCTGACGGCCTCAATCATGGTGATGGCCTCGTCGGTGTCGCCCCGGCGCAGGTGCAGGTTGATCCAGCGCAGATCGCTGTCGATCTGGTCGCCGATGCTGAGTGCCCCGAACTCACCGGCCAGCGTTCGGGCTTCACGCAGATCAGCCAACGCGCCGCCAAGATCGTCGTACTGCCGGAGCTGGGACCGCATGGGCAGCGTCGCGGCTTGGCCCCACCGGTCGCCTACTGCCCGGAAGCAGGCCAGGGCCGCGTCCACCTCGACTCGCATGTGGCCGAGTTCCCCGGTGTTCTCCGCGATCTGCGCCTGGAAGAGATGGGCTAGTCCAGCCAACCAGGCATCCCCGGAGCTGGTCAGCTTCGCGAACGCTTGCAACGCGGCTTGATCTTCCTGCAGGAAAGCGAGCAGAACCGGGCCGAAAACTGCATACGGACTCGGGAGCTGTGGATAGCCGAGCAGTTGGTCAGCGACCTCCCGCATGTGGGTTCGATCGTCAGTGATCTGTTCGGCGGTCATCTCGTGCTGGATATCGGCGCGGTTGAGCAGGAGTACGGCTTGAGCGCCGGCGCGTTCGGGCGTCTGCTCGCCACCGGGTACCGCAAGTGCCTCACCCAGCCAGTAGGCAGCTTCGGGATTACGGCCGAACAGTTGCCAGTACCACGTCAGACTCAGCGCGAGAGCGACGGCGCCGGCAGCGTCGGCGGCATCGCAGCGCCAGCGTAGGGCGGCCAGTATGTTGTCGTACTCGGTGCGGATGATGTGGATCGCGGTCAGCTGGGCCGGCCCTCGCAGCTGCGAGTCGTACTCGACCATCAGCTGGGCGAGGTAAGCGGCAGCCAGGTCTCGGGCGGCGGCGAGCCGGTCGGTCTCGGCAAGGCGCTGGATGCCGAACTCGCGGATCGTCTCGAACATTCGATAACGGCCCGGGTCGGCTGCCAGCTGCAACAGCGACCGGTCGACCAGTGCAGCGAGCAGTTCGGAGATGTCGCCGGCCGCAACCGTGGTGCCGGCACAGACCGCGGCGGCGGAGGCGGAGGTGACACCGCCGGGCAGGACCGAGACACGTTCGGCGACTACACGTTCATCGTCGCTGAGCAGATCCCAGCTCCAAGCGATGACCGAACGTAGCGTCCGGTGCCGTGACAGCGACGTTCGGTTGCCGGTGGACAAGAGTCGGAAACGGTCAGACAGCCCTTCGGTCAGCTCCGGCAGCGACAAGGTCCGCAGCCGGGCTGCGGCCAGTTCGAGGGCCAAGGGAAGCCCGTCCAAACTGCGGACCAGTCGCAGAATGTTCGGCAACGCGGCCTCGTCGATGTCGAAGCCGGGGCGTACGGCGGCGGCCCGTTCCTGAAAGAGTCGCACCGACGCTGCCCGTAGGATCTGCTCGTTGTCGTCGTCCGGGCCGGGCAGAGCAAGGGGGCCGAGCGGCACCAGCGCCTCACCGTTGACGGCGAGGGGCTCACGGCTGGTGGTCAGCACGCGTAGTCCTGGGCAGCGGGACAACAACGCCGTGCACAGGTGGACCACCGCTTCGATCAGATGCTCGCAATTGTCGATCAGCAGCAGGCAATCCCGGCCGTCCAGCTGCTCGACGAGGATGTCCAAGTCATCGCCGTCGGCCCGCGTGCGCGCGTCGAACAGCGCGCCCCCGCGCAGCCCGATCGCCGCGAGCACCGCGGCACCGACCTTGGCCGGCTCGGTTACCGAGGAAAGGTCAATCATCCAAGCACCGTCGTGATACTCATGGCGGTGGCGCAGGGCGGCCTCAACCGCGAGCCGCGTCTTGCCGGCGCCGCCCGGGCCCAACACCGTGACCAGACGCCCGCTCGCGAGCAGCTGGGCGATGCGGGCCAGGTCGTCATCGCGGCCGATGAGACTCGTCAGCGGCGTTGGAAGATTGCTCGGTTTCGGTTTCTCCAGGATCGCCGGGGCACGCAGGAGATCCACGTGCCGCTCTCGCAGGGCAGTACCTGGATCGACGCCCAGGACATCGGCCAAAGCCTCACGGACCCGCTCGTACAGGCTCAGGGCCTCGGCCTGGCGGCCTTGCGCGGCGAGCGCGTCCATGAGCAGAGCCGCCGCACGCTCGTGAACGGGCTGATCGGCCAGCAGCGCGGCGAGACGGGCCTCGGCCGCCCCGGCGTGACCCAGAGCCACCTCGGCGTCGGCCAGGTCGACAACCGCCTCGACCGAGAGGCGAGCCAGCCGTGTTGCGGCGGCCGGCGCCACCGCCGCAACGGCAACCGGCTCGGCGCCGGGATGCCCGCCCCACAGCGTCAAAGCCTCGCCGAGCAGAGCCATCGCCGCGATCGGGTCGCCGGCGCGCAACCGATCGCGACCCGCGGAGGCGAGCTGCTCGAACCGCAGCGCGTCGACGTCGGCAGCATCGACGTCCAGACGGTAACCGCCCACAGCCTGCTCAACACTGCTGGCCGAGCCGAGAACGCGGCGCAGCCGCGAGACGAGGGACTGCAACGCGTGGGCGGGCCCAGCCGGCGGGTCCTCCGCCCAGATCGCGTCCACCAGCACGTCCTGATCGACGGGGCGGCCCCCGGCGAGCGCCAGCCGGACTACCAGCCCCCGTAGCCGTGCACCCGGCACCGCCACGGCGACCTCACCGCGAGTCGTCTGGAAGGCGCCGAGCAGCGTGACCCGTAGCATCGCACTCGCTTCCATCTACTGATCTTCGCGCGAAACGCCCCGAGACTTGACGCCCGGTCCCATCTTCGGTCGCGGGCAGACAGCAACTGATGACCTCTGGTTGCACTGACCCCGTAACAAACCCTCGTCCCAGCAACCGCGGACGGCGCGCCGCGCAAACCGCGCTATTCCCCGGCAGTGTGGATCGCGAGCAGGGGATTGTCGTCTCGCCAGTACTTCTCGACGAGGCGGTCCTTCAACGCCGCCTCCCGCTCCAGCATGATCTCCCGAAGGCGCGCGGGGTCCTCGAAGAAAGTGCGCTTCCTGGCGATCTTGCCGTCTACCACGTCGACCAATTCCACCACCGTCATCGACCAGGCGTGGCCGGCGAGGTCGGTGCCGTTGTTGACGGCCTCGACGACCACCCGGGTCGGACCGTCCGCGTAGTACCGGAACGACGTGTGATCGGCCGTCGTGTACCCGCACAACTCGTGAAGGCGATGACGGCCGACCGCGATCTCGGCCGGCCCCACGAAGATTCCGCCGTACGGTGCGCCCAGGTTCAGCTCGATCTCCTTCTCGTTCTGAAAGGTGTCGATGACCACCGCCATGGCCTTTTTGCCAAGTTCGCCATTCTCGCCGCCGCTCCCCAACGCGTCATAGAAGCCCCGAACGACGGCTATGTTCCGTTCGGCCTCAGCCCGCTCTTCGATCGACATGCCCACTCCTCATCGTGAAAATCGTTGACCACCAGGAACCTGGACTGCAGAACCGCTCGCTGCGACGAAGGAAGACTGACGCGTGGCGCTCACACGACGCACATACGAGGCACATACGCTTCTGCCGGCGCAATACCCCCGTGGCGGGACACGCGATGCTGCGCTCTACGACCTCGTACGAGCGGCGTGTGTGGCTGGTGCGAGCGGTCGATGCCAGCCTGACGCCGTAGGTCCGGTACCGGTGTGCAGCGACTGGAGTACGGCATGGATGACGCGATCGCCCTCATCATTGGTGCGGACAGTGCGCTCGGCCGTGCCGTCGGCCGCGAGCTCGGACGGCACGGCTTCTACGTGGTTCTCACCGCACGAGACGGCAGCCGCGCGGTGGAGACCGCCGTCCGGCTCCGCGCCGAAGGGATCGGTACGACCGGCCTCGTGCTGGACCTGGTGGACCACTCGGCGATCCACGACGTGACCGAGCACCTCAGAAAGCGGTTCGGCTACCTTGATGTGCTCATCACGAACGAAACGCCGGACCTGGGTCACACCATGCTCAGCGAGGCGATGGCGCACATCGATGGAACCAGGATGCTGTTGCAGCAGGCGCTGCCCCTGCTCCGGCGGTCGCCGGCTTCTCGGATCGTCAACGTGTCAGCCGACGGCGGAGTGGCGCCGCCGGATCAGCTCCATCAAGTCCTCACCGTTTCCATCGCCATGCAGAATCCTGGATCGGCGCTCCTCGTCAACACCATCGGCACGGGCCCGGCTGGATCCCATCACGATGACGACGAGCACGCCCCGGCTGCCGTCCAGGCGGCGAAGGACATCGCCTGGGCGGCGATGCTGCCTCAGGGCGGACCAACGGGCAGTCTTCTCCTGAGACGTCGTCCGCCGGCTCGTGCAGCGACCAACCTGACACGGCAGTGTCCCGCACACGGCAGAACGACCCCGAATCTCTGAGAGCACGCCCCGGCCTCGACGCGTCCGGGTTCGTTGGTGGATGTCGCTCTTTCCCGGCAATGGAGTGTCCGCCGGACGGCGCGTTGTAGCAACAGCCGGTCGCGTACGGGTTGGCCGGTCAGGTGTTCTTTGCGCAGCCGGGCGGCCAGGGCTGGGTCATGCTGACCCTCCCCGGTCAGTGCTCGGAACACCGCTCCAGCGTGTGAGGCAGTCAGGAAGCGGGCGAGCGCTGCGAGATGCGTGACCATGTCCCGGGACACGTCCCTCGTCTCCGGTCCGGATGGGCCTCGTGCTACTCGACGGGTGGAAAGACCTGTATGGGAAAGAAATCAGCTGCCGCGTCGACAGCTGAGTCGCCCGCCCGGAACGCCCTCACAACGGCCAGCGTCCATTCGTCCCCTCGACCTGGGACGACGACGAAACGCGGCTTGCGCCAAGGCAACATTTCGGGGGCACGGCGATCGCGCGGCCGAGGTAGCCAGTGCGCGTCTCCTTCAACGGCGTGGGGTCAAGTCCCGCATCGGAGGATTGATTTCCTGAAACCCTGAATTTTTACTTGAGGCTATCAGCATCTGCACCTCAATGAGATTGGCGGATTCATGGCGAAGGACGATTACAAGCATCACCCAATTGCCAGAGCTGCCGGAGGCGTTACACGCGCGAGTGTGGAAACGGGAGGCTACCTCACCGGTGCGGCACTCATTGCTTGCGGCGCGCCAGTGACCGGCTTGACCACCATTGGTGTGACGTTTGCCAAGAAGAAAGCCGCCGGAGATATGGTCCGGGCGGGCGTCGATGACTTAATCGGTGATGTCGAAGGCGAAATCCAAGGTCTCAAGGAGAGGCGTCGGCGCGGGAAGAAGTGAGGAGTCTGAAGGGGAATTCTTTGTCCGCCTGACAGGGGCATAAGCGCAGGGCAGAAGGCTGCTCCGGAGTTTCGGAGCGGCCTTCTTCGCTTGTTGGGGGCCATGACGGGCAAGTGCGCCGGCCCGGGTAACGTGCCTCGACCAACCGCCGGTGCTGAAGGGCTCAACCTATGCCCGTTTGCTTTACTTTCGCTGCCGCACTTGACGGCTTCGCAGGTGCGGGGGAGGACGCCTACTGCCGGTGCGGGTGGCTGATGCACTCGTGGGAGTGAGGTGAGACTCTGTGGTCAACAAGCGGCGGAGCCGCCGTCGAATCGGCGTTCGGTGCAGGGACTCGATCGTCGATGCGGGGCCGGGTGGACGGCCCGCCCAGTGGCCGGTCTCTCACCGTCGAGGTGCCACCGGATCGATCGGCGCACCGGCGCCTTCTAGTCAGGTGGCAGGACATCTGGGAGGGAGACCGCAGGCGACGGGACTGCAACATGCCGGACCTCCTCGGGTCGCCGGTCCGGCCGACCGGATCGGGTTGCGCCCGGCTGGGCGTGTCTTGAGGCTACGGAGATCCGGGAGGGCTCGAACGCAAGCTTGCGCGGGAGAAACTGGCTGGTCAGTGTGGTGCCGACGGGTGCCTTGGCGGCGGCCGCCACCACGGTCGCTCATAGGTGCCGACCCACTTTCTTCGATCTGAGGTGACCATGACGTTGGCCGAGATCTCCACGCCGTGCGGTTGGCTGCCTACCGCAGTCGACAACCCGGCACCGGCGCCGGTAGAGGCACCCGTCCGGCACCGGTAAGTCGCCCAAGCCTCGACGCTGGGCCACGCTGACCCGGATCGCCCGGAAGGTCTGCGCGGACAGGTCGTACGGGTCTACTTGGCATCCAGGAGGTTCAGCGCAGCAAGACCTGGGACAGGTCGGTGCCGAGGGCGTTGATGACGGTCAGGTCGAGGCGGTAGAGCACCGATCGACCATTGCGGTGGCGGTGTGCCAGGCCGGCCTGTTCCAGAGTGCGCAGATGTCGAGCCACACGGCTGCGCTGCAAATGCCACAGCTGGCTGATCTCGGATGCCGAGCGGGCCTCGGTGGTGATGGCCCGCGCCACCTGCAGCCGCTCGGGATGGGCCAACGCCTGCAGGCGCCGGTGCAGTACGCCGGCAGTGAGTGGCGTGGATCCGGCCAGTGGGTAGATGACTGTTATCGGCATTGAGGGCTCGTCCGCCAGATACAGATGTGGTGCTACTGCCGTGGAGGGGATGAGCACCAGACCGGGCCGTTCGGCTGCGGACAGCCGTTTCCCGCGTATTTTGTCCAGCACCACCATGCTGTCGCCGGGGTGGCTGATGCCGGGCAGGTTGCTCAGCGCCGACGAAAGGCCGTGGCGGTGCAGCAACTGGCGCCGGTGCAGCACCTCGTCGGCCAGGACGGTGCCGTGCCACGCCCACCAGGCGCCGAAGAAGCGGTCCCAGCAGGTCTGCAGCAAGGCGACGAACTGCTCGCGCGCTGCCTGCGGATCGGTCAGGACGCCGGCGACTGTGTCAGCGTCAGCGGAGTCACGGCTGCGGTAGCGTTGCGCGCCGGCCACCCCGCCGAGCGGACGCAGCAGCGCATCGCGCATCGCCATTGCGTCCAGGCGGTGGACTGCCTCCAGACATGCGTCCCAGTTGGTCTGGCCGGCGATCGACACGTCCACGAACATCCGCGCGCGGATTGCCCGGACCACGAACGCCCACCGCGTCAACGTGGGAAGCAGCTCGGCTACGGCGGGCGTTCCGGCCCATTCAGCGGCCTGGCTGTGGTGGTCGGGGGCCAGCACCGCGTGCAGGACGTTGCCCAGCTCCACCAGCGCGCCGGTGGCGAAGCGCACGTTGGCGTCGAGGCCTACCACGGTGACGGCGATGCTCGTCCTCCTGTGCTGCGATCCGGCACACGACGCCGGATGAACCCGTTACTCATCGATCATCACGACAACATGTGCCAACTCGAGCCGGACGGCGCCACTTCGCGCCGGACGGGACATGCAAAGGACAAGAGTTGACGACACCCAACGTACCGACCACGTCGATGGACCCCGAGATGGCCGACATCCGGCCCTTCACCGTTGCGATCCCCGAGCCCGCTCTCGAGGACCTTCAAACCCGGCTCGCCAACACCCGTTACGCCACCTCGGCCCCGGGCGACGGCTGGGAGTACGGCACGCCGGTCTCCTACCTGGCCAACATGGTCGCGCGCTGGCGGCAGTTCGACTGGCGCGCCGAGGAGGCCCGGATCAACGCGGTGCCCAACTTCACCACCGAGGTCGACGGCCAGACCATCCACTTCGTTCACATTCGGTCTTCCCGTACGGACGCGACGCCGCTGCTGCTTCTGCACACCTACCCGGGCTCGTTCACCGAGTTCCTCGACCTGGTGCCGCTGCTGACCGACAACTTCCACCTCGTCATCCCGTCGATGCCGGGATTCGCGTTCAGCACTCCGGTCGTCGACGGCGGCTGGACGATGGACCGGGTCGCCCGCGCATACGACAGGTTGATGCGCCGGCTGGGCTACGAGTCCTATGGTTCGCACGGCAGCGACGGCGGCGCGATGGTCGGCCGCGAGCTCGCGGTGCTCGACCCCGAGGGGTTCCTGGGTGCGCACGTGCTCCAGCTGTTCTCCTTCCCCTCCGGCGACCCGGCGGAGTTCGAAGCGTTCGGACCCAAGGAGTACGCGGCCCTGGAGTTCGCCGGCTGGTTCCAGTCGGTCGGCGGCTACAACTCGATGAACGGCACCCGGCCTCAGACGATCGCGGCCGCCCTGTCGGACTCGCCGGTCGGCCAGCTGGCGTACAACGAGCTGTTCGAGAACTTCGGCAACGGCACCAGCCTGGTCACGCCCGAGCAGGTGCTGGCCCAGGTCTCGCTGTACTGGCTCACCAACACCTCGGCCGGCGCGGTCCGCTACCACTACGCCGAGCAGCACCCGCCGCGGGAGACGGTGGTCAGCCACGGCCGCCTCGGTGTCGCGCTCTTCAAGGACGACTTCCAGACGATCCGGCCGCTCGCCGAGCGCGACAACACCGGAATCGCGCACTGGTCGGATTTCGATCGTGGCGGCCACTTCGCGGCTCTCGAGGTGCCCGAGCTGGTCGCTCAGGATCTGCGAGCATTTTTCGGCTAAACACTGTGGACGGAAGACGCTGAGACTGCGCGCTGGAGCTGGAAACGCTGGTTGGCGCCACCACCGGGGGTCCACTGGGAGATACGGGCGCCGTCGGCGGTGGCGGCCTGCCACACGTCCATGGCCAGGCCGCTCTGACGGTTGAGGAACCTGACCACTCCGCCGCCCTGGTCCTCGACCCGCCACTGCTGGCCGGGGGTGTCGGCGTCGGGCTGCTGGGTGATGTCGGCGCCGGTGGCGGTGCCGGTGACCTGCAGCACCAGATTGCTGTGCCGGGCCCGGATCCGGTAGTAGCCGCCGTCTGAGGGCAGGAAGTCGAACTGCTGGTTGAGAGCGTTGGTGGCCTGCCACTGGATCAGCTGGGCGCCGGCGGTGGCGGACGCGCCGTTGATGTCGGCGGCCTTTCCGCTGTGCTGGGCGACCAGCCGGTAGTTCACGCCGGTCTCCACCGGCCCCGACCGTACGGCTGTGGCGCGGTAGATGTGGCCGGCCTGGCCGGTGAATTGGACGAGGTCGGTCTCCAGCCGTGTCGGCTGCACCGCGACCCCGCTCGTCTCGTCGCGCATCTCGAAGGTGCCGGTAAAGACCCGGCTGCGCACCCGCACTGTGCCGGCGCGGTCGGGCGTGATGACGACCTCGGTGCCGGTGGTGCTCCAGGCGGCGCCGACCGTGTGGCCGCCGCGGCCGCGCAGGCCGGTGAAGCTGCCGGTGGGCCAGGCCGACGGTAGGGCGGGCAGCACGTGCAGTTCGCCGTTGTGGCTGTGCAGCAGCATCTCCGCGATTCCGGAGGTTGCGCCGAAGTTGCCGTCGATCTGGAACGGAGGATGCAGGTCGAACATGTTCGGGGCGAGCCGGTCGGTTCGCACCAGGTCGCGCAGGAGTTTGTGGGCGCGTGCGCCGTCCTCGAGCCGGGCCCAGAAGTTGATTTTCCAGGCCAGCGACCACCCGGTCCCGTCGTCGCCGCGCAGTTCCAGGGTTTGCCGCGCGGCCTGGTAGAGCTGGGGTGTTCCGCGCCGGGTGATCTGGTTGCTCGGATGCAGGCCGTACAGGTGGGAGACGTGCCGGTGGTTGCGTTCGGTCTCGACCCAGTCGGCGAGCCATTCCTGGATGTTGCCGCGCGAGCCGACCCGGGTGGGCGCCAGCCGGTCGCGGGCCGCCAGGACCTGGGTGCGGAAGGTGGCGTCCACGCCGAGGACCTCGGTGGCGCGGGCAACGCCGGTGAACAGGTCGCGCAGGATCTGGTTGTCCATGGTCGGCCCGGCGCAGACGCTGGCGTTCGCGTGGTGGGGGAGTTCCGGCGAGTTCGAGGGGTTGGTGACGAGGTGGCCCAGGCTCGGGTGGGTGACCAGCGAGTCGAGGAAGAACTGGGCGGCGCCCTTCATGGCCGGATAGTTCGCGCGCAGGAAGTCGACGTCGCCGGTGAACAGATGGTGGTCCCAGATCATCGTGGCGAGCCAGGCGCCGCCGGTCTGCCACATGCCCCACAACGCGCCGTCGACGACCGACGATCCGCGCCAGGCGTCGGTGTTGTGGTGGGTCACCCAGCCACCGGCGCCGTACTGCACGGTGGCGGTGCGCGCCCCGGTCACCGTCAGGTCTTTGATCATGTCGAAGACGGGCAGGAAGCATTCGGACAGGTTCGTGGTGTCGGCCGGCCAGTAGTTCATCGGCAGGTTCGCGTTGATGGTGTATTTGGAATCCCAGGACGGGGCCATCTCCTGGTTCCAGATGCCCTGCAGATTGGCCGGCTGGCTGCCCGGCCGGGACGAGGCGATCAGCAGGTAGCGGCCGTACTGGAAAAGCAGGGCGGCGAACTGCGGGTCGTTGGCGCTCGCATGCTGCGCGATCCGTACGTCGGTGGTCTGATCGGCCGCCGCCGTACGCCCCAGGTCGATCGTCACCCGGTTGAACAGCGCCTGATGGTCGGTCACGTGCCGGGCCCGCAGCTGGTCGAAGCCGGTGTTGCGGGCGGCGGCCAGGTGCCGTCGCGCGATGCCCTGATAGTCGCCGTTCACGGTGCGGTAGTTGACGTAGCTGGAGCCGATGGACACCAGCACGGTGACGCTGGTGGCGCCGGAGACCCGCAGCGTGCCGCCGGAGCTGCTGACCGTGCCGCCGGTGACGCTCGCGGCGGCCAGGGCGAGGAACCGGACCGAACCGGCGATGCCCTCCATGTCGCCGGAGATGCCGTCGAGGGCGATCGTCGTGGAGTCGGGACTGGACACGGTCGTACGCTGCGGGCTGTCGAACGTGGCGTTGAAGGTGATCGCACCGGCGCGGTCTGCCGTCAGCCGGATCGCCACCACCTGGTCCGGCGCGCTCGCGAACACCTCCCGCTGAAACCGCACACCATTGAGCACGTACGAGGTGGTCGCCGTGGCCGTGGCCAGGTCCAGCGTCCGGTTGTACTGCGACGCACCGGTGGCGCTGCCGAGGGCGAGCCGCAGGTTGCCGACCGGCTGATAGGCCAGCTGCCCGGCGGGATTGCCGAGCATCGTCTGGTTGATCAGATCCTGGGCCGGGACCCACTGGTCGGCGAAGACCCGTCGCCGGATCTCCGCGAGGTTGGCCGCGCCCCGCGTGTTGGCCGAGTCGTACGGTCCGCCCGCCCACACGGTGTCCTCGTTGAGCTGGAGCCGTTCGGTGTCGATGTTGCCGAACACCATGGCGCCGAGGCGTCCGTTGCCGATCGGCAGAGCGCGCAGCCAGTCCGTACCCGCGGGCTCGTCGTACCAGAGCGACAGGTCCCCGGCGGCCAGCACACCCGCCGCCCCGGCCGCTGCCCACCCGGTCGGCAGCAGAGCGGCCCCGGCGCCGGCCATCCCGGCCGCGAGAAGTTTCCTGCGTGTCAGGTCGGTCATGACGGAAGGCTCCAGCGTTGGTTGGCGGCGCCGTGGCAGGTCCAGATGATCAGTTGGGTTCCGTCCGCGGAGCCCGCGCCGTTGGCGTCCAGGCATCTCCCGGACTGCGGGTTCACCAGGGAGCCGTTGGCGCCCGGGGTCCAGTTCTGGCCGCCGGAGCCGTTGCAGGTCGACAACTGGACCGGCGCGCCGTTCGCGGTGCCGGCGACGCCCATGCACTTGTTGAGCGAGCGCAGGGTGTTCCCGTTGACGGTCCACTGCTGGTGGGCGCTGCCGGTGCAGCCCCACAGCTGGATTTTCGTGCCGTCGGCGGAGCTTCCGCCGCTGATGTCGACGCACTTGCCCGCGGCGCCGGTGATCGGGCCGGTCCGGGCGGTCGTGCCCCCCAGCTCCTTGATCCGGATGTTGCGGAACGACACGTCGTCGCTGGCGCCGTGGTTCTGAATACCGATGTAGCCGGAAGCCAACGACCGTACGGGGTCCGTGTTGGTGAAGTCGTTGATGGTGACGCCGTTCAGCAGCACCTGCAGCCGTTCCCCCTCGACCAGCAGCTCGTACGTGTTCCACTCACCCGGCGGGTTCAACGCCGCGTCGCGGGCGGCGAGGTCGGGCTGCTTGACGCCGTACACCGCGCCGGTCGTCCGGTCCGAGGTGTCGGTCGCGTCGATCTGCACCTCGTACCCGTTGGCCATCGCCGAGTTGGGGTCGCTGCTCGCCGGGAACCCGATCAGCACACCCGAGTTGCCGTCGCCGGGCATCATCCAGTCGAGTTTCAGCGAGTAGGAGCGGAACTCCTTGGCGCTGTACCAGAGCATGCCCAGCCCACCGGACGAGGTCAGGGTGGCGTTGCTGTTGCCGAACCCGCCCGGCCCGGCCTGCGACCAGCCCGTGGTGGCGCCGTTGTAGAGCGTGGTGTAGCCGCTCTCCGGCCGGCAGTCGGCCTTGGTGCGGTTCGCCGCATAGCGGATGCCGCCGAGAATAAGCGCCCGGAAACCCGGTTCGGCGTACGAGGCCTGGGTGTGGCCTTCTCCGGTATAGAAGGAGCGCCCACCCTGCAAGGTCTTGCACCACGTGTACGGATGGTCGCCGCCCATCGTGCCGCCGGAGTAGCTCGACTCGTCCAGCGCCGACAGCACCCGGGCCGACGATCGCGGATTGGTCCGGAAGTTGTACCACTCGTCGGTGCGTGTCACCGTCGGCGCCAGCCCGGCGGTCGCGGCGTGCGCCCGGTTCTCCACCCGCTCGGTCGCCTGCTGGATCGCCGGGTGCGAGGAGAAGTACGCCCCGACCAGCTGACCGTAGAACGACCAGTCGTACTCGGTGTCGGAGGCCGAGTGCACGCCCACGTACCCGCCGCCGGCCCGGATGTAGCTCTCGAAGGCGCTCTGCTGGGTGGTGTTGAGCACGTCGCCGGTGGTGTTGAGGAAGACGACGGCCTCGTACTGGGCCAGGTTGGCCGCGGTGAACTGGTTGGCATCCTCGGTCGCGGTGACCGTGAAGCTGTTACCCGCCCCCAGATCGCGGATCAGCTGGATACCGGCCGGGATCGCGTCGTGCCGGAAGCCGGCCGTCTTGGAGAACACCATGACGTCGTACGGGGTGTCGGCGGCATTCGCCGGTGTGGCGCCTACGCCGGCCAGGGTCAGCAGCACCGTGGCCGCCGTGCCCAGGATCGTACGGGTGAGGGTTCGCATGGTCGGGCCTCTCATGGCAGGGTCCAGCGCTGGTTGGTGCCTCCGTGGCAGGCCCAGATGATCAGCTGGGTGCCGTTGGCCGAGCTGGCGCCGTTGGCGTCCAGGCACTTGCCGGAGCCGGTGTTGACGACCGATCCGTTGGCTCCCGCCGTCCAGTTCTGCGCGGCGGAACCGTTGCAGGTCGACAGCTGCACCAGGCTGCCGTCGGCCGTCGCGCCCCCGGCCACGCCCATGCACTTGCCCAGGGACCGCCAGGTGTCGCCGGTGCGGGTCCACTGCTGGTTGGTGCCGGTGCCGCAGGTCCAGAGCTGAATCTTGGTGCCGTCGGCCGAGCTGGCGCCGTTGACGTCGACGCACGAGCCGTTCGCGCCGACGATCCGCCCGGTGCTCCCACCGCCGGTCGCCGTGCCGATCGTGAACGCGTCCACGTCGAACAGCGTCCCGGTGCCACCGCTGAAGGTCAGGTACAGGGTGGCGGTGCCGGCCGGCGCACCCGACAGGGTCGTCGACACGTCGGTGAAGGTCTCCCAGCTCCCGGTGACCGGCACCGTGACGGATCCGAGCACTGTGCCGGTGGCTGATCCGGCGCGCACCGAGAGCGTGCCGCCGCTGCCGCCCGACGAGACCCGGGCCGTGAAACGGTTCTCGCCCGCGAGTGCGTACCGCTGGAACGCGATCCAGTCGCCGTTCTGGATGTCGCCGACCGTCTGGCCGCCCTCGGCGGTGGCCTTGCTGAACAGCGAGGTGCCGGACTGGGTGTTGCGGTGCTCGGCCTGGCGGTGCCGGGGCTGGAGGATCTTCTGCGCCCGGGTGGTCAGCGCGGGCTGGCCGTTGGCGCCCTGGTCGGTGTATTCGGCGTCGAGCACCGCGAACAGGTTGGCCGCCGTGTCGTGCTCGCCGTCCACCGGGATCTGCAGCGTTCCGGAGCATCCGGTGCTCGAGCTGATCGGATGCGCGTGGTCGTCGTGGCCGAGCAGGTAGCTCAGCTTCACCCGGCTGCAGTCGGCGGAGCCGTCCTCGGGATCCGACACTGTGATCGTGTACGGCACGCTGTCGCCGAAGGCGAAGAGCGCTCCGTCGGTCGGCGTGTTCAGCACGACCGTCGGGGCGGTGTTGCCGACCCAGATCGTTGTCGAGGCGCTGGCGGTGAGACCGGCGGAATCGGTCACGGTGAGCGTCACCGTGCGCTGGCCGGTGCCGGCGTAGGTGTGGCTGGGATTGGCCGCCGACGAGGTGCTGCCGTCACCGAAGTCCCAGGAGTAGCTCAGAGCCCCGCCTTCCGGATCGGACGAGCCGCTCGAGGAGAAGCTGACGGTCAGCGGTGCGGCGCCGGACGAGGGGTTGGCCGCGATGCGAGCGATGGGCGACTGATTGTTGCCAGCCCCGTTGTACTCGATGCGGTACAGGGCGGAACTCGCGTCGCCGCTGCCCCAGCCGGTGCCGTAGTCCAGGACGTACAGGGCTCCGTCGGGGCCGAAGGCGCTGTCCATGATCTGCGTCCCGCGCCACGGGAAGTCGCTGATCTGCCCGGCCGACCCGTCGGCGTTGACGTCGATGCTCTTGATCCAGCGCCGGCCGAACTCCATCGCGAAGTAGTGCCCGTCGAGGGCGGCCGGGAACTTGACCGTGGACGGGTTGGCGGCGTCGTAGCGGTACACCGCGCCGCCCATCGGCGACTCCGAGCCGCAGCCGAACGCGGCCAGCGAGCAGTTGTCGTACTTGATCCACGCCGGGCGGGCGGCCGGCAGGGTGGTCAGGCCCGTGTTGCGCGGGGAGTTGTTGACCGGCGCGGCGCAGTTGAACCGGTTCCCCGACGGCCCGGACGGGAACGTGTAGTCCACATAGGTCTCGTTCGTCGTGTTCGAGCCGGTGCAGTACGGCCAGCCGTAGTTGCCGGCCGAGGTGATCCGGTTGAACTCCACCTGACCCGCCGGTCCGCGCGTCGAGGTGGTCGTGCCGGCGTCGGGTCCGTAGTCGGCGACGTACAACGCGCCGGTCGTCTTGTCGACGCTGAGCCGGAACGGGTTGCGCAGGCCCATCGCGTAGATCTCCGGCCGGGTCCGGGCGGTGCCGGGCGCGAACAGGTTGCCCGAGGGGATCGAGTACGTCGCGTCCGCGTTCACCTTGATCCGCAGCACCTTGCCGCGCAGGTCGTTGGTGTTGCCCGCGCTGCGCTGGGCGTCGTAGACCGGGTTGCGATTGCTGCGCTCGTCGATGGGCGTGTAGCCGCCCGAGTCGAACGGGTTCGAGTCGTCGCCGGTGGACAGGTAGAGGTTGCCGGCCGCGTCGAAGTCGATGTCGCCGCCGACGTGGCAGCACATGCCGCGATTGGTCGCCACCTCCAGAACGGTCGCCTGGCTGGCTGTGTTGAGGGTGTAGTCGGCGTTGAGCGTGAACCTGGACAGCCGGTTCACCCCGTTCCACGCGGAGAAGTCCGTGCCGGTGGCCGGTGCGTCACCGCTGGGAGTGGACAACGGCGGCGCGTAGAACAGGTAGATGTACCGGTTGCTGGAGAAACCCGGATCCACCCCCACGCCCTGCAGGCCCTCCTCGTCGTGGGTGTAGACCGGCAGCGTGCCGATCGCGGTCGTGACCCCGGCGGCGGTGGTCCGGCGCAGCACACCGTTGCGGGCCGTGTGCAGCACCGAGCGGTCCGGCAGCACCGCCATCGACATCGGCTCGCCCAGCTCGCCCACCCCGCGGGCCAGCTCGACCTGCTGGAAGTCGGCCGCGTTGACCGGGTGGGCGGCGGCCGGCGAATCGGGGGCAAGGACGGCCGCCACCATGCCGGCGGCCGTGAGCACCGCGGTCGCTGCGGCAGCCATCGCGCGTCTTCTCATGGGGTCACACCTTCGTTGTCTGTGAACGTTCACAATTCATGTGACGTCACACGTTAGACACGAGATAGAAACCAGTCAATGAGTCGGGCGCGCCGTACGGCTCGTTCGTGCGGATCCTGCGATTTGGTGCCGGGGCCGTGGAATTCATATTACGTATCTTGTATAGAAGAGGGTCGATGCGGTGACAAGCCGCGTTCTACGACCCCCGATGAGGAGCATGATGATCCGACGGCGTGCAGGCGGCGCGGCCGAAGTCGCCACAGTTGGCCCGGCTCGGCATCATCGGATCGGATGGTCCGCGGCACTGGCCGTCCTCGTGTCGGCGCTAGCGGCGATCCCGCTGGTCCTGGTGGCCACGGCCCCGAGCGCGTCGGCCGCGACCAGCCAGTTCCGGGGCGTCAACTGGGCCCGTACCGGCGACAATTTTACCGGAGAACCGCTTGTCCTGTACGGGTTGAGCGCGAGCGACACCTACACCACCGTGCGCGCCAAGGCGGACGCCGTCCTTGCCGGCTTCGACCGCAACCTCGGCGCGAACACCGTCCGGCTGCCGATCAACACCGCTTCGGTCGGTACGGCGTGGTGGAACTCCTACACCGGCGTCATCGACTCGGCGACCACCCGCGGCATGAAGGTCATCCTGTCGTTCTGGGACGACGGCCGGGTTTCCTCCGGCGGCCGGGTCACCGACACTGCCGCCTTCAACGCGATGTGGAACACCGTCGTGGCCAAGTACGGCGCCAACCCGCTGGTCTTCTTCGAGCCGATGAACGAGCCGGCCGGCTACAGCGCGGCGGACTGGAAGAACGTGGCCGCCGCCTGGCTCGCCGCGCGACCGTCGGTGCCCCGCAACCGCGTATTCATCAGCGGTTCCGGCCTGAACCAGGACATCAAGACGATGTGCGCCGACAGCCGCTTCGACGGAACGTACCTGTCCCTGCACCACTACACGTTCTTCAGCGGCGCCAAGACGTACGAGGGGTGGGTGAACTTCCTGCGTGATGCTCTCGGATCCTGCGCCGACCGCACCGTCATCGACGAGTTCGGCGCCCCCATGGACACCGGCCTGAACTACGACGACCCCAACAGCACCGACAATTTCGTACGGTATTTCCGCGCCACCACCCAGGTGCTGCGCGAGTTCGGCATGGGCTCGGTCTACTGGCCCGGCATCGGCGGGAAGGTCACCGCGGGGCAGAACGACGACTGGTACGCGATGCAGAAGCTGCAGGGCAGCGGCACCAACCTGACCCTGACCACCCCGAACGTCTCGGGCGCCGGCCGGCTGCGGTACGGGTGGGGCCTCACCGGCACCGACCCCGACCCCGTGCCCGGCAACCGGCTGCGCAACGCCGGCTCGGGCCGTTGCCTCGACGTCCCCGGCGCTGTCACGGTCAACAACACCCAGGTCGCGATCTATGACTGCGGAACGGGCACGAACCAGCAGTGGACCGCGACCTCGGCCCGGGAACTGCGGGTCTACGGCACCAAATGCCTCGACGCCCGGGCCCGGGGAACCGCCAACGGCACAGCGGTCGTCATCTACGACTGCAACGGCGGCGCCAACCAGCAGTGGAACGTCAACGGCAACGGCACCATCACCGGGGTGGCCTCCGGCCGTTGCCTCGACGTGACGCAGAACGGAACCGCAAACGGCAGCCGCATGCAGCTGTGGGACTGCACGGGCGGAGCCAACCAGTCGTGGTCCCGCGCATGACCGGTGGCATCAAGGTGCGGGCGCAGTGTGCGGAACGCCGGACAACATGGCGAGGCGCAGCTTGGTGTCGTCGTCGGTGTCCGGTGCCGCGGTCAGGATCACGGTCTTCAGCTCGTCGTCGCCGTCGATGAGGACGTCGCAGTCCACGGCGATCGGGCCGACCGTGGGGTGCTCGACGATCTTGTGGTCCTCGCGGTGGGCGCCAACCGCCCCGGCGTTCCACAGCTCGGCGAAGCGCGCGTTGCCCTCGAGGAGGGTTCGGATGACGCCGGCCAGGCGGCGGTCGTGAGGAAAGCGTCCCGTGGCGCGGCGCAGGTCGGACACGACGGCGGCTTCCACCGCGTCGCCGGCGAACGACGTGACCGGCCAGTGCGACAGACGAGGGCGGGCGCCGTCGACCGGGAAGGTGTCGAGGGCGAAGTTGCGCAGCGCCGGCGGCGTCGCGGACGGGTCGCCGAGCAGTGCCGCCCAGCCGCGGTTCCACCAGATGAGCTGCCAGTCCGCGGCGAACACGGCCACGGCGGCGTCACCCAGCCGGGCCAGAACGCGATTCAGGCCCGGCGGAATGTGATCGGAGATCTGCCCGTCGGCGGGCGGGACGAGCCGCGCGAGCCGGTACAGGTGATCCCTTTCGGCGCGGGTCAGTTGCAGTGCCCGGGCCAGCGCCGCCACCACCTGGGCCGAGGGGGTGGTGAAGCGTCCCTGCTCCAGGCGCACCACGTAGTCGACCGAGATTCCGGCCAGGCCGGCGAGTTCCTCGCGGCGCAAACCGCTCGCCCGGCGTGACCGGCCGGTGGGCAGCCCGGCCGCGGCCGGGCTGAGACGGTCGCGCCAGGCGCGCAGAGTGGCGCCGAGCCCGGCGTCGTACGTGGTCATGGGCCCTATTGTTCTCGTCTTGTTCTCGTCGCCGCGAAGGTGAGGGTGGTAGCGCTTTTCCTACCGTAATGCCTTCTCTGGTTGGCCTCTCGCCGCCGCCGAATGATGGCTGCATGACCAACACCTCGAACACCGACGCCATTGCCCGCCTGCTGGACGAGGCGGCCATCCGAGACACGATCGTCCGTTTCGCCGACGTCGCCACCTCGGGAGACTTCGACGGCTTCCGCGCCTTGTGGGCCGACGACGCCACCTGGGTGATCGGCGGCACCGACGGCCAGCCCTTCGAGCGGCGGGCCGAAGGAGCGGACGACATCGTCGCGCTGTTCCGCAGTCTCTGGGAGGAGCGCGACTACTTCATGCAGTTCATCTTCCCGGGCGCCATCGAGGTCGATGGCGACGTCGCCACCGCCCGGTCCCTGTGCCAGGAGGCCGCGAAGGGCCCGGGCGACAACTACTACCGGACCAACGGAATCTGGTCCGACACGTTCCGGCGCTCGAACAGCGGCTGGGTGTTCACCGGCCGGACCTACCGATATATGTGGCTGGACTTCTCGGCGTTCTCCGGCGACGTCGCCTGGGGGAGCGCGAACGCCTGACGGCTCAGATCAGCGGGTCGCGGCTTCGCGTACCTCGTCGGCGTCGCTGGCGAGGTCGGGGTCGGTGGCGGGTTGCGGCACGCAGAGCAGCAGAGCCTTCGGTCGTATGGTGACCAGCAGTTCTTTGCCGGGATCGATGAGGTCGCCGTCGAGTTGGCGGGGCTGCGGGCGCCGGCTGCGGATCTGCACGCGGGTGGCGGTGCAGGTTTCCATGCTCGGCACGCTCTGTTTGCGGCGCAGGACCGCCCAGCCCAGGGCGGCCCAGTGGCGCAAGGTCCGGGGGCTGAGGATGGCGACGTCGAGCAGGCCGTCGTCGGGCTGGGCATCGTTGAGCAGTCGCATGCCGCCCTGCAGGCGGCCGACGTTGCCGACGATGACGGTGCGCGGGCGGCGGGTGAAGGCCGGCTTGTCGTCGAGAGTGATGCGCAGGTGCATGGGGCGGTCACGCAGGTGCTTGGCGGCGCCGGCCACGTAGGCGAGCCAACCTACGTGTTTCTTGGCGGTGTCGTTGGTGGCATCGAGCATGTGGGCGTCGAAGCCCATCCCGGCCATGACGGCGAAGCTCCGTTCCTCGACCATGCCGACGTCGATGCGGCGGCGTCCGCCTTGCCGGACGACTTCGAGGCCGGTGGCCAGGTCGCCGGAGAGCCCGAGGTTGGCGGCCAGCAGGTTGCCGGTGCCGGCGGGCAGCACGGCCAGGGCGACATCGGAGCCGGCGAGGGCGGTCACGCAAGCCATCACGGTGCCGTCACCGCCGCAGGCGAAGACGAGCTGAGCACCGTCACGTATGGCTTGGGCGGCCTGACCGGCGCCGGGGTCGTCGACGGTGGTCTCGAGCCACATCGGCTCGGGCCAGCCCTCCGCGGTCAGGGCGTCGGTGATGGTGCGGCGCAGTTCGTCGAGGTCGGGCACCTTCACCGGGTTGACGACGACGGCTGATCGCAGGGGGCCGGACACGGTCATAACTTCCACTGGACAACTTTCTGGTCGAGAAGAGGCGACCGCTGCCGTCCTGAGGGGGTCGTCAGCACTGTCAGGCGTCCGGCGGCCCACAGCCGGGAAAATGCCCTGAGGAAATTTCTTCAAACAGGACATTCGTCACTCGGGCCGGTTGCCCGTACACATCACAGAACGAGGGCCCCGGCACTGTGTGAGTGCCGGGGCCCAAGGGTTACGGGACTAAAACACCATCTACTTGTTACCCACACCAACCCTGAGAACGGGCTTTCGGGTGTGAGGACCGCATAAGCGTGACCGGAGACCACCTCTCGTTCGATGGAAACTGCGGTGTCCGTGCCGTGCCCGAATTGCGGGTGGCAACGGGCGATCCAACGGTGTAAGACCCTCCCTTTCCTCTGTCTTCCTTTTCCATCGTGCTGTCCGCCGGTGCTGGAACCCCACGCGACTTCATGGCCCCGAACACGTGCGACGAACTCTTTCCTGCTTGCGGCGAAACCCTGAAACAAACGTCGGCCTCGCCACCTGATGCTGAACTGCACTGATACCCGGCACATCCGACATCGACGTGCCTGAGCCGGGGCGTCGTCGGTCCGGCTCCTTCGCCTCGGTAGGGCGGTTTCGTCCGCGTCTTTGTTGTTCTTCGTTCTCGACCAGAAGAAATTTAGCCGACGTCGGCGAGCATGTCTAGTCTTTCGGAACTAGATTTTCTGAAGGGCCAGTCCTTACAGCGGTGGTGCAGCCCGATCGGGGGTGCTGGCTCGTTCGGGGTCGGCCCCGGCGGTGGCGGAACGGGTGGTGCCGTGACCGCCGTACCAGTCCAGGACCATCAGGCAGGCGTCGTCGGGCAGGGCCGGGCCGGCCACCTCGAGGACAAGGTCGCCGAGGACGCGTACGACCTCTCGCGGGTGCAGTTGCCTCAGCTCGAGCAAGCGGGTGGGCAGATCGAGCGCGGCGGCGCCTCGTTCCAGCATGCCGTCGGTGATCAGCACGAGGCGGTCGCCGGGCCGCAGCTGAAGCTGGTCGCCCTGGTACGGACGGTGGGCCAGCACTCCGAAGGGCCGATTGACGGTCAGCGCCACGGGGAGCACCGCCCCGCGGCGGACCAGCAGCGGCGCCGGATGCCCGGCGTTGACCACCTCGAGCAGCCCGGTCGCCAGCTGCAGGCGACCGAGCAGGCCGGTGGCGAAGAGCGACCCGGCCGGCCGGTTCTCGAGGACCGCCTGATTAGCCGCCTGCGCCTGTTCCAGCAGCGTCGCACCGCGACGGCGGGCATTGCGCAGTCCGCCGACGCACAGGGTCGCCGTCAACGCGCTGTCCACACCGTGGCCGACCGCGTCCGTGATGCTCAGATGCAGCAGATCCCGGGCGAGGCTGTAGTCGAACGTGTCCCCGCCGATGCTCGCCGCCGGCTCCAGCCACGCCGACAGAGTGAACGAATCGGCCTCACAGGTGAACGCCCCGGGCAGCAGCCGCCGCTGGATCTCCGCCGCCAGCGTGAACGGCGTCGTCCGCTGACCCCACTCGAACAGGTCGGTATGCCGGCGATTGGCGATCACCACGAACGCGAGGGTGTGCGCGGCCTGCGAAACCTCCCGCATCGTCATCTCGCTCGGCGCGACCGGCATCGCAAGCTCCAGCAGCCCGATGCACTCCCCGCGCTGCGTGACCGGCGCCCGCACCACGAACCGGTCGCCGGCCCGCTCGACCAGCACTTGCTGCGTACGCAGCGCCTGCTCCTGAGGGCCACCGTCGAACGGCATCACATGAGCGACATCCTGATCCTGCCGGCGGCCCCTGGACACCTCACCGATCGCGATCTGAACAAGCTGCACCAGCGCGCGACCACTCATGTCGGCGACCAGAAACGACACCCACTCAGCATCCAGCCGGCTGCCTATGGTCCGGGTCACCGCCTCGACCGCGTCGACCGGAGCGGCCCGCTCGACCGCCAGCAGCACATCATCGAGTTCCGTACCGCTCATCGCGCTGTCGGTCACGCCGAGCAGCATAGGCGCGATCGAGCAACGGTTGAGCAGGCGAGGGGCAGGCGCTTCCGGCGTCCTAGGGTGGAGGCGTGCTGACCTTGATCGGATGTCGCGTTGTCACGCCTTCGGTTGTTCTGGATCCGGGGTGGCTGAGCATTGCCGACGGAATCATCAGGGCGGTCGGCCGTGGTCGTCCGCCGGCCGGAGGACGAGTGGTGGATCTCGAGGGTGGGTGGCTGCTTCCCGGCTTCGTTGATCTGCACATGCACGGCGGTGGGGGAGCGCAGATCACCACCGATGACGCCGACGAGATTCGGCGGGCGGTTGCCTTTCATCGGCGGCACGGGACCACCCGTACGCTGGCCAGTCTGGTTACCGATCGACTGGATCGGATGGTGGCGGCGGTGGCCACCATTGCCGCGATGATTGATGGTGGCGAGCCGGGCATTGCCGGGATTCATCTGGAGGGGCCGTTTCTGAATCCGGCCAAGCGCGGGTCGCATCACCAGGAGTTCTTGCTTGCGCCGGATGCGGGGGCGTTGCGGCAGCTACTCGAGGCCGGGCGGGGGCATGTGCGCGTGGTTACTCTGGCCCCCGAAATGCCGGGGGGAATGGAACTGCTCGAGCAGGTGGTCGCGGCCGGTGCGATTGCTGCGGTGGGGCACACCGAGGCTACTTATGTGCAGGCGCGCGACGCGTTTGCGGGGGGTGCGCGGCTCGCCACGCATCTGTTCAACGCCATGCGTCAGTTCCACCACCGCGATCCGGGACCGGCCGGTGCGGCTCTGGCCAACCAGGCTGTCACTTGCGAAATCATCAATGACGGCATTCATGTGCATGACGAAGCTGTGCGCATTGCGGTTGATGCTGCGGGGGCCGATCGCATTGCGTTCGTGACCGATGCGACGCCGGCCGCGGGCATGACCAGTGGGCGCTACCACCTCGGTCCGGTGCCGGTGATTGCCGAGGGCGGCAGTGTGCGGCTCACCGACGGCACGCTGGCCGGCAGCACGCTCACGATGGACGCCGCGGTGCGGCACGCGATTCAGGTCACCGGCCTGCCCGTCACCGATGTTGCCCGGTCGGCGGCCACCACCCCGGCCGCCTTACTGGGCATGGCCGACCGCACCGGCGGCCTGGCGCCGGGCAAGGCCGCCGATGTTGTCGTCCTCGATGACGACCTGCGGGTGCGCGAGGTGTTGGCCGACGGGAAGCCTGTGCTCGGCACCGCAATAGCGTGATCGCCACTCACCATACATACTAGTAGGTATGGTGAGCGCAAGAGGGAGCGGCAAGGACGCTCGTACGCGGCTGGTTGAAGGCATGGCGGACCTGTTGTGGGAGCGCGGTTACGTAGGCACCAGCCCGTCGGCGGTGCTGGAACGGGCGGGTGTCGGGCAGGGCAGCCTCTATCACCACTTCACCGGCAAGCAGGAGCTGGCGGTGGCCGGAATCCGGTTGAACGCCGACACCCTCATGCGCGCCGCGCAACAGGAACTGGAGGGGCCCGGCACGGCGTACGAGAAGCTCGAACGGTTTCTCCTGCGCGACCGGGACGTGCTCCGCGGATGCCGGATCGGTCGCATGACGCAGGACCCGGACGTGTTCGCGGAGGAACCCCTGCGGCAGCCGGTGGCGGAGGCTCTGGCGGGAGTGCGAGGGGCGATCGCGGCGGTGATCGAGCAGGGTCAGCAGCGCGGCGAGCTTGCCTCGGGCATCGCGCCCGACGACCTGGCCGCAACGATCCTGTCCACGCTTCAAGGCGGGTACGTGCTGGCCCGGGCCGAGCTCGACGAGGAACGGTTCGCCTCCGCCGTACGGGGGCTCCTTGGTCTTCTCAAGGGTTTGAGAGGCACCCCATGATGGCGATGCAGTACGAGATCACCCTGCCCGCCGACTACGACATGCGGATCATCCGGGACCGCGTCGCCCGGACCGGGCACCTGCTCGACTCGTACCCCGGTCTCGGGTTGAAAGCGTTCCTGATCCGGGAACGTGGCGTCGACGGCTCGGCCTCCAACCAGTACGCCCCGTTCTATCTGTGGGCCGACGCGGCGGGGGCGGCGTCGTTCCTCTGGTCGGGCGCCGGCTTCACCGCGATCCTCCGCGACTTCGGCCGGCCGGTCGTGCAGACCTGGGTCGGCGGCACCGTCCACCAAACATCAGAATGGCCAAACCTTCCCGCGTACGCGATGAGGCAGAAGACGGCGCTGGCGGCCGACACCGACATCGTGGAGGTCGCGCGCTCGACCGACGTCCGACTGGCCGACAGCGTCAGCGCGGGGCAAATACAGCTGGGCGCGTACGGGATCGACCCGCGCACCTGGGAGCTGGTCACCGTCACGCTGCACGAGCGGCGTCCCGATCACGTTCCGGACGCCGCCGAGCTGTTCCAGGTGCTGCACGTCGCGGCCCCGGAACGCCGGCGTCTGCCCGATCGGGTGGAGAACCGCCTGGCGAAGGCGGGCTAACGTTCTGGTGCCCGGACCCGGAGCCAGAGGGATGTCCATGCCGAATGCGACGCGCGAACGCCGGATCGAAGCTGTGATCCGGGCCTGCCGGGAGGCCGGCTCCGAGCGGGGGAAGTCTGTCGCCGACAATCCCGGCACCGCGTTGTTCAGCTCCTCGGGCGTCCTGCTGTCCCTCGACGATCAGGCCGGGCGGCTGTTCGAGGAGATCGGCGGTTCGAGGAGATCGGCGGGCCGGGGTGGCAGCGGTTTCCGGCCGCGATGACTCCGGTGCGGGCGGTCGTGGCGCGCGCCACCGCCGTTACGCAGGGCCGCGAGCGTGGGCCCGCGGCGACCCGGCTGCGGGCGGTCTCCGGTCGCTGGTGCTCGGCGTGGACCGCCCGGAGCTGGTGCGGCAGGCCGAGGCGAGCCGCGACCGGCTGCTCAAGGAGGCCGGCGTCGATGTCGAGAGCCTGCGCTTCGCCGGTCGCTGGAGCTGCCGGGCTCCCGCTGAGCGAGCTTGACAGACAGTGGACGATGCCCGAATGCGCATTCTCGTCGTGGGTGGAAGTGGTCTGGTCGGGGCTCATGTCGCGGACGTGTTGCGCGAACGCGGCCACGCGGTGACCAGCGTGGCACGGTCCGCGGCGCCGGGCGTCGACCACCGGCTCGATCTGGGGGCCGCTTCGGCCGAGCAGATGCGGCCGCTGCTGTCCGGGCACGACGGCGTGGTCTTCGCCGCCCGCACGGACGAGCAACGGCCGCTGCGCCGGCCGATTTATCCGGCGTTCCGCCGCGACATGGTGGAGCCGGTGATACGCCTGTTCGGCGCGGCCCGCGAGGAGGGCCTGACCCGCGGCGTCATCATGGGCTCGTACTACACGTACTTCGATCGGCTGCATCCGCAATGGCGGCTGCCGGAACGGCACGTCTATGTCCGCTGCCGGGTGGAGCAGGCCCGCGAGGCGCGGGCGGCCGCCGGTTCCGGTCTGCCGGTCGCCGTGCTGGAGTTGCCGTTCGTGTTCGGCCGCGCCGGCGACCGCCTGCCGAACTGGGCGCCCGCCCTGGACCGCTGGGTCCGGTCGCGTTCGCCGCTGGTCGCCCCGCCCGGCGGGACCGCGGCCACCTCGGCCCGCCGCGTGGCCGAGGTCGCGGTGGACGCGCTCGAGCACAGCAGCGGCGAGGACATCCCGGTGGCCGACGAGAACCTGACCTGGGCCGAGATGTTCACCCGGATCGCCGCGGCGGCCGGTCGTCCCCGCCGGGCCGTCCGCCTGCCGGCGGCCGCGCTGCGCGGATCACTCCGGCTCAGCGGGGCCTTGCAGGCGCTGAGCGGCCGGGAGTCGGGCACCAACCTGACGTACCTCGCCGACCTGATGCTGGCCGACCTGTTCATCGAGCCCGCGTCGGGACGGCCACTGGATCAGGTCGTCCGGGAAACGTTCACGCCTTGACCAGCCCCTGCTGGTAGGCGAGGACGACCAGCTGGGCGCGGTCGCGGGCCCGCACCTTCATCATCGCCCGGTGGATGTGTGTCCGGACCGTCAAGGGGCTCACGACGAGGCGCTCGGCGATCTCCTGGTTCGACAGGCCGTGGGCGGCCAGCGCGGTCATCTCCCGCTCCCGGTCGGTCAGCGTCGCCAGCGATCCCAGGGACGGCCCGCCGAGGCGGCCGGAACCGGACAGGAAACGGTCGATCAACGCGCGGGTGGCCGACGGGGACAGCAGCGCCTCGCCTTCGGCCACGGTCCGGATCCCGGCGAGCAGGCCGTCCGGGGTGACGTCCTTGCCGAGGAAGCCGCTGGCCCCCGCCTCGAGCGCGCGGGCCACGTACTCGTCCGTCTCGAAGGTGGTCAGGATCAGCACCCGCGTACGGGCCAGGTCGGTCGCGGAACAGATGCGCCGGGTTGCGGCCAGCCCGTCGAGGACCGGCATCCGGATGTCCATCAGGACGAGATCGGGCCGGTGCCGCTGAGCGAGCTCGACCGCTTCCTCGCCGTTCGCGGCCTCGGCCACCACCGTCAGGTCGTCGCCGGAGTCGATCAGCATGCGGAACGTCGAGCGCAGCAGCGCCTGGTCGTCGGCGAGCACGATCCGGATCATCGGGGTACCTGGTCTTCCTGCCATGGGGCCAGAGGGATGGTGAGGCAGACCGCGTACCGATCATGGCCGGCCGGACCGGCCCGGACCGACCCGCCGACCGCGTGCGCGCGTTCCCGCATGCCGATCAGCCCGTAGCCCCCGGTTCCGGCCGGCCCGCGCTGGGCCGAGGTGTTGACCACGTCGGCCGAGAAGGTGTCCTCGTCGTACGTCAGCGAGATCATGACGATCGGGCGGACGGCGTGTTTGGTGACGTTGGTCAGGGCTTCCTGGACGATCCGGAACGCGGTCAGCTCGACCAGCGGCGGTAAGCGCCGCGGCGTCCCCTCGCTGATCACCGAGACGTCGATCCCGGCCGCCCGGCAGGCCTCGACCAGATCGGGAAGCTGGTCGAGGCCGGGCGCCGGGGTGATGCCCGCCGAGGAGTCGTCGCCGGGGTCGCGGAGCAGCCCCACGGTGGCTTTGAGCTCGCGCAGAGCGGCCGACGTGGAGCCGCCCAGCCCGGCGAGCAGCTCGGGGACCTGGTCGGGGCGCCGGGCCAGCAGATGGGCCGCCGTCCCGGCCTGTGCGTTCGCCACCGCGAGGTGATGCGCGACCACATCATGCAGGTCACGCGCGATGCGCAGGCGTTCCTCGCTCAGCCGGCGGCGCACGTCGTCGTCCCGGTTCCGTTCGGCGTCCGCCGCCCGGGCCTGGACCATCTGCAGGTACGCCCGCTGGGCCCGGCTCATCCGTCCGGCGAACACCGCCGGGAGCAGCCACAGGGCGACGCCGACGGTCCGAAGCAGCAGGGACCCTCCGGTCGGGGATGGGTCGCCGGCCGCCCCGCCCACGATCACCGCGCCCACCGCGATCCCGGTCCACCACGCGGCCGCCCGGGGACTGCTGACGACCGTCAGCCGATACAGGCAGCCGATCAGCGGGGCCAGCAGCAACGGCGTCGGCAGGTAACCGGCCGCGCAGGCGACGGCCTCGCAGCAGATCGCGACACCGGTCGCCACCCGCGGATGGCGGACGGAGGCGTACAGGGCCCCGCTCGCGACCAGGCTCAGCAGCGCACCGGGAAGCAGCTCGGCCGGCCGGAAGATGCCCTCGGTGCTGAGGCTGGCCCCGAGGGCCGCGAAGACGAACGCGACCAGCGCGGTCAGCACGTTCATCCGGCCGACACTACGTGAACCGGCTCCGGTTCCGGCTGCCGTCCGCTCGGCGCCCCGCCCTCCACGTCGACGCGCGGCAGGACGCGGTCGAGCCATCGCGGCAACCTCCACGCCCGCTCGCCGAGCAGTTGCAGGACGGCGGGCACCAGCGTCAGGCGTACCACGAAGGCATCGAAGAACACCGCACACGCGAGCCCGAGACCGACCATCTTGATCAGCGGTTCGTCGGCCGCCGCGAACCCGCCGAACACCGCGATCATGATCACCGCGGCCGCGACCACCACCTTCGAACTCTGCTCGAAACCGGTGACGATCGCGTCGTGGGCCGGCCGGCCGTGCACGTGGGCCTCGCGCATCCGCGACACCAGGAAGACCTCGTAGTCCATGGCCAGCCCGAACACGATACCGACGAGCAGGATCGGCATCAGGCTCATGACCGGCCCGGTCTGCTCGATGCCGAGCACGCCGGCCGCCCAGCCCCACTGGAACACCGCGACGATCACCCCGAGCGCGGCGAACAGGGACAGCAGGAAGCCGAGCGCCGCCTTGACCGGGACCCAGACCGAACGGAACACCACCAGCAGGAGCAACACCGCAAGACCGATCACGAGCCCCACGTACGGGATGAGGGCCGACTGGGTCTTACGCGCCATGTCGATGTCCAGCGCGGTGGCGCCGGTGATCTCGTACCGTACGTGTCCGGCCGCCTCGACACCCGGGCGCGAAGATCGCAGCGTTTCCACCAGGTTTTCGGTGCGCTCGTCGGTCGGGCCGGTCGACGGCACAGCGGTGAGGATGGCCGTGTCGCGCTGCTCGTTGAAGGTCGCCTTGGACACCGACACCACGCCGCTGGTCGCTCGGAGGCTGTCGGCCACAACGTTCACCGCGGAATCCGGGTCGGCGGCGCCACGCGCGTCGACCACCACGGTCAGCGGACCGTTGAACCCGGGACCGAACGCGATGGCCCGCAGGTCGTACGCGCGCCGCTGGGTCTCCGTAGTGGGCACCGACGCATCCCCGGGCGTGCCCAGCTGCAGGGACAGGGCCGGAACGGCGATCGTGGCCAGCAGCGCGACACCAGCCAGCGTGATCACGAGCGGACGGCGCAGCACCAGCCGCATCCAGGGGCGCGCCGCCGGATGACGAGCCGGGGTGCGGGCCGTGCCACGGCGTTGCGCTCGCGCCAGGACCCGGTTCCGGGCGAAGCCCAGCAACGCCGGGACCAGGGTCAGCGCGACCAGGACGGCCACCACCACCGCACCGGCGGCGGCCAGGCCCATCTTGGCCAGCGACGGGATGCCCACCACCGACAGCCCGGCCAGCGCGATCACCACGGTCGCCCCGGCGAAGGCCACCGCCGAGCCCGCCGTCCCCACCGCGCGACCGGCGGCCTGCTCGGGGTCATCGCGGCCGTCAGGCTCCTCCGGTCCGTTTCGCTCCTCCGGTCCGTTTCGCTCCTCCCGGAAGCGTGAGACCACGAACATGGCGTAATCGATGCCGACCGCCAGCCCCAGCATCAGCGCCAGCATGCCACTGGTGATCGCCATGTTCAGCGGACCGGCCGCCGCCCAGACGCCCAGGAACGAGATGGCCACCCCGATGACCGCCGTGAGCAGCGGCAGACCCGCCGCCACCATCGAACCGAACGTCATCAGCAGCACGACCGCGGCGATCGCCACTCCGGCGAGCTCCATGGCGCTCATCCGGGTGCCGGTCTTGAGCGCCGAGCCGGACATCTCCGCAGTCAGCCCGGCGTCCCGCGCCTGCTGCACCGCATCGGCCAGCGCGGCGCGCGACTCGTCGGTCACCTCGGACGACGGAACGCCGTACGACACCGAAGCGAACCCGGTCGATCCGTCGGCGCTGAGGCCACCCGCGTTCGAGGGTGGCACGACCCGTGACACCTGAGCACCGCCAGAAACCAGTGCCAGCGCCGCATTGACGGCCCTCGCGTTCCCCGCGGACGTCAGTTCCTGACCCCGCGGAGCGACGAACACGATGGTCGCCGACGCCCCGTCCGCGGCGGCGCCCGGAAAACGCTCCGCGATCAGGTCGAACGCCTGCTGCGACTCGATTCCCGGCATCGTCGCCCTGGTATTGGCCGGGCCCTCCGACTTGACGGCCAGCAGCACCGTCCCGCCCAGCGCGAGCAACCACAGCGCGACGACCAGCCATCGCCGGCGATAGGAAAAGCGACCAAGACGACCCAGCATGCCTGCCATGACGCGACACTCCACTTCTCCGTGAACGTTGCGCACAGCCTCTCGGCCGGGCCCCGGTCACGTCGTCGTGCAGGTGCAGGCTCCAAGTACGAAGATCGCAGTACGCCGGAGAGTGGAACCAGCACCAGTAGGCTGCCGCGCATGGCAGCTCCGCAGGCGGAATCCGGATGGGTCGAGGACTCGGCGGCCGCGCCGCATCTGGTGCTGCGCGGCATCGAGGAAGCGCGGGATGCGGCGTGGGTGACGGTGGCGGGCCGGGCGGTGCTGGCACTGCCCGGCTCGGACGGCGAATCCGGTCTGGTCCGGGCCGTCGACCTGGCCACCGGCACGGCCCGGCCCGATCGTTCGCTGTTGCGCTACGGGCGGCATGAGGCTCTGGCCCTGGGCGCCGGCCGGTTCCTGGCGACGCTGGGCCGGGAACGCGGCACCGTGGTCGTCCGCGATGCGGTCACCGGCCGGCCGGTCGGCGAGCCGATCCGGGAGAAGAACCAGACCAGGTCGCTGGCGCTCGCCATGGCCGACGGACGGCCGGTGGTGGCCACCACGGGGTCCGGCCTGGCCGTCCGCGACGTGGCGACCGGGACGCTGATCGGGCATCACGAACGCGTCAGCGGGCGGCACTTCCTGACGTACGGGGGCCGCCTGTTGCTGATGGCGGAGAAGTCGGCCCGATTGCTGCAGCTCCACGACGTGCTGACCGGCGAACCGGCCGGCAATCCGCTGCCCTGCGACTTTTCGCTGAGCGTCTTTCGGCTGACGGCTCTCGAGCACGACGGCCGGCTGCTGGTCGCGTTCCTCGACTCCCACGCCGACACCGCGGTCTCGCTGTGGGATGTGACGGCCGGCGTCCGGCTGCCGACGGTGCCGCCCGGCGACGACATCCGGGGGATCAGCCTGGCCATGGTCGACGGCCGGCCGCTGCTGCTGGTCAGCCGGTCCGGCAAGCCCGGTTCGCTGTCCCTGTGGGACCCGATCGCCGGGCGGCCGGTGCGGCCCCACGGTTTCGACGGATACGACGGCGACGGCACCGAGCCGGTGCTCGGCCGCCTCGACGACGGATTCTTCGCGGTCACGACCTCCGGCAGCGCGACCGATCTGTGGGTGTGGTCGGCGGCCGGGATGCGCCGCACGTCGCTGGTCGGTGGCGGGGTGTGGCGGACAGCGACCGGCATGATCGACGGGCGTCCCACCGTGGCCGTCGGCGGCTCCGACGGAGATCTGCGCCTGTTCGACGTGCCGACGGGACAAGAGTTCACCAGCCCGTTCTACGGCGGGCCGGTCGGCGGCGTCATCGACGGCACGGACGACGCGGATCGAGCCGTCGTGCTCCTGAGCGGGCGGCCCATGCGCTGGTGGGATGTCGCGGCCGGCGTCCCGGTGGCGCGGCTGCGCCGGTCCATCGACGGGGTCACCGCTCGCGCGGCGGGCCGGCTCGACGGCCGGACGGTCGTCGCCCTGGTGGCCGGCGCGGCTGTCAGTGTCTGGGATCCCCATGCCGACGCGCCGGTCTGCGAGATCTCGCTGGAGCAGACCGGCGGCCTCGGGCCCGAGGACGTGGCCTTCACCGAGGTCGACGGTCGTACGGCGGTGGCCGTTGCGATCGGCCGCACCGTCCACTCGTGGGACGCGGCCACCGGCCAACCCGTGGGCCGGCCGTACTCGGGTGCCGCCAAGTCGATCCACACGATGGCCGCCGGCCGGATCGGCGACCGTCCGGTGCTCGCCGTCGGCGGCCGGGACCAGCTGGTGCACGTGGTCGACCCGGCCACCGGCGCCGCCGTCGTGCCACCCATGCCCGGACACACCCAGGGCGTGACGGCGCTGGCCTTCGGCGTCGCGGACGGCCGCACCGTCGTGGTCTCGGGCGGCTGGGACCACACCGTACGGGTCTGGGAGGCCGCCACCGGGACCTCCGCGGGCGGGCCGTGGAGCGGACACGGCGACCACATCGTCGGCCTCCGGGTCACCGAACGCGACGGCGAACCGGTCGTGGTGTCCCTCGCCTGGACCGGGCCGCCGCGCATGTGGCGGTTGCGCGCCGCAGCCGGCGATACCGGGCACACCGGCGCCGTCCGCGCCGTCGCCGCCGGCCGGTGGGAGGGCAGGCCGGTGTTCGCCTCGGGCGGCGACGACCGGACCGTGCGCCTCTGGGATGCGGCCACCGGGCGGTCGCTCGGCCCGGCGCTGACCGGCCATGCCGCGGCCGTCACGCACCTGACCTTCGCCGGGCCCGGGAGCGACATCCTCGTCACCGCCGACGAAAGTGGTGTCGTCCTGCGCCGGCAGTCCACCGGCGGCGTCGCTCGCAGCGAGCCGCTGGCCCGGCTGGGCACCAGGATCAGCGGGATCGGCGCGGTCGGGCGCACGGTGGTCGGAGCCGGTACGGCCGACGGCGTGCTGCGCACCTGGGACGCCGTGACCGGTGAACCCCAGGCCGAGCTGCGTACCGGCACGCGGGCGACGGTGAATCGCGCCGACCTGGGCGTGCTGGACGGGCGGCTGATCGCCCTGACCATCGCCGACGACGGCTCCGGCGGCGGCCCGGCGCTGACCCTGTGGGACGTGGCCGGCGGCCGGCTGTTGTCCGGGCCGATGACGGTGCCCGAGGAATCGGCGGACGTGGGGACACTCGCGATGGCCGACGGGCGGCTCGTTCTCGTACGGGGAATCGACGCCTTGGCAAGCGGAACCCTCTATCACCCGGAGGAGGCCGCCGACGTGCAGGTGATCGACGTCGCTACGCGCACGGTTCTGAGACGGCATCGGCACAAGCGGGGATGGAGCCGGCACGCAGCCGTGGCGCACTCCGCGGGCGGCGCCGTCGTGCTGGTCGCGGCCGAGGACGTGGTCTCGATCGTCGGTCTGGACGAGCGGGAGCGACCCGGCGGCCGGGACTCCGAGTACACCGGGCACCGCGCGTCCGTCACCTGCCTGGCCGCCGCCGAGGTCGGCGGGCGCACGATCGTGGCGTCGGGCGACCGGGGCAACGCCCTGCACTTCTGGGACCTGGACACCCGGTCACCCATCAGGGAGTGAATTACTGGTCGACGGTCTGCCGGGCCAGATCGGCCAGGACAGCGTTGAGGTCTCCGGTACGGGCGTGGATCCGCCGCTGCCGTGTCGCGCCGGTTCCCTCGCGACGCAGCCGGGCCAGTTGCCCCACGACCAGTTCGATGTCGCCGTGGCGCAGCAGGGCCGGGCTGACGGTGGCGACCAGTTCGTCGACGACCTCCCAGGCCGGGCGCAGCACCCCGCCGAGCCGCAGATCGACCAGCGTGCCGTCGAGGCCCTCGTGGGCGGCCCGCCAGTGCGCGGCCGAGAGCACGCAGTCGCGGATGCTCTCGACCGGCGCCCCGGCCCGCTCGTCGTCGATCATGGTGGCGACCAGCGCCCGGATCAGGGCCGCGACCAGCACGGTGTCATCGGCGCTGGGGCAGACGTCACCGACGCGCACCTCCACCGTCGGATACGACGCGGACGGGCGGGCGTACCAGTAGACCATCGCGTCGTCGATCATTACGCCGGTGCTGATGAGCGCGGCGACCGTGGCGTCGTACTCCGCGGCGGACGCGAAGGACGGCGTCGGACCGACCCCGGGCCACCGGGTCAGCTGGACCGAGCGCCAGCTCGCGTGCCCGGTGTCGGCGCCGGCCGAGAACGGCGAGTTCGCGGTCAGCGCCTGCACGACCGGCAACCACACACGGAGCCGGTCGCACACCCGTACGGCGAGGTCCCGGTCGGGCACGCCCACGTGCACGTGGCAGCCGCAAAGGGCCGGGTCCAGCGCCACCGGGCCGTAGCGCCGCACGATGTCGCGATAGCGGGGCTTGTTCGGCACCTCGCACCGCGGTTCGTCGATCGGGGTGGCGCCGACGGCCACCAGACGCGCTCCGGCGGTGACGGCAGCCGCCCCGGCTCGCCGGCGGTGGCGGACGAGCTGCTCGCGCAACTGTCCCGGGTCGGTGCAGACGGAGGTCACCATCTCGACCATGCTGCGCCGCAGTTCCAGGCGGCTGTGCCGGCGTACGGCGGAAGGCAGCGCGGCGATGACCTCGTCGGCCACCGGGGCGTTGCTGCCGGTGTCCGGGTCCAGCAGCAGGAACTCCTCTTCCACGCCAAAGGTGAGGTGGTGCGGGTCGGTGACGGCGCGGTCCGTGGCCGCGACCGGATACGAAGTGATCATGAGATGAGCCGATCGTGTGGGGGCGCCGCCCTCGCTGCGCCGTCGGTTCGCGTGGCTGCCCCTGCCAAAGTGGGTTAAACCCGGGTTATTCGGCCCCGGAAAATGGGCGGGTCGGCCTACCCACGCGAGAACGTTTCATGCCTGCCGTGAGCCGATCCGAACCGTTTGCCGGCCCTTGTGGCGGGTAGGCCCGCCGCGCGGTCGGGGTCGGCCTGCTCAAGGTCCGGCCGACGGCTCACCGGGATGGCCGCGCACACCGGCGAGGAGGGCGCATGCCGAACATCGAGGAACCGGGGCACGCGCACGGCGCGCCCGAGGAGAACGCCGGGCATGGGCGGCTGAGCGTCCGGCTCGGCGATCCGGTGCGACAAGCCGACCGGATCGGGCCGGCGTCGATCGCCGACCTCGACGGCGGGCTGCTGGCCCTGACGTACGTGCCCGAGCCGGCGGGCGCGGGGCCGTACCGGCTCGTTGTTCTGCTGCACGGCGCCGGCGGGTCGGCGCGCCAGGGCCTGGAGCTGATGCTTCCGGTCGCGCAGAGCCGACGGCTGCTGCTGGTCGCGCCCAAGTCGGCCGGGGCGAGCTGGGACGTGGTGTCCTCCGGGTTCGGCCCGGACGTCCGGCGGCTCGACCGGGTGCTGTCCGAGGTGCTCGGCGGCTATCGGGTCGACCGGATGAGCATCGGGGGCTTCTCCGACGGGGCCTCGTACGCGCTGACGCTCGGGCTCGCCAACGGCGACCTGTTCGACAGCGTCGTGGCGTTCTCGCCCGGCTTCGCGGCCCCGATGGTGACGCACGGCTCGCCCCGGGTGTTCGTCTCGCACGGCGACGGCGACCGGGTGCTGCCGATCGACCGGTGCAGCCGGCGCCTGGTGCCGCGGTTGCGCGGATCCGGGTATGACGTGACCTACGAGGAGTTCCCCGGTGGTCACGAGGTGCCGGACGAGATCGTACGGCGGGCTTCAGTGTGGTTGACCGAAGAACAGCCGGTCTAAAACGGATCCCGCGGTGGCAGCGGCCGGTTGGCCGGGCCCTGCAGGACCGAGCCGTCGACGGCGAACCGGGAACCGTGGCAGGGGCACTCCCAGGCCGTCTCGGCGTCGTTGAACCGTACGAGACAGTTCAAGTGGGTGCAGCGGGCCGACACGGTGTGCAGGCCGCCGGCCGGGTCGCGGTAGACCGCGCAGTGCTCGCCGCCCACCTGGACCACGGCGCCGGTGCCCGCTGGGATGTCGTCGACCGGGTCGGCGGGCCGCAGGCGGTCGCCGACGAAGTGGCCGGCCACCTTGGCCTGGAGCTTGAGCAGCGGGCCGGCCTCGCGCAGCAGGCTGAGCCGGCGCGGGTCGTAGAGACCGGCCCAGGGCGGCTCGTCACCGGTGATCGTCGCGGCGAGCAGGCGGCCGGCCATGATGCCGGAGCTCATGCCCCAGCCGCCGAAGCCCGTGGCGACGTACACGTTGTCGGTGCCGGGATGGAAGGGGCCCACGAACGGCACCCCGTCGGTGGTGGTGTTGTCCTGCGCGGCCCACCGGAAGGCGATCTCGGCGCCGGGGAAGCGTGTCCGGGTCCAGGCGGCCAGCCGCTCCCACTGCTCGGCGACGTCGCCGGTGCCGGGTGTGAAGTGCTCGCCGGTGACGATCAGCAGACGCTGCCCGTCGCGGTAGGGAGCCGTACGGACCGAGCGGGTGTTGCTCTCCGGGGTGAGGTAGACGCCGCCCGGGTCGCGGCCGGCGTCGATCGCGGCCGCCACCACCAGTTCGCGGCGCGCCTCGAGCCGGGCAAACAGCAGCGCCCGGTCGAAGACGGGGTAGTGGGTCGCGACCACCACGTGCCGGGCCCGGACCGTGTGCCCGCCCTCGGTGGTGATCCTGCACGGGTGGCCTTCGTCGAGCCCGGTCACCCGTGTCCGCTCGAAGATCCGGCCACCGCGCCGGCTCAGGTCCCCGGCCAGCGCCAGCAGGTATTTGCGGGGATGGAACTGCGCCTGGTCCTCGACCCGGACCGCACCGGCGACCGGGAACGGCAGACCGGTCGTGGTGACGAACGAGGCCGGAAGCCCGGCCTCGGCGGCCGCCTCGGCCTCGGCCCGGAGCGCCGCCACGCCGTCCGGCGTCTCGGTCCAGGTGTACGCGGGCACGCGCTCGAGATCAGCGTCGATGCCGAGGCGCGCGGTCACCTCGGCCACCCGTTCGACGGCCTGGCGCTGGGACTCGGCGTACCAGCGCGCGAACTGCGGCCCGAACGACTCGCGCACATGCGAATAGATGCCGGTGTGCAGGACCGACAGTTTCGCCGTGGTGTGGCCGGTGACCCCGGCAGCGATCCGGCCGGCCTCCAGCAGCACCACGCGGCTGCCCGCCTCGGCGAGCTCCCACGCCGCCGCCAGCCCGGCGATCCCGCCGCCGATCACCGCCACCTCGACGTCCAGATCGGCATCGAGTGAGGGGTACGTGGTCGCCGCCGTCGAGCGCATCCACCAGGACTCCGCCATGCCGTGAGCCGCCTCTCCGATTCGAAGCACGGCGGATACCCCGCACATGGCCCCTCATGCGGAAACGCCGGTGTGTCCTCCGTCGTGTGAGGACGCCGTACTGGCTGCGGAGCCGCCTGCGCCCGATCGACGCCACGAGCCCCGGCACGGTTGCGGGAGGAGGAGCAGCGGATCCACGACGAGACCGATCTGCTGTGGCCGCAGATGGCCGGGACGCCGCCCTGGGGGATCAGCCGGCGGCTGAACCGGGACCCGGCCGCGTTGGGCCGCCGGTACCGGTGGCGGCCGGCGCTGCCGGTTCCGGGCGCCGACCGGGCCGTCTTGCGGCAGGCGCTGACCGAGGCGAACCGGGGCGTCCCGGTTCCGGTGCTGATCGGCGACGTCGTTCCCCGTCACTACGTGCTGCTGCTGAGGCACGATGACGCGGGCGCGTGGTTCTACGAGCCGACCACCGCCGGGATCGTCGTCGTCCCACGGCGCGACTTGGAACGCCGGGAGTTCGACCGGCTCGGTTATCCCCGTCCGGCCGGCGTGATCCTGCCGTCAGCGGGAAGTGAGCTGGAGGAAGGGAGTTGAATCAGAAGTGACGCTCAAGTTCGCGATTTTCGGCGATTCGATCGCCTACGGCCAGGGTGCGTCTGTCGCCGCCGACACGGTGGCGCAGCGCCTCTCGGCCGATTTGACCGCCCATGACATGCCCAACGAGGTCCGGGTCTTCGCCGTGCCCGGTGCCCAGAGCCGCGACCTGCGGGCCCAGGTGGAGCGGGGACTGGCCTGGCGGCCACAGCTGGGCGTGATCATCATCGGCGCCAACGACCTGACCCGCTTCGTGCCGCCGGAACAGGCCGCCGCTCAGCTCGCCGACGCTGTCCGGCGCCTGCGGGGGTCCGGCATCGAGGTCGTCGTCGCGCCCGCGCCCGACCTCAGCGTGGTGCCCTGGGTGCCGCCGCAGATGCGGGAGATCGTGCGGGCCGGCAGCCGGGTGCTGCACGACGCCCAGAGCCGGGTCGCTCTGGCCGAGGGCGCGCGGGTGGCCGACATCGGGATGACCTCGGCGGTGGGCTTCGCGGTCGACCCCGGCCTGTTCAGCGCCGACCGGTTCCACCCGTCCAGCGCCGGCTACGCGGTCATCGCCGGGGCGCTGGCCGGCCCGGTTCGCGAGGCGGCCCGGACGGCGTGGTCGTCGCCGCATGCGCCGGGCTGAGACGCGGACCACCGGGATTTCCGCATGGTCGATGCGTCGCGTCGTTTCGGCGGCATCGAGCGGGGGTAGGCGACCCGCGGCTGACGCTTGGCGTCAGCGAGCCGCGTCAAGCAGCGGCGCGGCCTCGAACCGGAACCATCGCGGTCCTGAAGTGGCCGCAAGCTGCGCCCCGCACCTGGTGCGGCGGCATGCCGGAAGGGCGCCCCATGACAGACATGAAGACATTCAGACCCACTGACGCGTACGCCGAACTCGGCCGGATCGACTTCTCGGAGACGGACGTCGCCGCCGCGCTGGCCAAGGTGGCCCAATTGGCCCGGCGCAGCATCCCAGGCGCCGACGACGTCTCGATCACCCTGGTCGGACCCGAAGGCGCGCACACCGCCGCCTTCACCGGGCAACCGGCCATGGAGGTCGACGAATGGCAGTACCGGCAGGGCCACGGCCCATGTCTGGCCGCGGCGGCCGCCAACATCACGGTGGCGGTGGCCGACATGGCCGGGGAGAGCCGATGGCCGGACTGGGCGGACCGCGCCATCGACGCCGGCGTGTACAGCTCGGTGTCCGTCGGACTGCCGCTGCGCGAGTCGGTAAGTGGCGCGTTCAACGTGTACGCCGGTCAGCCGCGGGCCTTCGACGACGACGCGATCATCCGGGCCGAGACGTTCGCCGGGTACGCCGCCGTCGCCATGGCCAACGCCCGCCTCTGCGACGGCTTCGACAGCCTGGCCGACCAGGTCCGGGCCGGGGTACGCAACCGCGCCGTGAACGAGCGGGCCAAAGGCACCACGTGACCTTGCAGGCCGCGAGCGGGCCGGCTGTGCCGGCCCGCCGGCCTGCCTACAGCGGGTCCGGTTCGCCGGACCGGGAACTCTCCTCCGGCTCCTGACCGCCGGGCTCGTTGGCCGGCGCCCGTGGGTCGGAGCGTGGATCTTCGGCGTTCGCCTTCTTCAGGTAGTCGTCCGCCTGCTTCGGCGGATCTCCTAGTGCCTCCGGGTTGACTGTCATGCGCGTCCCTCCGAGTGACCGGCGCTTCAGGACTTGCCGCCGCGCGGCGTGCCCTCGTGCTCGCGCTCGCTGTGGGTGTGATGGTCGATCTGCTTGCTCGCCCCCTGCGTGGCCCCGACCTCGCTGGGAGATTTGCCGTGCTCCCGGGCCTCCCGGGCCGCGGCGCGCAGTTCGTCCTGGTTCGGCTTCTTCGACATCTTCGACCTCCATGGAGAGACAGGGCTGACGGCTCAGCCGGGGCGGCATACCCACCCGACCGGCTGTTACTCGACCGGCATGACGGTCCGGAGCGCCGATCCGTGCCGCTCCCCAGGTAGATGCCGGTCCGGAGGGGTAGCCGCCACGAACCCGGGCGGAACACAACCCGCAAACCTTCCTCTGGAAAGGCGATGACATGCCCAAACCGGTGTCCGAACAGGTTGTCGTCATCACCGGGGCGTCCACCGGAATCGGCCGGGCGGCCGCCTTCGCCTTCGCCTCCCGGGACGCCAAGGTGGTCTGTGCCGCGCGCAGCGCGGAGGTGCTCGACGTGCTGGCCGCGCAGGTCCACGTCGACGGTGGCACGGCGATCGCCGTGCCGACCGACGTCGCCGACCCGGTGGCGGTACGCGCCCTGGCCGATACCGCGGAGCAGCATTTCGGCCGCATCGACACCTGGGTGAACAATGCCGCGGTCAGTGTGTGGGGCCGGATCGAGGACATCACCGACGAGGAGTTCGACCGCGTGATGCGGGTCAACTTCCTGGGCCAGGTGCACGGAGTGCACGCCGTCCTGCCGGCGCTGCGCCGGACGGGCGGGGGAGTGGTGAACGGGGTTGCCTCGGTGGAGGGCGTGCGCGCGGTTCCGCTGCACGGGCCGTACACGGCCAGCAAGTTCGCCCTGCGCGCGTTCTACGACTGTCTACGGATGGAACTGGCCCAGGGAGGTCTGCCGGTCGCGGTCACCACGATCCTGCCTGCCTCGATCGACACGCCGTTCTTCGAGCACGCCCGCAGCAAGCTGGGCGCCATGGTCAAGCCGCCACCGCCGGTGTACGCGCCGGAGATCGCTGACGCCATCGTGTACGCGGCCGAGCACCCCGCCGTGAGATCCCGGTCGGTGGGGCAGCGGCGGGCTCCTTCCTCGGCCAGCGCTTGTCGCCTGCGCTCACTGACGCACTGATGTCGGTTCGCCGCCTGGGTGTCGGCGTGCAACGCACCGACCGGCCGGACAATGGTGCCGGCAACGTCGACAGCCCGCTGGACGGGCCCGGGCAGGTGTGCGGCAGCTATTCGGGCCGGGTGTTGCAAGACAGCGCGTTCACTCGCCTGGTCGGGCGGCGGCCGCGCCCGGGAGAACTGGTCACCTCGCTGGTAGGACGGCTGCACCGGCGTTCGAAGAAAGCTTCGCGACAGCCCGTGGCGCCGGCACCGGCTCCGGTGCCGTGACCGGCGACCGGAGCGTCGCCGATAGGCGTCCGATGACCCGGCTGGCGACCGCGGGACTGGCCGCGCACGTGTCCTATGAGCTTGCCGCCGGTGTCGGCATGCCGTTCGCGTCGGTACTCGGTCCGATCCCCGCCGCAACCGTGTGGGCGGTCGGCACCCGCGCGATATGGCGGGCGGCGCTGACCCGGCCCGCCTCCGCAGATCTCGCCCTCGGCTTGTGGAACGGCCTCGGCCTGGCCGCCGTGCTGGCCCACTTCGCCGGATGGCCGCGCCGGCGGCCGGGCTGGTGGAACCGGCGGCTCCGGTGACCGGCCGGAGGGCGTTCCGGCTCGAGGTGTCGCCCGGCCCGCGCGGGGAATGCGGCCCGCCCGGACATGTCGGAGGGAGCGGTATGCGACGGACTGTGGTGGTGACCGGCGCGTCGAGTGGCATCGGGTTGTGCACGGCGGAGGCGTTCGCGCGCCGGGGAGACAACGTGGTGCTCGTCGCCCGGGACGGTGATCGGCTGGCCGAGGCGGCGCGCCGGTGCGAGAGCCTGGGCGGCCGTGCGCTGGCCGTTCCGGGTGATGTCACCGACGACGACCGGATGCGGCAAGTGGTCGCCGAGGCGGAGGCCGCCTTCGGGCGGGTCGACGTGTGGGTGAACAACGCCGGGACGAGCCTGTGGGGGGCGTACGAGGACATCCCGATCGCCACACACCGGCAGCTGGTCGCCGTCGATCTGCTGGGCGTGCTCAACGGTGCGCACGCGATCGTGCCGCACTTCGTGGCGCACGGCGGAACCGGCGTGATCATCAACGTGGTGTCGATCGGTGGCCGTCTGCCGAGCCCGTGGGCGGCCAGCTACAGCGCCGCGAAGTTCGGGGTCGCCGGGTTCACCGAGGCGTTGCGTGCGGAGCTGGCGTCACATTCGCGGATCGAGGTCTGCGGTGTCTATCCCGCGTTCACCGACACGCCGACGCCGACGAGATCGGGCAACTACACCGGACGTACGCTGCGGCCCGTCCCGCCGGTCGTGTCGCCCGAGCGGGTGGCCGCGGCCATCGTCTCGCTGGCCGACCGGCCGCGCCGGGCGCGCCGAGTGGGCAGCCAGCACGGGTTCTCGGCGGCGTACGCGGTATCACCGGACGCTGCCCGCCGGGCCGCGGCCCGGCTGAGTGGGTGGTATTTTCGCTCGGCGGGAGAGCCGTCGGAGCCGTCCGACGGCGCGTTGTTCGGCGTCCGGCCCGCGCCCGTGAGGGGCCGGGGCGGCTGGGGCCGGACGCAGCGGATGCGGGCGCGCGCCATGGTGGCCGGCGTGGCGGTCGCCGCCGGCGTGACGGCCGCCGTCGTCCGCTCGGGCCGCCGGTAAGTCGTCATGCCGCACCTGGCGACCGCCCGCCCGCCCGGCCCGCCCGCCCGCCCGCCCGCAGAGAATGTGATGGCGGGGCAGGTGAGAAAGTTTGTCGGAGGTAAAAGCTGTGTCCGCTGCCGAGAATCCATTGAGTGGCGTCATGACTTTGACGTGGCGTCATGACATTCAGGGCGGGCTGCCGACGTTGACGGTGAGCGGGACGTTGACCATGGCGTCCGCCGAGTTGCTGCACGGCCCGACGATCGGGTTTCTGCGGCAGCACCGGGCCGAGGTGCTGATCGATCTGGCCGCGTTGACCGTAGCCGACGATTATGCGGTGCACGTGTACGCCCGCATCGTGGCCGAGGCCCTGCAATGGCCCGATGTGCTCGTGGTGGTGTGCGCGCCGAGCGGCGAGGTGATGCGGTTGCTGGGTGCTGACGTGCTGGATCCGAAGCTGGTGTTCGACAGCGTGGCCGCGGCGCGGTCGGCGGCGCTGGCGCGCGTGCCCCCGGTGACCGAGGATCTGCTGCCGGTCGCCGGGGCCGCGCGGCAGGCGCGTGACGTGATCACCGACGCGTGCCTGAGGTGGGACGAGCCCGGCCTGGTCGGGCCGGCGGCCCTGGTGGCCAGCGAGCTGGTGACCAATGCGGCCCGGCACGCGCATACGATCATGACGATGCAGGTCCGGCTGCGACCGTGCCACATGCGTATTGCTGTCTTCGATGGCTCGGTTCGGCCCGCCACCGTCCGGCCGTCCGGCGGCGGTGGGCGTGGCCTGCGGTTGGTCGACGCCGTCTCCGCGGCCTGGGGTTCGACGCCCCTGGCCGATGGCAAGGTGGTCTGGTCAGCGCTGGCCCGTGGGGGCCATGGCGCCGGTTAGGCGCGATCCGTCAATCCGGCGTCCCGCAGGACTCGGAGCGTACGGGAATGTGGATGGACGATGGTCAGCTGGCACTCCATCTGGCGGGCGTCGCCCCGGCAGAGCAGGAGGGCCGCGATGCCCGCGGCATCGAGCGCGATGAGGCCCCGCGCGTCGATCTCGATTTGGCGGGGCTGATGCCGGCGAAGTAGATCCAGCACGCTGCGGTGGAGGTCCGTGCCGCCGGCGGCGTCGAGCTCACCGGCGATGATGAGGCGCCGCGTCAGGGGATCGTCGATGCGATCGGCCTCGACGAGCAGCGCCGGAATCCTGTTGGCCGTGACGGGCATGTGTTCGCTGAGCACTGGTCACCTACAGCTCGAGTGAGGGGACATGTGCCCTCACTGCTGAAGGTCGGTACGACGTTACCCGCAGCCTTGGCCGCTAAGCATCCCACTTGAGAAGGAAGCGAAGGGCGTGCGCCGGGAATGGAACTGATCTGCGTGGGTAGACCGCGCCGGACGCATGGAGGAAGACAGAAGACATGACGATGTACCGTTCCAGCTCACCGGCCTCACGGGAGCCCGGTCCTCTGGTGCGCTGCCTGGCCGACCTCGCGGATACTCCTGACGACGCACGCAGCGTGGAGGAGTATCTGGTCACCGCCGCGTTGCTGAGCGCCGATCAGGTCGGCGCGGCTGATTACGCCTCCGTGACGGCGCTGCGGGACGACGGCTATACGACGGTGGCGGCCAGCGGGGAACTGGCGCGAGCGGTGGACCAGGTCCAGTACGACAGTGACGCCGGACCGTGTCTCGACAGTGTCGGCTCGGGCGCGCCGATCGCCGTGCCGGATCTCAAGACCGCTGTCCGGTGGCCCGGGTTCCGCGACGAGGCTTTTCGCCTGGGGTTACGGGCGTCGCTGTCCATCCCGCTGTTCGCCGGCAGCGGCACGACGATTGCCGCGCTGAACCTGTACGGACGTGACCATGTCGCGATGGCGCCGCTGACCGAGGCCGTGCTGGACGTCTTCGAGATCGAGGCCGGCCACGGCGCGCACACCGGATCGCCGGCCGGGGCGCTGGACGACGGCGGTCGTGACCTGATCACCGGGCTCGCCGCGGCCCACGCCGTCCGCGCGATCATCCAGCGGGCGATAGGCGTGCTGATCGGCCGGGAGAGTTGCACGGCCGAGCAGGGCTACCGAAGGCTCCGGGTGCGCGCCGCCGACGCGGGCCGGACATTGAGTCAGGCGGCGACCGGTCTGCTGGCTGAGCCGACATAACTCGAAGGGGAAGTCCTGTGACCGACGACATGCCTGTCAACCCGGCCGACGCATTCGCCGAGCTCGGGCGGATCAGGCTCAGTGAAACCGACCTCGACGGCGTTCTGGACAAAATCGCCGATCTGGCCAAGCGTACGGTTCCCGGTGCCTCCGAGGTGACCGTGACGCTCGTCCGGGGCGGGGGTGCGCAGACCGCCGCCTTCACCGGTGACCTCGCTCTGACCCTGGACGAAACGCAGTACCGGCAGGGGCACGGACCATGCCTGGAGGCCTCGGCCGGCGCGGTCACGCTGTCGCTGCCGGACATGGCCCACGAGTCACGCTGGCCCGACTTCGCGGGGCGGGCTTTGGAGGCCGGGGTGCGCAGCTCGCTGTCGGTCGGTCTGCCGGTGTACGAGAACGTCACCGGTGCGCTGAACCTCTATTCGACCCGGACCGGGGCCTTCGACGACGAGGGGGTTCAGCTGGCGCAGGCCTTCTCGGGCTACGCCGCCGTGACGCTGGGCAACGCCCACCTGTACGACACGAAGATCACCCTGGCCCAGCAGATGCAGGCGGCCATGCAGAGCCGCGCGGTGATCGAGCAGGCCAAGGGCATCCTGATGAGCGGCCGGCACTGCAACGCGGAAGAGGCTTTCAAGATCCTGACCAGACTGTCGCAGGACACCAACCGCAAGCTGCGTGACGTCGCGGCGGCCCTGGTGGACAGCGTTCAGCAACGCGGACGATCATGACCGTCGGCGGCTTTCGCCGTGTTGAGCCTTCTCGACCATGGTCGCGGCGATGTCGTGGAGCTTGCGGTTGGTGTCCTGCGACCTCTTGCTGAGCGTGGCGAAGGCTTCGTCCGAACTGCAGTGCAGCTGGGCCATGACGATGCCCTTGGCCTGCTCGATCACTGAGCGGTGGGCCATGGCCGCCTGCATGTGCTGGGCCAGGGCGGCCGTCGCGTCGTAGAGGTGGGCGTTGGCCAGAGCGACCGCGGCGTAGCCGGAGAACGTCCGGGCGAGCAGAACCGCGTCCTGGTCGAACACGTCGAGTTCGGTGGCGTACAGGTTGAGCGCGCCGGTGACGTTCTCGTGCACCGGCAGGCCGACCGAGAGGGAGCTGCGCACTCCGGCTTCCAGCGCGGCCGGGATGTAGTGCGGCCAGCGTTGCTCCCGAGTCAGGTCGGGCACCGACAGGACGGAACCGCCGGCCGCCGCGTCGAGGCACGGACCGCCGCCTTCCTCGTACTGCCGTTCGTCCAGGGTGCGGGCGAGATCGCCGGTGAACGCCGCGGTGTGCGCCTTCTCGCCGCGAAGGAGGGTCACCGACGCCTCGCTCACGCTCGCGATGGTCCGTTTGGCGAGCGACGCGACCTTGTGCAGCACGCCTTCGAGGTCGGTGTCGGCCAGTTTGATCCGCCCGAGTTCGGCGAAGGCGTACGTCGGATCGAGCGGCTGGAGATCTGCCATCGGCCGGATATCCCTTGAGAGGGCACAACAGCCTTGATCCGCCGATGGGCTGGTGCGCAGGTCTCTGCAGGTTCCCCACCACGGCAGGGAGCCGGGACCTACGCCGCTGTTGACGCCGGGCTCGCCGGCCCGATAGGCGGGCCGGCCACAGGCTTGCAGTCTAATCACCGTTCCGCGACCCCGACCGGGATCGACCGCACGCGGTCCCGTCAGATCACCGCACCCCGGGGCGCGACCTCGATCGCCGCGACGCCGCGGCCGTAGAGCACCACGAGCCGCTCGCCGTGTCTGGTGCGCAACGATCCGGAATCCTCGGCCAGGGTCGAGATCACGTGGTCCAGCAGCTCGTCCTCATCGGAGATACCGGGTTCGTCGTACGTGATGTCCATGCGGTCGCCGCCGACCAGCCGTACGCGTAACACCGTAGTCGCCATGTCATGACGCTACTCGCGTCGGACGGCGGTAGCATTCCGCTCGTGCGGTGCCCGATCCGTCGGCCACGATGCCTCGAGCCGCATGGTCGGACGACCACGAGAGCGGGCGCCAGTGAGCATTCACTTGTCCAGGGGAGGCACGCTTCGGCGGGTCGTGCTCAGTTGCGATGTGGCGGGATGCCCGATCCAGTCCGAGCCACCGCCGATCGAGGCGTGGCGCAGCGACGCGGACGCTCGGTCCTGGGCGCGTGAGCATGCCGCCGGCTGGACGTCGGATCCGGGCCGCCAGACCGACTACTGCCCCGGACACGCCGCGTTCAGTTCGGCTCCGGTGGCCGGGCGCGCCGCGCCCCGGCCGACGGCGGCCGCCCGGGATTCCTTCGGCAACCCCCTCGACCGCGACGAGTACACCGAACGTCTGCGGAAGCCGCTCGACGCCGGACACCGGCCGGCGGAACGGACGCTGATGCTGACGGCGGCCGAGGCCACGGCCGCGGCCCGGCTGCTGGACGAGCTGGCCGGCGTCTACCGGGGGGAAAACCTCGGAACACTCGCTGGTGAGCTCTCCGCACTGCTCGACCGCCGGCTCCGCGACGGGGCCTGAGCCGGCCGCAGCGTAAGGCGTACGGCCGCGCCTACGAGACTCGGCGCGTTCGCGGATGGCGGAGATTTAGATCCGCGGGCGGACGCGATCCGGGATACCGTGATGGCACATGGCTACCTATCGCAGTGCCTCGACACTTATCTCCTCGGACGGCACCAGGACTCCTGGCACAGCCGCCCTCTTCGCCGAGCCCAGCCGCAAGGGCGGATTCCCGCCGTGGGCCGGCGATTTCCGGCCCGCCAACGACGTCCGCGCGATAAGCAAGAACGCGGTCGGGAAGGCCTTCACGCTGGAACTGCCCGACGGCAGCACCGGCAAGGTCGTGATCCAGGCCCTCAAGAACGGCAAGGGCGGCCTCATCGTGGCGCTGATGGGCGAAGACGCGCCCCCGTTCTGATCCGCGGCGCGACCGGCGCTCTTTCCGCCTCCGAGTCCGGCCGGGCCGCTGACGTGGGGGAGCGGGCTAGTGCCCGGTCGATGGGATGTTGGAGGCGTGGCCGTTCTGCTGGTCACGCTTCTCGCGCTTCGCCGCCTGCTTCTCCTTGATCGTCTTGCCCTTTTTCTTGACGTTTGCTTTGGTCGTCTGTCCCTTGGACATGATCGAACCTCTCTGCGGCAGGCGGACGAAACTACGTCTCGTGCCTGCCCGGGCCACGGGCAGGGCGCGGGGCGCCGAACCGACCGTACGCGGGAAGACGCCGCCGCGGGGATACCGGTGTCAGTATCCCCGCCTGGGTCGCATAGACGACATACCGGCGCGTTCGGGGCAGGCTAGGGTGCCCCGGTCACGGCGACCGGCCGGGCGCCGGCGACCAGCGTCTCGGCCAGGTCTTGATAGCGCTGCGCGACCGCCGGCCATCCCAGCACCGGCCCGGCTGGACTGTTGCGGGCGAGGAGACTGGCGGCGAGCGCGGGCTTGGTGACGATCTTCCGGATCGCCGCGGCCAGGGCGACCGGCTTCCGGTGGGGCACGAGCAGGCCCGGTCCGTCGGTGAGCAGTTCCACGGCGTGCGGGAACGCGGTCGCGACGACCGGGATCCGGGCCGCCACCGCCTCCACCAGCACGCCCGAGGTGACCTGTTCGGTCGAGTCGTACGGCAGCACGACGACATCGGCGGAGCGGATGAGCGACCCGAGCGCCGCATCGTCGAGGTAGGCCGACTCGTAGCGCACGCGGTGCGCGATGCCCAGCCCGGCGCCGAGTTGGTGCAGACCGGACCGGTACGCCTCGCCGTGCCTCTCGACGACCTTGGGATGGGTGCGGCCGGCGACCGTGTAGACCGGCGCCGGCTCGAGGTCCTGCAGCAGCGCGAGACTGCGCAGCGCCCACTCGACACCCTTGCCCGGACCCAGCAGGCCCCAGGTGAGCAGGTGAGGCGCACCCGGCCGGGATGCCGCTGTGCCGGTGTAAGCCGAGGCGCCGTGCGGAATCACCGAGACCTTGGTGGAGTCGACGGTGTAGCCGGCCAGCAGCCGGTCGTACGCGGCTCTGGTGATCGTGACGACCGCGCCCGCCGCGGCCATGATCTCTTCGAGCAACGACTTCTGGCCGGGGGTGGGGTGGCTCAGCACGGTGTGCAGGACGACGATGCCCGGCACGGTGAGCCGGCGCAGCACGGAGAGGACTTCTCCGCCGTCGCGGCCGGGATAGATGCCGTACTCGTGCTGGACGACGGCGACGTCGAAGGTGCTGAGCACCTGGGCGGCGTCGCGCCAGCCGGCCGGGGTCGCCGCCGTCCAGGTGTGCACCACGCCGGGTGCGGGCGTCAGGTCGTCGCCGTTCGAGGCGACGCGCACGACGCCGTCCGGGAGACCGTCCGGGCTCAGTTGAGCGGCCAGGGCGAGGTTGAAGGCGGCCAGGCCGCAGCGGGTGGGCGGGTGAGTGCTGAGGAATCCGTACCGGAGGGTCATGTGCGTGCCTTTCGGTCGTCGGCCCGCAGCGGTTGATCTCCCACCGGTCGCGTCGGAGACGAGCGGGCAGGCAATGACCGGCGCGCTGTCAGGGCGACGTGGTGAGGTGGGGGAGGTGGGACGAGTCGTGAACAGCACCGGGGACACCACCCGGATGACCGTAGTGCCGCATTGTCGCACGTTGCCCTATAGTCGGCCGTGGTGCTGCCTGCACGGGAGCGCCCTACGATCCCCAGCTGCCCCAGACCTCGGTGGCGCACTGCAAGGTGTCCTGTCGAGGGAGCATCGTGATCGAGCAGCCTCCGTATTTTGCGGCCGTGCGGGCCGGGATCACCGTCGACAGTGCCGAGGACGGCGCCGTTCTCGTCCTGGCCGTCCGCGGCCGGTGGAGTGTGGCGTTGCGGGTCGAGACCTTCGCCGTCCTGCAGCAATGCCTCGCCGCGCATCCAGCCGGGCTCCTCATCGACCTCGCCGGTCTGGACGACCCCGATGCGCTCAGCCTGCCCGCCTGGGCGCGAGTCCGCGAGGTGGGCGCGGCCGTCGGCCCGCCGGTGCTGGTGGCCGTCTGCGCGCCCGCTGAGATGGCTCTCGCCCATCGGCTGCAGGAGGCCGGTATCCGGCGGCAGCTGCCGGTCTTCGCGAGACCGCGCCAGGCCCGGACGGCCCTCAACAACCTGATCCCGGCGGCCGACCGGCTGGTGCTGCACACGCCCGCCATGGCGCACGCGCCCAGCCGGGCCCGGCGCCTGATCGAGCGCGCCTGCTGGACATGGGACCTGCCACGCCTGCTCTTCAACAGCCGTCTGATCGTGAACGAGCTGGTGGCCAACGCTGTCCAGCACGCCGGCACGGACATCCGCGTCACGGTACTGCGGCAGGGCCGGCGCCTGCAGATGATCGTCGCGGACGCGGATCCCCGTCTGCCGCAGATGCACACCACCGAGCGCGGCGTCCCGCCGGTCAGTGGCCTGCGCCTGGTGCAGGCCCTGGCGGCGAGCTGGGGATCGATTCCGACGGCCGGCGGCAAGATGGTCTGGGCGTCACCTCACGACCGGTGACGGCTCGTCCGCCGAGTCGCCGATCAGCGGGAGAGGATCCGCGCGGCCAGGCCGGGTTCCTCCGTGATGGCATGCGCGACATCGGTCAATTTGCGGCTGTGATCGCGGACGAACCGGCGGATGGCGACGAACGCCTCGTCGACGGAGATGCCGCAGGCCTGGGCGACCGCGCCTTTGGCCTGCTCGATGATGATCCGGCTGTTCAGCGCGCCCTGCAGCTGCTCGGTCAGGATCTCGCTCTGGCGGATCGTGCGTTCCTGCAGGAGCCCGATCGCCGCGATGTCGGTGAGAGCCTGCATGATCGGCACGTCGGAGCCGGTGAAGTTTCCCCCTCTGGTGCCGCCGAAGACATTGAGCGCGCCGATCACCCGCTCGCGCACCCTCATCGGGAAGGCGTGCACCGATTGATAGCCGGCCGAGAGCGCGCGGGGGGCGAAACGGGGCCAGCGTTCAGCGGCCGCGGCGAGGTCGATGTTGATGACCGCCTGCCCGCTGAGGAACGCCTCCAGGCAGGGGCCTTCCTCGTTCTGCAGCTGGAACAGCTCAAGCAGTTTGGCGTTCTGGTCGGAAGCGGCCATGAACTCCAGACGCCCGCGCGGGTCGGCCATGACCAGCCCGGTGGCGGCCGCGCCGACCAGGCTGGTGGCCCGTTCGGTCAGCAGGTGCAGGAATTCGATGAGGTCGAAGTCGTCGACGAGAGTGTCGGCCGCCTCGACGAAGATCGCCGCGAGTCGCTCCGCGGATACGGTGGTCATGCCTGCCTCCGGGCTTGCCGTGCGATGTCGCGATTGGTCATGAGCAGTCAGTCCTTGCCGAGACGCAGACGGCGGCCGACGACGTCACGCGCCACCGCGTCGAGAGAGCGATTTTCCGCGTACGCGTAGGCCCGCATCCGGGACAGCGCCTCAACGAGGCTGATGCCCAACTGGACCATGACCATGCCCTGGGCCTGGAACAGTTGCGCACGGTGACCGACGTCGACGGCCTCGCTGCCGGGCGGCCCGGTGCTGTCCCCGGCGTCGCGCTGCCGGTCGAGCAGCCGCTCCACGATCACGTCGGCGAAGGTCAGGGCCAGCGGAAGCTCCTCCTCGGTCAGCGGGCCGGCCCGTTGCCGCAGCACGTCGAGGATGCCGAGGCGGGCCGCGCCGACCTGCAACGGGAACGCGAACACCGCCCGGACACCGTCCGACATGGCCGCCGAGGTGTAAGTGGGCCACCGGCGGTGCACCGCGCTGCCCCCGAGGTCGGCGATCAGGACCGGCCGGCGTGTGCTGAACGCGTCGATGCAGGGCCCCTCGCCCATGACGAACTGCAGTTCCTCGACGCGCTCGCTCAGCTCATCGGATGCGGCGCTGACCCCGCGGGTGCCGTCGCCGGTCATCACGCTGATGCCTGCGCCCGAGGCCGACAGCGCCTGGGCAGCCGTACGGCACATGTCGCTCAGGAAGTCACCGGTGGCCATCCCGGGCCGGGTGGAAGCGGCGACCAGGCGACGAACGATCGGGGCCGGATCATCCATCGGGTCCACCGCCGGGAGTGGCCCGGTCGAGCCTGCATCGCATCGCGGCACCCTTCCGCCGGGGTGCCGCCGAGGGCAGGGCAGCAGATCCGTCAGCAGCCTACCGCGCCGCGAGCATCCGGCGGTGGGAGTGACGGTCGCGGCGGGCGGCAGCCGCCGTCGCGGCCGGTGCGATGGGTCGCGCAGCAGAACCGCCACCGTCTGACTGTATCCATCTCGGGACCACAAGCGTCGATGCCGGGCATCGGACCCGGTGAGATAGCGTTGCCGGACCGGGAGACTTGTTCCCGGCCTGCTGCCCTAGTCCCCGGTAGCGCACGAAGTGCGGCAACGAAGTTTGGGGAGCAGCTGTGGCCGTCGTCAACCGGCACCTGGAAAGACTGTCCACGATGCGGCCCGGCGGCCGGGCCGCCGTCGCACTATGACCGGGGCGGACAAGCCGCCGGGCCGGCCTCCGTACCTGTTCACCACCGCCGCCGGGGGTCTCAGTCCGCGAGTGGTCGTGACCGGTGACGCCGGCATGACGGTGGTCGAGATGGCGGTGCGCGGCCGGTGGTCGACGCAACTGGGCGAACAGGTCTCCGCCGCCCTGCGGATGTGTCTGGCCGGGCCACCGACGGCCGTCATCGTCGCCCTGCACGATCTGGGCGACCCCCACGGGGTGAGCCTGCCCTTCTGGCTGGCGTTGTGGCGACAGGCCCGCTTCGGCACCGTGCCGGTGCACGTGACGTTCAGCCTGCCGGCCGCGACCGCGCTGAGCCGGCGCCTGCGGTATCTCCAGGGCCCGCAGCCACGCGTCTACACCACCGCGCCGGACGCGCGCGCGGCCATCGCCTTGCGGAGATCGCGTACCGATCGTCTGCAGGCCCGGCTGGAACCCCGGCCGGCCTCGATCAAAGCCGCCCGGACCCTCGTCACGCGGGCCTGCCGCGACTGGGACCGGCCCAAGCTGCTGGAGGACGCCTGGCTGATCGCCTCGGAGCTGGCCGCCAACGCGGTGGAACACGCCCGCACCGACTTCATCGTCACGATGTCGTCCAGCGATGCGCGACTCTATGTGGCGATCCACGACTGTGTCAGCAAGTTCCCGGCCGTGAACGAGCTGAGGCTCGCCGCCCCGCCCGGCCCCCTCGGCGAACGGGGACGGGGCCTGCGCCTGGTGCACGCGACCGCCGCCGCCTGGGGCGCGGTGGCGACACCGGACGGCAAGGTGGTCTGGGCCGCGGTGACGTGACTGCGATGACGGGTCGCCGACCCCGTCAGCCGGCACGCCGCCGGTCGGGCTCCATCACGCGGTTTCACCGGGAGAGCCGGTGCCCTGAGCATCCGGTTCGGCCAGATCGGCCGGGTCGAGCCGGAGAGTGGCGAGCAGGCCACCGTGCCGGGTGATGTCGATGCGTTCGGGTAGCTCCCGGTCGACGAAATCGGCCCGGGCGTGCTGGCCGCGCTCGCGGAGAACGGAGATCACGGCTGCCTTGGAGATAGTCATTGTCTGCTCTCTGAGAGGGGTGATGCCGGTCGCGACGAATCGAGAGAGCCGGGGGGATGTCGGCGCGGACCGCGAACCGGGTGGCACAGCCGCGTGCATCGATTCCTACTGTACGCATCGCCGGCCGCGGAGGGCGTACCGTCCTCGTCAACGACCTCGGCACGACCTCCGACGAGCGCATTCGGCGCCCTCGGCAGTGCGGAGGTCGTCCATCGAGAGGTAGCCCTCATGGCACCGACCACCTTGTCCGCGGACCGGCCCGCGCCCGGTGACGCCGCACGCCTTCAACTGGACCCGGATCCCTCCCGGACGACCGTTCTCGACGGGGCCTGGTGGCCCCGGTCGACCAACGCGGTAGCCGAGCTTCCCGCGCTGGCGGAAGCCCTGTCGGGACTGCGGGGCCAGGTCACGCACGTGATGATGAACAGCGCCGAGTGGGACCTGCCCCACCCGCGGCGAGCCGCGGCCGGCGGCCACGTGGTGCGGCTCGGTTGGTTCACTTCCCAGCCGGCCGGGCTGATCACCGTCGTCACCGACTTCGGGAACGACCGTTTCGACCTTCTCGTCGTGCCGCCGGACGCCACCCAGGCGTCGGCTGACGCGGCGTCGGCGGCCGCCGCGGATGCCACCAACGAACGCCGCACGCCCGACCTGCTCACCGGCATCGAGCACCGCTGATCGTCCGTCCTCGCCGAGCGGCTTGCGCCCGGCGAGGACGCGCGGCCGAGCGGCTTGCGCCCGGCGAGGACGCCCAGCGAGGATGCACGGCCGACCGCGGGCACCGCGCAAAAAGCGACGGCCGACCGTCCCGGGAGATCGCGCGAACCGCGGACCTCGACCAGGACGACCGGCCGCCACCAAGCCCGGCCACCCAGGCACGGGTTGCCGGACAGCTCGGATCAGAGCGGGCGGATGTTCTCCGCCTGCGGGCCCTTGGCGCCCTGGGCCACGTCGAACTCGACGCGCTGGTTCTCGTCGAGGGAGCGGTAACCAGAGGTCGCGATCGCCGAGAAGTGCGCGAACACGTCAGCGCCGCCACCATCGGGGGTGATGAAGCCGAAGCCCTTGTCGCCGTTGAACCACTTAACTGTTCCCTGAGTCACGAAACGTTCTCCTTGCCGACTGTTGAGCTCCGCACCTTGCGGACCTCGGTCGCCGTGTCGATTAACCTTGAAACCGTCATTCGGTAAACGAAAAAACACCTGATGGGCGAAGATGCCCGTCAGGCGTTGAAAACGTCTTAGGAAATCAAAACTGCAACGACGGAACAATAGCATGAAAATCCGGCCGGTGCCCGTACGCGGCGGCGCCGCCCCCCGATCACGGGTGAGCAACGGACGCCCGGCCACTGTCGCCGACCGCGAAATGAGGGTCACACTGACCGCATGACAGCTAGCGATGCGGGGCCGGTCAACGCGGCATCGCCAATGCCGTTGCGAAAAGGCTTCTCGGAGCGGGCCGGCCGGACCCCGCGCAGCGCCGCCCGGTGATCGTGTCCGCGGGAGTCCCCGTACGGATCTCCGACCCCGACCGGCTGGCCGCGGTCCGTCGCACCGGCCTGCTCGGCACGGGCCCCGAGGAGGCGTTCGACCGGTTGACCCGCCTCGCCGCGACTCTGCTGGGCACGCCGTACGCCTTCATCACCGTCGTCGACGACACCCGCTCGTACTGGAAAAGCTGTGTCGGTGCCGGCGGCGAAGACCCGGCCGACCGGCAGAGCACCGTGCGGGAGTCGTTCTGCCAGTACGTCATCGGCATCAACGCGGAACTGATCGTCGGGGACGCCCGGGCCGACCCGCGCACCAGCGGCAACCCGTCCATCGAGTCGAGGGGCTTCGTCGCCTGGGCCGGATTCCCGGTCCGCTCACCGGAGGGGCATGTGCTGGGCGCGTTCTGTGCGGTCGACACCGTCGCCCGGCAGTGGACGCCGCACGAGATCGACATTCTGCATACGCTGTCGCAGGCCGCCGCCGGAGAGATCGCCCTGCGCGAAGCCGTCGGCGAAGCCGAAGCCGCCACCCAGCGCGCCGAGGCCGCCACCTTGCACGCCGAGGCCGCCACCTTGCACGCCGAGGCCGCCACCGCGCGGGCCGAAGCTGCGACGGCCGAAGCCGAGGAGGCCACGGTCCGCGCCGAGCAACTGGCCGACACGCTCCAGCAGAGCCTGCTGCCGCCACACCTGCCGCAGGTGCCCGGGGCCGAGGTGGCCGTGCGTTACCGCCGGGCGGCAACCGGCCAGGCCGACGTCTACGGCGACTTCTACGACGTGTTTCCCTCGGTGCGCGACGCCTGGGCCGTCGTCGTCGGGGACGTGGCCGGCAAAGGCCCGCAGGCCGCCAAGGTCACCGCGCTCGCCCGGTACACGCTCCGCGCCGCCGCGGTCCGCTGCGCCACGCCGAGTGTCAACCTGACCACCCTCAACGCGGCGCTGCTGGCCTGGTACACCGACGACCGGCGCTTCCTCACCGCCGTCTACGCCACCCTCCGCCCGCACCCCGACGGGATCAGCGTCCGGGTCAGCTGCGGCGGCCACGACCCGGCCCTGATCCGCCGGGCCGACGGAAGCGTCGAGTCCCTCGGCCGGCACGGCCTGCTCCTCGGCTGGCGCCCCGAGCCCATCCTTCATGATCAGCGCGCCGTCCTACGGCCCGGCGACAGTCTGGTCATGTTCACCGACGGGGTCACCGAGGGTCACCGGGCCGGCGACCACATCCTGTTCGGCCCCGAGCGGCTGCAGCAGGTCATCGCCAAGGCGTCAGCGGTCTCGGCCGATCAGCTCGCCGCTGCTGTCGACGACGCCGTCCTCGCGTTCACCGGCGGTCACGCCGCCGACGACACCGCCGTCCTGACCATCCACGTCCCGGTCCGGACGGCCTGATCCGGCCGTCACACCTCGAGGCGCAGGTCGGTGTGCCGGTTGGCGATCGACTGCATGCGCCAGCGATGCGGGAAGACGGCGAGCACGGCGTCATCGCGTACGCGGGTCATGACCTCGACGTTCGACTCGGTGCGCAGGATGTCGCGGGCGGTGGCGTCGGTGCGGGCGGCCACCTCGTACGGCAGATGTTCCAACTGCACCTTCACCCCGAACTCGGCCTCGAGCCGGAAGGTGGCCACCTCGAACTGCATCGGCCCCACGGCGGCCAGCACCGGCGCCTGGTCGCCGCGCTGGTCGGACCGCAGCACCTGGACCACGCCCTCGGCGTCCAGCTGCTCGATGCCGCGCCGGAAACGTTTCGAGGCGGAGGTGTCGGAGGACCGCACGACGGCGAAATGCTCCGGCGGAAACGAGGGCAGCTGCGGATACTGCACCGGGTCGCCGGAGTAGAGCGTGTCGCCGATGCCGAGCGCGGTCGCGTTGACCAGGCCGACCACGTCGCCGGGGAAGGCCTCGTCGATGGTGTCGCGGCCCTGGCCGAAAATCTGCTGGGCGTACTTGGTGGCGAACGGGCGGCCGGTGCCGGCGTGGGTCACGACCATGCCCCGCTCGAACCGGCCCGAGCAGATCCGCATGAACGCGACCTGATCGCGATGGGCCCGGTTCATGTTGGCCTGGACCTTGAAGACGAAACCGGAGAAGGCGCCGTCGACCGGCTGATCCGCGCCGGCGGCGGTGGGCCGGGCCGAGGGCGGCGGCGCCAGCTCCACCAGAAGATCGAGCAATTGCCGTACGCCGAGGTTCGCGACGGCCGCGCCGAAGAGCACCGGCGTGCTGGTCGCGGCCAGGAAGGTGGCCTGATCGTGGCCGGCGCCGGTCATCTCCAGCAGGTCCAGCTCCTCGATCGCGGCGTCCCACTCCGCGCCGTACCGCTCCGCCGCCTCGGCCGCAGTCATCTCCTCCTCGATGGCGAGGCCGGCGCCGCCGGGGGAGCGCTCCATGCGGGTGAAGACACCGGTGCGCCGATCGATGACGCCGTGGAAGTGCCCGGCGATGCCGACCGGCCAGGTCAGCGGGGTCGGCCGCAGCCCGATCCGCTGTTCGATCTCGTCGAGCAGGGCCAGGGCGTCGTGGCCGGGCCGGTCCCATTTGTTGATGAACGTCATGACCGGGATGCTGCGCTGCCGGCACACCTCGAACAGCTTCAGCGTCTGCGGTTCCAGGCCCTTGGCCGCGTCGAGCAGCATGACCGCGCTGTCCACCGCGGTCAGCACCCGATAGGTGTCCTCCGAGAAGTCGGCGTGCCCCGGCGTATCGAGCAGGTTGATCACCGTGCCGCGGTAGGAGAACTGCAGCGCCGCCGACGTGACCGAAATGCCGCGCTGCTGCTCCATCGCCATCCAGTCGGACACCACGCCGCGGCGGTCACCCTTGCCGTGCACCGCGCCGGCCTGCCCGATCACCCGCGCGTGCAGCGCCAGCGCCTCCGTCATCGTCGACTTACCGGCATCCGGGTGCGAAATTACCGCGAACGTACGCCTCCGGCCCGCTTGAGCAGCAACCCCCGCCGCCGGCGCCAGCACCTGACTCACGTTCCGCTCCTCATGACCACCTGCATGGACGACAACCTGCAAAACCGTATCCCCTCGTGGATGGGCGCGTCCTTCACCCCGCCCGGAACCCCGGCCTGGAACCGGCTAACTATGCTCGATCGTCGATGCCGGGAGGTCATGTGTTCGACGGGATCAGCTGGGACGAAGCAGACCGGACCATCGACGAATGGCAGGCCGGCTTCGAACGCCGCGCGGCCCAGGCCCGGGAACTGGCCGGGCGGACGGAAGGCCTGACGGCTTCGGCGCACAGCCAGGACCGGCTCGTCGAGGTGACCGTGGGGCGATCGGGGGAGCTCACCGATCTCTGGCTCGACGAAGAGACTCGGCAACAGCCGGCGGCGAGGACCGCGCGGGAAATCCTGGCCGCGGTCGTGGCCGCACGGGTCGCGCTGGCCGGAAAGGTGCAGGAAGCGGTGGCCGGAACGATCGGCGCGGAGTCGGAAACAGGGCAGGCCGTTCTGAAGGGCTACCGGGCCGAGGACGATCACGCGTGAGTGACCAGTTCTCCGTGTTCACGCAGGATCTGGCCGCGCACTCGGGCGCTGTCGGCGCGATCGGGGACAGTGTGCAGGAGGCCGGTGATGCGGGCCGGTCCGTGCGGGCCGGCGGGGACGCGTACGGGAAGGTCTGTAATTTCCTGCCGCCCTTGATGGGCGTACTGCAGGACGTCTTGATTCAAGGGATTACGGACAGCGCTGAGAATTTGCGCGACACCGCGCAGAAACTGCGCGCGACCGCGGAGCACTACGAGTCCACCGATGCGGGCAGCGCCGACGTCATCCACCGCAGCGGCCGGCTGCCATGACGAACCCGCTGGTGGCGACTCCGTCCGGCGCGGGACCGGGAACGTTCACGGGCATCGCCCCGGTCGAGGACATCCAGCAGATCTACCAGGCGGTGCAGAGCGGATCCTGGGTGGACGGGGCACTGGGCGTGGCCGGCGGCGCCCTCGACGCGCTGGCGTTCATGTCCGATCCGATCGGTGGCCTGCTGCAGTACGGCATCGCGTGGATCATCGAGCACGTCAAGCCCCTGTCCGAAGCACTGGACTGGCTGGCCGGTGACCCCAACCAGATCACGGCGCAGGCGCAGACCTGGACCAACATCGCGGGCCGGCTGGCCGGCGAGGCGGACGCCCTGTCGCGATCGGTCAGCTGGGATACCTCCGAGTGGCAAGGCGCCGCGGCGGACGCGTACCGGGCGTACGCCGCAAAACGTGTCTCGGATCTGCAGTCACTCAGTCGCGCTTCCGAGACGATGGCCCTGATCACCGAGGGCGCCGGCATGCTCGTCGGCACGGTGCGCGTGATGGTGCGCGATGCGATCGCCACGGTGGTGTCGCGCCTGATCTCGTACGCCATCGAGGTGATCGCCAGCCTCGGCGTGGCCAGCCCGCTCGTCGTCGAACAGGTGGCCACGCTATGTGCGTCGTGGGCCGCCAAGATCAGCCGCTGGCTCAAGCAGCTCGTCTCCAGCATGCGGAAGCTGTCGCAGGCGATGAGGGAGCTCGGCGACGCCGTCCGGGCGCTGGGCAAAGGCGGCAAACGTGCGGACGACCTCTCCGACATGGGTAAGCGGTCGGACTGGACGAACCCGGGCGACCGTCCGCAGGCGCCGGCCCGTCCGCCGGACGGCCACCTGCCCACCGGCGACCCCGTCTATCACGGGCCGAACTCCACGGCGGTCGGATACGACAGCAGCACAATGCGTAACTTCGATCACGTCCAGCCGGAGCCCGGCGTGCACGATGTGGTTGTGCACGGCGAACCGAACGGCACTTTCCGGCCCGGCGTGGTCGGTGAGGACGGCGGCAAGTATCCGCACAATTACACGAATCCGGAACAGATCGCGCAGGCCGTGCGGGACAACCCGAACTACGTGCCCGGGCAGCCGGTCCGGCTGGTCTCCTGCCACACCGGCCGGGTGGATGCCGATCCCGCTTTCCCCGATCTGGTGCCGGCCGGCCAGCAGGTGGCCGACTCGCTCGGCGTGCCCGTGAAGGCCCCGACCCAGGCGGTCGGGGTGCCCCTATACGGTGATGGTCAGTACGTGCCCAGGATCGCCAACAAACCGGGACTCCCCGAAGGTAAATGGGTCACCTTCTGGCCCCGGGCAGGGAGTTGACCGTGCGGACCGCTGGAATGTTTGTGGAGCTCGGTCAGACCCGTCACCCCGAGCCGCCGCAGAGCATTGCCGACCATGTCGGGCCGGAGCCGCTCGAAGATGTCGAGCTGGTGACTCAGTATCTCGACAACGGCTATCTGCTGATCGACATGATGGATGTCGAGCGCGACGTCCTGGATCCGCGGCAAGAGATTCTCAGCGGTTCGTCGATCATGACGGACGGTGAGTGGCTCTGGCGTCAGGACCTTTCCTATTACGTACGCCGCCACCACGTCACGCTGCCGCCCGAGCTGCTTGCCGCGATCAGGGAACGGCGTTACACGGTTCCGTCAGTCGGTGCGGAGCGGCTGGCCGCCCTCACCGGGGACGCCGAGCATTTCGCCTTCTGAGGGGGCCCGGCCCCGGCGGAGGCCCTCGAGGAAGACGTCGAGGTAGCGGCGGGCGGTGGCGGCCCGGGATTCGCCGCTGGTGGCGGCGTGGATGCGGGCCGCGTAGGTGACGCCGCACATCAGGGGGGCGATGTCGGCCGGGGTGACGTGCGGGTCGATCACGCCGGCGGACCGGGCCCGGCCCAGCAGGTCGGTGAAGAGCTGGTGTAGCCGCTGCATGAGCTCGGTGGTGTGCGGCAGGGCGTGGCTGGACGCGGCGAACACCGGGGCGAGTGCGGCGTCGGTCATCTGGGCGTCGATGGCCGCGCGGAGGAAATCGCGCAGCGCCGACCAGGGGTCGCCGGTGGTGGTGGCCGTGCGGGCCAGTGCTTCCAGGCCGGGTGCGGCCAGGGTTTCCAGCAGCGCTTCCGGGGTCGGAAAGTGCCGGTAGACGGTGGCGACGCCGAGGGAGGCCGTGCGGGCGACGTCGTTGAGCTGGATCGGGACCTCGTCGTCGACCAGGCGGCGGCCCACGTCCACGATGCGTTGCCAATTGCGGGCGGCGTCCTTGCGCAGCGGGGCCGTGGGCATGCCCACAAGCGTACCGGATAAGCCATCCACTTCTGTTACGTTGAAACGGATGACCCATCCGCTTCTGGGGAGCAGGCATGCGCTACAGCATCACGGTGAACGGCATCCGGCGGACGTACGAGATTGTCGGACCGCAAGACGGCAAACCGGGTCGCAGCCTGGTCCTGGTCTTTCACGGGTCGAAACAGACCGGCGCCAAGCATCGCGAATTCACTGGCCGCGCCTATGACGCCATGGCCGCGGGCGGGGCGGCGGTGCTGGTCTATCCGGACGGGCACAAGGGCAACTGGAACGACGCCCGGCGCGCTGATTCCTTCCCGGCCCGCACCGGCGACATCGACGACGTCGGCTTCACCCGCGCGCTGATCGGGCAGCTGGTGGAGAGCCACGACATCGATCCCGGGCGGGTGTACGCGGCCGGATTCTCCAACGGCGGTCAGATGGTGATGCGCCTGGTCCACGAAACCCCGGAACTGATCGCGGGGGCCGCCGTCATCGGGGCGACCATGCCGGCGCCCGACAATTTCCTTCTGAACGACGCTCCGCCCGCGCCGATGCCGGTCCTGCTCATCAATGGCACGAAGGACCCGATCATCGCGTACGGGGGCGGGGAAATGAGCTGGTGGGTGCGCGCATTGTTCAAAGTCGGCGGCCGCAACCGGTCCGCGCCCGAAACGGCGGCCTATTTCGCCGCGCGCAACGGCATCACCGCGCCGCCGGTCCGCACCACATTGCCGGCCTCGACCCGTACGACGTCGGTCAAGCGCACCGAATACCGCAGTCCGGGGCACCCGCCGGTGGCGCTCTACACGATTCACGGCGGCGGCCACACCATTCCGGGGCCGGTCCGGATGCCCGCCGTCATGGGCCGCACCAACCAGGACGTGCACGCCGCCCAGCTCGTGGACGAGTTCTTCGCCGTCTCCGCGTAGCCGGCCTGCCCCGGCCGGCTGTCCGTCAGTAACAGGGTGGAAAACCTCTGCTGATCGGAGACTGGATGCTTGTCGGGCTCTACCGCTCCGGACCGCTGCGGCACGTGCTCGCCAAGGGCTACGTGGTGCGGGGAGGCCGCGCGCCCGAGCTGGTGGCCAAGCTGGTCGAGCGGCCGCCGGCGCTGCCGCGCGGGATGTCGCTGCGGGGCAGCCCGGAAAGGGCGACGGTGTGGATCGACACCGGGCCGGTGTGGCTGCTCGACCCGGCCATGCGGCAGCGGCTGACCCGCAACCTGGCCGAGGCGACCACGCTGCTGGCCGACGCGGTGGCGCGGCGGCTCGGTGAGCTGGTGCCCAACGCCTGGCTGCCCGCGGCGGGGGGAACCGGGTGGCTCTGCGCCGACCTGCACGCCGTCGAGGTCGCCAACGACACCCAGCGGGAGCTGTGCGCCAACCAGTTCCGCCGCTACGTGCCCGAGCTGATCGCGCTGACCGGGCGGGCCGCGTTCGGGCCGTCGCAGGTCGAGGCCAGCGGGTCGCGGCGGCTGGCCGAGGCCACCGATCATGTGCCGGCCCGCTATCTCGACTCGGCCGGTCAGGCCCACATGGGCCGGGTGCGCGAGAGCCTGCGCCGCGATCACGGCATCGCCAAGCTCGAGCTGATGGACGTCAACCCGCTGGGCGGGCCGGCGTATCCGTTCCCGGCGGTCGAGCTCCGCTGCATCGACGGCCAACTTCTTCCCCGTACGGCGGTGGCCCACGCCGTTCTGGTTCAGGCGATCGCCATGGCCGCCCGGCGGCTCGAGCAGGAGGGCCGCCGGGTGCCGCCCACTCCGGACCGCTTGCTCGACCGGGACCGCTCGCGGGCGATCGCCGCGGGCACCGGCGCGCGCCTGGAGAACGACCCGGGCGGCGCCGACCGCAAGTCCCGTCCGCAGGGCCGCGGCGCCGCCGAGCCCGCCACCCACCGGCTCGTCGAACTGCTCGACACGCTGGTCCCCGAGCTGGCCGCGATGCAGGTGGAACCGGCCGAGCTGGCCACGCTGACCGGGGGCCTCTCCATTCTCGAGGCCCACCCGCGGGCGGTCTGCGGCGAGAACGACCTGTGGCGGGCCGAGCCGATCGGCAACCAGCTCGGGCGGCGGCTGACCGACCCGCGATGGCTGGCCACCGATCATCTCGCCGCGGTGAACCAGCAGCTGGCTCCGGGGGCCACGGCAATGGCCACCCGGTTCTGGGAGGACCGCCTCGCCGCACAGACGATGCCTCGTCGCCGGTCGGGGCGGTCCTCCGTCGGAACGGCCGCGAAGGCCCTCTTCGAGGCGCTGGGCGGCGAACCGGCGGAGGCCGAGGTGCTGGCCGCGATCGACCGCTACCTGGCCGCCGGCGGTCCGTCGCGGCTGCACGACGAGCTCCGCCGGACCGGCGCCGATGCCAAGCAGCTGCGCCGGAACCTGCGTCCCGCGGCCGACGGGCGGCGCACGCTGAGCCGCGTTCCCGACGACTGGACCCAGGGCCCGGCCGCCGCGGCCGTCCGGCTGGCCCGCACCTCCGGGCGCGCCCTGGTGAGCCTGCGTGTGCCCCAGGCCGAGCGGGACACCGTGACGAAGGCGCTCGCTCCGGTGCTGGCCGACCCGCCGGAGGGCGTACGGCTTCTGGTGATCAACGATGCGTCGTTCCAGGACAGCGGGACGGCCAAGGTCAATATCGAAGTTCTGGCCGTTCGCCGGGGAGGCGCGTGATGACCGGCGTACGGCGCCCGGCCGAGGCAGTGGTCCCGGTCCAGCTCGACCTGCGCGAGCTCGCGGCCGTGCCGGACGGCCCCGACGGCTATCTGGAGCTGTGGCGTGAGATCGAGCCGTTCGTGCAGAGTCTGCAGCCGCACGTCAAGGACACCTGGCGGCTCGACGGCCCGCAGGGGCGGTTGACGCTGCGGTTCCTCGATCCGGCCTCGGCCCCCGCCCGGCTGGACCGGATGACCCGGTTCGCCGTACGCGGTGTCGTGGAGCCGCCCCGGATCCGGTACCGCTGCGCCGGCTGCGCGGCCGCCAAGCTCACCCGGTACGGCCCGTTCCTGTGCTCGCAGTGCCGGGCGGAGAACGTGCCGGACCGGCTCTGCGACGACCACGCGGTGATCGTCGACCTCAAGTTCGGCCGGGTCACCTGCCGTCGGCACCGACCGCGCTGCACGTGCGGCGAGGCCGCGTCGTTCTGGTGCGGCGGGCCGCGCTGCAAGGGCGGGAAGGCCTGGTGTGACCGGCACCGGACGGCCCTTCCCGGCGATCCCGGCCGGGCCTACTGCCCGGACTGCTACCAGCGTCGTTTCCCGGCCTGCGCGTCGGAGAGCTGCGCCGCGACCGGGTCGATGAGCTGCGAGCACACCGATCCGGGCGGCCGGTCCTGCGCGCGGCGGCAGTGTCTCCGGCACGGCTTCCGCTGGCAGGTGTACGGACCCCGGCGTACGGGTCTGGCCATGTGCCAGGAGCATCGGGCCGGGCTCGCGCGGCTCAGCCCGGAACAGCTGATCCGGCAGGTGGTCGTGGGCACGGCCCTGCGCCGGGCTCACGGGAGCGGTTTCCGGCTCCCGACGCTGCCCGCCTTCCGGCACATGCTGATCAACGTGCTCGACCGGAGGGCCGACATCCCCACGGTGGCCCGGATCGTCGACGAGGTGCGCCGGGACCTGGCCGCCACGCCGCACGCTGTGGTGTTCGACGAGTCGTACCGACGCGCCGTGCAGGTGGCGATCGAGACCGCCGCCAAGGATCGTGAAGCCGGCCTGAAGCATTTCGCGCGGCTCCAGCAGTACCTGCGGGGCGCGGGCCGCACGAAGCTCGCGGAGCAGATGACGTACGGGTACTTCACGTCACGCTCGGACATCCTGTTCGTCCGCGTTCCGGCCGGCTTCGAGGCCCAGTTCAACGGCAACGCCCGCAAGATGAGCGGGTTCCTAGCCCTCAAGGTGAAGTTGGAGGGGTCATGACGGCGTCCTGGTCCTCGGCGCGCGACCGGCTGCTGATCGTCGGCGGGACCGGCCTGCTCGACGGGTTCCGGGTCGGTGTCGCGGCCGGTGCGGCGGCCAGCGGTGGCATACCGGCGCTGCTGCGCGCGGCGGAGGTCGCGCCGGTGCGGGTCATGCCGCTGGGCGAGCTGCCCGAGGGGATGGTCGCGGTCGGGGAGGCGCTCGCCGACCGGCTCCGGCTGACCGAGACGGGCGCACAGCCGTGGCAGCTGACTCCGGCGCCGGCCACCCCGGCCGCGTCGGCCACGATCGAGCCGATGACCGATGGCACCCTCAAGTCGGTGGCCGGCGAACTGGCCCGGGCCACCGACGTGGCCGGCCGGGTGCTGCGGATCGACCCGGGCGAGGCGTCCTGGCTGGACGTGGACGGCTCGGCCATGCGTGTCCGCGAGGCCACCGATTCCGGCGGCCGGGCGTTGAGCGGCCTGGTCGAGATCACCGAGCAGACCGACCTGATGCTGTTCACCCCCGGCAACCGCACCGGCGTCGACATCGTCGTCCTGGCCGACTGCAGCGGCTCGATGGTGGCCGACGACGTGGTCGTCCGGAAGAACCGGATCGGCAGCCCGGCCGGCAGCACGATGAAGCGCAGTGAGTTGTTGCGCCGGTCCCTTCAGCAGATGCTCGGCGCCCGCAAGCTGGTCGCCAGCCGGGTCTCGCGCATCGCCCTGGTCAAGTTCACCCACCAGAGCGTGTGCGTGTTCCCCCGCACCGGCGGCATGGCCGAGATGGGGGCCGACTCCCCACCGGAGGTCGTCGCCGAGTTCGAGGAGGCGATCAACCAGCTGATCCCGCGGGAAAGATCGGGTACGGACATCGGCCAGGCGTTGCACACTGCCTCGGAACTGCTCTACCGGTACGGGGTGCCGGGCAACGACCGCCTGATCGTGCTGGTCAGCGACGGGGCGCATCTGACGCCGAAGGGCGACGACAAGACCGGTGAGGTGGTGTCCGGAACCGACGAGCCGGTGCTGCTGATGGAGGAGCTGCACAAGACATCCGGCATCCGGCTGCACGCGATCGGGATCGGTGACCGGAAGGAATTCGATGACTGGTGGAAGCGCCGCTACGGCAACCGGCCGCAGGAAGCCAGCATCATCCCGAATCACGAGCTGCTCGACGAACTGATCAAAGTGGGTGGCGGCGAATCCGCCCGGGTCGGCGACCCGGGCGTGATCGAGGAATACTTCGGCGATCTCGGCACGGCGGTGAGCCGGTGGGTCGCGCGGCCCGCGAAGCCACGGCTACCGGATCCGCAGCCCGAGCTGCGCGAGGCCCTGCGGCGGGTCGGGCAGGTCGATCCCCGTACCCGGGAGAGCATCGAGCGGCTGGCCGACCGGATCCGTGCCGTCTACAGCCTGTGCGCCGAGGCGAGCCAGCGCCGCAACGTGGGCAAGCTGTTCCGGCCCTCGAACCGCTGGACCGACCTGTCCGACCTGGGCCGCACGGTGTCCCGCCGGTCCGACTTCGTCGGCTGGATCACATCGGTCTACAAGGTCTTCCACGAGAACCTGGACGAGCGGCTGCGGCACGGCTCGCCGGCGCCCTACCCGATCGCCGACATCGTCGCCCTGCTCGGCCCGGAGAGCGAATTCGACCGGCTGTTCTCGCTGCGCAACGACGAGGTGCACGACCGGCCGGGGCAGCAGACGCGCACCTGGGCCGGCCGTTTCTACGCCAAGTACACCCAGCGGTACGCCCTCGACCCGGAGGACGCCGCCAACTGGGCCAAGGTGCAGCTCGGCGCGCTCGAGGTCCTGCTCGACGTGCTGGTCCGGGTCGAGCAGGTGATCAACCGCGCCGAGCCGGACGAGCCCGTGGACGAGCCGGAGGACGAGCCGGCCGTCAAGATCGTATGGACGGTCAGCTGACCGCCGGGATGGCGGTCTTGACGTTGCCGGCCGGTGCGGCCGTGGTCCAGCCGGTGTCCGGCGCTCCGGGCATCAGCATCAGCCCGTGCCGGCCCTCGCCGTCCTGCACCACGACGGCGCAGCCCGGCCGGATGCCCAGGTCGGCCGAGCGGATCTCGGCCGCCGGGCCGGTCAGTTCGTCCTCCACCGGCAGCAGCCGTACGGCTTGAGGGGTGGTCTCGTCGGCCGAGCGCGGCCAGGTGCCCCCGCAGTCGAGGCACCGCGGGCCGGCCAGCCACACCGACTCGGTCGCCCGCACCTGGCACATCTCGGTGCAGCGCACGCACGACATGGTGACCACGGCCGGCTCGGACAGCATCAGCCAGCCCGTGCCGAGTTTGTCCCGCAGCCGGGCCACCAGGTCGGCCAGCCGTTCCGGCAGCTCGGGAAGCTCGCCCAGCACCGGCAGGACGGCGTGCTGGCCGGGGCACTCCGGGTCGACCGGGAGCACCGCCGTGCTCAGCACCGGGCGCCGGACGTTGCCGTAGGCCCGCAGCCCGGTCCACTCCTCGTCGCCCAGCGCGACCTGGATCACCTGCTCGGCCATGAGCGCGCCCAGGGTCGCCGCCGTGGTCTGAATGGCCGGGATGATCGAGGCGGCTTCGGCGGCGCGGGCGTACGCGCGGCAGGAGCCGAACGACGTGCGGCCGGGATTGAGGCAGCGGTAGCAGACCGCCCCGGTCGTGCCGGCGAACACCGACAGGTTGTACTCAGCGGCGGCGAAGCCCCCTTCGATCATCGGCCGCCCGTGGATCCGGCAGCGTTCGGCCAGCCAGGCCCGCGCCGACACGCTGTCCACGGCCGACACCACCACGTCGGCCCAGCGGATCACCGCGTCGCCCGCCGACTGCACCAGCGCCTCGACGTAGCGCACGACCGGATCGGCGGCGGTGGCGCTGGCCGCGGCCCGGTCGGCGACCACGGGGGCCTTGCCGGTGCCGAGCCGGCCCACCTCGGCCGGCGTGGGGAAGTACGGGGAGCGGGTGGCGTTGTGGCCCTCGAACTCGTCGTAGTCGACCAGCACCAGGTGGCCGACGCCGCTGAGGGCCAGGTTCTGCACGACGTTCTGGCCCAGGGCGCCCAGACCGATCACGGCCACGCGGCTGCGCTGAAGGACCTCGGGGTCGTACCCCGCGAGCTGCGAGCGGCTGTGCAGTCCGGTCGCGGTCACTGGCGGTGCTTCTTGCACGTGCACGAACCCACCTCCATCCCGGTCAGGTAGCACCGGGCGTTGGGATTGGCTGTCTCGGAGAAGAAGTCCACCGTTCCGCTGCCCGGACCGGACGGCGGATACGGGGGAGTCGAGGCCGGTCGGACGGCCGGCTTGTCGGTGCGGCTGATGATGTCGAAGGTCGAGGTGTTCAGGGGCTTCGCCGGGGGACGAGGCCGGAAGAGGGCCGAACCGACGGCCACCACGAGCACGATGACCAGGACGATGACGAGGAAGGCGCCCACGTGTCACTGCCCCGGCTTGCGCGGTCTCGGGTCCTCCCGCGGGGTGGCCTCGGGTTCCGGTCCGTCGAGGCTGAACGACTCCACCCGGTAGCGCTCTCCCTCGCCGTCGAGCCACAACTCGACCGACGTGGCCGAGCCCGCCGCGGGCCGGGGGACGGTCACCGACGTACCGGAAACGAATTGGCCGTTGACGTGCCACAGCACTGCATCCCGGGAGTCGGTGCGGGCACTGCACCGGTACGTGGTGGAGTCGGCCGACAGCGGGCAGGTGAACGTCAGCCGGGGCCGTGAGTCCGCGGGGCTCCGATCGTCGATCATGCCGGCCAGCCGCAGGAAGCCGAACAGGATCGCGAGCAGCACGGCGAGCAGCACGAGCAGCACGAGCAGCACGGCCGCCGCGAACCGGCTGATCCGCGGGCGCGGCAAGGTCCGTTGCTTCCCGGCCCGCGGCGGTGGTGGCGGACCGGGCGGCTTCCGGGGAGCCTGCACCCGGGCCGGGGGCGTGGCGCCGCGGGACATCTGCTGCGCCGGCGTCGAATCCGGTCCGACGTAGACCCGGCCCCACTCCCGATCGGTCCGGGCGAACACGAGGATGCCGACGTGCCGGGGATCGCTCCACGTCGACTGGTTCTGGCGGTCGGTGCCGCTGTAGTCGCTCGGACCCGGATGGCTGTGCCACCAGCCCACCGGATCGCAGGTGGGATGGGCGCGAGCGCCTTCCTCCTTGAGCCGCTGAGTCAGGTCGGCCGACAACCGCAGCTCGCCGTGACCGCCCGAGGCCGGCGGGGCGGCCACGGCGGCCTGCACGAGCGTGTACGGGCCCTCGCCGTCCTCGAGGATCCGGCCGACCAGCATGCCGCCGGTCTCGCGCGGATATTCGGCGTGGGCCCGCCCGCGCAGCACCCCCAGCACCTCGGGCCCGATCAGCACGGTATGACCAGGCACGCTGAACACCCAATGGTCGGGGAACAGGGCCCGCCGGCGGAACGGCGGTCCCTGCTCCTCGCTGAGGATCTCGAAGTCGAGCCCGCTCACCGGAAGAACTCGATGCCGCTGTCGGCCGGCGAGCCGGACTGGCTGATGATCTCGAATCCGGAGGCCGCCGGGGCGTCCGCGGCGGTGAGCCACAGCGGCAGCTTGGGATAGACGATGGCCGGGTCCAGCGGCCGGTCGCCGTAGTGCTTACGGTGGTACTCGATCGCCTTGCCGTTCCAGCCCACGTAACCGCGGCCGCGGCCCTTCTCGTCCCAGTTGAGCATCCGGGCGATGTGCATGACCAGGTGGCCCAGGGTGACGTAGCCGCGCTGGTTCTTCCACAACTCGTCGCCGATGCAGACCGGGGCGTTCTTGAGGAAGTGCGGCGACCAGGGCGCCTCCGTGATGATCCAGGAGTTCGGCGGGTTGCGCGGATAGTCGGACACGTCGGTGTCCAGGCCGATCTCGGTCTGCTGGGCGAACTGGCCCGGCCCGATCAGCGTCGGGATCCGGAAGACGAGACGATATTTGCTGCACTTGTCGGCGGCCGCGGCCGACCGGATCGGCGAGCGGCGGGCGTTGAGGTCGGCGGTGGACGCGTAGCCCTCGGAGGCGAAGGTCGCGCATTGCATGTCGGCGAGGACCTCGTAGTCGAATCGCCGGCGTTGCAGCATCTCGGCGGGCTTGGCCATCGGTCAGGCCTCCCGCGCGCCGGTCGTGGTGTGGTCGACCATCAGCGTCTCGCCGCCGGTGATGCCGGCCGCCACCAGCGTGGTGTCGTCCAGCAGCTGCTTGTTGGAGTTGGCGTCCCGCAGCCGGTACTGCGTGGTGTTGCCCGGCGAGGGGATGAAGTTCGCCCGGATCATCTCGGCGATCAGCGTCTTGGCCGTCGCGTCGTTGGGCACGGCCGCGGTGATGCGCCGGTCCGACTCGGTCGGGTGGATGAAGGTGAGCTGGATCTTGTCCATGGTCGGGCCTTTCCGGTGATGGGTGTGTTGCCGCCTAACGCGGCGTCTCGAGCCGGGCCAGCAACGCGTCGGCGTCGGGCCGGGACGACGGGTCGATCCGGACCGCCTGGGCCAGGACGCGACGGATCTCGGTGCGGTCCTCGGCACTGTCGTGCCGGCTCAGCCGCAGGGTCAGCGCGGTGGCCAGGTCGAGGCCGATCCGGGCGCGTTGCCGGGCCGGAAGCGTGACCCGGCCGTCCATCGACTGCCGGATCAGGCCGATGCCCTCGTCCGTGCGGTCCGGCGCGCCCTGTGCGGGGCCGTGGCAGAGCAGCATGCCGAGGGCGGCGCTCTCCCGGGCCCACACCGGGCCGAACGCGGTGGCCGCCGACATGGCCTCGCGCAGTTCGTCCTCGGTCTTGCGGTAGAGGTCGTGCAGCGACGCGCGGGTCGCCGCGTCCGGCGCCTGGCCGCGGGCGGTGAGACGGGCGGCCTGGAACATGAGGTACTGCGCCCGGTGGCTGTGCAGCAGACTTCTGCCCTCGGGCGCGCTCGGATGCCGCTGGACCAGATCGGTCAGAAGAACAATTCCTTCCGCGTACGCCCGGTCGTCGCGGCTCTTCTCGGCCTGCCGGCTCTGCGCGTCGATCAGCTCGTCGACGACTTCGAGGGCCGGACCGGGATCGATCGCCGGGTCGGTGACCGCCTCCCTCAACAGCTCGAGGGCCGGCCCGGGACCGCTCGTCGCCATGACCGAACGGGCGTGCTCCACCGCGAGGTTCGGATCCCGGGGCAGCGGACGGGTCGGCGGTGCGGGGAAGGCGGGCGGACGCGGGACCGGCGCGGTCCGGCGAAGCGGTGCGGGCGGCGGCCCCGCGGACCGTCGTCGCCGGGCGTAGACGGTCGTCGCGACACCACCGGCGACCGCCGCGATGATCACCGCGAGCGGGCCGTTCACCCCGAGCACGACCAGCAGCACGCCGATCACGAGGGCGGGCAGGACGGTCCGCGCGGCGACGGCCAGACGGGCCCGGTGCCGGACGCTGAGCTGCCGGGTCAGAGCGGCCGGGAGGACGTCACGTCTCATCGTCGCGGCCCGTGCGCCAGACCACCACGGCCGTACGGTCGTCGTGGGATCCCTGCCGCCGGTAGCGCAGCGTGTCACCGATGGCGAACGGCAGATGCGGGACGCGCCACTGTCCGGCGAGCCATTCGCGTAGCGTGCTGGAGTTGCGGATGTCGTTGGCGAACCCGTCGGTGCCGAACACGACCACGGTGGCCGGCGGCACGTCGACGGTCTCGATCTCCCCGGGCTTCTCGCCGGGCATGCTCGCCGACACCACGTTGAGCGGGCCCTCGTCGGCCGCGAACGCCTCGTCGAACCCGTCCGCGGTCATCGTGAACGCGGACACGTCGCCGATCCGGGCCATCCGGCCGCCGTTCCCGGACAGAACGGCCACGGCGCCGACGAAGCCGATCGTGCGCAGATCCAGCCGGTACGCCTCCTCGACCACCCGCGCGGTGCGAGCGCTGGCCTGGACGAGCAGTTCCGCCGGGTCCGGCTCGGCGTCCGCATCCGCCTTCTCGGCCTGGGCCGCCGCGATCAGCACCGACTCGGTGAACAGGTTCGCGCCGAGCTGCGAGGCGGGCTTCGACCCGAGGCCGTCGGCGATCGCCACGTAGAGGCGCCCGGATTCGCCGGCCATGAAGTTGTACGAGTCCTGGCGGGGATGACCGGACACCAGATGACCGGCGCCGATCAGCGAGGCCGCGGAGACCTGGAACCCGCCCGCGGTGGTGCCGTCGAGCGCCACCGCCGGTGGCCGCAGGGCCGTCGCCGGGTTGACCTGGCCGAGATGCGGGGGTGCGGCCCGGCCGATCGTGGGCGCGTTGCTAGGCAGATCGACCGGTTCGGCCGGTCCGGCCGTCTCGGGCTCCGGCTCCGGCTCAACTGGGGCCGTCACGGCCGCGACGGGCTCGGCCGGGACGGGGGGTGCGGGCGCCGGTTCGGGTGCGGGCGGGGGTGCCGGGTCGTGGCCGGGCGGCGGGCTCGCCCACGGGTCGGTGGCGGGCGGCGGGTCGTCCACCGCCACCGGCGTGGTCGCGGGGGTCTCCGGCGGATCGTCGCGTCCTCCCGGCCAGGCCCGGCGGAATCTCTCCATCATGGCGGCCGGCTCAGATCGTGATCGCGGGCAGCGGCGTGAAGTGCTCGGTCGGCGCGTCCAGATAGAGCCCTTCCTGCTTGGACGGGTCGGCCAGGCTGGTCGAGGTGGTCCGGATGCTGCCGATGATCGCGCTCATGATCTCCCGTACCTGGGTTACCGGGTCGGCGTTCTTGGCGATGAACGCGAACCGGGTGGCGATCTTCTGCATCGATTCCTGCTTCGCGTCGGCGAACCCGAAGGTCACCACCTCGGGCGCGAACTTCCAGCTCTTGTCGGTCAGCTGGCGCAGGGCGTCGGTCCAGTCCTCGCGGGCCTGGTGCGCGCCGTCGCTCATGAAGAACACCACCGGCCGATAGACGGGCGTGCCCTTGGGCAGCGAGGTCATGCCGGACTCGATGGCCTGGCGCATGCCGCGGAAGGCCGCCGCGAAGTTGGTGCCGCCCTCGACCATCAGCTCGGGCAGGTGCGCGTCGGCCAGGTCGCACAACGGGATGACGACCCGCGACTCGTCGGAGAACGTGGTCAGGCCGACCCGGGCGATCTCGCCGACCATCGGGTTGGAGCGCATCTCGTTCTGGATGTCGGGCAGGGCCTTGTTGACGGCCTCGATGGGTCCGCCGGCCATCGACGCGCTCACGTCGACGCAGAGGAAGACCGGAAAGACGGTGAAGAGCTCGGACGAGGACACAGGGGTTCTCCTTAGCTGGTGGTGGCGGCGAGGGAACGGATCAGAAGTAGCCCGGCGACAGTGAGGGCGATGACGCTGCTGACCGTCGCCGCCTTTCGCCCGGGATGGTCGGAGTCCACCTTTGAGAGCTGGAGCAGGGTGAGGATCGCGATGACGCCACCGCCCGGGAAGCAGAACAGCGTCAGCAATGCCAGAGGCAGATACCAGCGGACCCCGCCTTCGAGCGCCCATCGGGCTATGGCGCCGGGCGGGCGGTAACCGGTGACCGGCTGATAGGGCGGTGGGGCGGTGGGTCGCCACTGGACCCGCGGCGGCGGAGGTGGCGGCGCGGGCTGTCGCGGCGGTTGCTGAGGGAACTGCCAGGGGGTCTGGGGTTGTGGCGGCGGTGGTGGCTGCCTTGGCGGCTGCGGTTGCGCGGGAAACCAGGTCTGCGGCGGGGCCTGCGGTGGCGGCGACGTCTTGGGCAGCGGCTGGAAGTGGATCGGCTGGGTCGGCTGCGGCATCACCGGGTTCGGCTTCGGGGCGTGCAGCGCGCGGTCCAGCTTGGCGAGCGCCGCGTCGTCGTACCGGCCGCCCACGACGTACACCTGAATGAGGGTCTGCACCCACTCGGCGGGTTGCGGGCGCCGGCTGGGATCGAGGGGATCGGTGAGCCCACGCCGCATCAGCGTGGCGATCCGCGGGTCGAGATCGGGCGGGATCTGCTCGGGTGCGGCCCACTTCCCGCCGACCTTGCCCAGCTTCCCGCCGACCAGCAGCAGCAACCCGCGATAGAGGGCCAGCGCCAGGCAGTACCAGTCGCTGTAGTGGTCGTGGGCCGGCACCACGCGGTCGATCACCCGCGGGTCGGTCCAGTAGACCGCCTGGACGCCCGTCTGCGGCGGCGGGTCCTGCGGCACCATGCCGTCGCAGTCGATCAGATACGCGGCCGGCTCCGGGCTCAGCGTCCACGCGACGTTCTTGGCGTTCACGTCGCCGTGCACCAGGCCCTTGCTGTGCACGAAGTTGAGAATCTCGGCCATGCGCAGCAGGACCACCATGCGATACCGGGCTGCGGGCGGGGACGCCCGCCGCATCACCAGGAAGTCGAGCGTGTTGACGCCCTTGTGCTCCGGGTGGAAATAGCGGTCCGGGATGGCCGGCAGGACGCAGCCGATGATCTTCCCGTCCGGCCGCCGGACGATGTCGACCGGCCAGTTGATCGACGACTCGGGCTGCGAGCCGATCGCCTGCCCCTGCCGGATCAGCACGTCGCGGCCGACGCCGACGAGCCGCCGCAGGTGTTCGTCGGCGGGGGCCTTGTCCGGCGAGTGATATTCCTTGTAAACCCACTTCGGGTCGGTGGTGCGATAGATGCCGCCGACGCCGCCCTTGCTGATCGCGTCGCCGACGACCTCGTAGTCGCCGTACGTGCCGCGGACGTGCCGCCGGGCCGAGGTGGTGGTCATGACGCGCCCATCCCCGAGATGCTCTCGATGTGGCCCCGCACCGGGCCCGAGTTGCCGCACCGCGGGCAGTTGAACAGCTCCCACGAGGTGTCGTGGCAGCTGAGCTCGTGGCACTGCCCGCAGCGGACGAACCCGTCCGAGCCGCAGTGGGCGCACCCGGGATAGTCGGAGGTGGTGCCGAACGATCCGTTGGCCGGCGCGCCGTCCCCCGGCGGGATGACACTGCCCGGACGCTGCTTCGATGAGCCCACCGCCGTGTAGGTCGCCCCGTTCCGCCGGAAACGGAGGACGGTGGGCTGGCGGTGGGTGCTGCAGACCATGCTGACGAACATCGCTTCCTGGTCCATCGCCCGCTCATTTCCTCTCGTACGTCGTTACGCCTCGTCCTGACGGACAGCTCTGGCGGACAGCGCGGCGGCCCCGTCCCGTCCGTCAGTGAGTCATTCCGGTCCCGTCCGTCAGTCATTACCGAGGGGACGAACCGGAGGAGACATCGATGGCCGACGCGGACATCACCGCCCGCTGTGCCGCCATCAGCCGGGCGGTACGCGGTGAGGGTGACCTCGACGAGGCGGTGGCCGAGCTGCTGGCGCTTCCGGCCGGTCTGCCCGTACGCGGCCCGCTCGCGGCCGGCCTGATCGACCGGATGCTGCGGCCGGGGACGGTGCCCGAGCCCGCGCGCCTGAAGCATCTGGACGCGCTGCTCGCCCTGGCCGACCAGAACCCGCCGGCCGACCCGGACTGGGAACGCCGGCGTCCGGGCGCCCGTTCCATCGCGCTGATGCTGGCCGCGGCCGAGGGCCGGATCGGTGACTCGCGGGCGGCCCTGGCCGAGCTGGACACCCTGGCCGACGGCCCCGGCGGCGCGACGATGACGGACCTGAGCCGCATGGTGGTGCGGTACATGCAGGCCGTGCATCAGGGCGACGAATCCGCCGTCGCCCGGCTGGCCGACGACTTCGCGCTCGTCCGGGACCGGTTCGCCGGGGTGCCGGCGATGCAGTCCACCCTCGACATGGTCGGGCGGGCGCACGAGGTGATGGCCGCTCACGACCGCGGCGAGGACCCGGCGGCCGCGCTGGCCCGGCTCCGGGAGGCGACCTCGCAGCTGCCGGCCGGCCACCCGATGCGGGTCTCGGCCGACAACGCGGCGGCGGCCATGGAGCCGATGGCCCGGGTGCTGGCCGACCCCGACGTCCCGGTCAGCGAGCACGACCTGGCCGCCCTGCGGGAGCTGGCCGCCCAGCCCGGGCTCGCCGCCCACGACCGGGCGCTCTATCTCGCCGCCACCGGCCTCACCTCGCTGATCCACGAGACCGATCCGGCCCGGGTCGAAGCGGCGATCGGCCAGGTGCGGGACGCGCTGGACTCGACCGCGGCCACGCATCCGCAGCGGCCCTTCTATCTGGGCATGCTCGCGCTCGGGCTGCTGCGCCGCAACGAGCTGGGCGGCCCGCTCGACAGCGTGCGCGAGGCCGCGAAGGTTCTCGACGAGGCCCGTACGCTGGCCGGCGGCCCGCACCACCCGCACTGGTCGATGATCAACGAGATGCTGACCACGCTGCGGCGGCGTCTGCCGGACGCCGTCCGGCCCGGACTGTCCGCCCTGGAGGGCCTGCGCGGCTACGCCTGGCGGGCCCTGGTGCAGCCCAACCGGACGGCGGCGAAGGCGGCGGTGCGGGACGCGGCCCGCGACGCCATCGACATCGCGCGTCAATGCCTGGGCGAGGGCGGCCCGGCCGACGCCCTGCGCGCGCTCGACGCCGGCCGGGGGCTGACGCTGTTCGCGGCGACCCAGACCCGGGGCCTGGCCGAGCGGCTGGAACGGGCCGGGCGGACCCGGCTCGCGGCGCGGTGGCGGGCGGCCAGCGCCGGCGGCGACGCGGACGCCGTCCCGGCCGATCTGCGCGCCGAGGTGTGGTCGGCCCTGACCGAGGCCGGCGGCGACACCGACCTGCTGGACGCTCCGACGCTGGGCGAGATTCGGGGCGCGCTGGCCGCCCTCGACGCCGACGCGCTGGTCTATCTCGTGCCCGCCGACGGGGTGCAGCCCGGCCTCGCGGTCATCGCGTCGGTCGGCGGTCCGCCGGCCTTTCTGGCGCTGCCGTTCATGCGGGTCGAGCAGGACGTGGACGTCGAGCGGTTCCTCACCGCCCTGTCCCGCCGCGACTCGGCGCAGCGCGACCTCCGGGCGTCCGACGACGAGTTCGGCCGCGCGCTGGCGGCCATGTGCGACTGGGCCTGGCGGGCGGCGATCGGCCCCCTGATCGAACGGGCGCTGCCCCGGCTGACCAGCCCGCACCCCGACCGCGTCCCGCGGGTGGTGCTGGTGCCGATGGGGGAGCTGGCCCGGATCCCGTGGCAGGCGGCGCGCGGGCCCGACGGGCGGTACGCCGTACAGCGGATCGCCATCTCGCAGGCGGCGTCGGCCCGGATGCTGTGCCACTCGGCCGCGATGGCGCCGGTGCCGGCCGACCCGCTCGGGCTGGTCGTCGGCGACCCCGACACCGCCGGGGCGGCCCCCGATCTGCCGGCGGCGCGGCTCGAGGCCTACGCCGTGCAGCGCACCTTCTATCGCGCGGCCCGCTATGTCGGCCGGCGCCTGGACGGCACGCCCAGCCCCTCCGGCACCGGCGCCGCCGACGAGGTGCGGGCCTGGCTCACCGCCACCACCCCGGATGCCGGTTCCACGCTGCACCTGGCCTGCCACGGCGTCATCGAGTCGAGCGGCGCCGTGACCACGTCGCACCTGCTGCTGGCGGGCGGTGACGCGCTCGCCGCCGACGAACTGGTCGAGCTGATGAGCCGGGCCCCCGACCGCGAGATCGGCCTGGTCGTGCTGGCCGCCTGCCGGACGGGCCTGTCCATCCACGGCTACGACGAGGCCTACAGCCTGGGAACCGCCCTGCTGGCCGGGGGCGCCCGGTCGGTGCTGACCACCCAGTGGGGGATCCCGGACCGGGCCACCTCGGTGCTGATGTTCATGTTCCACCGGCATCGGATGATCGACCGGCGGCCGCCGTGGCAGGCGCTGCGCGAGGCCCAGCTGTGGATGCTGGACCCCGGCCACGACCTCGGCCTGCTGCCCGCACCGCTGCGCGGTCAGCTGGCCGGCGCCGACTCGGCCGACGTGGTGGCCTGGGCCGGCTTCATGCACTGGGGACAGTAGGAGTCACCGATGTACGACGACGACATCGCCAAGGCGCGGGCCGCGCTGGCCCGGATGACCGGCCCGGCGCGGCGGCGCCCGCTGCTCGACTTGGGTCAGCTGCTCGCGATGCGCTACTGGCAGATCGGCCCCGGCACGACCGCCGGTCTGCCCGACGTCGACGAGGCGATCACGGTGATGACCGAGGCCGTGGGCTACCTGGATCCGGGCGACGTGATGCGGACCCAGGCCGTGGCTCACCTCGGCACGCTGATCGGCGGGCGGGTCGTCGCGTACGGCGGCGAACCCGACCGGCGCGAGGAGGCCATCGACCTGATCCGCGAGGCGCTGGACACCGGCGGGCTGGCGCCGCTGCAGCGCGACACCTGCCGGATGATCCTCGGTCAGCTCTACATGACCCGGGCGACCCGTTCGCTGCAGGCGCAGGACGCGATCCTCACGGCCGCCCGTACGGGATCGGAGCTGCCCGGCGCGGACAACCTCGACCTGGCCGCCGAGTGTTTCCGGCGGGTCCACGAGGGCCCGGCCGCCAACGCCGAGCTCGGTCACATGGCACAGACCCTGTCCTCCACGGTGGAATCGATGCGCAGCATGCTGGGCCGGATGACCGGCCCGGGCGGCGCCGACTTCCAGCCCCTGATGACGGCCATGCAGGGTCTGCAGCAACTGCAGGAGAAGCTGCGCCACGACGCCGCGCCGGGCGGGAACACGCCGCCGATGCCGGCCTACCTGGACGCCGACCGGATCGCCGCGGGCGACGCCATCGACTATCCCGTCGCCGTGGTGCCCGGACCGGAACCCGTCGTGGTCACCCCGGTCGTCCCCCGGCCACGACCCGAGGCGGCAACGGACCTCGACTCGCTGCGCCGCCTCGTACGGGACCGGCTCGTGCGGGGCGCCGACCTGCATGCCGCGCTTGCCACCCGGCTGCTGCCCGACGCGACGCCACTGGACACCGCCACGGTCGACGAACTGGTCGCGCTGACCAGCTCGATCGTGCACGGCGGGGGTGAACGGGCCGGCGACCGGCTGCTGGCCGCCTTCGCCCTCTATCAGCGCAGCCTGCTCGACGACGGCGGCGGCTGGGAGGACGACGACCCCCGAGTGGCCGGGGAGCATCTGCTCGCGATCGCGGACGGCCTGTTCGCGCAGCCCGCCGCCCTGGCCTCGGTCGCCGTCACCCTCGCGGGCCGGCTCGACGAGCGCCATCCGGCCGGGCACCTGCTGACCGTCCTGGCCGAGCGGTTCGCGGCCGTACGCATGGCGGCCCGCGAAGCCGGTGCGCAGGCGTTCGTGCTTCCGCGCCCCGCCGGGGTGACGCTCCTGGACGTGCCGACGGGCCGCTTCGTCCCGGCCGCCCACGGCACACCCCTGCCGCACCGGATCGTGGTCGCCGGGAACCGTGCGCTGCCGGTCGGCGACGGCATCGTCTCCTACGTGTCGTCGGGCGCCCAGCTCGTGACGCTGGCCGGCCGGTCCCGGGCCGAGTTCGCCGAGGCGCCGGTCTTCGTGGGCGACGACCCGTACGGGCTGCGGAAAGCGTTCTATCCGGATTCCGCCTCGAGCGGCTGGGACGCCTCGCTGCTGTACCTCGGGGGCGAACCGCCGGACGCCGGTCGTGTGGCGCGGGACGGAACGCGGCGGGGCGGCCTGGCCGTCGTCGAGCGGTACGGCCCGGGGTTCGTGGCGTTGTCCGACGCGCTGCTCGACGCCGGGTTCACCGGGGTGATCGGCTGGACCCGGGACGTGCCCCCGCCGATCGCCGGCCCGGCCCTGTTCGTGCTGCACCACCGGCTGATCGTCGACGGTCTCGACCCGGCCACCGCGGTCCGTCAGGTCCGCCGGTGGATGCGTGACCCCGGCCGCACGCCGGTGCCGGGCCGGCCGGGCACGCCTCCCGGCCGGGACACGGCCCAGTGGGACTGCCTGATGCTGCGCGGCCTCTGATCGGCCCGAGGCTCAGCGTCCCAGGTGCACGAACCCGGCCCAGGAGGCGAGGTCGAAGGCGGATCCGGGGCGGCAGCGGACCCGCAGCTGCCGGGGCATGTCGGCCGGCGCCACCCGGTCCGGGTCGAGCATCCATAGCTGGGCCTGGTGCAGCGCATCGGCCGGGCTGAGGCCGTCAGCCCGCAGGAAGTGGTGCACCATGAACATCAGCAGCGCGGTGCCGCCGTCCGGCACCGGCCACAGCGACCCGAACACCGTGCGCGCGCCGGCCGCCAGGAACGCCGTGGACAGGCTGAGAGCCTCGTCGTGGTCGTCGCCGCTGACGCTGGTGGTGCACGCGGCCAGAAACACCTGGGACAGGTCGGTCGCCGAGGCCGCGGCCCGGTCGAGGAGCGCGCCGAGCGTGAGACGTTCCCGGCCCGCCAGCATCAGATGCGCGTCGGCCGGCCGGGCCGGATCGATCGCGCCGTGGCAGGCCAGGTGGAGCACGGCCGGTGTGGAGTCCGGCACCGATCCCAGCCAGTCCAGCACGTCCTGCGGCGAACCCGGTCGCGCCGCCTCGGCGACCGGATGGCCGAAGTAGCTGCCGGTGCCATAGAACGCCTGGTGCACGGCGCGCGCCTCGATGCCGGCGTACCGGAGGTCCCCGGTCGGATCGCCGACGACCAGGGCGGCGGGCTCGGCGGACGGCAGGCTCTCCGCCGCCGCCACGAGAAGACGCGCCGAGGGGCTGTAGGAAAACACCGCTTCCCGTACGGCGTAACGGCGCTCGACGCCCGACTCGGTGAACGCGCCGTGCCACGGCACGACGCCCAGGATCCCCATCGGCACCAGCACGAGCCGGGCGGGCCGGCCCCGGCGCCACCGCGACGCGTACGCCAGCAGGTCGCCGACCGCCGCGTTCCACGCCCACTCGCAGATGTCGTCGACGTCCGGCTCGGCCTCCGTCCCGGCCGGTCCCAGGTTCCGCGGATCCGCGTTCGCCCCGGCGAACCGCCGCACCGGGGAATGACCGCCGGTCTGCAGCCCGGGCAGAGTCAGGACGTCGATCCGGCCGGTCGCCGGCACGATCACTGCCCGGCCCGGCCGGCCGGCCAGCCCCGGCAGCAGATAGACCAGGGCGTCCGCGCCGAGCCGGCCCAGCACCGATCGGACCTCGGCGGAGGTGATCGGCTCGTAGCCGAGCACCTCGTCGCCGCCCAGTGCCCGCAGCACCTGGAAACGCAGCTCGTCCGGCACCTGCGGGGCGTTCTCGGCCGACATCCCCGGCACGACGCTCATGATCAGGCCGCTGACCAGGTCGCGGCCCTGCCCGGCGGTGGCCCGCCACTCCGCGGCCAGGTCGGACCGGCCGCGGCGGACGAGCTGGTCGGGCACCCGCCGGGACGTGGTGGTGGCGCGCAGCACCAGGCCGCGACCGGCGTCGAGCACGGCGATCAGGTCCTCGTCCGCGGCCGGATCGGTCTCGCGGTCGGCCAGGCACCACCCGGCGACACGTTCGGTGTGCGCGGCGGCGGCCCGGGCCGCCGTCAGCGCGTGCTCGGTGCCGGACTGCCCGAAGACCTGCCACGCGTGGCCCTGCAGGGCGGACATGCCGATCCGGCGGATGCGCGCGAGATCGGTCTCACCGCTGAGCCGCAGCATCTCGGCCAGTCCCGCCGTCAGGTCGGCCCACATCGGGAACTGGAGGCCGCCGACCAGCTCGATCGCCCGCTCGTGCAGCATCACCGCGTGCCCGGCGGCGGCGAGATCGCCCGGCAGCAGGCGAGCCACCGCGCCGCCCAGCATCGCGGCCGCCCCGGCGACGATGCGTCGCAGGTGCGCGTTCGCGGGCGAGACCTGACGCAGGACGTCCTCGATCCGCCCGACCGCGGCACGCATTCCCGCCGTGTCGCCGCGCGCCGCGGCCTGCATGATCGCCGCGCTGATGGCCATGACGGCGCCGCCGACCTGGCCGATCTCGCCCATGCCGCCCGGTGTGATCACCGGGACCGCGGGCACCGGCGCCGACGTCGGGTCGGCCAGCAGCGCCAGCGAGTCGAACAGGACGCCCAGTTGCTGGTCGGTGGGGGACAGGTCGCGGCCGCGCAGCAGTTCCTGGCCCTCCTGGGCCAGGGCGACCGCCGCGGCCGCGTCACTCGATCTCAGCGCCTCGGTCAGGCGTGAATAGAGATCGAGCGTCTGCAGATCGAAGGGCTTGACCCCCGCGGACGCCACCGGGATGCGCGCGTTCTGTCCGGCGGCGCCACCGCCGCGCGAGTCGCCGGTGACACTCGAACGTCCGTAACCGGCCAGGGTGAGGACCATGGTCAGGCGCTGCCGGAACTCGGGATCCGTCACCCCGGCCGCCTCGGCCCGGGCGAGGCTGGCCAGGCCGCCGTCGGAGCTCTGTCCCGGGTTCAGCCCGTCCTCGTAGTGTTCGACCATGCCGGTCGCCCAGTCGATGATCGCGGCCCATTCGGGAAGGTCGCGGCGAGCGGTGGCGGCGAGGCCGATCAGGCCCCGTACGCGGGGAAGGTCGAAACGGCCGAGGTCGGCCGCCACGGCACCGAACTCCGCGAAGGCCAGCAGTCCGGCGAAGACGGCCCGGTCGTCCGGGTCCGCGCGCACGGCCCGGTCGAGCACCCGGTGCGCGTCCTCGACGAGTCGCCGGATCAGAGGTGATCCGGCGTCACCCCGGATCAGCCCCTCGTCGAGCAGACTCACCTCCACGCTCAGCCGGTCCTGAAAGACGCTCAGCCGGTCGCCGTCCTCGAGCTCGCCTGCGAGCGCGCGGTCCAAGGCGCCGGCCGCGTCCTCCAGCCGATCCCGGTCGCCGCCCAGCTCCCAGGCCAGTCGTTCCGCGGCCGCCGCGGACTGCCACATCATCCAGCCGCCGGGACTGTCGCCGGTCCGGGCCGCCGCCGTCCGGAGCGACTCCGCGGCCCGTTCGGCGTCGGGCCGGCTCCGCTGCCGGTCGGCGCGGCACCGCAGCATCTCGCCGAGGATCGCGAGGTCCCAGCCCTCCAGCGGGGCGGCCCGGTCGCCGCTGCTGATCGCCGTGTCCAGGTCGTCGTCCTTGTCGGTGGCCGCCCATCGGTCCTCGGACACCCAGAACAGGCACAGCCGCAGCTCGGCGGCGAGCGCCGGGTCGAGCTCGGTCAACGCCAGCGCGGTCTGCAGCACGGTCTCGGCCTGCTCCAACCGCCCGGCCTGCCGCGCCGTCTCGGAGATCAGCCGCGCGGCGAAGGCGAGCCGGCCGGTGGTGACCCACTCGCCGACGTCGGTGGCCGCGCACAGCGACATCCAGCCGGCCGCCACCGCGTCGATGTCGTGATCGGAGCCGGCCCGCTCGCCCAGCGCCAGGCCGTGCAGCAGCCGCAGATAGAGCCGGACGGTGGGGCGGGTGCCGTCCCCGCTCACCGTCGCGAGACCGGCCACCAGGTCGTCGAGGTCGTCGACCGGCTCGGGTCGATATCGCCGCTGCCACGAACGGTCCCACCACAGGTCGGCGAGGTGCACGACGATCTCGTCGCGGTCCGGGTCGCCGGGCTCGAGGCAGTCGGCCAGCACCGCCCGCCATCGGATCGCGTCGTCGTAGTGGGCGGCCTCGCCGGTGCGCTCGGCCAGTTCCCCGTACGCGCTGCCGGCCGCGTAGGCCCAGCCGAGGCTGCCGGGCTCGTCGGGCGCCTCGGCCAGGGCCCGTTCCAGCGCGGCGGCCCCGGCGATCAGATCGGCCGGGTCGTCCGACTCGTCGTAGCGGTCCAGCGCCGCCAGGCCCTCCTCGGCGGCGGCGTTCATCGCAGCGACCGCGACCGGTCCGGTGTCCGGCCGCGCGGCACCGCCGCGGTCGCCTGCCAGGTGAAGACCGCGCCGCTCAGGGTCACGCTCTCGCCCGGACCGCACAGGCCGGACTCGCGGGCCTGCGCCGAACCGTTGCGGGAGTAGGTGATGGACAGGGCCACGTCGGCGGCGCCCACCGAGGAGCGGACGGCGCTGACCTCGCCCTGTCCGGGCAGGCCCGTGGTGCCGGCGTTGAGGGCGAAGACCCGCCCGCTGAGCGGCACCTTGCGTTCCTCGCCGCCGGGCGGGCGGACGTCGAGCCGCCCCCAGAGCTCGGGACGCAGCCGGCGGCGGCGCAGCACGACCAGCGCGATCACCACCGCCACCAGCAGGATCGCGCCGCCGATCCAGTACGGCAGGCTGCCCCGCTGCGCTTCGAGGTCCACCGGCGTCTCGCCGCCGGACATGGCCGCGGTGGGGGACATGCCCAGGCTGCCGCGCATCGTCGGATACCAGGGGGAGTCGACCGTTCCGGTCAGGGTCAGGGACGTCGCGCCGGTCACCTTGTGTATCGGGGCGGCCCGCCGGGGCCCGGCATCCCAGTCGATGCGGATGGTGACTTCGGCCGTACCACCTGGAGACAGGGTCACCGGAGATTGCCGAACGGTGACCCGTACGCCCGGGTCGCTGCTGTTCACGGTCAGACCGTCGACGACCAGCGGCACGTGGGCGGTCTCGGAGCGCAGCGTCACCCGCAGGTCGGTGTGGCCGGCGCCGACGTCCCGGACCTCGCCGGGCCAGGCCACCGTCACGCCGCGGCTCGCGTCGTCGCCGAGAGCGACCCGCGCCTTGGCCGCCCGGGCCGCGGCCTTCGGCTGCTCCAGCTGGGAGCTGAGACGGTCGATCGAGACCGGCGCCAGGACCTTGGCGCCGGGGAAGACCTTGGCGAGTTGCGCGGCCCCGGTCGATCCCGAGAGCGGGACGGCGTAGACGTTGAGCGACGTCTTCTTGAGCTTCCCGGCCGTCGCCCGCAGCTGATTCCACGAGTAGCCCTCGGCGTACGGATAGGCGCTGCCCGGACCGGGGTCGTGCCGCCCGTCGGTCAGCATCAGCACCGTCGCGGTCGGCGGGGCGCCCGCCCGGGCCAGCAGCTTGGTGCTCTCCTCGATGGCGGCGCCGATGTCGGTGTGCGCGCCGTCGGCCTGCTTGGGCAGGTTGGCCAGCACGGCGTCCGGTGACCGCCCGGCCGGCCCGGCCCGTCGGACCACCTTGGCCCCGTCGGCGAACGTCACCAGGCTCACCCGGTCCTCCGGGGCCAGGGCCGCGATGAACGACCGCAGGCTGCTCCGGACCTGCGCGTACCGGTTCTTCTCGCGCATCGAGCTGGAGACGTCGACCATCACGACGTAGTCGGCGGCGACGCGGTCGACGCCCAGCGCGGCGTAGATCTCGTCCTCGGTGGCCGGTGCGGCCCCCGCCGGGACCGCCGCCGCCAGCAGCACGAGGGACAGCATCGTCCCCGTGACGGCCCGCCGAATCCTGTCCACAGCCACTCCTCCGCCGGTCCTTTGGTCCCACCGTTCTCTGACGGACAGAGGGCGGGGAGTTCTGTCCGTCAGAGAACGGTGGACGTGACGGCGCAGTGGAGGGAGAAGCGGTGGACGAGGAAACGGTCGAGTCCGACAGCCACCCGGAGCCGGACCCGGTCGTGGCCGGCCTGGCCGAGCTGACCGAGGTGCTGGGCCGGGAACTGCCCGAGCTTCGAGGGCAGATCGTCCGCGCCCACGAACGGGCGGCGGCCCGCGAGCAGATCATCGAGCGGCTGCACGACGAGAACCAGCGGCTGCGGGCCGGCGAGCGGCAGCTGGTGCTGCGCCCGCTGCTGACCGATCTGCAGCGCCTGCGGCACGACATCCTGCGTACGGTGGCCGGCCTGCCCGAGCAGTTCAGCGCCGGGCAGACCGCGGAGCTGCTGCAGTCGTTCGCCTACAGCCTCGAGCTGACCCTGGAACGCGGCAGCATCGTGGTCGTCGCCCCGGAGCCCGGCAGCGCCTTCGACCCGGCCGTCCAGCGCGCGATGGGCACCGTGCCGGCCGCCACCCCGGAACAGGACGGCACGGTCGCCGAGGTGATCACCGACGGCTACCTGGACGTGCAGACCGGCCGCCCGGCCGCGCCGTCGGCCGTCCGGGTCCACCGCTGGACGCCACCCGAGGCCGCGGCGCCGGTGATCGTGCCCGAGCAGGCCGACTACTCGATGACTCCCCACCCATCCACCCCGTGACAGAAAAGGACGACACCGCGATGTCGGACGAGAACCTGACCTTCCTCGGAATCGACCTGGGTACGACGTACTCGGTCGTGTCATACATCGACGACACCGGACGGCCCGCCGTGATCCGCAACGTCGTCACCAACCAGGAGACCACCCCCTCGGTCGTCTACTTCGAGGAGGAGTCCGGCGACGTGCTGGTCGGCGAGGCGGCCAAGAACGTGTCCCGGCTATATCCGGCGCGGGTCGTCGAACGCGTCAAGCGCAGCATGGGCAAGGAGGTCAACTGGGAGTTCGACGGCCGCTCCTACAGCGCCGAGGCGATCTCCGCGCTGATCCTCAAGCAGCTGGCCCAGGACGCCCGCGACCACACCCAGGCCGACGTACGCCAGGCCGTGATCACCGTGCCCGCCTACTTCGGCATGCTGGAGCGCGACGCGACCCGCAACGCCGGCCGGATCGCCGGTCTCGACGTCACCGGGATCGTGCCGGAGCCGGTCGCCGCCGCTCTGCAGTACGAGGTCGCGACCGGCGGCACCCGCACCGTGCTGGTCTACGACCTCGGCGGCGGCACGTTCGACACCACGGCCATCCGCATCTCCGACGACAAGATCGAGGTGCTCTGCACCGACGGCGACCAGCAGCTGGGCGGCCTCGACTGGGACGCCCGCCTGGTCCGCTATCTGATCGACGAGTTCATGGCCCGGGCCGAGCCGGCCGAGGACCCGACCCTCGACGAGCAGTTCATGCAGGACCTGGCGCTGACCGCCGAGGACGTCAAGCGGCAGCTGTCCAACGTGAAGAGCCGCAAGGTGCCGCTGCGGTTCGCGGGCGCGGTGGCGCAGATCGAGGTGACCCAGGAGATCCTCGAGGACATCACCCGCGACCTGCTCGACCGGACGATCGAATACACCGGGCGGACCCTGGAGAAGCTGGGCGAGAAGCTCGGCGTGGACGACCCGGCGGCCGCCCTCGACGACGTGCTGCTGGTCGGCGGGTCGAGCAAGATGCCCGCGGTGGCCCGCCGGCTCATCGAGAAGTGGGGCTGGTCGCCGCGCCTGCACGACCCCGACCTGGCCGTCGCCAAGGGCGCCGCGCGCTTCGCGGTCAGCCGCGCCCTCTGGGACTGGGACCGGGCCGGCGAGGAGCCGCCGACCGAGGAACAGAAGCAGGGGCGCATCAAGACGCTGGCCCGGCTGAGCGAGGTCGACGAGGAAGCGCTGGCCGCGATGGCCGAGAAGCAGATCGTCAACGTGCTGCCCAAGGCGTTCGGCGTGAAGCTGCGCGACACCTCCGACCCGGACTGGCGCTCGCAGCCCGAGCGGTACTACATCGAGCACATGGTGCACGCGGACGAGCAGCTGCCCAGCGGGGCCCGCCGCCTCGACGCGCAGACCGTGGAGCAGGGCCAGACCGCCGTCCACATCGAGATCTACGAGCAGGCCGGGTCGACCGAGGGGCCGGAGCTGTCCGCCAACAAGGCGGTCGACCGCGGCGAGGGCACGATCACCGGGCTGCCGCCGCTGCCCCTCCGCTCGCCCATCGAGATCGACATGGCGATCGACGAGCAGGGTGACCTGGAGCTGACGGCGGTCGAGCCGAAGTCGGGCCAGAAGCTGAAGATCAACGTACGGGTCAGCGTGCTCAGCGAGGAGGAAGTGCGGGAGGCCACCGAACTCGTCGCGGGCATCACGGTGAGGGCCTGACCCGATGGCCTTCGATCCCGGCGCCTACATGAGCCAGGTCATCAACCCGCTCCGCGACCACCCGGGCGGCGTGCCCGCGAACGACCTGGCCGGGCAGTACGCGGTCACGCCGGACATGTCGGAGAGCGAGCTCCGGGCCCGGCTCAAGGATGTGCGCAGCCTCTGGCAACGCCGGCAGGGCGGGGTCGGCGCGGCCGCGAACGTCTGCGCGCAGCTGATCGGCCGGGACGAGCGTCTGCGGGCCGAGCACGGCGACGACATGTACGACCCCCGGTGGTGGAAGCGCCAGGCCGAGGAGCACGAGCACGCGGTCAACGCCGAGTCGCGGCGCTTCGCCGAGGTGCTGCGCAACGCGTACGGGTCGGTCGGCCGGATCACCGCCGAGCAACTGGCCACCATCGCCCGGCAGTGGCCGTCGCTCAGCCGGCCGGGCGCGGACGAGGCGGTCCGGCTCGCGGGCCTGCGGCTGGTCGAGCCGGTTGAGCTGCCCACGGCCAGCGGGCTGCCCGGCAGCGCGTACAAACGGCTCCTCGACCTGCAGCGGCAGCTTGACGTGCCCACCGTGGTGCAGCTGATCCGGCCCGAGCTGACCGGCGGCACCTTCGCGCTGCTCGGCCGGGACCCGGTCGATCTCGGCGCCGCGGTTCTGGGCCGGCGCCGGCAGGAGATGGAACGGGTGGCCGACTCGCACGAGCTGCGCGCCGGCAAGGAGGCCCTCGGCCTGCTCGACACGGCGGCCCGCAACGGCGTCGACCTGCGTACGGTCGCGTTGTTCCAGATCGTCGACCGGCTGCAGGACCTGCGGGCCCAGAATCTCGCCGACGCCCTGCTGATCGAGTCGGCCACCAGCGCCGGACTGATCCTGGGCGACGCGCAGACCGTGGTCAGCAACCTGCCCGCGCTCATCGTCACCGGACCGGCCGACCGGGTGCGGGAACTGCTCGCGGACGGGCAGTTGCGCGCCGCGGCCCAGGCCGTGGCCCAGGTGCCCGAGTCGGATCCGGCCTGCGCGGAGTTGCGGCAGACGGTCGGCAACCTGGTCGATCAGGTCGGCGAGCTGCGCCGTGAGGCCGAGCGGGCGATCCGGGACGGGCGCGAGGAGGACGCGGCCAAGGACCTGCGGGACGCGCTGCGGATCGCCGACGACGACGAGGACCTGCGCCGCCGGTCCGAGGGGTTGCCGCCGCCACCAGTACGGGATCTGGTCGCCCGGGTGACCGAGCAGGGTGTGCGGCTCGGCTGGTCGCCGCCGTACACCGCGTCGCCCGAACTGTTGCGGTACCGGGTCGTGCGATCCGACCGCCCGCCGCGCACGGCGTCCGACGGTGACGTCGTGGCCGGCGACCCGAGCGTCCCCGAAGCCGTCGACAAGGATCCCGCGCCCGCCCGCGACCTGCACTACGGCGTGTTCGCCAGCACCGGAGGCGACTGGTCGCGGGCGGCCGTCACGGTCGAGCGGGTGCTGCCGCCGGTCACCGCGGTGCAGGTCCGCACCCAGCAGGACGAGATCGTCTGCTCCTGGCGGGTGCACTCCGACGCCGAGACGGTCCGGGTGCGGCGCACCACCGGGCGCCCGCCCGCCTCGCCGGACGACGGCGCCGAGATCGCCTGCACGCGGGGCGGCCTGACCGACGGGGCGAGCGAGGCCGACGTCTTCTACGGAATCGTCGCCGTCTATCGCGACGCCGCCGGGGGCGAGGCGTTCTCCCGGATGGTGGTGGCCCGGGCCACCACCGGTCAGGCGGCCCCGCCGTTCGTGGGGCGGATCCGCGTGCACGCCGTCGCGGTCGACGCCCGCACCGCCACCGCGAACGTGACCTGGGCCGCCCCGGCCGCCGGCACGGTCTCGGTGCGCCGGTCCGACGCGGCGCCGACCTGGCCGGCCGGCGCCACCGTCACCCGGGCCGACGTCGAGGCGTACGGGGAACCGCTGATCGGCGACCGCCTGGTGCAGGGACCGGAGGTGCAGCTCGAGGCGACCGTGCCGAGTGGCCGGCACTTCTACACCGCCTTCACGCTGCACCCCTCGGCCGGCACCGCGATCGTCGGCGAACCGGTCGCGGTGGCCGTGATCGAACCGGTCACCCGGCTGCTCGTGCGCCGCAACGGTGGCGAGGTGACCGTCTCGTGGGTCTGGCCGCCGTCGGTCAATCTGGCCGAGGTCACCTTCACCCCGGCCGGGGCGGCCGCGCCCACCAGCCGCGAGCTGATCAGCCGGGGCCAGTTCACCGCCAAGGGATGCCACCTGCCGATCGGGCACTCCGGTGGACGGGTCGCCGTGCAGAGCGTGGTCCGGGGCATGGGCGGCGAGTCCAAGGCGTCGGCCGTGACGGTCGCGGTGGACGGGACCGTGGCCACCGTGGACTGGCAGGTCATCCGGACCGGCAATTTCCTCAGCCGTCGTCGTGAGCTGCGCCTGACCGCCGACCAGCTCTGCGAGGGCGTGGAGGTGCGACTGGTCGCGGGAATCGGCGACGTCCTGCCGGCGCGTCCGGAGCAGGGCACAACCGTCGCTCACGTGTCCGGTCTGGACCTCGATCCGGAGGTGCCGTACCCGGTTCCGTTCAGCCTGCCCTCGAAAGTGCGGTGGCTGCGCTGCTTCGTCGTGCGGCCGGCCGGCGTCCGCGTCAACGATCCCCCGATCGACGAGATGAAGGTGTCCTGAGATGGCAACTCTCGCCTGTCCGTACTGCTATGTGCAGATCAACCTGCGCGAACCGTGGTTCCGCTGCACCGGACGCAAACCACCGGGCCGGGAGGCGTGCCAGCGGGGCGAGGACGAGGCGCAGAAGCGGGAGCTCGGCAACCCGGAGCACGTTCTGCCGTCGTTCGAGGCGCAGCCCCGCGGCTTTCGCACAGTCAACGAGGCGAACTGCCCGAACTGCGGGATGGTCTCCGGGGTGAAGGTCTGCTCGAACTGCCACAGCCGCCTTCCGGCCACGTTCGGCGAGGGCAAGAGCCCGCTGATCGCCATGGCCGGCGCCAAGCACACCGGCAAGACCGTCTTCCTGCGGGTGCTGGCCAACCAGCTGCGACAGGGCATGGGCGAGCGCTTCGGCGCCGACGTGCGCCTGACCGGCGACGTGTCGTTCAAGACCGAGGATCAGGGCGGTCACGGCTTCGGCGACCCGTCGGCCGACCTCTTTCCGGCGGGCAAGCTGCTCACCCAGACGGCCGGGGCCCAAGGGGGACGGCGTGAGCCGATGGTCTTCGCCTGGCGGCAGAAACGCCGGACCGGCTACGACACCACGTTCCTGTCCTTCTTCGACACCGCGGGCGAGGATCTGAACAAGCAGGACACGGTCGACAACCTGGGCTATCTGGCGGCGGCCGACGCGCTGATTCTGGTGCTCGACCCGTTCATGATTCCGCAGGCCCGCGACCGCCTGTCGCTGCCGGACGAGGCGCTGATCAAGGGGACCTCCACGCTCGACGTGGTCAACCGGGTGACCGAGAACCTGCGCACCAGCCACCGGATCGGCGGGCGCCGGAACATCCCGATCCCGGTCGCGGTGGCCTTCGCCAAGATCGACGCGTTCTTCGACGTCCTCGGCGAGGACCACCCGCTGGTCCGGCGCCCGCAACCGGGCCCGTACTACGACGACGAGGCCGGCCGGACCACCCACGAGCACGTGAAGGCGCTGCTGCACGACTGGGGCGCCTCCGACATCGACACGCACCTGAAGCACAACTACACGACGTTCCGGTATTTCGCGATCTCCGCGCTCGGGGCGGAGCCCGACTACCGGGCCAACCGGGTCGACGACCGGGGTGTCCACCCGTTCCGCGTCGACGAGCCGCTGCTCTGGCTGCTCAGCCGGTTCAACGTGGTGCCGCGTAGCCGGGCGGCGCGATGACCGCGCACTTCGAGACGCTGATCTACACCGACTGCCGGCCCGGTCAGGGACTCGACGGAAGCCCCGGGCTGCAGTTCCAGGCCCGGTCCTCGGAGGGTGTGCTGTCCGCGAAGCGGATCGTGCAGGACCACCTGCTCTATCAGCCGTACTCGGCGTGGATGTCGGAGCTGCGGCCGGTCGAGGACTACCCGCCGTCGTTCGGGCACGTCGCCGAGGCCGGTTACTTCGCCACCGGCGCGGGCTGTTACCTGGGCCAGGAGGCGAACGGCACGCGGCAGGGCAACCAGCTCACCCACGCGATCGTCACCGCGGACACGGACGCGTACCGGGGACTGCGCCCGGCCCAGCTGTTCGGCGCCGGCTTCTGGACCGGCCGCCCGGCCCCGACGACCACGTCCGAGCCGGTCGAGCTGGGACACACGACGGCGGTGCACAGCCCGGCCCACGCCCGCGACTTCGTTCTCGCCCAACCGAACGGCGAACATCTTCTGCGTACGCTGGTGGCCGCGCTCGAGCGAGCCGACCAGCCCCGGCAGCCGCGCGTGCTGTTCGTCGGCCCGGACGTGCCGGTCATCGTGGAGTGGCTGGTGGCCGGATCGTTGCTGCTGCCGCGCAAGCGGGCGTTCGAGCTCGGTTTCAAGATCTTCTCGGTCGACCCGGCGCGCTCGACCCTGCCGGTGCTGGCCGTGCACCCGGATTTCGCCGGCGCCGCCGGGCAGATCAACAACCAGCTCGGGTACGCCGTCTTCGACCTCACCCGGCACGACTGCACGCCGGTGCCGCTCACCTGGGCCGCGGAGCACTGGGTCGACCTGTTTTTGGCCGAGGACCCCCGCGACGTGGTCGACGCCCTGGACGTGGCCGCGGAGTCCGGCCTGGCCCAGGAGAAGGACGGGGACGACGAGGAAGCCCGGAAGCGGCGGCAGAAACTGGCCATGGCGCTCGGCACCGCCGCGATCATGCGCCGGGAGCCGGACAACCACTTCGCCCAGGAGATCGTGGACTGGCTGCGCACCGGGCCTGCCCAGCTGCGCGACGCGTACGCCTTCGACGTCGCCGACCTCTTCGCCGACCTGCCCGAACGCTGGTCCCGGCCGGTGCTGGTGCGGCTCGACGCGGTGGGCTGCGACGGGTTGCTGCCCGGCAAGGCCGCCGACGTCCGCACCGCGCTCGCGATCAGCGAGATCATCGCCGCGCGCGATCACGGTGAAGTGTTCTCCGAGCCGGTCGGGCGTCTGCCGGACGGCGAATGGACCGAGCACCACGCCAACCACCTGTTCCGCCTGCTCGTCGAGGAGCTCACCGCGGAGGTGCCGCCAAAGTCGTTCGAGGCGCTGCTGCGGGTGGCCAAGCGGTTCGAGGTGCCGATCCACCCGGATCATGTGGGCGAACAGGGCGCGGCCTTCGTCCGGCACTGGGCCGACCACCCGGGCGTCTACAAGGCCGCGGCCTGGCCCCAGTTCGAGGTTCAACTGTCCCGGCTCACCGATGAGCTGACCCGGCGGGTGCGGCAGGGCGCGGAGCAGGCGGCGATCGTGGGAGACGGGTGGCGCAAGTGGTTGCTGCCCCGGCTGGACGGACTGGAGGCCGACCTGCGGACCGCCGTGCTCGGGGCGAGCGTCCGCCACGGCGACGGCCGGTGGGATCTGGTCGAGCGGCACCTGTACGAGGCCAAGAGCGACCCATCCGGGTTCGCGACGACGGCCGCCGCCCTGTGGAGCCAGAGCCGCCCGACGCAGGCGGAACTCGAACTGGTGGCCACCATCGCGCCGGACGGCGTCACCTTGCCGCCCCGGCTCTGGCAGCCGCTGGTCGCGAACGTCACCGGCACCGGCCCGCTGGCGACCAACGAGCTGAAACTGTGCCTGCTCCTGCTGACCCGCCGGCTGATGCCGCTGAACGCCCGCGTGGAGGCGTTGCTGGCGGCCGACGAGTCGCTCACCGGGGCGCTGGCGAAGGTGGGCGGTCCCACGGCGCCGTCGGGGGAGGAGGCCGCCGCGCTGCTGGCCTGCCTGAAGCGCACACCGGCCCGGCTGATCGCCATGCGCGCCGCGGCGGTCGCCTCCGCTCTGTTGTGGGTGGAGGATGTCGACGACGTCGAGCGCCTGCTCAAGCGGCATCCCGACCTGCTCGACCCGTACCTGCGACGGCTGGCCGAGCGGTTGCGGGCCGGCGTCGGGATCCGCTGCGCGGTGGCCGCCTGCTTCCTCGGCGGGGTCATGCTGGCCGAGGATCCCGACCGGCAGACTCCGATCCTCGAGGCCTGGGACGAGTGGCTGATCCGCGCCCCCGAGCGCAACATCGATCTGGCCGGTCAGGACGTCGGCAAGTCGGGCAAGAAGTGGCAGGAGTTCTGGAAGGACCGGGTCGGCTCGGTGTCCGGGCGACGGCGGCGGTATCGGCTCGCGCACCCCTTCGGCGGTGGGCGATGAGCGGGCGCGGGCCCGGCTGGTGGATCGGGACGGCGATCTACGCGGTCGTCTGCCTGGCCTGCCTGATCTTCGTCTCGTTCCCGCTGCTGCTGCTCAGCCTGGGTGTCGGCCTGGTCGCCGGGGCGCTGGCCGTGGTGGTGCTGGCGGGCACGGTGCTGGCCGGCGGCGAGGGCACGGCGGTGCTGCGCACGCCCGAGCTGGTCCGTGCGGGTCAGCTGCCCGGCCGGATCGAGGCGGCTTTCGTACGCCGTGACCGGGCCTGGCCGCAGTATTTCGCGGTGCAGTTCCGGCTCGACTACGAGGCGATCGTGCGACGGGCGCGGCGGTTGCACGACCGGATGTGGGCCGGCCCGCTGCCCTGGTTGCGCGACAAGCAACTGCTGGCGTGGTGGCCGCTCATCGTCCCGCTGGCCGGTGGGCAGGGGGCCGTCACGGCCGGCGGCGCGCTGGCGGTGCTGGCCACGGCGGCCCTGCTGGCCGTGGTGACCGGGGCGGCCTGGCTGGTCGGTGTGCCCGTGGTCTATCTGCTGCGCGGCGTCGACGTGGCCTGGCAGCGCGTTCGCAGCGCCCGGGCCAGCTGCCCGAAGTGCTTCGAGCTGACCGCCGTCCCGGCCTACCGGTGCCGCGGCCCGCACGAGCACGGCGACCGGCTGTCCGGCGACGACCTGCACCGCGACATCCGTCCGGGGCGTCTGGGCGTCCTGTGGCGGCGCTGCGCGTGCGGCAGCCGGCTGCCCACGATGGTGCTCCGGGCCGCCTTCAGCCGCCGGTTGCAACCCTGCTGTCCCAGCTGCGGCGAGGCGCTGTTCAGGGGGGCCGGTGTCGTCACCGACGTACGCATCCCGGTGTTCGGCGCGGCCTCGGCCGGCAAGACCCAACTGATCATGGCCGCGCTGGTCGGCCTGGAACGGACGGCGGCGGCCGGGGGCGCCGGGTGGCGGCTGCCCGACGAGCGGAGCCGGCGAACCTTCGGCCAGTACGCCGACCTGGTGCGCCGGGGCGCGGACCCGGCGCAGACCGACGCCTCGGGCCCGCCGGTCGCTCTCACGGTGCGCCTGGACAAGGGGTCACGTCCAGCCCTGCTGCACGTGTTCGACGCCGCCGGCGAGAGCCTTCTCGATCCCGAGCAGAACTCCCGGCTGTCGTACCTCGACTACGCCCGCTCGCTGATCTTCGTCATGGACCCGTTCTCGGTCCGGCGGATCGCCGACGAGTTCGGTGGTCTGGCCCCCGATGTCTTCGCCGCGGCCAATCCGGCCCGGCACGACCCGGAGCGCTCGTACAACGCCACCGTGACCCGGCTGCGCGACTTCGGCGTGCGGACGGACCGGCAGCGCCTGGCGTTCGTCGTGACCAAGGCCGACCTGCTGGACAAGCTCGGGGCCGGCCCGCACGGCGGCGACCTGCGGGACTGGCTCGGCTCGATCGGCCTGGGCAACCTGCTGATGGCCGTCGAGCGCGACTTCGGCGAGGTCGAGTTCTTCCTGGTCTGCGGGCGCGACCCCGGACCGGATGCCGCGCCCGCGCCGCTGCGCTGGGTGCTGTCGAAGGAGTGGATGAGCCTTGACTGATCCGGACCACCGCATGCCGCCCGCCCACCGGGCCTTCCGCGGCCTGGTGCTCGTGGTCGTCGTCGCGGTGACGCTGTTCGCCGGGTTCTCGTCGGGCGCGGCCGCCGCGGTGCGATGGGCCGGCGACGGCGTCGGACAGGTCACCTCGTACCTGTGGAAGCCTCTGCTGCACGGCGGTGGCTGGGCCGAACCTCTGCAGCCGGCCCCGAGCCCGTCGCCGTCGGTCAAGCCCAAGCCGAAGAAGAAGGCCAAGCCCAAGCCGAAGCCGCACAAGAGCGCCACCAGGAAACCCTGAGGTCAGGCGCGCACCTCGGTGCCGCCCGCGGTGATCCGCACGTGGGCGGTGGTCGCGTTCTCGTGGGCGAACACGAAGTCGACCAGCGGCTCGCGGACGATCTGCTCGAGGATGGCGTGGATTCCCCGTACGCCCAATCGCAGTTCCTCCGGACGGCGCATCAGGGACCGCACCCGGTCGGTCACCGACGGCTCGTCGACGGTCAGGCGCAGCCCCCGGCGCGCGGCGCTGGCCACCAGCTGCGCCAGCATCTTGCGGGCGATCCGGCCTACATGCTCGGGCCGGAGGATGTCGAAGACGGTGATCCCGCCGCCCAGCCGGCCCAGCAGTTCCGGGCGGCCCAGGGTCTTGGTGAAGTGGTCCCGCACCGCCGATTCGAAATGCGCGGCGACCTTGGCGTAGTCCGGCAGCTCGTCGCCGGACAGCCAGCCGTACGTCTCGGCGGCGCCCAGGTTGGACGTGAAGATGATGATCGTCTCGGAGAAGTAGGCGGTGTTGCCGAGCGCGTCGGTCAACCGGCCGTCGTCGAGCACCTGCAAAAACTTGTCGAACACGGACGGATGGGCCTTCTCGATCTCGTCGAAGAGCAGCACGCTGAACGGGCGCTGGGTGACCCGGTTGGTCAGCTCGCCGCCGCGTTCGTGGCCGACGTAACCGGGTGGCGCGCCGGTGAGCCGTTCCGCGGCGTGCGCCTCGGCGAAGGTCGACATGTCGAAGCGGGCCATCGCGGTCGCGTCGTCGAAGACGAACTCGCTGAGGCTGCGGGCCAGTTCCGTCTTGCCGACGCCGGTCGGGCCGACGAACAGGAAGATGCCCTTGGGCCGGGACTCGGCGCTGTCGGGGTCGGCCACGAAGTCGATGCCGACGGTGGCCGCGCGCAGGGCCTGGCGGACCTTGCCGACCGCGACCGGCTGGCCGATGAGACGCCGGTCGAGCAGCTTGTCGTAGTCGTCCATCCGCCCGCGGATCTGCTGCCACGGGTCCTGCCGCGGACCGAACAGGGTGCGTTTGATCAGCGTACGGGGCTGGGACAGCGGAATCCGGTGCAGCTTGCTCATCCGGGCCAGGCCGTCGAGCTCGGTGACCGCCATCCCGGAGCTCAGGTTGGCCAGCACCCGCAGATCGCCCAGCCCGGCGGGCCGCCCCGGGGTGCCGTAGAAGGTGCCGGCCTGCCGCTCGAGATACACCAGCCGCTCGTCGAAGGTGGGCTTGGCCGCCTCGACCAGTTGCACGTACGACCGGTCCCGGTAGAGCCAGGCCGGCAACGTGCCCAGATCGTCGGCGATCAGGACCAGCAGGTTGCGCAGTCCGGCGGTCTGGGCCGCCTCGATCATGGTCTTGGCCACCGTGCCCAGCAGCCGCTTGTCGTTGTCGCCGGCCCGTTCCGGCGCGGGCAGGGCGAGATCGGCCAGGTCGACCAGGAAGGCGGCCGGGATCGAGCCCTGCCGCAGGACCGTGCGCATCGCCGCCATGGCGTCGTACGGGGTGGTCAGCACCGGCGGCGCCGAGTTGTTCAGGGCCGTCGCCATCCGGTCCCGCGCGGCCCCGGCCCGCCCCGCCGCGGGGGCTCCGGGCGCGGTCTCGGGCGGCGCCCCGGCGGTCAGCCGATGGAACTCGCGCTCCTGCTCGGGCGCGGCGAAGCTCAAACCGTCGACCAGGTCGTAGTAGCCGACGATCTGATAGCCGAACGTCGAGAACAGCTCGGTCACCGCCATCCGCACCGGCCGGAACGAGCGGTCCCAGCGCACCAGGTCGCGGACGTTGCCGTGCAGGATGACGTGCCGGCCCCGGGCGATCTCGGCGGTCAGCCGCTCGAGCCAGGCGGCCGCGGGCCGGGCGGTGGGCCGGGGTTCCTCGGGCGCGCTCATCCCTCGCTCCGGGCGCCCGAGGCGGGCCGCTCCAGCTCCACGGCGGTGTCCTGCTCGGGCCGTTCCGGTTTGCCCTCCCAGTGCAGCCCGTCGGCCCGTACGCCCTGCCGCCCGAGCTCGGTGTGCAGCCGTTCGAGGATCTCCTCGGTCAGGTCGCAGCGCGCGACCGGTCCGTCGGCCGACTGTTCCACGATCATGTCGGCGCCTTCGCTGCGGTATTCCAGACGGCTGCCCCGGCCGTCGCCGGCGTGCACGGTCAGCTCGATGTCGGTGCCGTCGCTGCGCTGGGCCCGGAAGATCATCGCGTCGTCCCGTTCGACCAGGCTGTCCGCGACGACCCGCAGGCCGGCCTGCGGGAGCGCCGCCCCGGCCGCCTCCACGATGATCGCCATGCGTTCCAGCTGATCCAGACGGGCCTCGACGGCCGCGGTCACGCCGATGGTCCGCCGCCGGGCCTCGTCGAGCAGGTGCTCCCACCGGCGCGGCCGCACCTCGCCGTGCTCGGCCTTCAGGTCGGCCAGCACCCGGTGCGCGGCCTCGGCGTCCAGCAGCTCGACGGCGGCCTCGCCCGCCTCGGCCAGCGCGGCGGTCAGCCGCGACTCCGCCTCGGCCGACTCGCCGGCGAGTCGTCGCAGCAGCGCCCGCTGGTCGGCGACCCGGTCCAGGTGGTCGGCGGCCGCCGCCCCGAGCCGGGCGTGCGCCGGCGGAAACCCGGGCCCGCCCAGCTGGGCGCGGGCCTCGGCGGTCAGGCCGGTCACCCGCTCGGCGCCGGGCGGATCGAGGCGGGCCCGATCGGGTTCGCCGTCGAGCTGGGCCACCGTCATGCCCAGCGCCGCGTCGTGCTCCCGGGTGGTCAGCTCGGCCGCGACCGCGCCGTGCAGGCGATCCGACCGCCGTTCGGCCTCTGCCGCCCGGTCGTTCCACGCGGCCAGCCCCGCCTCGTCGGTGATCCCGGCCAGCCCGGCGGCGACGCCGTCGACCGCGACCCGCTGCCGTTCGGCGTCGGCCTGCTGGGGAAGACCGGCCGCGACCCGCGCCACGTCGCCGGACCGCGCGGTCATCGTCGCGGCCCGGTCGCGGGCGGCGCGCAGGCCGGCTTCGAACCGTTGCCGCCGGGCCAGCTCCTCCTGGTGGCGCCGCTGCGCCTCGCGGGCCTGGCGGGCCGCCTCGAACTGGGCCTGGCGCTCGTGTTCGAAGACGACGGTCGTGTATTTGGGGCTACCGGACATCAAGGGTCCTCTCAGAAGGGGTCACGGCCGCCGGCCGCCACCATCGAGCACCACGGGCAGCGCGCCCGTTCGACGGGATGGACGTGCCGGGCCGACCGGTCGCAGGTGGTCAGGCGGCGGCGCGAGTAGGCCAGGGCGGCCGCCCACGCCATCGCGTCGGGACGCGCCCCGGGACGGTCGTACCCGTCGTCCAGCGCCTCGGCCAGGCGGCGCCGCAGCACCGGCGGCAGGACGTCGGCCGGCACGGCGCCGCGGGGCACCCGGACGTCGGCGCCGAGCAGGCGGCACCGGCGCGCGCGCACGTTGTCGGCCTCCTCGACCGGGCCGCCGGCGTCGCGCGGCACCCCGCCGTACGGATGGAACCCCAGCGACAGCAGCTGGGCGATCAGCACCGCCAGCGCCCAGCGGTCACTGGCCGGGTCGCGCGGGCGGGCGGGCCGGCCGAGCTCCTCGGGCGCGGTGTATTCGGGACGGGAGAAGGCGCAGAGCAGATCGGCGCCGGTCGCCTCGTCGCGCAGCTGCCAGCCGTCCACGTCGATCAGGCAGGCCGTGCCGTCGGCCGACACGAAGATGTTGGCCGGGGCCAGGTCGCCGATCACGTGGTCGCGCTGATGCGCGGCGTGCACTGTCCGGGCCAGATCCTCGGCCACGCTCAGCCACCACGTCCAGGTCGCGCCGGGCAGCAACCGGGCCCGGACGGCCGGGTTGAACAGCAGCGGCAGCGGAACGAAGCGGGGCGGGGCGAGCTTGGGCGCGGCGTAGCCGATCAGCCGGCCGTCGTCACGCCGGTGCACCGCCGCGTCGGGCCAGGCGACCACCGGGCGGCCGTCCCGGTGGACCCAGCCGGGGCGGGTCCGCAGCATCAGGCGTACGCGGTTGGGCAGGTCCCCGGTGTGATGGACGATCTTGGCGATCCGCCGCGGATCGCCGTCGAGCTCCCGCACCTCGCCCTGCGAACCGACCGACCCGACGGGCTCGCCGAGGCGGTCCGGGGCACGAGTGCCGTCCGCGCCGACCAGCCAGACGTCGCGGTTCACCGGGGAACCGCCAAAACGAGCGTCCGGTCGTCGTCGGTCAGCCCGGCGACCTGACGGCCGGCCAGCAGCCGGTCGAGCGCGAGCGCGTCGTCGCCGCCGGTCATGGCGAACAGCCGGTCGAACGCGGCCGCGCCCGCGCGTACGGGCCGGGACCGCACGTATTCGATCAGCATGCTGTCCAAGCCGTCCGTGCCGACCGCCAGCCCGGTCAGGCCGGGCAGGTTGGCCACCAGGCGACGGCCGCCACCGCGGGCGGCCGGCAGCAGGTCGGTGCGTCCGGGCTCGCGCCCGGTGGCGTCCGGCGGGGGCAGCACCAGGTCCAGCTCGCCGCTGCGGTCACGGGACACCACGAACCCGTCGCCCACCGCGAAGACCGCCACCCACGGGCCGGTCGCCAGCACCACGGTGACCGTCGTGGCCAGATCGGCCGATCGCAGGTCCCGCTCGGCCCGGGTCAGGGCGGCCGCCGCGCGCGCGAAGTGGCGGATCAACCGGTCGGCGCCGGTCGAGATCAGCGTCGTCCACCCGTCGGCGTGACCCGGCGGCCCGTGGCCGAGCAGGGCGCCGAAGGTGCGCACGGCCAGCGCGGCGACGAGCGTCGCGCCGACCGCCCCGCAACCCGCGCTGCTCGCGCCGTCGGCCACCGCCACCACCAGCGTGCCGTTCAGCTCCCGCACCGCGTAGGCGTCCTGAGTGCCCGCCGCGGCCCGCGCGTGGGCCCCGCCCGCCGCGCTGCCGGCCAGCACCGACCAGTCGGACATCATCCGAAACCGTCCTCGAACTTGTCGGCCACGCGCTGATAGCCGACGTGTTCCGCGGTCGCGACCAGCGCCAGATCGAGCACCCGTTTGAGATCCAGGTCCTGCAGCCGGAAGTAGCCCTCCTCGGTGGCCAGCCCGCGCATGACGTCGTCGTTCACGCCGGGCACCCCGAACGCGAACAGCATCAGCCGGCCGGTCTCGCGGGACTGCTGCAGCCGGACCGCCAGCCGCCGCCACTCGTCGGTCGGGTTGCCCTCGAAGTCGGTGGGCTCGCCGTCGGTGATCAGGATCAGCCGGGGCCCGCCGCACTGCTGGCCGTGCACCTCCTGCACGTGCCGGCGGCGCTGCTCGACCAGGTCGAGGGCCAGGTCGACGGCCTCGACCATCGGAGTGGCCCCGCCGGCCTCGAGCGGCCCGAGCTGCAGCCGGGCGGCGGGCACGAACGCGCCGTCGTCCTGGGCCGAGGGCTGCCGGTTGCCGGACGCGACCGTCACACCGCCCGCGCCAAAGGTGATCACGACGAACTCGACGTCGCGCAGCTGCCCCCGGCCCTCGGCGCGCACCTTGGGCAGCCACTGGGCCAGGTGATGGTTGAGCGCGTCGATCGCCGGCATCCCCCCGGTCTGGGCGAGCGCCATCGACCGCGACGTGTCGATCAGCAGGCCCACGAACCGGCGCCGATGGGTGTCGATGACGAAGTCGATCTCGTCCGGCTCCTCGTCGTCGCCGAAGATCTGCTCGAACAGCACCCCGCGCCCGCCTCCTGAGATTCGTCCCTCTCTCTCTGACGGACAGCTCAGGCCGCGCTCCTCATCTTCAGGTGGCGACCGGGCTCGGGCGGGGCCAGTACGGCGGCGACGACGCGGTCCAGCCGCGCGCGATCCCTGATCAGATGGAGCACCTGTTCCGGACCGGTCTCACCCGAACCCGGCGTCTGGTCCAGGCCGTCGGAGGCGGGCACCCCGCCGAACACGGCGTGCAGCACCTCGGAAACGACCACACGCGGTTCCTCGCCCCGTCCGATCCGGAGGCCGATGAGCTCGACGGCGCGCGCGGCGAGCTCGCGGAGCAGGGCGTCGGCGCGCTCGTGCGGTGCGGCGACCACCGGTTCCGGTTCGGCGTGCGTTCCGTCGGCCCGGCGGGACGGGCTCCAGACCGGCGCCTGCTTGCGGCCGAGCGGGCGCTCCACGTTCTTCTCGTACCAGGTGGGCCGGCGGCGCATGGCGCTCAGCACGATCTCGACGTCCCGCGCGATCACGGCGCCGGTCGCCGGCCGGCCGCCGAGGTGCGCGTCGCGCCGCTCGGCCCAGGCGGTGAGCGGCCACAGCGACGACCCGGCCGTGGCGTCGTTGCCCGACCATTCGACGATCGCGACGGCCAGCCTCAGGTGCCAGCTGTCGTGGGCCAGCTCCGCGGCCAGCCAGGTGGGCACGCGCGGACGCTGCGGGGCGCCACGCTCGCTGCGGCGCTTGCGGTGGCCGTCCACCGTGGCCGGGTGCAGGCGCACGGTTAGCCACCCTTCGAGGTTGCCGATGGGGGTGCCGGCCCGCTTGAGGAAGTGATCGACCACCGCCTCCAGGTCGTCGTGATAGCGGTCCAGGCATTCGGCGTCCAGCCCGTTCAGCCCGGCGGCGCACCGGTGGTGGCCCCGCCGCCGCTCGAGCGGCCGGGTCATCCGCCGGAAGAGCAGCGGACCGGCAATCGCGACGGCGCCCTCCCACAGGTGCTGCCGCCGGTCGGGGCCGGCGGTCCGGAAGTCCTCCGCGAGAAGGCCCTCGCGGGCCAGGCTGCGCACCTCGTCCGCCGCGGCGGACGGCCTCGAAACGGCCACGGCAACTCCTTCGATGTCGGCGTTTGCCCTGATCCTGGAGATCGGCAGAGATCAAACGGGGACATCGGGGAGTCCGTACGCCGGAATACGTATGCGGCGGACAGGGCGCCCGCCGCATACGTACGAGGGCCCGGCTCAGGACATCTGGCTGGGCCGGGGCCCCGAATTGAGGTCGAGCACCACGGTCGGCGTGACCGCGCCGTTGAGGAACACGGTGACCGCGTTCTCGTCGGCGTCGTAGAGCGTCAACTCGACCGGCGTGCCGTTGGTCATCGCGTCCCGGACCAGCCGGGCGACGCCCTCGGCGTCCGCGTCGGCGATGCCCCACTCCTGCGCGCCGATGATGAGCTTCTTGGTCATGCTTCTACTCCTTCGATCGAGAACGTGAACGAGAAATCCTGGGGGTGCCGCTGGTGGCGCCCGAGACCGAACTGCTCCTGGGCCAGCATCGAGGTGCGATAGAGGCCGACGCTGTGGCCCACGACCCCGGTCAGCAGTTCGTACGCGGTGTTGACCAGCGTCGCCGCGGCCCCGGCGAGCGCGACCGCCACCGCGACCTGCGGGGCGGCCACGGCGATCTGCGCACCGGCCGCCTGGATCTCGGGGCTGTTGAGCTTCTGCTCCAGCAGCGCACCGAGGGCGAGGCTGCCGGTCGTGTCACGCGAGACCCACACGGCGATGTCGAGGAAGTCGACCGCCGGACCGTGATAGATCAGCGCGTTATCGAGGGGGAGCCGCTCGTCGTCGTGGACGTTGCTGAACCGCATCGTCTCGGCGTGGTAGGCCGGCACCCCGCCCGAGCCGTTGGTCAGGACCATCGCGTCGACCCGGATGTCGGCGCTGCCCAGGGCCCGGTTGCGATGGACGATCAGCTCGGCGATGCGGACGGCGACCCGGCCCGGGGTGGCGCCGCGCGCCGACAGCAGGCGTACCGGCTGCTCGGGCCGGTCGTCGACGAGGAACGACGCCGTCTCGGCCTCCGGCGGCGCGGTCGGGCTGACCACGAAGTCGATCGGGACGACGTCGTAGCGGACGCTCGACGGCGGCGCGTCGCCGACCTCCCGGCTCGCCCCGGTCGCGATCTGGCCGAGGAGGCGTTCCAGTGGTGACTCGTGCTCGGTGGCCGAGCGCACCCCCTGCTGGCGCAGCACACCGACGTCGACCGGCCCGTCGCTGATCAGCGCGAGCACCGTCTCGAGCCGGGCCGCCGCGGTCCCGATGCCCTCGGGCCAGGTCACGGTGACGCCGGTGAGCCGCTGCCGATCCTCGTTCCAGCCGTACGTATAGGCCGCGCCCGGAGCGAGTCGGATGCCACCGGGATCGGCCGCGGTCAGCGGTTCGAGCCGCGACGCGATGCCGATGTCGATCAGCGAGACGAACATGGCCCGGTCGCCCTCGTTGCGGACCCGGATGTAGATGCGCTCGTCGTCGTCCGCGAAGAGCAGCGCCCCGCCGAGCGGCAACGGCTCCTCCCGGCCGTCCCGCACCCGCCCCCATGCGACCTTGACGTCGTGCGTCAACGGCCGTTGCGGGTCACCGGTGAGTCTTCGCAGGGCGGTGGCCTGGGCGATCCTCTGCAGGTTGGCCATGATCGAGCCGATGCCGAGCGAGGTGGCCGGATAGGGCTGGTGCAGCGGGCCGGTGTCGTCGTGCACCACCAGGCGGCCCTGCTCGTCGGCGACCACCGCGACGGTGGCGTCCGGGTCGGGTCGCAGGAGCGGTCGCAGTCCGATGGCCCTGGTGAGCTCGGCCGCCGCCGGATGGCCGGGCGGAAGCCGTACGGGCAGGGCGGAGGCGGCCGCCCGGGTGCGATACGCGCGGGCGTCGGCCGGAACGCCCGGCTCGGGCGCGGCGAGCTGCAGTCGCGCTGTCGCCGAACTCGGCTGGAGACGGCTGACGACCGCGGTGCCGATCGGTGGCCCGTCCTGTGGTCCCGCGGCGGTGGCGGGCATGATGGTGAACTCGTCGCCCGGCTCGACCCCGAGCAGCGGCGCGCCGAGCAGCTGGATCTGATCCGGGCCGACCGCCACCACCGGCAACGAGCTCAGCGGGTCGAGGTCGGTCGTCTCGAACGGCGCCCGGGCCGACGGGCCCTCCGCCTCGGGCCGCTGCACCGGCTGCAAGTCCTGCACGTCCCGGCGTACGGCGTCGATCAGGGTCGACCAGTTGACCCGCAGACCCTGGTTGTCCCGCAGCGCCCGGGACAGCGCGTCGGTGAGCAGCCCCATTTCCACTCCGTCGCGGTTGGTCCCCTCCCAGGCCGACTCGGACGGGGAGCAGGCCACCACCCGGACGGCGTGCGGGTTGCTGATCAGCGAGCGCTGGTCGATCGGCAGGCCGCCCTCGACCATCCGGGCGTTGTGCCGCCGGATCGTGTCGTAGGTCAGCTCCACGCCCGGGGGTCGCAGCAGCGCCTTGACCCGCATCCCGGTCTGACGGGACATGTGCGCGGCATGGCAGCAGTCGATGATGACCGTGGTGTTGAGGGCGACGCCGGTCAGCCGGGCGAGACGGACGGACAACTCGACGCCGGTGATGCCGCGGAAGTCGTCCGGGCGTGAGTCGTTGTAGTCGTCGGGCACGATGAACTGCAGATCGGGCCCGTCCGCGGCCTGGGCCCGTCCGCCGTGCCCGCTGTAGTAGAGGACGAACGCGTCGTCCGGCCGCGCGTCCACGATGAGCTTCTCGTACGCGTCGAGGACGGCCTCGCGAGTGGCGGACGGCGTGACGAGGCGTACGACCTGGAACCCCCGCGGTTCCAGGGCGGCCGCCATCGCCTCGACGTCGTTGAGCACACCGATCAGGCCGTTCGTCTGAGAACCGATCAGGAGGGCTTTTCGCGTCATGCCTGCCTCTGACGGACGGCTACGGGAAAACGTCGTCCGCCCGCGCCTTGGCCATCGCCTCCGCCTGGGTGTGTACGCCCATTTTCTGATAGACCCGGTGGATCTGCGTCTGCGCGGTGCGGGGCACCACCTGCCGGGTGGCGGCGATCCGGGAGGCGTCCAGGCCCTGGCACAGCAGCCGTAACGTCTCGAACTCGGCTTCGGTCAGCCCGTACGGCCGGTCGGCCAGATCGAGCCCGACCCGCCGGGCCAGCCGGGTCACGTCGGCCAGCAGCGGCCCGGCTCCGAGCCGCTGGGCCTCCCGGTGCGCCTCCAGCAGCGGCTCGCGATCCCGGCCGGCCTCGGCCTGCCGCCATCGCGCGTAGGCCGCCTCGTAGGGCCGCCCGAGCCGGTTCCAGCCCTCGGCGACCCGGCCCCACATCATCGCGGTGCCGGCTCCCTGCAGCCGTTGCCGTTCGGCCTGGCACAGCCGGACGAGCTGGTCGGTCTCGTCGGTGGACTCGGCCGGCCGGGCCTCGAATCCGGCCCGGGCCAGCTCATCTCCGATGGTCATGGCGAGCGCGCGGTCGGTGGCGGCCAGATCGGCCGCACAGCGCAGACCGACCGCGCACAGCCGCAACCGTTCCAGGCTGTTCTCCCCGTCGCGCAGGGCGGCCACCCCGCGCGCGACCTCCCGTCCCGCCTCGGGCAGATCGCCGGCGCCGAGCGCCAGCCGGGCCCGGATCGTGTGCAGCGGTCCGAGGAACCGGGGATCGCCGTTCAGCTCCACCCCGTCGATCGAGCCGAGCAGCTCACGGGCCTGGCCGAAGTCGCCGCGGGCGGTCCTGACCTCGGCCAGGGTCAGCCGCGGATAGATGCTCTCGGCCGGGGGACGGTCCAGCAGCACCTCGGTGATGATCTGCTCGGCGTCGTCCCACTCGCCCAGCATGACCAGGGCCACGCTGGCGTTGTTGGCCAGGATCATGGCCTGGGTGGTGGTCCCGAGGTCGAGCTTGCGGGCCTCGGCCAGACCGGTCATCGACGCGTCGGCGGCCTGGCGCAGCTCCCCGGCGTTCTCCAGGATCAGACCCAGGTTCGCGTACGCCCGCAGCAGGTCCTCGATGTGGTTCTCCGACTCGGCGATCGCGATGGCCCGGCGCAGACGCTCGGCGCCACCCTCGACATCCCCGAGCATTCCGCGGGCGAGCCCGGAGACGTTGAGCGCCCGCCCCTGTTCGGCCCGCGCCCCTGCCTCGGTCGCCACCTGCAGGGCAGCGTCGGCCACGTCTTTGCCCTCGGCGTACCGTCCGGCATGCAGGCGGGCGAGCGCGATGGCCGCGAGGACCCGGGCCTTCACGGCCGACGACGGCTGCCCGTCGAGCATCTCGGCCGCCTCGCGGTAGACCTGGCCCGCCTCGTTCCGATGGCCCGTCTCCCACAGATAGTTGGCGTGCCGTTCCTTGAGGTCGGGACGGTCCGGCCCGGCCTCGGCGATGGCCGTGGTGAGGTGGTCCAGGGCCCGCTCGGCGTTGCCCGACCAGCGCGCGGCCTCGGCCGCCTCGACCCGCAGCCGCACCCGGGAGAGACCGGCCAGCTGCTCCGGGCCGGCGACCCGCGGCCACAGCTTGAGCGCCCGGCCGAACTGGACCTCGGCCGACTTGAACGCGAACGTGCGCATCGCCTGCTCACCGGCCCGCACGGCCGACGCGAACGCCTCCGGCCAGCTGCCCGCCTGATACCAGTGGCTGGCCAGCTCGGCCGTCGCGGAACCCTCGGCCAGGCTCAGGCTCGGGTCGGCCGACAGCGCGCGGGCCATCGCGCTGTGCAGGTCGACCCGGGTGTCCCGGACGGTCGCGTGGTACACCGCCTCCCGCACGAGCGCGTGCCGGAACCGGTAGGTGTCCTCGTCGCGCCCGCTGACCAGCATCTGCCGGTCGAAACACTCCTGCACGGACGCGCCCAGGCCGTCCGGCGGCAGACCGCTGACCAGGCGCAGCAGGCGCCGGCTGACCGCCCGTCCGGCCACCGCGGCTGCCCGCAGCACCTTGAGCGCGTCGTCGCCGAGCCCGCTGAGCCGGGCCAGCAGCACCGACTCCAGGTCGGCCGACAACCGCACGTTCTCCGGGCTGTCCAGCGCGCCCGCCGCCATCAACTGCTCGGCATAGAAGGGGTTGCCCTCCGACCAGGCGAGACACCGCTCGACCAGGGCCGGCTCGAGCTCGCCGGGCCCGCCGTCGAGCAGTTCCTCCAGCTCGGCCCGGGTGAACGGGGCCAGCTCGGCCCGCTCGGCCCGGCGGGTGAAGTGGGCGCTGGCCAGCAGCTGCCACAGCGGGTCGGTGCGGCCGAGACCGTGTGACCGGTAGCTGCACACCAGCAGCAGGCGGCGCCCCTCGGCCCGGGCCTGGGCGAGATGCCGTACGAGATCGAGGGTGGACGGGTCGGCCCAGTGCAGATCCTCGACGATCAGCACGAGCGGGGCCTCGACCTGCTGCAGCATCCGCCGGACGTGGACGAACACCTGTTGCGGGCCGCTGATGTGGTCGCCGCGGCGCTCGAAGAAGTCGTTCAGGCGCCGGTAGGACTCGTTCTCGGCCCCGAACTCCTGACCGAAGACCTCCAGGATTTCCAGCAGCGGACCGTACGGCATCGGGTCGCCGAAATGCTCCTCGCACGCGCCGGCCAGCACGCGCGCCCCCGACTCGCGGGCCGCGGCGGCGAACCGGCTCAGCAGCCGGCTCTTGCCGATGCCGGCGTCCCCGCCGACCAGTACCGTTCTGGCCGTGCCCTGCCGCACCTCGGTGAGGCACCGGGTCAGCATCGTCATCTCGGCGGCACGACCGATGAAGTCAGCCATGGTCACACGATGACGCACCCGGGGCCCCGGCTGAACCGCCGGTAAGCCGATGGCCGGAGCGGATCGGTCCACAGAAGAGGATCGTTAGGGCCATGCAGTCCGGCAACGCCGCAGCCCCTCATGATCGGCAGAACAGGCCCTAAGCTGGGCTCATGAAGGTTTTGTCCATCCAGTCGGCGGTCGCGCACGGCCACGTCGGCAACTCGGCCGCCGTGTTCCCGCTGCAGCGCATCGGTGTCGAGGTCGTCCCGGTTCTCACGGTCAACTTCTCCAACCACACGGGCTACGGCGCCTGGCGGGGGCCGCTCATCCCGCCGGCTGACGTGGCCGACGTTCTCCTCGGGGTGGAGGAGCGCGGCGTCTTCCCGCAGATCGACGCGGTGCTCTCCGGCTATCAGGGCGGCGTGGGCATCGGCGATGTCATCATCGACGCCGTACGCCGGGTCAAGGCCGCGAACCCGGCGGCGGTCTACGCGTGCGATCCGGTCATGGGCAACGCCCGGTCCGGGTGCTTCGTGGCCCCCGAGATCCCCGAGCTGCTGCGGGACAGGGTGGTGCCGGTGGCCGACATCATCACGCCCAACCAGTTCGAGCTGGGGTTCCTGACCGGCACCGAGCCGGCGAGCATCGAGTCGACCCTCGAGTCGGCCGACCTCGCCCGGGCCATGGGGCCGTCGACCGTGCTGGTCACGAGCGTGGAACGCCCGGATCGCCCGGAGGGCACGATCGAGATGCTGGCCGTGGCCAACGCCGGCGCCTGGCTCGTGACCACCCCGCACCTGCCGTTCAAGGCGAACGGGTCCGGCGACGTCACGGCGGCCCTGTTCACCGCCCATTACGTGGCCACCGGGGACGCGTCGGTGGCCCTGGAGCGTACGGCGTCCAGCGTCTTCGACCTGATCGAGACCACCTATCGGTCCGGTCAGCGCGAGCTCCAGCTGGTGCAGGCCCAGGAGTTCTACGCCACCCCGCGCATGCAGTTCAGCGCCAAGCAGGTGCGCTGAGCCCCGATCAAAGGGGCAACCCTGAGCGGGCGGGCCTAGGCTGAGCTTATGGATCAATCGGCTGAGCTGGGGTGGTTCGCGGCGCTGCGGGAGGTGCTGGGTGGTGCGCACCTGTGGCAGCCGCGCGATCTCGGTGCCGGAGTCGACGCCGCACTGACCCGCCTGGGTCTGCGGGCCACGATCTGGCTGGTCGACTACGAGCAGCTCGTCCTGCGTCCGACGCCCCGGGCGGATCGGCCGGCCCCGGATCCCCTGCCGATGGACGCCTCGCCCGCGGGCCGCGCGTTCGTCCAGGTCGAGATGCTTCGCGCCGATGACCGGTGGTGGGTTCCGATCGTCAACGGCACCGACCGCCTGGGCGTGCTGGAACTGGAGGGCACCGGCGTCGGCGATCCCGGGTTCCGGGAGCACTGCGAGATGATCGCCGGGCTGGTCGGGCATCTCGTCTCCACCATCACGCGGCGCGGCAGTCACATCGAGCAGCTGCGGCGCTCGCGGCCCATGTCGACGGCGGCCGAGCTGCTCTGGCCCCTGCTGCCACCGCTGACCGCGGCCGAGCCGCGAGTGGTGATCAGTGCGATCCTGCAGCCCTGTTACGAGGTCGGCGGGGACGCCTTCGACTACGCGCTCGACGGCGACGTGATGCACCTGGTCGTGCTGGACGCGGCCGGGCGCGGTCTGCGGGCCGGTCTGGCCTGCGCGGTCACGCTGGCCGCGATCCGGGCCGTGCGCCGGGCCGGGTGCGGACTGCACGAGCAGGCCCGCGCGGCCGACGCCGCCCTGGCCGAGCAGTTCCCGGACAGCCGGTTCGCCACGGCCGTCCTGGCCGAGCTCGATCTCGGCACGGGCCGGCTGCGCTACCTCAATGCCGGGCACCCGGCGCCGCTGGTGCTCCGGGCCGGCCGGGTGGCCGGCGAGCTGAGCGCGGGCCGCCGGCTGCCGCTGGGCCTGGACGAGGCGGCCGGTGAGCTGGGAGAAGTCGCCCTGGAGCCGGGCGATCGGCTGCTGCTGTACACCGACGGGGTCACCGAGGCCCGCACCGGCGACGGCGACCGGTTCGGGACGGCACGCCTGGCCGAGCTGACCGAGGAGCACGCCGGAGCCGGGCGGCCGGCGCCCGAGACGCTGCGCCTGCTGGCCCACGCCGTGATGGCGCACCAGGCCGGGCCCCCGGCCGACGACGCGACTCTGATGCTGGTCGAGTGGTCGGCCGCCGCGGCAATGGCTACTGTGCCGGGTGCCGAGGAAGGGAACCCGTCATGACTGATGCCGGACTCACGGTTACCGCCCGGGAGGTTTCCGGGTCGATCGTCGTGCTCACCGTCGCCGGAGAGATCGACCGCGACAGCGTCTTCGTGCTGGCGGAGGCCGGCGGCAAGGCGATCGAGCAGGGGCACGACCGGCTCGTGCTCGATCTGGCCGCGGTGACTTTCTGTGACTCCGCCGGGTTGAGCACGCTGCTCGACCTGCGCAAGAGCGTGCTGGCCCGGGACGGATCGGTGCGTCTGGCCGGTGCCGGCGCGACGGTGCTGACGGTGCTGCAGGTGACCAACCTGGAACGGTTGTTCCCGCTGTACGCCACGGTGGCGGAGGCGTTGACGGCCGAATGAGCGCCCCGGCCGCGAACCGGGGCGCCCCTTCGGAGTTCGTCAGCCCTTGATGCCGTGGACCGGCGGGACGGTCAGGGTGCGGGCGTCGGGCGTGCCGCCGAGGATGATCTGGCGCAGAGCCGAGTTGTTGGTGGTGTCGAGCTCGGCCAGCTTCTTCTCGGGGTTGGCCAGCACCTGGATGTAGTAGGTGCCATTGGGCAGGTCGGTGATCTCGAACGACTGGCCCGGGCGGTACTGGCTGTAGGTGTCGCCGTTACCGATGTCGAGCACTTCGCGTACGGCGACCACGGTGTTGGCGCCGCACGAGGTGGACAGGTCGGTGTTCTCCGGCCGCCACTTGGCGTTCGGGATGGTGAAGTCGACGGCGTCGGTGTTGGCCAGGCAGAACGCTTCCTTGCCGCTGCGCACGGCCAGCTTCTGGCTGGAGTCGAGCAGGTTGTACTGAGCGAAGTCGGTGAAGTGCCAGTGCTTGTGGCCTTCGCGGGCGTCCCATTCCATGGTGCCGGCCGGGCGGCTGCCGACCTGGTTGCCCTTGGCGTCGAAGTAGTACTGGTAGGCGTCCATCAGTTCGGTTCCCGTACGCCGGAAGCCGTCGACCAGCAGCGGCGAGGTGCCCGCGTTCCAGACGGTGGCGCCGAAGTTGACGTACGACTTGCCGTCCTCCTCGGACAGCGCGATCTCCCAGGCCGGCAGCGAACGCAGGTCGGGGCGGGGGCCGCCGGACGGGGCCGCCTTGAGCGGTGTGGGCCGCTTGGCCGGGGCACGCAGCTCGGGCACGTACGAGGAGACCTGGCGCTTGGCGTCGCCCTCGGCGGTGTGGACCGAGTGCTCGTCGGTCTTCTCGACCGGGCCCTCGGCGCGCGCGTCGGCCGCCTGGACCCGGGCCAGACCGGCCCTGTCCTCGACCTCGGCGTTCACCACGGTGACGCCGACCTTGACGGTGCCCTGGTCCTTGGGAATGCCGAGCAGCTCGCGGTAGGTGGGGTTCACGGTCGCGGTGGCGGTGTACTCACCCACCGGCAGGTCGAACTGCTTCTCCCGGCCGAGGTCCGGCTGGTCGAGGACCGACGCGTCCCAGCCCGCCTGGACGCCCCAGACCGCGCCCAGCGTGAACGGGTTGTCGCCGCCGCAGCTGGTCGGGTACGGATTCGTCGCGGGAGCGTCGGGCCGGGTCCGCGCCGACGACCACGTGTTGCCGCAGAACGGCGTCTTGTACTCGGTGACGACCTTGCCCGCCTGGTCGGCGATGCTGATCGTGGTGAAGTCCTTGAGGCCGGTGAAGTCCGTGACCAGGCCGGCCGGCAGGGCCACCTTCTTCTTCTTGCCGTTCTGCACCACGGTCCGCTCGGCCACGATCGGCTTGTCGTAGCCGGTGCGGCGGGCCGTGATCTCCAGCGGGTCCTTGCCGGCGATCACGTGCAGTCCGAGGTCGAACGAGAAGTAGATGTCGCCCTCGTAGTCGTAGCGTTCGGCGGTCACCTGCCCGGTGGCGGCGACGAACGACAGCGCAGGCGGGGTGGCCGCGGCTTGGGCCACGCCCACCCCGGCCGCGGTGAGCGCCAGGGCCGAGGCGACGGCGCCGTACGTCATCAGGCGGGAGCGGCGGCGTCGCTTCTTCAGCGGATCCGTCATGGGGTCCTTCCGGTCGGGCGGCCGCCGGGGGAGCGGCCACTGCCGACACATCTAAGGAGCGAGATGTATGGATCCTGTGAGTTTTCTGAGCGATGGCACGAACCCGTGAGAAATCCCCACCTTCGGCCGAAGCGGGAACGACCGGAAAATCAGCCGAAAGTCAGATGCGCTCAGCCCGTGATGCCGTAAACCGGCGGGACGGTCAGGGTGCGGGCGCCCGGGGTTCCCCCGAGGATGATCTGCCGCAGCGCGGAGTTGTTGGTGGTGTTCAATTCGGCCAGCCTCTTGTCGGGATTGGCCAGCACCTGAATGTAGTACGTCCCGTTGGGCAGGTCGGTGACCTCGAACGACTGGCCCGGCCGGAACTGGCTGTAGGTGTCGCCGTTACCGATGTCGAGCACTTCGCGTACGGCGACCACGGTGTTGGCGCCGCACGAGGTGGACAGATCGGTGTTCTCCGGCCGCCACTTGGCATTCGGGACCGTGTAATCGATCGCATCGGTGTTGGCCAGGCAGAACGCCTCCTTGCCACTGCGCACGGCCAGCTTCTGGGTGGAGTCGAGCAAGTTGTACTGCGCGAAGTCGGTGAAGTGCCAGTGCCGGTGCCCCGTACGTGGATCCCACTCCATCGTCCCCGCCGGCCGGCTGCCCACCTGATCGCCCTGGGCGTCGAAGAAGTACTGAAAGGCGTCCATCAGATCGGTTCCCGTACGCCGGAAGCCGTCGACCAGCAGCGGGGACGTCCCGGCGTTCCAGACGGTCGCACCGAAGTTGACGTACGACTTGCCGTCCTCCTCGGACAGCGCGATGTCCCAGGCCGGAAGCGAACGCAGGTCGGGGCGCGGGCCGCCGGACGGGGCGGCCTTCAACGGCACGGGCCGCTTGGCCGGCGCCCGCAGTTCCGGCACAAAGGCCGAGACCTGCCGCTTGGCGTCGCCCTCGGCGGTGTGGACCGAGTGCTCGTCGGGCTTGTCCGCGGCGGCGGCCTTCGCTTCGGCCCGGGCCAGTCCGGCCGGATCCACCTCGGTGTCGACCACGGTCACCTCGACCGTGGCGGCGGCCTGCTCCGGCGGGATGCCGAGCAGCTCTCGATACGCCGGGTTCACCGTGGCGGTGGCGACGTACTCGCCGTTGGGCAGGTCGAACGTGGACCCGTCGGCGGGCGTCGGCTTGTCGGTGACGATCGCGTCCCAGCCCGCCTGCACACCCCAGACCGCGCCCAGCGTGAACGGGTTGTAGCCGCCGCAACTGGTCGGGTAGGGGGTGGTGGCCGGGGCGTCCGGCCGGGTTCGCGCCGACCAGGTGTTGCCGCAGAACGAGGTCGTGTACTGGGTGACCACCGCCCCGGCCCGGTCGGCGATGCTGATCGAGACGAAGTCCTTGAGGCCGGTGAAGTCGGTGACCAGGCCGGCCGGCAACGTGACCCGCTTCCTGCCCACGATCCGCTCGGCCACGATCGGCTGGTCGTAACCGGACCGGCGTGCCCGGATCTCGAGGGGGTTCGAGCCGGCGATCACGTGCAGGCCGAGGTCGAAGTTGAAGTAGGTCCGGCCCTGATAGTGCAGCCGCTCGGCCAGAACCTGCGGGCTGGCCGCCACGAACTGCACCGGCGGCAGGGTGGTCGCGGCCCGGGCCACGCCGACCCCGGCCGCCGTCAGCGCCAGCGTCGCGCCCACGGCGCCGTACGTCATCAGGCGCGAGCGCCAACGATCCGTCATGGATGAATCGTGTGAGCCCGGTGATCGGCCCGGCAACCCTTAACCCGGCAGGGGTGCCCCGAGCCGTCGCCTTGATCACCTATAGGTACGGGTGGCTATAGCGATAGAACGGGATGGATTAGCATGTCGTGATCCACGCGGACATCAGGGAGAGACACATGAACATGGCACGACAGGCCCGTCTGGCGGCCGTCGCCCTGGTGACGATCGGTGCGATCGCCGGCTGCGCCAAGGACGACACCGGCGGCACCACCGAGGGCGGCGTGGCGCTGGTCAAGTCCGGCACCCTGACCACCTGCACCCACCTTCCGTATGCCCCCTTCCAGTCCAAGGACCCGAGCGGCAAGGTCGTCGGCTTCGACGTCGCGCTCATCGACCTGGTCGCCACCAAGCTCGGCGTCAGCCAGGCGATCGTCGACACCCCGTTCGAGGGCATCAAGTCGGGCGCCGACCTCAACTCCGGCAAGTGTGACGTGGCCGCGGCCGGCATGACGATCACCGACGAGCGCAAGAAGGTGCTGGACTTCTCCGACCCCTACTTCGACGCCACCCAGGCGCTGGCCACCCCGACCGGCAAAGAGATCAAGACCCTCGAGGAGCTGGCCGGCAAGCGTCTCGGCGTGCAGGGCGGCACCACCGGCGAGGACTACATCAAGACCCAGGTCAAGGAGAAGAGCCTCGACATCGAGGTCGTCTCCTACAAGGATCTCGCCGCGCTGCAGCAGGCCCTGGCCACCAACCAGGTGGTGGCCGCGGTCAACGACCTGCCGGTGTGGAACGAGTACATCAAGGCCAACCCGGGCAAGGTCGTCGTCGCGGCCGGGTTCGACACCGGCGAGCAGTACGGTTTCGCCGTCAAGAAGGGCAACGCCGAGCTGCTCAAGGCCGTGAACGACGCCATCTCGGCCGCGCGCGCCGACGGCACGTACGACAAGATCTACGCGGAATGGATCGGCGAGAAGCCGGCCGCGTAAACCATGAAACTGACCCCTCGTCGCCGGCGGCGGATCGTCCGCGTCGCCGGCTACGTCGTCTTCGCCCTGATCATCGTGGGTGCGGTGGCCGCCGCCGACTGGGGGCGGCTGTCCGACGCGTTCTTCCGCTCCGACGTCGCCGGCAGCATGTTCCCCGAGGCGATCACGATCGCGCTGCGCAACACCATCGTGTACACGCTGCTGGCCTTCGCCTTCGGTCTGACGCTGGGGCTCGTCCTCGCGCTGATGCGGCTGTCGACGATCCTGCCCTACCGCTGGTTCGCCACCGCCTACATCGAACTGTTCCGCGGGCTGCCCGCCCTGCTCGTGCTGTTCATGGTCGGCTATGGCGTCCCGCTGGCCTTCCCCGACCGCGAGATCCCCGGCGGCGTCTACGGCTCGGTCACCGTCGGCCTGGGCCTGACCGCGGCCGCGTACATGGCCGAGACGATCCGCGCCGGCATCCAGGCCGTCCCCAAGGGCCAGCTCGAGGCCGCCCGTACGCTCGGGATGTCGCACCCGCGGGCGATGGTCTCGATCGTGCTGCCGCAGGCGTTCCGCATCGTGATCCCGCCCCTGACCAACGAGATCATCCTGCTGACCAAAGACACTTCCCTCGTGTACGTCCTCGGCGTGACCTCGACGACCATCGAGCTGACGAAGTTCGCCGGCGACACGCTCAACACGCGGGTCAACCCGACGCCCCTGGTGGTGGCCGGACTGCTCTACCTGGTGATCACGCTTCCGCTGTCCCAGGTCGTACGGGGGCTGGAACGCCGGGCGGCGAGGGAGAGGTGACCGGCATGTCCACGATCCAGATCGAGGGTCTGCACAAGTCGTTCGGCCGGCTGGAGGTGCTGCGCGGCATCGACCTGTCCGTCGATCCGGGCCAGGTCGTCTGCGTCATCGGCCCGTCCGGCTCCGGCAAGTCGACCCTGCTGCGCTGCGTCAACCTCCTCGAGGAGCCGACCTCCGGCACGATCCGGGTGGCCGGCGTCGAGGTCACCGACCCGGACACCGACATCGACGCCGTCCGGCGCGGCATCGGCATGGTCTTCCAGCAGTTCAACCTGTTCGGGCATCTCACCGTCCGCGAGAACGTCACGATCGCCCAGCGCCGGGTGCTCAAGCGCAGCCGCGCCGAAGCTCACCGGGTCGCGTCGGAAAACCTCGACCGGGTCGGGCTGGCCGACAAGGCCGACGCCTATCCGGCCCAGCTGTCCGGCGGCCAGCAGCAACGCGTCGCCATCGCCCGCGCCCTGGCCATGGACCCGCAGCTGATGCTGTTCGACGAGCCGACCAGCGCGCTCGACCCGGAACTGGTCGGCGAGGTGCTCGCGGTCATGCGGCGCCTGGCCGCCGAGGGCATGACCATGCTGGTGGTCACGCACGAGATGGCGTTCGCGCGCGAGGTCGCCTCCCGGGTCGTCTTCATGGACGCGGGCGTGATCGTCGAGCAGGGCCCACCGGCCGAGTTGTTCGGCCGGCCCCGCGAGGAGCGCACCCGGGAATTCCTGCACCGCGTGCTCGAGCCGGCCCGGGTCAGCGAGACCGAGATCGGCGCCCACCCCCACGATTGACCGGGGGCTTGACCTTGACATCGTGACAAGGTCTTCACTGGGGTGCCGGAGGTGGTCCCCATGACCTTGATCAACGCGCTGAGCGCCCGGGATTCGTCGGTACGGTTGCAGGCGGCTCTCGCGGCCGGCACCCGGGCCGACCCCGCGCTGCTCGACACCCTGGTGGCCCGGTGCGCCGTGGAGCCCGACTTCTTCGTCCGCGACATGCTCACCTGGGCGCTCACCCGGTTCCCGGCCGAGCTCACCGTGCCCCGGCTGGTGACCGAGCTCCGTTCCGGGATCCCGCAGGCCCGCAGCCAGGCGTTGCATACGCTGTCCAAGGTCGGCGACCGGGGCGCCTGGCCCGCGGTCACCCGGTCGCTGCTGCGCGACGCCGACGACGAGGTCGCCCGGACCGCCTGGCGGACCGCGGTGGCGCTCGTGCCCGAGGGCGAACAGGAGGGGCTGGCGGTGGAGCTGGCGGCACAACTGGGCCGGGGCGACCGGAACACGAGGCTGAGCCTCAGCCGGGCCCTGGTCGCGCTGGGCGAGGTGGCCGAGCCGGCCCTGCGGGCGGCGCTGGCCCAGGACGACCCCGAGGCGCGGGCGCACGCCCACGCCACCGAGACGCTGCTGCGCGACCCCGAGGCCGGCTTCGACTCCGCGATCGAGGAGGCCAAGCGCATCGTCGCCCTCGGACCGGAGAGGGCCGGGAGCCTCGACCGTGCTGATCGGTGACGTCGCCCGCCGCTCCGGGGTGAGCACGCGGATGCTCCGGCACTACGACCGGCTCGGGCTGGTCCGCCCGACCGGCCGCACGGTCGGCAACTACCGCGAGTATTCCGACGCCGACATCCGCCGGATCTTCCACGTGGAGAGCCTGCGGTCGCTCGGCCTGTCACTGCGGCAGATCGCCCAGGCGCTGGAGGATCCCGCGTTCACCCCGGCCGCCCTGGTCGGCGATCTGATCCGCTGGACCGAGGAGCGGCTCGAACGCGAACAGGAACTGCTGCAGCGGCTGCGGGCGGTCGACGCGACCCGCCCCGGGGGCTGGCCCGACGTGCTGCGCATCGTCGAGCTCATGCACGGGCTCGGCTCGCCCGACGCCGGCCGCCGCCAGCAGGCCGTGCTCGCCCCGGCCGAGGACGTCCCGGTGCCCGTCGAGCTGCTGGCCGGGGCGGTGCTGGCCGAGGCCGACCCGAACGTCGCGGGCGCCCTGCGCTGGGCGCTCGCGCGAGCCGGCGACGATGGGCTGGCGAGCGTGGCCGCCGGCATCACGTCGGCCGACGTCGAGGTGCGCCGGCGCGCGGTGGCGGCGATCGCGGGCATGACCGGCGACGAGGCGACCGCCGTGCTCGCCGACGCCCTCGGTGACGACGATCCCACCGTACGGGGAAACGCCGCTCTGGCCCTGGGAGCCCGCGGCGTGACCGCCGCCGTGCCGGTGCTGGTGACCATGGTGGCCGAGGGCGTGAAGGACGTCTATGCGGCCGAGGTGCTGGGCGTCCTGGCCCGCGAGTACGGCGCCACCGACCGGATCGTCGAGGCGCTGGCCGGCAAGCTGAACGCGGACACCGCGGTGCGCATCCGGCTGGCTCAGGCGCTCGTCGAGATACCCGGAGGCGAGCCCCTGCTGCAACGCCTGGCCGCCGACGACGACCGTTCCGTCGCCCTCGTCGCGTCGGCGCTCCTGCAGCTCAGGACCGAACACCCGGATTGATCGCGCGAGCGGTTCCGGAGTTGACCGGCTCGCCCCGATCGCCGGCGATGTAGATCCCATCTACGTAGATGGGATCTACATCGAGGGGGAGCAGCTGCGCAGCCACACGCCGGGGCCGCTGAGGATGCCGTCAGGGATCGCGAGGCTTCTGATCACGGGCCGCGGCGGGCCCCGGTGACGGTCCTCAGAGGACTAGGGTGGGCGCATGACGGACGAGTTGCTGGCCAAGCTCGACACCAAGGTGCCGCACTCGGCCCGGGTCTGGAACTACTGGCTGGGCGGCAAGGACAACTTCGCGGTCGATCGTGAGGTGGGTGAGCGGGTCCGGGCGATGCTGCCCAGCATCGTCGAGCAGGCCCGCGCCGATCGGGCGTTCCTCGGCCGCTCCGTCACGCATCTCGCCGGTGAGCTGGGCATCCGGCAGTTCCTCGACATCGGCACCGGGCTGCCGACCGCCGACAACACCCACGAGGTGGCCCAGCGGGTGGCGCCGTCGTCGCGCATCACCTACGTCGACAACGACCCGCTGGTTCTCGTGCACGCCCGCGCGCTGCTGACCAGCGCGCCCGAGGGCGCCACCGATTACGTCGAGGCCGCGCTGGAAGATCCGGCGACGATCCTGCGCGAGGCCGCCCGCACCCTCGACCTGAGCCGCCCGGTCGGCCTGATCCTGATGGGTGTGCTGCACCATGTGGCCGACACCGCCGCGGCGTACGAGATCGTCGACCGCCTCAAGGCCGCCCTGGCCCCCGGCAGCCACCTGGTGATCAACCACGCCACCAACGCCGTCTTCGGTGCGGCCAGCGACGAGGCCGTGGGCCACTGGAACAAGTTCGGCAAGCCGGCCATCACCTTGCGCTCGCCGTCCGAGATCGAGCGCTTCTTCACCGGCTGGACGCTCCTCCCGCCGGGCGTCGTGTCCTGCGCCCAGTGGCGTCCCGGCCACCTCGACAGCGACAGCGCCGAGGTCGACGAGTTCGGCGGCATCGCCCGGCTGGACCCTCAGTAGCTGCTCAGCGCCGCCTCGAGGCTCTTCAGCTCGCCGGTCGCCACGATGCCCGGCTCGCTGATGATCTGCCGGACCATGGTCGCGCCGGTGCGGAGGCAATCCTCGGGCTTCCCGCCGCCCGGGGTGCCGATCTCCCAGCCGTTTGCGGTGAGCCGCACGTAACCGTTGATCCCGGGATCAACGAGCGCGAACGTGCCGAGGGTGAGCCGCTCGCCGCCGTCGTGCAGGAGCGTGACCCGGGCCCGGAACACGAGCGGCGCCTCCTCGCCCCCGTCCACGCCCGGCCGACGGTCAAAGTCACCCGGCCCGAACTGCCGCCGCCGACCTCGTAGGCCATCGATTCCGTCGAAGCCTTGATCGGCATCTCGTGCGGCAGGATCGGCAGGGCGATGTCGTAGTCGGTCGCGACGATGGCGCCACCCCCGCCGGCGGCACAGTCGGTGAGGGACTGCGCGAAGGTGACCTCGGCCTCGGCAACGTCGATCACCGAGGCGCGTTGCCCGGCGTTGGCGAGCAGGGCCTCGATCTGCGCACCCCGCAGGCCGGACACCTGCTCGGGACCGGTTTCCGAGTCGGCGTCGGCGCCGATGACGACATTGGGCGGAACGACGAGCTGATCCCCGTTCTCCACACCCTTGAGACCGGTGGCCAGGCCGGTGCGCACCTTGGTGACGGTCAGGTCCGGGCGCAGCGTCTGCGCGGCCTCCGCTATGTCGGCGGCCCGGTTGGCGATGCCGTTGCTGCGCAGGCCCAGCCCGGCCGTGATGGCGAGCGCGGCGACGCTCAGCACCACGCTGACCGTGGCGAGGATGTCGGATCGGCTCCAGGATGTCCCCGTGACCCGGGACGGCGGCGAGGCGTACGCATATCGACAATGCTGACAGTCATCGCGTGGTTGCAGAAAGTCAGAATGGTGTCAGCGTTCCGACTGCCGGGACGGGAAATGCGCGTTCAGGGCCGGAGGCCCGCGTTGACCCGCCGCGCCACGGCGGTCCGCTCGGCCGCCTCGTGCTCCGCCTGCTCCTGCTCGGCCGCCACCCGCCGGTCGTACGCGTTCCGCGCCGCGCCGATTCTCGACTGGTGGTCCTCGGTCCAGGTCACCAGCGTCTGGATGGTCAGGTGCAGGGTGGCGCCCATCTCGGTCAGCGCGTAGTCGACCCGCGGCGGAACCGTCGCATGGACGGTCCGGCTCACCAGGCCGTCGCGTTCCAGATGCCGCAGCGTACGGGCGAGCATGCGCTGGCTGATGCCGTCGACCTCGCGGCGCAGCTCGGTGAAGCGCATCGTCCGCCGTTCCAGCAGGGCGATCACCAGCAGCGACCACTTGTCGGCGATGCGGTCGAGGATCTGCCGCACCTCGCAGTCCTCGCGGGTGTCCCACTGGCGCGCGTCGTACGGATCGTCGGTATCACAGCAGTTACCGAGGGACTGCGAAGTTCGGTCTTCCACGACTCGATGGTGCCTGGTGGTGTGGTCGGTGACAAGAAGTAACCGACCACCCGGGGAGTAACTGTCATGGACCTGCGCGCCTGGAGCGTGTTGTTCGTCCTCTGCGGAGCGATCTTCCTGGAAGGCATCGACGTGGCCATGCTCAACGTGGCCCTGCCGGCGATCCGGGCCGACCTCGGCCTGTCCACCAGCACGCTCAGCGGCGTGGTCAGCGCCTATGTGCTCGGCTACGGAGGCTTCATGCTCCTCGGCGGGCGCGCGGCCGATCTGCTCGGCCGGCGGCGGATGTTCCTGCTCTGGCTGGCCGTCTTCCTGGTCTTCTCCGGGCTCGGCGGGCTGGCCACCGAGGGCTGGCAACTGCTGGTGGCCCGGTTCGTGACCGGCGTGGCCGCGGCCTTCATGACACCGGCCGGGCTGGCCCTGATCACCACCAACTTCCCGGAGGGCCCGCAGCGCAACCGCGCCCTCGGCGTCTATGCGGGCACCGCGGCCGGCGGGTTCTCGCTCGGCCTGGTCGCCGGTGGGGCGCTGGTCACGATCGGGTGGCGCTGGGTCTTCTTCGCGCCCGTGCTGCTGGCCGCGATCATCCTGACCACCGCGATGTTCCTGGTCCGCGACGATTCGGCGGCGCGGCCCCCGGCCCGGTCCTTCGATGTGGGCGGGGCGGTCATGGTCACCGCGTCCATGCTCCTTCTCGCGTACGCCGTGGTGGCCCTCGCCGTGTGGCCGGCACTGACCGGGCTGGTGTTGCTCGCTGTTTTCGTCGCGATCGAACGCCGGGCCGCGCATCCGCTCGTACGGCTGGGGATTCTGCGCTCGGCCCGGCTGGTGCGGGTCAACGTCACCGCCCTGCTGTTCCTGTTCGCGTTCGCCGGCTTCCAGTTCGTCGTCACGCTCTATCTGCAGGAGCTGCGCGGCTGGAGCCCCATGCAGACCGGCCTGGCCATGCTGGTGGTGGGCGTCGACACGGTGCTGGCCCCGACCTTGACGACGTGGCTGGTCAACCGCTTCGATCCCGTACGGGTCCTGTTCGGCGGCCTGCTCTGCGGCGTCGCCGCGTACGCGCTGTTCCTGCCGGTCACCGGCGACTGGACGTACGCGGCGATGCTGCCCGGCCTGCTGCTGCTCGGCCTGGCCTTCGCGCTGGCCTACGGGCCGCTCACGATGGCCGCGACCGAGGGCGTCGACGAGCGCGAGCACGGCCTCGCGGGTGGCCTGCTCTACACCTCGATCCAGTTCGGTACGGCGCTCGGCATCTCGGCCGTCACCGCGGTCACGCTCAGCCGCGGCCTCAGCCTGGATTCCCTGCGCCTGGCCCTGCTGCTGCCGGTCGCCGCCGTCGTCGCGGCAACCGTGGTCACGAGCTTCGGTCTCACCCCGCACCGGATCAGGGTGCGCGCATGACGGCGCAACCCGGCCGCCGGTTTTTCCCGCAGAAGGGGGCCTCGTCGTGTAGGTCCGCGGTGGCGGGGTAGCCGGGCCTGGTCAGCAACTCAACGATGGAGGACCCCCGTGGCGCAAGACACCCTGTCCCGTTCCCTGCACGATGTCGGCCTCGCCGCCTGGTTCGGTGGCACCCTGGCCAACGCCGTCTCCCTCAACCCCGCGTCGGCCGAGGCGGATACGGCGAACGGCACCGGCCGTGTGGCCAACACCGGATGGAACAGGTGGGCCCCGATCAACGCGGCCGCGATCGGCGCGCACCTGGCCGGCAGCGTCGGGCAGCTCGTCGGCAACCAGTCCCGGCTGGTCGCGCAGCGTGGCGCCGGGTCGACGGCGCTGGCCAAGGCCGGCCTGACGGCGGCGGCGCTCGCGGTGACCGGGTACAGCCGGTTGCTCGGGCGCAAGGTGGCCCAGCAGAACTCGGTTCCGGCCCTGGCCGCCACCGAACCCGCCGCCAGCACCCCGGAGGACGTCGCCAAGGCGCAGCGGCAGCTCGCCACGCTGCAGTGGGTCGTCCCGGTGCTGACCGGCGCGCTGATCGTGGTCAGCTCGCTCGCGGGGGAGCAGCAGCGGGCCAGTGAGGTCAAGAAGGGCTTCCTGAGCCGGCTGACCGGCTCGTCACGATCGGAGTAGTCATGAGCTCACCAGCCCGCGACAACGCGCCCGGGGCCCGGCCGGCCGAGCCCCCGTCGCAACGGCACGGTGCGACCGCCGCCTCCAACGAGCGGCACACCGTCGTGGCCCGCGAAAAGGAGCGCTTCGGCGGCATCAGATGGGGTTCGGCGTTCTTCGGCTGGCTGACCGCCACCGGCACCGCGGTCATCCTCACCGCCGTTCTGCTGGCGGCGGGGGCCACGGTCGGGGTGGCCACCGGCGCCGACGCCACCGACACGACCACGATCGGCGTGGCCGGCGGGCTCGCCCTGCTGGCCGTCATCCTGGTCGCCTACTTCTGCGGCGGCTACGTCGCCGGCCGGATGGCCCGGTTCGGCGGCGTCAAGCAAGGCATCGCCGTCTGGGTGTGGGCCGTCGTCATCGCGGCCGCCGTGGCCGTGGCCGGCGCGGTCCTCGGCGACAAGTACGACCTGCTCGACCGCGTCGGCGGCTTCCCCCGCCTGCCGATCGGCGGCGACGACGTCACCACGGGCAGCGTCGTCGCGGTGGTCATCGCGCTGATCGCCGCGCTTGCCGGCGCCGTGCTCGGCGGGATGGCCGGGATGCGGTATCACCGCAAGGTGGACCGGGCCGGCTTCGGGTACTGACATACCGCGCCCGCTAGACCGCAAGTCCCCCGGAAAGAAGGCCCCATGATCACCAAGGACGCGATCCGCGGTATCGCCGGCACCGACGTTTTCGGACCCGACGGCGAGAAGATCGGCTCGGCCGGTCAGGTCTACCTGGACAACGACACCGGCCGGCCCGCGTGGGTGGCGGTACGCACCGGACTGTTCGGCCGCAAGGAATCGTTCGTCCCGCTGCGCAACGCGACCCTGACCGGCGACCGCCTCGAGGTGCCGTTCGGCAAGGACAAGGTGAAGAACGCGCCGCGCATCGACGAAGACGGCGAGCTGACTCCGGCCGAGGAGGAGGTCCTGTACGAGTACTACGGGCTCGGCTCCACGGCCGGGCGCGGCGGAAGGACGGACGCCTCCGAGCGCGGTGACCGCGACAGCGGTCCAAGCGACGGGCGCGACGAAACGAGGACCGGCGCCTTCGAGCGCCGTGGCCGCGACAGTGATCGGGACGACGAGGACAGGGACCTCAGCGGAACCGGCGACGCGATGACTCGCTCGGAGGAGCGGCTCGTGGCCGGCACCCGCACCGAGCAGACCGGCCGCGCCCGCCTCCGCAAGTACGTCGTCACCGAGGAGAAGCAGGTGACCGTTCCGGTCGCCCGCGAGGAGGTGCGGCTGGAGCAGGTGCCGGCCGGCGGCGACGACCCTGACCGGCCGGCGGGCAGCCCCTCCGGCTCCGGAGGCGGACCCGAGGTGACGCTGCACGCCGAACGGCCGGTCGTCCGGACCGAGACCGTGCCGGTCGAACGGGTGCGGCTGGGCAAGGAGACCGTCACCGATGAGGAGACGGTCAGCGGGGAGGTCCGCAAGGAGCGGATCGAGTTGACGGAGGATCGGGACCGCCGCTGACCGCACGGCTTCGGCGGCCGCGACCGTTGGATGATGCCTTCACTACCCGTGCGTCGTGCGTGCTCGCGGGCCGCTGGGGGCGGGGAGCACCGACGACGGTCAGGTCAGCCCGGGACCCGGAAGGGGTATCAGCCCCCCCCCAGCGCAAAAA